>NZ_JACYTY010000001.1:0-942054 GCF_014841445.1 Sphingomonas sp. CFBP 8765 | reverse complement strand
ATGCCCGCCCGGGCAGCTGTTGCACGCGCCTCAAACCAGGGCGAAAACCGAAAACCCCATAGGCCAACATCCGCGGCCCGCGGCTTCCTGCTTTGGAGGATATCGTACACCTGCCGGTGCCCGATTTCCTTCACACATGAAGACATTCAGCCGACGTTTCGCGCTCCCCAACTTCAGACATCCGTTCATGTTCATCGGCCGTGATCGAATGCGGCAAGCCAATATCCCGAAATGTAGCTAGTGAACGCACAATGGCGCTGGCATACGTCCGGCGGGAGGAACCTATGCCTAGCATTCCACAGACGTTTTCAATTTCCGATTTTCTTACTTGGAACCGGCAGAAGCAGCTTGAGCTGCAACCGCAGTTTCAGCGTGGGTCGGTATGGACGCCTCAAGCTCAGTCATTTCTGATCGACACCATTCTGCGGGAGCTTCCAATCCCCGCCGTTTATATCCGCACACGTATCGACGCGGTTACGCAATCATCTATTCGTGAAGTCGTCGATGGTCAGCAACGACTGCGTGCTATCTTAGCGTTTGCTAACAACGACATCCGTATCAGCTCGCGCAGCCCTGACTTCGGGGGGCAACGCTACAATGAGCTTACACAGGATCGCAAAGACGCCTTCCTCTCCTATAACATTTCGACCGTTCAGCTTCTGAATGCGTCGGATGCCGAGGTGCTAGAGGTGTTTGCTCGCCTGAACTCCTACAGCGTCAAGGTCACGCCGGCAGAACTACGCCATGCGAAGTATGACGAACCCGTCAAATGGGCGATCTGGAACACCACGCGCGAGAACGGAGCGCTGTGGGACGAATATCATGTGGTGTCGCTACGTGACAGTGTGCGCCTAAAGAACACTACGCTGATCGCCGAGCTGTACATGGCCTTTGCGAATGGCCTAGGCGACGGCGGAGAAGAAAAGGTCGGCGGATTCTATAAGAACAACATTAAGCGAGACGAAGCGTATTTTGTGAATATAACCGCCCTTGTGCATAAAAACATCAATATTGCCGTTGCTACGTTCGGCCCATCCTTCAGTGAGACAACGTTTTTTGACGCGCCGAATTTCCTCCTTCTCGTTTGCGCCATCGCATTCGTAGCTGGCGAACTTCCCACTTCCGCTTTAACTGCGACTGTGGACAACAAACGTGGCGTTGGGCTGAGTCATGCGAATGCTGCGAACACTCTGCCATTGCTCGCCACGGCAGTCGAGAATGACGACATCAATGGCCCCTACGCCACGTTTGTTGTTGCAAGCAAAAGCAGCACACAGCGGACAAGCTCGCGACGTCCCCGGCTTGCAGCCATTGTTAACGCAATTGCGGCCTAATGCTTGGCAGTCTCGTGTCCCAGCTAGAGCGCCGGGTTGACAATCTCCATGCAGAGATGACGCCGCTTATAGGCGGTGCACCACTCAACGCCGTCGAACGCCGGCAGGCGGAGCATATCATTTTCCAGCTTCAGAACGCGTGGGAAATGTATGTGCGGAACTTCATTCTGTCGTCGGCGACAGGACGCGCCTCGGGCTTGGGCGGTCTGGTGCCGGCGAGCGTGCCGCATGGCTATAGAAACCGTGAGGCAGTAAGCCATTATCTTTTGCAGATAACAGGGCAGCGTTTCGAGCCGAGGTGGTATCGGCCTACGGATGCAATCAAGGCAGCGAGACGCCTCAATATTGGTAATGTCGCCAACGTGGCAGCCGCAATCGGCTCGACGCCATGGCCGCTTGAGAACCTTCGCCTGACCCGAAATTTCTTCGCGCATCGCTCGCGCAGCTCGGCCTTGGAACTTCGTGCTTTGCATTGGTTCGGCTCAAGAGACACCATCGAAGTAGAAACAACGGTGTTTCCTTTCGACGCTGGCGGTGTGCGCCGGTTTGACACTTGGTGCGCCGCGATGAAGGTCGTTAGTCAAGCGATGCTCTAACCGGCTTTCACCTTAATTATCGCCATGCTGGGCTCGTCCACGCCGACACGGTAGCGCGTCGTCATCTTGTGGCTCCTTGCTGCAATTTCGGAGGCGACGGGTTCTGTTAAATACAGACATCAGCAACCGCCTAATCTGGTCGATAGCTGCCGTCGTGCCGTCTATGAACAGATAGCCATTCTCGCCTCTTGCGTGCTCATAAGCGGACAGGCTGCTATCCACCAAAATCCGCCATTTCGCTATCATCCATTAGGCGTTCATTCGTGGTTTTCTCGAGCATTCTCAATGAAAGGGGTTCCTTGACAGAACGCTATCCCTGTTGCCACTTCGACGAAAAATAGGGAGGGCAACTATGCTACGTGCGTTAACGGCAGTGGGTCTTGTAGGAGTTGGGCTTGGGCTTGGCGTTCCCGCAGAGGCCGCAAAAATCGTATTTTCTGGACAAGGCAGCGTAGACGCTTCCCAGGGAGCTTTGGTCAGGAACGCTGCGGCCTCGAACGGGTCTCCGTTCCGTTTTACCTTCACGCTTGATACGACCGCTCTTACTTTCTTAGAAGGTGGCGACCAGGACGCGTTCTACGACCTGCCAGTGACGGATTTTTCGGCAACGATTGGGAATTACGCCTTTACCCTGTCGGGAGCGCCGGGTTTTGAACCCCTGCTATCGATTAGCCGCGGTTTCACCCTTTTTGGTCAACCGTTCAGCGAACCGGTGCTGGTTACGACGTTCAACTTCGCTAGCGCGCGCAGTACAGGATCGTCGCTCGAAACGCCGTTCGCGACAGGGGCAGGCGCTTTCGGGGCACTAGCGATCAATGCGTTCTTCCGCGCGGAGAATGGCGAAAGCGGTCTGGGGCTGGACGAACTTAAAGATCCACGCAACGCGGACCGGCTCAGCTTTAGTTATACCACTCTCGATCCCAACACTCGCCAGAGGGGCACTATCTTAGGCGCGTACAGCGGTAGCTTTTCCACATCCGCAGTCCCCGAGCCCGCCACTTGGGCAATGATGCTCGTCGGCCTAGGCATGGTCGGCGGAGCAGTTCGCTACCGTCGTCGCACCACGACAACGACCTACGCCTGACGGGTTGCGAATCTCAAAGGGTGAGACGAAGTCGTCAGCCGAAGGCTGGCGGCTTTGTCATTTCTGCTCTCCACCACGTCGCGACATTCGGGCTACCGATTGAGATCGGCCCAAAGCGGCCATTCCGCTTCCGCCCAATAGCGGACGCTCACGCGCTCTTTTTCTCGCCAGGTATCCGCTGTAGCCTATCGAAGAAAGTGGGGCATCGGCATGCACTATCCTTTGATGGACATCACAGATCGTATCCCCGAGCCGCCCAAATGGTGGCTGCGAGGCATTCCGCGATACTGTGATTACCATCCGCACGAGGCAACCTTCGCCCTAACAAACTTGTTGGTGCGGATGCGCTGTGAAGGTTGTCAGCGTACATTCGATGTCGCCTTCGGAACAAGCGCAGTCTTGCAAAGTAATGTCGTAGATCCAGTGCTGGGCTATCCACTCGACTCAACGACAGGCGCTACCATCAAAGAAGCGCACGACGACCCGCCATTCCATCTTGGGGAAGACGGCTTCAATTGCATCGGAAACCCGATGACGGCGGGGTGGGTCGCTATCCTACAGGTCTGGGAACGAAGTGGAGCGAAATGGAAGCGGAGATTTGACCTCGATGGCCCGTCACCCGACTGCTAGCCTCCATATCTTGACGCACGAACGTCGCTTTAACGAACGGCAGCTTTCCACCAACTCGCGACATTGGAGGTCAACAAAGCGGACGCCAAAAGCAGCCCGGCGGGAAGCGCCCACTAGCGGACTGGCAGCTAACCGGTAAGATCACACGTTAGGAGGTTGTCTATGCCGATTGCCATACCGACCATGCCCGCGCCGACAGACGCGCAACTCGAGGCTTTAGAGCAGTCAGTGGGAGTCGCGCTTCCAAACAGTTACGTCGAGTTCACCAGACATCATGACGGCGCAGTTCCGGAAGATAACTCGCTTGGCACTCAAGATAACGAGGTTGGCGTGGCCCGCTTCATCCCGGTGGGAGAGGCGGTTAAAGCTGCGAGCGGAATAGAAGGCTTTCCTGCTAACGTGATACTTTTGGCGGAGGATGGTTGCGGCAATCACTTCTACGTCGATCCCGGCAGCGGAGCAGTTCATTTCTGGGATCATGAATTAGAAGGGCCGGACGAACGTGTGGCGGACAGCGCGCTTGCGTTCGTCGATCGCCTAAATCCGTTCGACATATCGCGCGTGAAGCTCGCACCCGGTCAAGATCAAGGAGGGTGGGTCGATCCGTCGTTCAAGCCAGAGTTCTAACTTCCACTTTCCACCAATTCCGGACGCTCCGGAGCCGATCGCGTTGACTGACCGCTAACGCCCAGAAACAGCCCTACCTACCTTTATTCAGCGTGATTGAAAGCTGCCGGTTGTTAAGCCGGTCGGCACGTGAGTGCTGACTGATCGCCGACCAAAAAAGCTTCAATTCCATTGATTTTCCGGTGTTCGGCGAATCACAGCGCTCCCTACAAACTTATTGCGGAGTGGGTGGAGAGTTCATTTGCATGTAAAAGCCAGCTACCTTCTGCCCTTTTACAAAGTAAATAGTGGTTATCTCGTGCTCGCCGGACTTGCCCGAAACGGCGCCATACGGACATGTACGCTTCACTTCCACGAAAAGAGTATCGTACTTAACTGGAAGGAAGTTTGGGGTGTCGCGAATGGACGTAATGCGGCACCCATACCTTTCCATCTGCCCCAATATTGATACCGTCTCTTTATTTAGTGGGCCGCCAACATCACCCATCCCGAGTTGCGCGTCAGCGGTCAGCATAGTGAGTACGGCGGGCCAATCCTCCTTAGCACTTGCTTCTAATAAGCGCTGAACAATGGTAGTTGGCATTTCGCGACCTGACATCGCAACGATAGGAGCAAGCGCAAGTAACGCAGCAGTGAGCACCATGAGCAGCTACCTTGCCATTAGAGCACTAGATTAGCTGCAAAGCGGACTTTCGCAAGCCAGCCGAATATCACTATCGCCCCTGCTTTGCCATTTAATGGAGGTCCGCTTACCTGCATTGGTGGCCGGAGGCGGCCAAGCCGCTTTCGACCAATTGCGGACATCCAACCCGAGGGCGCATGTCCAGATTTGCAACGTGGCGCGGTTAGACGGCGCTAAGGCACTGTGAAATAACAGTTAGACAGACTGGAGGCCCGACCGGGCCTTAAACAATCGAACGATTTCAACGAGATAAAATGTCTAACCGGACTCGAACCGGCGACGGGCTTCTGCGGCGTCCCGTGTTGAATGGCTAACCTTTAGTGCGTCTGCGCTTCGAGCGCCGATGTCGGTTATAGCAACGCCCGATGGTAGCAGATACTGAGGCTCTGGTTTGCCGCTTTGCGCACTGCGGTCAGCGCTCACACACATTGCCCGGAAGGATGGCGAGTGAAGACGTGTTTCGTAATGCAGGTATTTGATAACGCCGAATATGATACGCGTTTCACTGAAACTTTTGCCCCTGCGCTGAACGCCGCTGGCGCTCTTCCCGTCCGCGCGGATAAGATACTTGGGACGAAGCCCATTGTCGAGAAGATCGAAGCTGCGCTCCGGGAAGCTACCATCGGGTTTGCTGAAATCAGCGAGAACAATCCTAACGTGTTCATTGAACTAGGGTACGCGCTGGATCAGGGATTACCATTAATTATGGTATGTGATCGCGCGAAGCGGCCTACTCTGCCTTTCGATATTCAGCACCGGCCCGTGATCTTCTATCAAACAAAGTCGCAGGGTGATTTTGCTAAACTATCTGGCGAGATTGAGGCCGCCGCGGTCGCTGCGCTGGTCGAGGCGGGTACGAAAACCGCAAAGGAGGTTGGTCCAGAGCCGTCGTTGGTCACCGACGTCGACGATCTAAAGAACAAGATTATGTTACATATTGTCGAAACAGAGATGGGTTCGCCCGTCGGTCCAACCGCTTTCAGTATCAAAAACCATGTCGCAAGAGCAGGATTTACAGAACAATTAGTAAGCTTGGCCGTTTTGAGCCTCATAGAGAGTGGCTACGTCCAACGGGAGATTGCTGAGGATCGGGATGGAGATCCGTACACGACCTATAACTTGTCACCGAAGGGACAAGCGACGCTACTTGGCCAATATGCCGATTTGAAGCGTTACGAGGATCGGATAATTGACTTCAGCGGTGTTCAATCAAAGGAAGGGATGAAAGCTTCTACAAGGACCAGCGCTTTTGACGATGACCCGCCTTTCTGAAATTTTTGCCTCTGCAGGGTGATTCGTCCGGATACGACCTGCAAGGAAAACGGGTTCGTGCTGACAACAGCAATTGTTCGCTATCGGAGGATTGGTGATGGTTTGACCGGGCTTTGAATGATGGAGGGAAACAACGCCTTGCTTGTTTTAATCTACGGTATCTCCGCGACGGTGTTCGGCGGCATCTCGCGCGCGGTGGCTGAATATCGCTCGGCGGCTTTCAAAGTTTCACTGCCTTGTTCAAAAGCACCTGAAATGCAATGCGGAGGGTGCAATGCATGATCCCGACTCACACCCCAAAAGCTCTGCTGGCGTTCCAATCGTTAGCATCGCGACTTCAATGGCCGCTCCCGCAATCGTAATTGGTGCCGCTACGGCATTCTTTTCCGGCACCGTGTACCTTGACCATTTACTTAACCACTTTGGGCTTGCGGGCGCGGCTCTCCAGGCAAGCATTCAGGTAGTTATGGCCACGGGCTATTCCGCAATCTTACAAATGGTAATTATCGCTGCGATTGGCTTGGTCCTCTGTATCGCGCTCTTATTCTGGCTTCGATCATACCGTCAAAAAAAGGGCAGTGCCCCTAAACCGCGAAGCCGCCTGATGCTGGCGTTCTCGTGGCTGTACATGATTACATTCCTGATGGGCTTTGGTTGGTTAAGTGGCAGCCGAGCGGCGGACGTCGAGTACAGGCGACTGTATCTAAGCGTTCAGGAAGGCTGCCACGCTTGTTTCTTATATAATACGACGCGAGGCCGCGTTGTCGGTATGCCCATAGGACAAGATGAGCGCGTCCTCATCCTCGCCACCCGTCGCGGGGTGGCGGTCTTACCAACCGCATCGGTAAAGGCGATACGCGCTATAAATCCGCGCCAGCCCTTACCGGGGCCAGCTTGGCTTCCGTTCTAGCTGATACCGCCAATGGCCTCTGCAGTGCGATTGCTCCGAAAGCTGAAGTTTCGGACTGTTCACGAGTAGAGGGGGCAGGCAAACCGGCATACCTGGCAGTCGCTGGAATCAATTTTGCGGCGCGGCTACAGCAATGCCTTGGTCTGCTCCGGCATTTCCAAGGGCAGGGGTTTAATTACCGGCGCCTCGTCGTCGTCGATGCGATCAAGCATATAGCCAATGGCGGCGCGTATGGCAGCGTAAAGGCTGATCGCCTCATCCACAGACTTTATGCTATCGTCAGGATGCATAAGGGGATTACGGTGCAAATCCTTTATGCTCTTCAGAACGTCGAGAACTTTTGAGTCGCCAAGTTTTTTCGTTTTCAAAACGTTTATGAAATCTCCCATATTACCTGAGGTGGGACGGCTACTAGCACCCGCCAGATGGTCAAAGTACTTTCGGAGAACCGCTTCATTCGCACGGTGCAAATGAAAAGCTGCAGCCGTAGGCAGTTCGAAAGCTAGGCACCGCGTCGCTGCCGCCACGTCAACCGCTGCCTCCGGAACCTTTACAAGCAATGATCCCGGAAACAGGTTTTCGCCGGCGTCCGTAAGCACCGACGTGTCAAATCCGCCTTTTTGCGAAACGTAGTATAAGTCGAGTGTTTGCAGAGTTGCGATTAAAATATTCTCAAGATTTGCGAATTTCGTTACCAGTCCGGCTAAGCGCCAGCCGCGAATTATCTCTGCATAATCCACATCCGGGCCAAGATCGGGGGCGATTGAGTCAATTGCCGCATACAGTTCTCGAGCGGGCTGAGCCAGAACGCGCAGCCCGGGTTTGAAAAGGCTCTGATTAACAAACTCATTCAATGCGCTTTTCACCTGGATCAAATTAAACAGGACGTCGATACGGGGAGTATCTACTTTGGGTAGATCATTGATCACCCGAAGGCTGACACTCAGCTTGTAAAGATACGCACCGTCTACTCGAAGCATGAGAATCCCCTTGATGTCCACGGGCTTAGACACCGTGGGAAATGATTCTGCAAACGCTGGTAAAGCCACGCTTTAGCCGTGGAGCCGTAATTCGCTTTGTTTTCAACGATGCTTGCCCGAATGAACCGCAAAACCGGCGTCATGTATATCAATGAGTTACGGGGAAGGGGGCATCAGCGACGGGATGCCGACGAGTTTGGTGAAGCGGCTTGAGCGTTATCGCAACTCGCGGCGGACGACCGCTTTCGCCCATTATCGGCCGTTTAGCTCGTCGGCTCGCCAGCCCGAAATCAGCCATTCGATCAGGGCGATCTTTCCACCCCGGTCATTCCTGATGCAAAAGTCAAAAGGTATGCATCAGCGACAACATCGTAACAACGCGTACGCTCAGCTATCCGCGACCATCTGACAGTGCGCTATCGGTCGCTGGGCGAGGTAATAAGGGGGGCGTGCTATCAGAATAAGTCAGCCAATGGCGCCAGATCATATAAGTCCGTAAGCGCGTTAAGCGTATGCGGCAGCCAATCTCCACGCTCGTTCTGATTGTGCCATCCCGATACTTCTCGAAAAGCGCATTGCATTCAAAATTTCTGTACGACAGCCATGATCGTTGAGCGTGGATGAAAACTTTGGCTACAGGCTCCCCACCTTCTTTGCGGACTCGCTGAACCGCCACGTCGTAATAGTGGGTTAGGTCAGCATCTGCCTCACCGAAGCGAGCTGCGAGACAGGCGTTCACCTCTGTCGTTGTTGCACCAGGGCAAGGAGCAGGGTCAGGGCTGGCAGTGACAATCATCACTAGCGCTAGAAGGGGCAGCACAGGTTCTCTCCTGAATCAGTCGATCTTGGTGATAGATCGTCAAACCAAGAGCGGAAGATCGCTTTCTCAATGATCCAAAATTCACGGACACAAATCTGATGCATTTGGCGAGCGCATTCGATGGCAGATTTTTCAGAGTTCAGCCCGAAAGCGGTCATTCCGCTTTCCACCAATTCCGGCCGTTCCGCTCACGCCCACCCCTTGCCGTTCAACGTTTTCGACCTCGATCCCGAAAGCAGTCGTTGGTTCAATTGTCCGTGAAGCCTGAAATTGGGACAAAGAGGCCTTAGCCGCACCAAGCACCGTACGGCAGGTCTAAACGGGAGCGGACGTTCGCCGGCTGGTGACGAACCTTGTTACGCAGACGCCCCGTCGTCCTCGACGAGAATGGCCGGTCCATCTGACTGCGCGTGAGCGGCCTGAACCTCGCCGTTCTCATTTGACAAGGTGACGAGGGCAACGATCCCTGCGTCGAGCATGAGCACGACATGCAGGTTCAGCAGCGCCTTGATCCGAGCGACCGAGGCCAGTATCTCTTCGGGTGCATACTCGCGTTGGTTGCCCGCAAGCACATGTTTGAGCGCCCGCGATGTAGAAACTCACCGCAGTCATTATAGACCTTCTTCAACTCAGCGAGGTCCATCCCGCCCTTCTTGTACTCGTATGAAGCTAGTCCTGCGCCATAGGTGACGGCATGCGGGAACGAGTTCCTGTTGCTACCCTCAAGAAGCTTGAAGATCATGCCGGGCTGGTAGCTGTCGCGAATACGAGACGTGATCCCGATGAGGTTGTGGACAGCGGCACTCGACAGAGCAATCAATTCGCAGACGTAGCGTACTTGCAGAATGCAGATTTCCGCGTCCGTGAACCCCTCGACTACCCCAGCCTCAATATTGAACCGGGCCATGTAGCGATCGATAGCCGGTGTCCGCAGTTTAATCTCCTCCATGAACGCGGAGTAATTGCCGATGTGCTGCGTCGGGTCCTGCGAATCAGCCGGCATCGCGAACTCGCTCATCGATCTGTTCAATGCGATCTTGCCACTCGTTGTACTCCATCCAGCCGCCGTCCCGTAGCTGTTGCAATGCCTCCTCCGCGATGAAGCGAAGGCTCTCCCCATCATGATCGAGGATGCCGCGATACAAGTCGAAACGACCGCTTCCCACCTCCCGCTCAGCAACCGAAACGACGATCGACAGGACAAGGTGCGCGGCTGAATAGTCGTCTTTGATGATCTCAGTTCGCTTGCTGCTGATCGTCATTAGCGTGAGGCGAATGATCGTGCGGAGGTCGGGCCACATGATCTGATCGCGATATAGCTCGCCGCACCAGTCCAGCGCCTGCAATCACAAGGAGGTGGCTTCGTTGGGAGAGAGCCGCTGTTTAAGCTCGGTGAACAAAGTCATCTCCTGTGCGCCTTTAACGGAACTGCACTTGATAGCCTTGAAACGATCGCGCAGGCTTCCCTGATGCGCATGAGCGATTTCGAACGATCCGTCAGCCTCGTCCTCACCGATTGCCAAGGCGCCGAGATGCGCGTGTCGGCGGTGTTCCACCAGGACGCGCACTATCTCCATCACAACCGCATCGCGCTGATCGGCGCGCGCGACCGAGAGATTGAACTGCTTCGGCTCGACACAGAGGGTGAGATCAACTGGACGCTCCATGCTCGGCCCGACTGGAGACTGAGCGAAGACGGCAGCTACAACCAGAAGGAAACGGGCAAAGGCTTGGTCCGCTCTAGCGGGATGACGCAAGGGCCGGGAATCGACGAAGATTCGATCCAGCCGTTCGCCGATCTCCAGATCCTCGAATCTCGCGATCAGATCGACCACGGCTATCATGGCGGAATGGGCGCCGAATATGTGTTCCTGCAGCGCCCGCGCGGCTGGCATGTCTACAGCAAGGCATGGCGAACCCCCGACCCGCCCCGCAAGACGGGGGCCTGGAAGAAGATCAAGCCGCTCGGAATCAAGTTCCGGTTGCTGCAGCTCACCTTGCATCGCGACGATGCCCGCACCGCGACCGAAGTCGAACGGCTCGACCTGCCCGGTATCGAGATGGCGTCGATCGCAAGCGGAATGGACCCGGCGGTCTTTTACGAAGCCGCAGACCGAATCTGGTTTCTGATGCGGATCTTGCTCGTGTTTCGCTTCCGCCAGTTCATCACACCGTTCCAAGAGGTGAAGAGCGGCGCCGGCAAGCACGACGTCACATGGCATAGCGTCAAGCTCGAGCCGCGGGAGCGTGCCCGCGACCATGTCGAGCCACCGTTCCTCGCCCCAGATGAGACCTATCTCGTCAAAGGTGCGACCGCGCTCCTGACGCTCGAGAGCAAACGCGAGCTGCTCCACGCCGCGGCCTATGGCTATGCGAGTTCATACACGTCAGGCGTGATGGAAACCGGGCTCACCGCGTGCGTCGAGGGTATCGAGCGGCTGATCGAGGCATTCGAGCAATCGCACGGGCTCACGCGCGAGACGGTCGAGAAGAAGCGCTGGAATAAATTGGGTAAGGCAGCGCGCAAGCTCGCGACCCCGCTCGCCGAGACCCCGACCGAGCGACAGGCCATCGAGCGCGCGCTCTCGATGGTGCCGACGATGAGCCTGATCGAGCGGATAACGCGGATGGTGGCGGCGATCCGCCCCACATGGCGCAAGCTCGCGAGCGAACTGCTCGAGCACGCGCCGGCCATGATCAAGATGCGCAATGATATTGTGCACGGCCGGATGGTCGAGGATCTGAATGCCCTGCGGATCGAGCTGATGCGTGCGCAGGTGCTTTTCGAGCGCCTATGGTTGGCCCAGCTCAATTGCGGCGACCTCCGCGGGTCGGGTTGGCCGCTGTTTACGATCCGGAACCACGATGCCGACATGAAGGCCAAGGCCGAACCGAGCAGCACGCTATGACAAAACGTCCCCGCGCCGATCCGCCCCAGTCCGGGAACCCACATGGACTGGTGCGGCAGCAACACGTCTTCCCCGCGAGGAGTATCGCGCGGTTCGTGACCGACGGCGGTGTCGAACTGCGCGACTTGCTTCGCCACAAGACCCGGCGTGCGCGTGCCGACGACGCGATGTTCTGCGCCGACCGCGCGTGGAGCCACGGCGCCGAAACCGGGTTCATGAAGCGGATCGAGGACGCCTTCCAAGCACTCGCTGAACAGATCCTCGCCGGCCAAATTTCCCATTTCGACAAGTCCCAAGTCGACATCATCTCGGATTTCTATGCGCTATGGCAGTCGCGCGCGGAACGCCGCCATCTGCCGACGCAGTACATCCGCAGCCCTGAGACGCTGGGGGTTCGGCACGAATATGGCGCCGACGAGCTCGAACGGCTTGAGAAGAACAATATCATGGCGACGCGGCCCGACGGCTCTTTTGCGATGCGCGACCTAATGGGTCCGGTCATCTATCTCAACCTCGACCGCATCAAGACGGCGCTCAAGGTAACCTCCTGGAGCCTGATCGAGCCGGTTGGCGGGCACTTCTGCGTGCCCGACGTCCCGCGACACGGCATCATCTCGCTAACCCCGACCCACGCCCTCGTCCCAAATGTGCCCTCGGGCCGGATCACCCGCGACAATCTCGCGCGTCTGAACCGCGAGATGGCCGGCTATGCCCAGGATTATTTCTTCGCCGATGATCTCAGCGCCTGCCCGGGTCTCACCGATCTGATCAACCGGGCAGGTTGACGTGGCAACCGGCTCCTACACTGTGCAGCCTTTTACCTCGGCGGCATTGCGCGCCCGGTCACCACAACTTAGCGGGCTGAGATCGCGCAGGAATGCCAGTCATGTCGCCGATGCGACGCATGGTCTGTCGTTGGACTAGGCCGTTGTCGCACGGCGACGTTCCAGTGCATCACGTCGAGGCCGCTCCGGCCGCCTCGTTCGCCGACGACATCGGTGCGGCTATCGAGATACAGCCCCTTCGGATTGAACGGGATTTCCATCGGCTTGGCGGTCAGCCAACCGGCAGCGAACCGTTCCGTTAATGACTCGGGCTCCCCGTCGGATCTCGCTCAATTGCACATGCCGGGACGTCGCAACAGAGCATGACGCGGAACAAGCATAGGATCAGGCGGCTAGGTCGAAGACGACAGGTTTGCGCTGGTTGACCAAATGGACCTTAGTCAGCTTCCCTACGTCGCTCCAAAACGCCTCTACGCCTTCGACGAATTGTGTCAAATATTCCGGTCGCAGATGGCGGTAGTGGCGATTGTTCGTCCCGGTGCCGCGATGACCGGCTGCGGTTTCGATCTGCGCTTCAGGCACGCCACGCCGGTGCATCTCTGTGCTGGTCGTATGCCGGAGCGTGTTTGGTGATCCCAAGCCGACAAGCTTGGGCCTCGGTGCGGTTTCGCCAAGCTTGTGCCGCGGCGGCAACCAGATCGGGGAGCCTTCATCATCGATCGCTTGATGGCAGATGCCAGCAGCAATGAGTGTCTTGTTAAAGGCAGTCTTGATACTGTCCGCGGGCAGGTATTCGAACCACGGTTCGCCCGTGCTGCGGTCGAGATGCCGCTTCTGCCATTGGATCGCGCGGCCTTGGTAGAGCTCCAGCCACGGCGCGAGCGTGGGGCAGATCGGGACGATCGAACGCCGCTTCTTGGTTTGCTGGCGACCAGGCGCGTTGAAGTAGATCAGCCCGTCGCGAACCTGCTGGTCTTTGTCGAGTTCGAGGACGGCCTCGACCCGGGCATTGGTGCTCAACATGATCATGGCGAACATATGGATATGCTGGCGATCCTCCAGCGACCACGCAGCTTCCAGCAGGCGCGCAACCTGTTCCACGCTGTAGACGAGGTCGCGGGGTTCGGCCTTATGCTTGACGTCCGGGACGAAGGGGGCCGAGGCGATCATGTTGCGCTTCCACGCCCAATTCAGAGGCTGGCGAAGCGCTGCGGTATCTCGTGCGATGGTGTGACCGCTGACGCCCTGTCGCGCGCGCCATGTATGGAAGCGCTCGACGAGAGCGGAGTTGATGTCGGCCACGGTCGGCGGTCCGGGAAGGCGACCGGTGGCGCGCTCATCTGCGAAAAACGCCAACCAGTGCGCCACGCCATTAGCATACCGCACAGGGTCAGAAAGGTTCGGCTGTGCATGGTCAATAAGCCAGTCGGCCATCAGCTTCTCGACGTAAACCTGTGCGATCGGTGCCTCGACCGGCTTCTGCGTTGAAAGATAGTGTTCGGCTAAGGCGTCTTGCGCTGCTTTCGGCGGGTGACTTGCGTCACCGCCGCCAATGCCGATCGACTTGCGGCAAGTCCGACGCTCACGTCCATCTGCTGTAGCGGCATACCAGCAGATGGCCCAGTCGTCTCGATCAGCGCGATACCAGAGCCAATAGGCTCCGAGCTCATGGCGCTTCGAGGGAGCGCCCTTTGTGGTTCGGTTACGTAATTGTCCTGCTGGCATAGGGCGTTGAGTTCTTCCGCTTCCATGAGTGCGATGATGGGGTAAAGTCTGGCGTCCATGAGGGCGCGGACGTGGCAGTGATCCAAATGAAGACGAGAGCCGTTCCGCGCTGCCTTTCTGATCCTGCCGGCGAGTTCGCTGTATAAGGTCATGGTGTGTGTTCTAAAATACACATGACGATATGTCCAGGGAAGCCTGCTAGGCGAAGCGGCAACGGAGACGCGAAGTGAAAGAACCGACAAGCGACACCGCTTATCGAGACAGTGCTGCTGCCAGAATGCTGGCCGACGGGCTTGCCAGCGCTGCCGGCGAGCGGGGGCTGAGTCAGCGTGCGCTCGCAAAGCTACTCGGCTACAAGCAGTCGGTGGTTCTAAGTCATATGGCCCTAGGCCGAGTTCCGATACCACTCGAGCGGGCAATGCAATTTGCTGACCTCTTGGAGCTTGATAAGCGGGATTTTTTGGTGGCTGTGCTCATCCAACGGCTTCCCGACGTCGACTGGACGGCAATCATTGGATCGGGGGCAGCTAAAGAGAAGGCCAGCCGTTTTGTGTCCGGCCTGGAGACTATAGCTCGTGGGAAGCTCGATAGTCTGGATGCAGGGCAGCATGCTGTGATGCGGGAGGTCGTCGCGGATCGACATGCCGGGGAGCGATGGCTGTCTGTGCACGAAGTTCCAACTGTGGCGCGGCTTCGCGAATTGCGGCCTACTATCAAAACTGAGGGGCTATCTGCGGAAGACAACGAGGCGATCGAGACCGCCTTGAAGGGCCTCTCGTCGCATGAGGATCTGCCTTCAATCTTTTGATTGTGTGTTGATGAGCACGCATTCGCTTGATAGGGCGTTTGGACATGGAAAACCTATGTTCTGATGCCGCCAGCAGACGCCTCGCGGCCGCCTCGCAAAATTCCGTCAAACGCACCGCGGGTAGGAGCTACCCCGGCCCTTTGAAGATCTCGGCGATACAGCTGCGTGACTTCAGTGGCGCGCGCCGGCGGAAGCCCCTCATGAATCGGCTGAAATCCGCGCGTTTGAGGCATGCGGACGCTGACCGCCAATTGGTCGGGGATCTGATGGATGATGCGCTTCGGCGATACAGGATTCATTGGAATCCGAGGCATGCATACCGGCCTATGTCAGTATGGAATGAAACCAGCCATCACTGCGACCTCCCGCTCATCCCAGCGACGAAGTTACCGCGCTGGCGCGACCTCACCGAAACCATGAAGTTATTCATCGGCTGGGATGCCGGAATGGAGTTCGAGCAAGCCTTCGCGTTCACCGCGCATATCGATCCTGAGCTACTCGTAAAATGGGAAGGCGAGGGTGCTATCCAGCGAAATGTCGAGCAGCGTCTTCGGAGGGCCATGAGGGTGAATGGCATTAAGGACCTTCCCCTGGGCTATGTGTTCGAGAGTCGATCAGCATCGGGGAAATCGCGGTCGCGCATTCACCTCCACGGATATGTGTTGTGTGAGGACCCTTTGCTCGCAACTCGTTTCAAGGTGGCGCTCGAGAAGGCCCTGTATCCTTCGTTGAAGCGTTCTCGAAGAACGAGGGAAATCGAGGTTAAGCGCGCAAATCGAGAGAAGGTGCGTTTCCTCCGTCGCGGCGCCTGGCCGTTCTACATTGCCAAAAATACAGGTTCCTATGACAGTCGATTGCCTAAGCGCAGAGTGTATATCAGCGAGTCCCTGACTGACATTGCGCGGCTGGCTTGGACAGTGCGTCGTGAGGAATGAGTGCGACTAACCTCTCGTGCAATGACGGGTTCAACGACCTCAATCACGCGATGCACGAGTTCATGTTGCATCACGACAACGTCCGCTCGCGGATCGACGCGGTCATGAGTGCCTATGTCCGACTACGTGCGGTAAGGGTCGACTGCGTCGGAGTGGCGCAGGCATGGCGTTATCTGGCCGACACACTCGTGTCCCCCGCCCGGTGCGGCAGACGACCGTGCCAGGCGCATGCGGACCATGCTCGCGTCGATGATGACGTGCGGCCATTAAGACGGTTCGAGTGATTTCGCAGTCCGTGTCGGACTGCCTGCCAGGAGCGGAGGACGCGGCGGCATCCTGGCTATCGCGCCCGGTATCGCGCCGATCGCAGTGTGGTCGAGCAATCTCGACCACCACGGCAATTCGATGCTTGGCGTCCGTGCTTTGGAGATGTTCAACGCGCGAACGGGATGGTCCGTCTCTGCGCCGCCAATTGCGTGACACTTCGGATTAGAACCCGCTTGTCGGCCGCCTGAACGACGCACATGGTCGTGTTATAAAAAGGGGGGAAGGCAACTGATGAAGACGTGGATGATGGTCCTTGCTTTGGCGACCGCAACGCCCGCTGCGGCACGCGATCTAGGCGTGCCGGCTGACAAGGGTTGGAAGCATGCTGAAACCGGTCTGATCCTGATGTCGCAACTGGCGGGCCTTTCGCGGATCGCGCTCACCGACGCGACGCAAACCGAACGTGACGTGGCCGCCCAATACGACATGCCGGACAAGAGCGTGTTCGCGACGATCTATCTCTTCCACCCGGCAATCTCCGACGTGGCGTTGTGGTTCGATCGGTCGCAGACTGCGCTCGAAACGCGCGACACCTTCCGCCATGCCGCGCCGGCAAGCGCCGATCCAATCGCCTTCACCGCGGCGAACAACGGGACGGCAACGTCCCTGCGCCAGGTCTATGCTACACCCGGCGGCGCGTATCGGAGCACCGCGCTCGCGCTCATGCCGGTAGGCGAATGGATCGTCAGCATTCGCATGAGCGCGAAGACGCTGACCGCGGACCAGCTCGATGTCCGCCTGCAACAGCTAATCAAAGCAGTCCGCTGGCCGTCCTCCGCTACCACGGCGACGAGCGCGGCGGCCCCGGTCACGGCTTGCACGGCACCGCTGACATTTACCAAGGCGAAGCAAGCGAAGCCGAACGGCGCGGATCTGCTGATGTCGCTGATGTCGAGCACCGTGGCAGCCAAGGCAAAAACGGAGGAAAAGCTGACTCCGCAGGCGCCGCATCCAACTTGGTGTCGTGACGGCACCGCACGCACCGAATACGGCGTCTATCGATCGAGTGCGAGCACGGGCGGCTATGTCATGGCGCTCTACGATGCCGGCCGTGTCATCAGTGTCTATCCATCGCTGATGGGCCAGGCCGACAAGAGCGGGACCTATGCGGTGTCGCTGGAGGATGTCGACGGGACGACGTCGGTCTTTCCGTCGTTCACAGCCCTGCCATCGCCCAAGCAGGTGTGGGATCTGGTCGAAGGTGGCAAGCGCAACGGTACGGTGAACGGCAAGGTAATAACGATCAACCCAAAGGCGCTCTGACCAAGGCGCCTGCCTGTACCGAAGGGTCAACTGCGATTGATACGATCGATCAGGACGGGCAGTTCGGCCAGGCTCTTCAGCGTCGCGAAACGATCCGAACACTCAGGCGGTGATGCATGCTCATGTGCCCAGGCACCATCCTGCGGGACATAGGCGGCCCACGCCCCAGCCTCCAGCGCCGGACGCACGTCGGAGCGCATCGAGTCCCCCGCCATCACCGCCTCGGCAGGCTGCACCGCGTATCGCTCGAACAGCCGCGCGAAGGTATCGGCGGTCTTGTCGCTGACGATCTCGACACCGGCAAAGCGATCACCAAGGCCAGATGCAGCGAGCTTCGCCTCCTGATGCAACAGGTCGCCCTGGGTGACGAGGACGAGCCGACCGTGATCCGCCAAAGCCTCCAGCGTCTGTGCGATCCCGTCGAACAACTCGACGGGGTGCGCAAGCAGTGATCGGCCTGCCGCTAGGATGTCCGCGACCATCATCGGCTTCAGATCGGCACCGCAAAGCTCGATCGCAGTTTCGATCATCGACAGCGTGAAACCCTTCGCGCCGTACCCGTAGAGCGGCAGGTTGCGGGCTTCACATGCTTCCAGCGCCGGGCGTGCAACATGCGCGTCGGCAAACGGACGCAACATCTCCAACAGCGCATCCTCGGCTGCGTTGAAATGCCGCATATTATGCCAGAGCGTGTCGTCGGCATCGAGGCAGATGAGGCGTATTGTCATTGCTACGTTTTACACCCCGGCTCTCTGTCGAACCATGCCTATCTACCTACAGCGCACGAGCCTGAAACCATCAAACCAGTCTTCCAGGAGCATCCAGGCAACGCGACCGCCATTCGATCCCACCCGAGAACAGCACCCAGGGTGGTTGCGTTTAGTTGTCAGATAGTTGCGCATTTTTGATGGTGCAGACGCAACTCGATGCCACCCGCATCCCACCGTCAGGCGTGCAATCACCGATCATCGACAACGAACGAAGGTGACATGATGCTCGACAACTTGCCCCCACCATCCGCTTCCCTAAGGCTCTATCAGGTGAGCTATGAGACATGGGTCCCTCCAGTGATCGTGGCAGCCAAGTCGCCCGAACGTGCTGCGGCAATCGCGACTTACGGCCGGCCCCCGGAGCCAGGTTCACCGCAGACCATAGTCATGGACGTCACCGATGAGTTTCTGGCACTTTCGCCGATCGCCGCATCGCATGTTCAAGCCCTGATCTCGGGTAAGGTAGAGGGCGTGGTGTCCTATGACGCCGAGGAGGGCTGGGCATACGAAGCCCTGCGGTAAACCAACGCTCGGTCGTCAAGGCTGACGATCAGATACCGTGATGGTGATGTGCCAGGTTCCAATCAATTTGGTGTTTGGCGCATTCCAAGCCACCCTCCGGCAATTGGCGGCGTGGTAGAGAAATCGCTAAAGTGAGGCAGCGCAGTTGGTTGCACCACGCAACCGGTCTTCCTTCGGAGCGGTCCTTGCCGATCCAAGGCTCGGAGAACGCGCCTGAAGGCTCGTGACCAGGAGGAAGCGCTCACTCCGCACGTATGCGTCGACCACCGCGGGTTATGCGCTTTTCAGACCCTCAATCTGAATAGGTAAGACATTCTGTCTAAAAGAACAAAAAAGAACCTCGTTCCCATATTACTACGTAGTAAGTAATATACCGGAGCGCGGGAGTTTCGAGATCAAGCTCGAATCCAGCGCAATCGGAGAATCTCTATCGCGCGCGCACGCGAGCGCACACGCCTAGCGCGCATGCGCGAGCACGCGCACGAGACCCAAAATCTCGCGGCGATCAGCGCGAAGCGCGGCGGTGGCAATGTAGATTAAAGCTCGAAGAACGGCTTGCTGAGCATGTACAACCGACCGATGCCATCATGTGGCATCGTCAGGCGCTGGAGCATCCATACGGCGGCTCACGCGGGGTTTTGTAAGGATCAGCGACGATCGGAATACGCCAGTGGCCTGCTTGAGGCCGCTGGAGCCACTCTAGGGCGCCAAAAGTGCGGCAAGGCTAGTCAGGTATTCCTGGGCCCACGTTCGCCGCTGTAAGGGGCCTTAAATGGGAAACCGAAATAAACCGCAATCACGCTACGTTCGCCGCATGGGCCAACTGGGTTGGTTCGGCCCGAACAGGGCGATGTGCACACTGGCCCGGTTACCAAGCTCCAATGGGCGCCTAAACGTCTTGACCGGGCACGGCGTGATTGGGTGGCGGCCATGCTAGTGCGGCCTTCAGTGCGCTAGAATGACGAACTTTGTGAACAGCACGCCAGAAGAGATCAGCGCGACGCCGACGACCATGCCCAGCCCAGAAAGGATCCACGGAGACGTCTTCCATGTATCGAGCCTATTCAGGGCCGCCAGATGCTGTTCCAGAGACTTTTCCATGATCCGCTGATTTAGCAATTTAATCCGCTTGGCACGGCCTTCAGCCTCCCCGTCTTCTGCCGGCCAAGTGGTGGTAGTCGTCGGCTCACATTGGGTCATGCGTCGCTTCTCCATCTCGCGCTGCGAGCGATTCGAAGGTTGACGGCTCATGCGATCCGCCATGTCGTCAGAGGATGGCTTGTCACGGGCATTTCGACAAGGCGAACCGATGGCAGAATACCGTGCCGCTGCGCACTCTCAAGTAGGCCGCGCATGTTCGCACGGCCAACGGGATTGGCGCTGTGCAGGATGACCAGTCTGAGGTGATCGAACGCGGCCGGGTGATCCATCGCTTCGTCGATCAACAGCCGCATGCAATGTTGCCCACTCGGAAGCTCGGCGCCCCGCTCATCACACCCAAGGTCGTGATCGAACGAAATGATCGATGGCTCATGGTTCTTGAGCAATGCACGAAACTGCGCGGCGTCACGCGCTACCAGCCAGTTGCCCAGCGGCGGGTTTCGCTCGTCGTCTAGGAAAATCATTAAGGAGCTGGGCAATGCGGAATCCATTGGGTGATCGAAGCTTATAGATAAAAACTTTGATTAATAAGTCTATACACATGATACGGACTTAAAAAATCGGCAATCTCAGGTAATCGATTTGCGGATTAAATGATTAGTAAAGAAATCGATTAATAGATAACCCTAACTTATATTAAAAAACACAAGCATGTTGTCATATATTGTTGCGAACGTTGGTTCATGGTGGCAATCTCCCATCATCAATCAAAAAGGACATCGGGGCTTGTATGATTCCAGAGCGCTTAAGAAGTTCTAAAAAGTGGCAGATATATAACATCGTTTTACCATCACCTGCTCGTCACCGTTATGTTGTAACGCATAGCCTTAGTCGGGCTTTAGAGATGGCTATTGGAAAAGACGATGAGATATGTAACGGAGAGATGGCGATGATATGGAACGTAACATTGAGTTTCATGGCGCATTCCAAACTCTATGGTTATTCAGTCATGTCTGTATTGGGTGAAAAAAGGGAAGGATTTTTAACCTTAGACCCGACAGATGGATGGGTGCGAATTACTGATGAAGACAGTATCCATCGTGACTAACCGGCCGCGGCGCCTTGGCCCGCTGATGGCATGGAGGTCCTAGAGAACGTCGCGATGTTTTTACCCGGGTAGTGCCAATCGCCGGCGGCGATACGCGCTCTAAGCCATCCGCGGGTAAGGTGGCTTCATGTGCCTTATTAAAATAAGGTTGTGGTAGACTTGGTGACCCTTTTTGCGCCTTATCGCCGCAAATGTCGCGAAGCGGGGGCGGAAATTGGCTACAGTACCGAGTATCGAGCAAGACGAGCCCACGCTTTCGGTGTTCCAGAGCGACCTTCCGATAGATGAGAAGTTGTATCGCGCGCGGACCGAGCTCCTCGATCTCTCGGCGAGGAACCGTCTGCTCAACATGCCTCACGCGGCGAACGGCGCGAAGGCGGTCGAAGTCGTCGACGAGGCCAGCAGCGAGATTTTCCGCATGCTCGTCGGTGAAACGCGACCCTTCTCGTTCCTCGCGGGCAAGGCGGCACCCGCCGGTCAGCAAACCGGTGAAGACGTGCCGGCGGAAGAGTCGGACGAGATAGCCGATCTCGCACAACCCGAGGATGACGTCGCCGACGAACGCGGTGTCTACTCGCGCCATGTCGACACCCGTCTCCAGACCCGTCTGACGCCCAAGGGCCTGCAAAAGCGCCTGCTCGAGCTCTACTTCGATGCGCGTACGCTGGAGGAGGAGCAGGGCGTCAACATCCTGTATCTGACGAGCGCTGGACCGAGTTTGTGAAGGCGCGGCGCAACTCCACCGCCCTAACTGCTGCAATTAATTATGGGCCAGGTCTTCGTGCGTTTAAAATCCTCATCGACGATGCACACCAACCTG
This sequence comes from Sphingomonas sp. CFBP 8765, assembly GCF_014841445.1. Taxonomy (NCBI): domain Bacteria; kingdom Pseudomonadati; phylum Pseudomonadota; class Alphaproteobacteria; order Sphingomonadales; family Sphingomonadaceae; genus Sphingomonas; species Sphingomonas sp. CFBP 8765. The sequence continues at coordinate 920,046 of NZ_JACYTY010000001.1, read as the reverse complement.
GTGTCCGCATATGGCGCAGGACGTACGGGCGCCACTCGCGGCCGGTTGGCATGTCGAGCTTCGTCACCTTCGTGAAGGGCATGCTGTCACGGTACAACTGCACGTTCCTCGGCATCGATGCGTTGGGCGTCGGCGCCGGCGTCTACCAGCTGCTCGCTAAACCCGATGCCGGGATCAAGGGCGTCACCAAGATCGAATATTCCCTCGAGGTGAAGGCGATGATGATCATGAAGGCGCAGAATGTGATCTCGCGCGGGCGCATGGTCGCAATGATCGAGCGCGTTGACCATGACGGCTATGCCGAACCCTTTGTCGGCATGGGCGGCATCTTCCTTCGGCGACGATCGCGGCCGAAGGTCGAGGTAATCAACGACGTGTCGGGCGATGTCGCGACGTTCTTCCGCGTCCTCCAACGGCACTACCCGTATATGCTCGACATGCTGCGGTTCCGCGTTGCGGCCCGGGTCGAGTTCGAAAGGCTGAAGGCGACGCCGCCCGAGACGTTGACCGACCTCGAGCGCGCGTGCCGCTTCCTGTATCTTCAGCGCTTGGCGTTCGGCGGCAAGGTGAACGGCCGGCATTTCGGTGTCGACAAAACCCCGGGCGCGCGGTTCAACGTCGCCAAGCTGGAGCCCATGCTCGCTGACATTCACGAGCGGCTCGCGGGTGTCGTAATCGAACAGCTTGGCTATGCGGACTTCATCCGGCGCTACGACCGCGAGGGCATGCTGTTCTATCTCGATCCGCCCTATTGGGGTTGCGAGGAGGACTATGGCCAGGACGTGTTCGGCCGCGCCGACTTCGACCAGCTCGCGGCGCAGCTCGCCGGCATCAAGGGCAAGTTCCTGCTGTCGATCAACGACACGCCGGGCGTGCGGAAGGCCTTCGCTGCCTTCCCGATGAGCGATGCCGCGACAACGTACACGGTCGGCGCCGGGGCGGCCGTGAAAGCCGCCGAGCTGATCATCTCGAACTTCATTCCCAGCTGACGGCCGGGGCCGCGTCGCGCCGCCCCGCACCGGTCCTGCGGCAACCGGCTTGCGGGCAGCCCCCGAACGCATAGATTGATGCGATGGACCAAGCATTCGATCTCAACGACGCGCCGGCCCGCCCGACTGCGTGCGTGCACGACTTTCGGCGAGCGACCGATGTGTAACCGAGCCCGCAACCGCGGTGAGCCGGAGACTCTGTTCGAGCGGTTCGACGCCAGCTGGGCGCAAGACGTCGTCCGCCCGAACAGCGACCCGGTCGAGCTGTTCCCGAAGAGCAAGGCGTATGTCGTGCGCGAGGAGGGCGGCCGACGCGTGCTGGACGTCATGGCCTGGGACGTCCTGGGCGGGCAGGCAGCGTGGCCGATGACCAATGTCCGCAACCTCGCGCTGCCGCAGTGGCGGCGCCCGGCAGCCGAGCCGCTCAACCGTTGCCTGATCCCGCTGACCGAGTTCTGCGAATGGACGCCTGACAAGCACAAGGTCGGCGAGGGCCCCCCGATCAAAGGGGAGATGTGGTTCGACGTGCCCGAGCAGCCGGTGTTTGCGGTCGCGGGGTTCTGGCAGCAGACGGCGAAGGGAGCGGGGTTCACGATGGTGACGTGCGACCCGAACGACCTGGTCGCGCCGATCCATCCCAAGGCGATGATCACTATCCTGCATCCGGACGATCACGAGCAATGGCTCACAGGCGGCTATGACGACATCGTCACGCTGCAACGGCCATATCCGGCCGAGCAGATGACGGTTCGCGGTCCGGTGTTCCCAACCCGGACCGGGTTTTAGTCGGCTGACATCGCCTGAAGTTCTGTGATTGGCGTAGGCCTTGTTGAATGGCCGCCAACGGCCCAACGTTGACCGTCATGCGAGCTTGAACGCTTCGCGAACTGGACGTTCGTTTAGGTCGGGCTCGCTGACTGCCTTAACGCCGGACCTACATTTCAGAGCAGCCTATCCCGAGCGATACAGGCCTTGTTGATGAAGCGTCTTCCGCCGAGAACAATGCGCTGACGACAACCATCAAAGCCGCTAGAAAGTGTCCGACCGTGATTGACCCGATCATTCGGTTGCCGCACCCTGTCAATGTGAACGACAAAAGACGAAGTTTTGGTGCGCGAGCCTTTCAGCGCGACGACGATGGATATGCCTTCGAGGCGTTTGTCTTCGAATGTTTTCGCTATGCGCGAGGCGAGCGCGGTTTTTCAAAGCGATTGGCTCGCGGGCGAGACGGGGCCATCGATCTGCTCGATAACCTAACCGACCCTGGATCCATCGCCGTAGCGGAATGTAAATTCATTGGATCGGAAAATGCAAAGGAGGCACCGAATCGATGGGCTGAAGTGTATCGTAACCTGGCAAAAAATTTACCAAGACTATATTCCGATCCCGAAAGCTCGCCAAATTCACCCTATCAGGCTTGGCTAGACCTAGAAAGGCCAGTCTCACGCTATCGGTTTTGCGTAACAGCAGCCATGACTCCAAATCAACTTAGTGATCTGAAAAAACAGATTATAGCCGATTTCGGCAAGCTCGTTTCGCAAGGCGTCGAGCCTCTGCGCCGACTGGCGGAGTGTGAGGGAGCGGTGGAGGTTCTGCCGTGGGAATGGTTCGATGCTGAACTTGATGAGCACCCTGCGCTGGCCTTTCGCTGGTTCCGAGGTTTGCCGGTTGGAGTTGACTTGCCCGCCAGCCAATCGGGCAAAGAGGCTAGCTTTCGCAATTTCTTACAAAGCGGCACTTTGCGCTATTTTTCACGCAGTCAATATGTTGCCGAGACCGGTGCCCAACTGGAGGGCGCCGAGACCGACTTCGCGGCAACGTTAGCGCAAGGAAGAAAACCAGGATTGATTATAACGGGTCCGGGCGGGGTTGGCAAGACTCGCTTACTGCTAGAGTTAGCGGCCGTGCTCGGCGGTGATGATTACGGCTTTGACGTTTATTGGTTGGGAAGAAGTTCAAATTTCAAATCTATTACAGATCTTGCAAAACGTTATCCTACGGACGCGTCAGTACTTTTGTTAATCGATTATGCGGAAGCAGTTCCTGCACTTGCTGAAATTGCTGATGCCGTTGCCCATATTATTTCGAATACCAATCATAAATTTTGTTTAGTCGCTACCTGCCGATCAAGTGCTAATTCGCAGGTTCGTGAGGGCCTAAATCCGTTGGATGCGGAGGAACGGAGCTTGAGTTCCACGCGCCTGGGTGAGGCCGATTACGTCTCGTGGGTCACACAATCAATTATATCGGCCGGATCGTTTCCAGAGGCGGAATGCTTAGCTCGGGTATGCCATGGCGTTCCTGCACTGGCAGCTTTTGCTCTGTTCCTATTCCGGAACTACCGTGAACGGTTCGACTTGCAATTTGGTGCGCTTCACAGTCTCGGCGACTTCGATAAGTGGTTCAACCACCGCATCGAGATTTTAATTGGCCCGCGCGCCGATCGGCGCGAGCAGGAGCGAGCCCTCGCCCATATTGCGCTTGCCTTGCCAATTCCTGAGAGGCGTTACCCCGAGTTTGTACAGCAATGGGGCGCCTTACTCGACAGCCTGAAGACCGATCGATGGATTGAATATCATGACCAGGCATACGTAGCTGTACATGATGTCTTTGCAGATTCTCTCGCGGCGCGGTGGCTATTTGAGGCAGAGCATGTTGCCACAGACCACGCCCTCGAACTGCTTGACGTAGCTGCCAAGCGTCTTGGCTTGGCCCAAGCACTGACTGCGCTGGAACGTCTTGCGCAGCACCCCCATTTTAACGAAATTGATGGGCGACGAGTAGTCGAGGTCTTGCTGGTGAATCAGCGCGCGCAGGTGGAAGCGTGCTGCGGTTTAATTCTTAAAGGTAAGTTGCTTAATTTTGACGATAAGTTAGGCGTGTTGTCACACTCGTATGCCTTACAGCAGGTAGTTCGACGTGAGCGATCTATGGATGGTATTCTGAGTTATTTAGCTGCCGAAGCGGCCTATATGGGAATGAAGTCTACAGATGGTCCCGAGTTACAGATAATCTCGGACCTTCTCGATTACGCTTGTGATCAACGGCAATCTTCTAACATGGTCTTGCGGCGGGCCTACTCCTTCGATCCTGATCGCTTTCGCGAACGCGCTTTAGCGACCTGCGCGGATTCTATAGGATCAGAACAGGCGCACTTCCTTATTGTACAAATACTTAAGAACGGCGAACCATCGTCGGCGATCGAGCCTGTAGTAGTTCGTTGGTTAGAGCGCCACTCGCGCGCCTATTGCGCGACTTATCTTTACCGCGCTTGGCTAGATGCGGGTGGGGGGATTCAGATCGTTGGGTCATCGTTGCTGGAATGGCTAGGCGAGCACGGCGAGACTGACGGTGCTCCCTTCGTTTTGCAGAGTTGGCTAGCCGCCGGGGGTGACGCCGAGGCAATAGCGGTAGCTCTAGGCGTATGGGTAAGCGCGCACGGCCAGGCTTGCGTTGCAAAGTTCGTCTACAAAGCTTGGCTCGACGCGGGGGGCAGAACCGACGTGGTCGCGACTGCGCTGCTATCGTGGGCAGGCTCCCATGGCCAAACCGAATCCGCGGGGTTCGTCTATACGGCCTGGCTTGATGCTGGAGGTAGCGCGGGTTCGGTGGCTGCGTCGGTGCTTGGTTGGCTTGACGCGCATGGCCAAACCGAATCCGCGGGGTTCGTCTATACGGCTTGGCTCAATGCTGGAGGTGACGCGGAGTCGGTGGCCGTGCCGTTGCTTGCTTGGCTTGACGCGCATGGGCAGGGTGAGGGTGCCCAGTTCGTCTATCAGGCGTGGCTCAATGCCGGGGGCGGGATCGAGGCGGTCGCTGCACCGCTGCCCTTATGGCTTAGGGCGCACGGCCAGGCTATCAGCGCTCAGTTCATCTACAAGGCTTGGCTCGATGCCGGATGTGAAGCCCAGATTGTCGCTGCGCCGCTGCTTGAGTGGATAAATGTTCATGGCCAAGCCGAGTCCGCGCAGTTCGTTTATTCGGCTTGGCTTGATGCTGGAGGCGATGCCGAAGTGGTTGCGGCGTCACTTCTTGCGTGGATAGATGCTCACGGACAGACGGATGGTGCCGAGTTCGTCTATAGATCCTGGCTTGAACGTCAAGGACCGTTTGAAGCAATTCTTGAACCAGTGACTCAATGGGTTAAAATCTGGGGGCGAAAACCAGAGTTTGTCTATTTTAGCAAAATCCTAACTAGGCAGAGTGGGCTTCCCCCGTCAGTCATATTTGCCATATTTGAATGGTGTATTGCGTTTCCGGATAATGAAGACACCATGTACCGGTTTTCGTCGCTCATCGGTCGATTAAATGATGAAAAGATAACTTTTACTGATCGGTCAATCTTTCTTAATAGTATCGTCAGCGTTGTAGAAGGTAGGGGGCAATTATCATTGCTCGATAGGCAATTGATCTGCAAAACTCTTAAATCACTAGTACTGGGTCCCGCATGCATCTATAATCTTGACCCAGTTGGGTCGGTACGGGCCGTTTCAGAGATTGTGGCGCTAGCAACAGTTTTTGATCGTGATTTGGTTGACGACGGGGTTGATTTCTTAGCAGAAAGCCACGGAGCAATGGCCATGCTGGTCCGGCAGGGGCTTAATATGGGTATGTTGTGCTTAAAGCGAGACCAGACAGGCTTAGGCCGATTCGACGCGTGGCTGCATGAGCATGCCCCTTACCGACGACGTTTGCCGATCAAATTTCTGAGCAATGCTCGATGATTAGGTTCCGCTGCTTGAGCCGATTGGGCCGACCAAGTTGGGGGGGGCATAGTCGATATTAGGTGGATGATCAGCGCAGTTGGCTGCCACCATGCGGTTCATAAACGGATGTCCGGATTTGACGATTGTCGTCTGAAGTCGGACGAGCCGCTATTTACGAAAACCGCGCCTCCGTCCGCGGCGGTCGGCTATCTCGCAGATACGGTTGGCACGTCGCTGATCTGCGTCGTCCATGCTGGTGATTTCATCTCGGATCGCATCCTCCATTCCCGCCGGAACCCCTGCGACGCGGGAACCGCAGCGAATTTACCGAAGCGGCCGTTGATCTCGTCGATGGCGCCCACGGGCACAGCCGCGATTGGGATGAGGCGCGACGCTACGGCTTCATCTCGGCCGGCGGCGGCGCATGGTATAGCGGCACGCTTCGCCTGCTGGATCCAGGCGACCGCGTCTGGGTGAAGGCGCCGGGATACGGCTTTGTCGGTGTCGGTGTGGTCCGCGGCGAGCCGGTGGCGATGCATGACTTCGAACTTCGCAACGGTGAAGGCGCATCGGTGCCTGCGGCGGACATACTCACTAAAGCCAGCTATCACCGCGAGTTCATCGAGGATCTCGACCGCTGCGAATATTTCGTGCCCGTCGAATGGATCGCCACCGTCGGGCTCGATGCTGCGATCCATGAGGTCGGCATGTTTGGCAACCAGAACAGCGTGTGCGCGCCGAAGACGCCCAAGTGGCGGCATACCGTCGATCGGTTGAAGACGCTGTTTCCCGCTTGGGACAAGCCGAGCCCGAACAGCGCGACATAGGCTCAGCCGGGAGGCTTGCGGCTGGCAGCGTGGTCGGTCAGATGTTGCGGTAAGTAGCGCCCTGGGTAAGCTATAGCGACGTTCAGGGGGATAGATTTGTTCAGGGGCTCAATGTGGCGCGGAATGGCGCCGATCGTCGCGCTGTGTGGTACGAGTGTTGTGTATGCGGCAGATCGAGCGCCGGTGCGTGTCGTGCGGTATGCGCCGGCAGCAGCATGGGTGATCGCGGCGCCCAAGGGAAGTAACGCGCCGACGCCGCCCGGCGCTCCGCTGCGCATCATCTCTGCCGACCAGCAGGTTCGCGTGACGGACCGCGGCCAGGAAGAATATCAGGCGACCAAGCTGGCGCTCTTGACGCCGGAAGCATTGGCCGCCGGCAATCTGACCATGACATGGTCGCCCGCGAATGAGGAGATGGTCGTCCATCGTCTGGCTATCATGCGGGACGACCAGACCATCGACGTGCTCGCCACGCAGAAGTTCACGGTCATCCAGCGCGAAAACAACCTCGAACAGTCCGCGCTCGACGGTAACCTGACGGCGACGTTGCAGATTGCGGGTTTGCAGGTCGGGGACGTGCTCGAGTTTGCGATCACGACGGTCCGACGCCAGACCAGCCTCGGCGAGCGGCCTCAAGGTTTCATGCAGTTTCCGGTTGCGGGCGTTCGCGGAGCGTACCGGGTACGGCTGATCGCGCCGACGGGTGCAGGCATCGCCTTTCGAGCGTCACCCGATCTTCCTCAGCCGGTGGTCCGCGACATGGGCTTGGAAACCGAGCGCCAACTCACCTTGGCGGATCCGGCGTCCGTGACAATACCGGACGGTGCACCGCTGCGATATTCGATCGCGAGGCTGATGCAGTTCAGTGGTTACAGCGATTGGCCGGCAGTCTCGCGGACGTTCAGCGCACCGTTCGTGCGTGCAGGAACGCTCAGCCCGACATCCCCGGTGAAGGCGGAGGCGGCGAAGATCGCTGCCGCGACGAACGATCCGGCGCAACGCGCGATGGCGGCATTGCAACTGGTCCAGGATCGCATCCGCTACGTCTATGTCGGCCTCGACGGCGGGAATTATCAACCGGCGAACGTCGACGAGACGTGGCGTCGCCGTTTCGGCGATTGCAAGGCGAAGACGGTGCTTCTGATCGCGCTGCTGCACGAGCTGGGCATTGCGTCCGAACCTGTGCTGGTCGCGAGCAAAGGCGGCGATGGCACCGACGAGCGCCTTCCCACACCTGCGGTGTTCGATCACGTCGTCGTGCGCGCGACGATCGGCGCCGCGTCGATCTGGCTCGACGGCACGAGGCTCGGCGACCGATCGCTGACTGGGCTCGAACCGCCGCCGTCGCGCTGGGGCCTACCACTGCGCGCAGGCGGTGCTGCGCTTGAGCGGATCGCGCCCATCGTGCCGCGTTCGCCAAGCCGCATCCAAGCGGTTGACGTCGATGCGTCCGCCGGTTTCGACAAGCCCGGCAAATATCGCATCCAGGTGACGCTGCGCGGCGACGAGATATTCGGGATGCGTGCGCAGCTTGCTGGCCTCGCACCGGCCGACGCCGACAAGGCGCTGGTCGCCTATTGGCGACAGCAATACCCCGTCGTCGAAGCGACCCGTACTAGCTGGCGGTTCGACGAGGCGAACCGGCTTCTCGTGCTCGGTGTCGAAGGTGAGGGCAAGGTCGACTGGGACGGCGACGCGACGGAGGGGCACACGCACTATCTCTTCGGCGCCGGCTTTCCGCCGCCTGATGAGATGAAGCGGCCAAAGGATCAGCCGCAGGATGTGCCTTGGGCCAACGAGTACCCGTCGTTCACCTGCTACGCGACGACGATCAAAGTGCCAGCGGCAGGCAAGGGCTTCCGCTGGTCGTTCTCATCCGATCCTATGGATCGGCGACTTGGCGGCATTTCCTATTGGCGGATCTCATCGTTCGACGGTGTGACGGCGCGCATGGTCAAGAGCCGCCGTGTCGAGTTGCCGGAAATCAGTGCGACGGAGGCGGCCGCTATTCCGAACGCCGTCCCCAAGTTCGACAACAACAAGTCCTACGTCTGGGAGGTATCAAACAAAGGGCGCGAGGATGCCGCGAAGGCCGCTGTCGATACATTGAGCAGGTTTGGTACATTCAGTGATTTCGCGGCTGCGAATCCGCCGTGTCAAAAGCCGTAGTCGCCAGACGCCGGATCTTGGTATCGCGCTGGTATCGCAGATGTATCGATTTTGGCGTTTTGATGCCCGTAATGCCGACAATAACCCACGGTTTTCTGCGGTTTTTGCCAGATACTGTCGCATTCGTAATGCGGGGGTCACAGGTTCGAGTCCTGTAAGCGGCACCATACTACAGAAGCGCGGTTGAGCAGGGCGAATTTCAAGATTTGCTCGCGTTGCGCGCTGACTCGTAGGATAATGTTGCTCAGATGTTCTCACCGCAGCAATAGGCGGGGGATGGCATGGTCCAGACATCAGGCATCCGTAAGCGGACCGCATTTTCACGGTGGCTACGGACGGGCATGGTGCCATCGGCGCTAGGTCCTGACGGTCTCGAACTCAAATCAATCCATGGCATGATCCGGCGGACGGCCGGTTTACATTTGCAGGCGCGGGGCGCCGTGATGGACCGACCCAAACCGATACGACGAGCGCCAGAAACGATCGTGCGCGTTCTGGGAGCGGTCGCGCTCCAAGCCTAGGGGATAGTTATACATCGCGGACCGCAAAACCGCCAAAGGCTGAAACGCCCCGCGCCCGATCGCTCACGGGCGACGACCCGAAATCGGTAGAACGCAGGTCGGCCAAGGTGCAGTCCACGCGGATCCCGGGAGCGCGGCCCGGTGGTCAGCCGAACCCCGTCGCCGAATTCGTTGATGGCGTCGGTCAGGGACTTATGATGTTGGGGAAGGAACCGTGGCGGGAGTCCATGCTGCGCTAACAACAAATCCGGTAACGACTGTTCGCAACGCCGGCCGTGGCATCGCGGCCATGATCGACACCGCAATCACTGCTGAGGATACCCCGGCCCATATCCAGGCCTCCCGCGCGGCAAGCGCCGTTGCCAACGCCTCGGCGCGGGACATCGGTCGCGCCGCAGGAAAGGTTGCTGGGAACGTCGCGCTGGCGGTAGCGCCGGGGGCGGCGCTCTCCAAGGCTGCCGCATTGCGCCGACTCGCTATCGCGAGGCCGCGTATAACCTTTGACCCGCCGCAAATCGGCTGGGTCAAGGAGACGACCACGTCAAAAAAGGCATGGAAACCCTATAACGATTCGGCGCCCGGCGCGCGCGCCGGTCAGGCGCCAAAGTTGATGCGGACGATGCCCAACGGTTCTAAGCGGCCGGTGAAGTTTGACGGCATTCAGGGCGATTTTATGGTCGACCGAAAATGGGCTGTCGTAAACAGGCCTCGTTCGCGGGCCCAGATTTTGCGGCAGCCGGAGGTATTGGTACAACACCGTCTGATCGGGACGTGGGAGGTCCCTACGCCTGTCGAGAAAACCAAGGCACTGAAACTGCTCAAGCAGATGAGCATCACGAACATTCACGTAAAGGTTGTGAAGCCATGATCGCTATGCAGGTTGCAGAAATTATCGCGGAGTATGCCGTGTTCCTCGAACTGACCGACGACGAGGAACTTAACCCTGATACCGCCGTGAAAATGATGGAAGCCTTAGCTAGCCATCTTCAAGAGATGGACAAGGGATTTCTCCGTGAGCTCGTGAATGCGTTTCCGATCATAGCGGAAGAATATAGTGGCGAGGCGCAAGAGGTGGTGCGCAACATATCTTATGGCTACTATCTTGAAGAGGCCCTTGCAGTTGAAGACCCGGTCAAGATGGCTACATTGGATGCGTTGCGCGACGCGAGGGGCTGAACGGCCGTCGCTGTGACCCATGAAACCTTCTAAATCCCACTTCGTAGCGCCGCGGTTGCGCGCGAGCGTCGTGAGGCTGTGGCGCAATAGGTACGAGCGCCACTCGCGGCCCATCGGCAGTCCGAGCTTCGTAAGCATGGTGTCCCAGGCCCGGTCGACATTCTGCACCGCTCGCCCGCGATAATTGACCAGCCAGCCGCGGCCGGCGCGGTCCCTCAATTTGATTTACGTGAGGTCGCGTATTCGGCCCATAGCCAGCGATCGAGCGTCAGAAGGACGGGCAGCAAAGCTCGATGCTTCTTGTTTTGCGTCCCGCCCTGCAGGTTCAGGTCGATCGTTCGTACACCTGGCCACCACTGCAGACTGCCGCGTTGCCATAGCGGAGTGGTGACGTTAGGAGACAACATATCATCGCATATGAGGAAGTCTCTTGGCACGCTGGACGATGCGGACTGTGACACGATTATCGGGCGGGGCTGTGCCGCTTCGGCTGCGGCACACGCTTGGCGCGATCGGCATGATGGCAGGGTCGCCGGCGGTTGCGCAGGCCGTGGAGGAACCGGCGGAGCGGAACGAGATCGTCGTGCTGGGGACCCGGACATCGCGGGACGCGACGCTTTCCTCCGATCGCGCGACCGAAGTCATGTCGCAATCAAGCCGGTCACTCGAACAGGACATCCTGCGTGCGGCGGGGACGTACCGGTTGAGCGACGCGCTGGAATTGGTGAGCGGCAGCAGCCAGCAGAATAATCGCGGGGGCTTTGCCGATAATTTCGCGATCCGCGGCTTCCTGAGCACCGCCGATGGCGGCGGCGAATATTATACCGATGGCTTCATCGCCAATCGCGGCAGCGCCCCTGCGCGGGACCCCGCGACGATCGAGCGTATCGAGATCCTCAAGGGCCCTGCCGGCGCCGTCTTTGGCGATATCGATCCCGCCGGACGGGTCAATATGGTCAGCAAGACGCCGCGTTTTGCATCACAGGCGTCGGCGACGCTGCACTATGGTTCGTTCGACACGCGTCGCATCGAACTCGACGCGACGGGGCCGCTGACCGGGACGCTGGCCGCGCGGATCGTGGTCGCGACCGAAGACAGCGACGGCTACCGCGATTTCGTGACGGTGAAGCGCCGCGTCGTGTCCCCATCGCTGACCTTCCGGCCGAGCGACGCCGTACAGCTCACCTATCTCGCCCAGCATATCGTCTATGACGCGCCGTTCGACCGCGGTGTGGCGGCGGTCGATGGCGATCCGCTCGCGCTGCCGGCGTCGCGGTTTCTCGGCGAACCCTCGAACGGGCCGACGCGCGCGCGCGACACCCGCCACCAGCTGACCGGCGAAGCGCGGCTGGGTGGGACATGGTCGCTCGTCGGCGGCGTCGCCTATCGGACCGGCACGTTGCGGGGCTTTTCGGCGGATCCGTCGCGCGTCGTCGACGGACACACGCTGTGGCGGCAGCGTCGCGAACGGGGTTACGAAGTCGAGGATCTGTCCGCGCGTCTCGAAGTGCGCGGCGAAGTGCAGGCGCTCGGGCTTCATCGTCCGAGCCTGGGCATCAAGGGCAACACGCTCGACTATCTCGAACTGCTGAACCGGCGAAATCCGACAGCAGACAATCCCTATGCGATCGACGTCTTCAACCCCGTCTATGGCGAGACGCAGGCCCTGCCGCTCCTGCCCAGTATCGATCAGCGCGAAACGCGGCGCGTGGTGTCGCTCTACGCGCAGGACGCCTGGGCGGTGACCGATCGGCTCGATCTCGTCGGGGGCATCCGCCTCGACGCCTATCGGCAGCAGCTCGCGCGCAATCTCGTCAAGGCGACGACCGTGTCCAGGGGGCGCCCGGTCAATTTCCGCCTCGGCGCGCGCTATGCCGTCAGCGACGCGCTCTCGGTCCACACCAACTGGGGTGAGTCGTTCCAGCTGAATTCCGGCAGTGGCGCGGGGGGTGTCGCGTTCGCCCCCGAACAGGGGCATGGCTACGAAATCGGCGCGGCGGGCCGCTGGCGCGGTATCGATGTCGGCCTGACCTGGTTTGATATCAAAAAGAGCAACGTCCTCACGACGGATCCGAACGACGCCAATTTCCTGGCGCCGGTGGGATCGCTGACGAGCCGCGGCGTCGAATTCGATGCGTCGCTGCGGCTTGCCGCGCGGTGGCAGGCAGTGGTGAACTATGCCTGGACCCGGGCGCGCACCGACGATCGGTCGTTCGCCACGCCGCTCGCGCTGAACGTCCCCGATCATTCGGCGACCGCCTTTATCGTGCACCGCTTCGATCCCGGCACCGGCCGGGACTGGCAGATCAGCGGCGGTGTCGCCTATGTCGGCAAGCGGTCCGGCGCGACCGACGCCAGCGGGCTCATGCTGCCCGACTATGTGAGGGTGAAGGCGTCCGCCGACATCCCGCTATCGAGTTCGCTGACGGTCCGCGCCGAGGTCGATAACCTGTTCGACGAGCGCTACGCGCAAAGCTCGTACAATTCGGTCTGGATCTATCCAGGCGCGCCACGCACCGTGCGCGCGTCGTTGCGAGCGGAATTCTGAATGGCGATCACGACGGACCAGACGCGCGCTGCCGCACCCGATCGCGATATCCCGCGCAGGCGACTGGAGAGCATCGACGCGGTGCGCGGGATCGTGATGATCCTGATGCTGCTCGACCATCTGCGCGAGACATGGCTTGTCCTTGTTCCCATGCCCGATCCGGTGGATGCCAACACGGTCATGCCGGCACTCGCGATCGCGCGCTTCGCCGCCAGCTTCTGCGCGCCGATCTTCGTCGCGCTGACCGGCCTTTCCGCCTATCTCTTCGGCGTCAGCCACACGCCGCGCGAAACCGCCGCGTTCCTGGCAAAGCGCGGGTTGCTGCTGATGGCGATCGACGTGCTGTACCTGTCGCCACTCTATTGGGGGATCGTGCCTCAGCCGACCTTCTGGCTGCAGGTGATCTGGTGCCTCGGCCTGTGCATGATCCTGCTCGCCGGGCTGATACGGCTCCCCCGGCCGGCACGGATCGCCCTGGGACTGGTGCTGGTGTGTGGCCACAATCTGCTCGATCCCGTTCGGCTGCACCAGGGGGACACGCTGTTTCCGGTCTGGGCGTTGCTGCACCAGCGTGACGTGATCGCCCTGCCGTTCGGGTTCCTGGCCAGGACGACCTATCCGATCCTTCCGTGGCTGGGGGTCATGCTGCTCGGTCACGCGATCGGGCCGTGGTTTGACCGCATGGTCGAATCCGCGCAGCGCAGGCGATATCTGACGCGGCTCGGCATCGGGATGATCGTTGGCTTCATCACGCTGCGCGCGTTCAACCTCTATGGCGACGCGCCCTGGCATGTGGTCGATAACAGCCCGCTGCGGACGGCGATCAGCTTCCTGTCGATGACGAAATATCCGCCGTCGCTCCTGTTCCTGCTGCCGACCCTGGGCGGCGGAGCGCTGCTGCTGGCGCAATGCGAGCGACTGGCGAGCTCACGGCTCGTGTCCGGTCTGGCCGTCTTCGGTGCCGCACCGATGTTCTTCTATCTGTTTCATCTCACCATGCTGCGCATCCTCTATCACGCGGCGCTGGCGTGGTGGGGGCCGACCGATGGTGCGGTCTTCATGGTCGACGGCTATGCCTGGGTGCTCATCTGGTACGTCGTCCTGATCATACCCTTCTCGCTCCCGACGATGTGGTTCGCGCGGTTGAAGCAGCGTCGTCGGGATATCGCTTGGCTGCGCTTTTTCTGATGGCAGGTCCGCATCGGCGCGGTGACGACGCGATCACGCGGCCCCCGCCGGGCATGCCGCAGCTCAGGCGGCGTGTCTGACGGCCATCGCGACGATATGCTCGATCACCTGTTCGGGGATCGGGTTGGCGACCTCCAGCCCGAATCCCCCGAGATAGGACCACGCCACCCAACCGGGATATTGGGCGAGCCCGGGTATGTCGAGCGAGAGAAACCGGCCGATCGTGACGCCATATTCGGACTGGATATTGAAACCCCGGGACGAGACATTCTGAACGATCGCCGCGTGTGTGTCGCCGAAGCCGGTGACGATCGTCACGGGGAGGCTGATCGCACGCCGCGTGCAATTGCGTCGATCGAGCAGATCGTGGCTGATGTCGCTGGCGAGGCGGCGGTAGGTCTTCATACGCCACATCTAGGCCATCAACCCTAATGCCGCGTTAAGCACGCGTCGCTCGCGTCAAAAGGCGGCGAACCCGTAATCCGCGTCCTCGTCGATACCAACCGGGGCGGGGGGCGTGGTGGTCGCCGATCGAGACGAGCGCAGGCGCGTGTCGCGCTGTAGGTCCGGTTGTTCGGTCATCTGCCGAATTGCCCCGGCGCCACGCTGCGCGCCTTCGATGCGGAATTTCGCCGCCTGGTCCGACAGCGCTGCGACTTCGGCGGTCAGGTTGCGCGCCGCCGCGGAGGTCTGTTCGACCATCGCCGCATTCTGCTGCGTTGCCTGGTCCATCGCGCCGACCGCCATGCTGACCTCGGTAATCGCGCTCGACTGCGCACGATTGTCGTCCGCGATCCCGGCGAGCAGCGTGTGCACGCCGCGCACATCCGTCGAGATCGCCGACAGCGCACCATCGACCCGCTGCACGCGTTCCACCGCGGTGCCGATATCGGCCTGCGTCGCGGTCAGCTGGTCGCGCGCGCGTCCGGCCTCCTCCTCGGCGCGCATCGCCAGCGCGGAGACGAGATCGGCGACCACCGCAAACCCGCGACCCGCCTCGCCCGCACGCCCTGCCTCGACCGCGGCGTTCATCGCCAGCACGCGCGTCTGGAACGCGATCTTGTCGAGTCCTTCGATCACGCTGTCGATCCCCGTCGCGCTTTCGCTGACCCGGGTCATCGCCTGGACCGCCTCGTCCGCGATCCTGCGCCCGTCCGCCACGGTGGTGATCGCGCCGTCCGCCCGCTCGACGGTCTGGCCCGCGGCGACCGCGGTAGCCCTGAGGCGCTGATCCATCTGCGCGATCGCCGCCGCGGTCTGCTCGAGGCTGGCCGCGTTGCTTTCGGTGCGCCGGGCGAGATCCTCGCTCGCCTGCGCGATCTCCTGTGATCCGGTCCGGATCATCATCGCCCCTTGCGCGACCGATCCGATCAGCCCGCGCAGGCTGGCGAGCGCGCTGTTGAAGTTGCTCTTGAGCCCGGTGAACGGCGCGTGCAGATCGGCGACTACCTCGGCGGTCAGATCGCCCTGCGCCAGTGCGGTGAGGCCGGTACCCAGGCTGTCGACGATCAGTGCCGCCTGGGCCTGTTTCGCTGCCTCGGCCGCCTGGAGTTGGTTCCGGAACGCCAGCATCGCCTTCGCCATGTCGCCCAGTTCATCGCCGCGATCCGCGCCGGTCACCTCGGCGGCGAGATTGCCGTCGCCGAGTGCGCGCATCGTGCCGGCGAGGACCACGATCGGCCGGACGACCCGGCGCTGTGCGACCATCACGAATGCCAGCGTTCCGGCAATGCCGACCGCCAGCGTGATGGCGAGCAGGATCATCGCGATCGTGCCGAGCTGCTCCGCTTTCTCGGCGGACCGTGTCGAATTCGTCTCGATCGCATCCGACGCCGCGCCCATCGACACTTCCAGCACGCGGAACTGATCGAAGAACCCGGGCAGCATCGCACGCGCGGCGACCGGATCGCGGCCGACGCGATCGATGACCTGCGTCGCAGCGCGGACATAGGCCTCCATCGGCGCCGCCAGCCTGGAAGTTACCGCGGCGACCGCAGCATCGCCGGTGTACGCCGAATCCGCTGCGATCCCCTCGCGCAGGGCGACGAGATGCTCGCGGAAATCCTTCTGGATATCATCCGGCTTGATCGCGCTGCCGGGCTCCGCTGCCTGGAATGTCGCGAGCACGTCGCTGCGGATCGCGTCGTGCATCATGTCCGCGCCCTGGTGATTGGAAAGCAGCGTCGTCGCATCGGTCAGACGGTGCAGCGCGGCGCTCTGCATCCACGCCGCGCCGATGCCGGTCGCACCGCAGAGCAGCATCAGTCCGAACAGGACCACGCCCGCCATCCGGATCATACGGGTCAGCGACATCGCATCACGCGACCGGGACTTCGTCATCATCATGTTTTGCTGGCCTGTTCCGTACTGGGACACGTTTCGATTTCTATAATAGGCGGGAATGCAGTGCTCGGAGGTGGCGCGTGGATATTATGACGGTGCCTCGACTGGTCGGACCCGCCCTATTACTCTCCGCGGCCTGGACGTTACCTGCCTGGGGGCAGTCCGGCCCGCCAGAAGTCGTGCAAGACCCCCCGCCACGTGCCGTCGCGATCACGGGACGCTATGTCGTCGATCTCATGGGCAACGTCGCTGGCGGCGACGCGCGGGGCGCGCGGGTGCTCGACAATCTCGAGGTCACGGCCGATGGCGACCTCGACCGGCTGGCCGGCTGGCGCGGCGCGCGCGCGCATCTCCATGTGCTGAGCAATCAGGGGGGATCGATCAATGCGCTGGCGGGGACGGTGCAGGGCGTCGACAATATCGAGGTCGCTGACGGCCGCGTGAAGCTGTACGAGGCGTGGGTCGAACAGGATCTTGCGGGTGGACGCGCCGCGCTGCTGGTCGGGCTGTCCGATCTGAACGTCGACTTCTACCAGAATGACTCCGCGGGCATGCTGGTCGCGCCGGCGTTCGGCATCGGCTCGGAGCTCGCGGCGACGGGGCCCAACGGGCCTTCGATCTTCCCCTCGACCGCGCTGACGATGCGACTGAAGACGTCGATCGGCACATCTGGCTATTTCCACGCTGCCGTCGTGAATGCGCGGGCAGGGGTGTTGGGCGATACGACGGGGATCGACCTCGGAATGCACGACGGCGCGCTTCTGATCGCGGAGGCCGGGACACGCGCCAACGGCAAGCTGGCGTTCGGTGCGTGGCGCTACACGCGGCGTCAGGACGACATGCGGGCGTGCGACGGCAACGGCGATCCGGTCAAACGAACGGCGATCGGTGCCTATGTACTGGTCGATCAGCGGCTGGTCGGTGACGACGGCCGGGGCATCGATCTGTTCCTGCGCGCGGGCATATCGGACGGGAAGACGACGCCGTTTCGCGGCGGTTTTCAAACCGGGCTGCTCGCACGCGGCCTCGTTCCCGGACGGCCCGACGGGCAATTCTCGATCGGCGTCGCGCAGGGCCTGTTATCGCAGGCTCTGCGTCAGACGGTGCGCGATGCCGGCGATCACGCCGACGCCGCGGAGACGGGGATCGAGATCACCTATCAGGATCGGGCAGCGCCCTTCCTCGCGGTCCAGCCCGACGTGCAATATGTTCGCCGCGCCTATGCCGGCGCAGGCCGCCGGTCGGCGTTCGTGGTCGGGCTGCGGCTGATAGCCGAATTTTCACGTCGCTGACGGTCAGCCTCATCGCGGCTCCTGCGGATCCCCGAGGACTGGCGTTGCCGTGAGCAACGGCCAGCCGCGTCCGATCCGCGCACCCGGCTCAGGCGGCCTGTGACTGAAGCGCGTGCATGCGAGAGACGAAGGGAAGCGTTTCGACGAACGGCACGGGGCGGCTGAAATAATAGCCCTGCGCGCTGTCGCACTTCTCTGCGACCAGGATATTCAGCTGATCGAGCGTCTCGACCCCCTCGGCGGTCGACAGGATCCCGAGGCTCCCGCAGAGCCCCGTCACCGCACGCACGATCGCCAGGCTGTCGCTGTTGGTGCCGAGATCGCGGACGAACGATTGATCGATCTTGACCCGGTCGAACGGGAAATTGCGGATATGGCTCAGCGACGAATAGCCCGTGCCGAAATCATCGAGCGAGATGAGCACGCCCAGTTGCTTGATGTCACGCAACTGTTTCAGGACGCTCGCCGTGTCGTCGAGCATCGCGCTTTCGGTGATCTCCAGTTCGAGGCGGCGCGGATCGAGGCCGCTGACACGCAGCGCGTGGGCGACGACGGCCGGCAGCGTCCCCGACTTGAACTGCAGCGCGGAGAGATTGACCGCGATCTTGACGCTGTCCGGCCAGCATGCCGCATCCCGACAGGCGCGCGTCAGGACGAATTCGCCAACCGCGCCGATCAGCCCGATCTCCTCGCACACGCTGATGAATTCGTTCGGGGGGATGATGCCGCGCTCGGGATGATACCAGCGTGCGAGTGCCTCAAAGCCGACCACCGCATGCGTGCCGATCGCGACCTGCGGCTGGTAGTGAACCTCGAACTCTTCCGATTTCAGTGCACGGCGCAGTTCGATCTCGAGCTCGCGCCGGCGGGTTGCGAAGACGTGCATGTCGGGCGTGTAGAAACAATAATTGCCGCGCCCGCCCGCCTTGGCGCTGTACAGCGCGAGATCGGCATTGCGGAGCATCACGTTGGGGTCGAGCGCGTCGACCTCGACCATGGCGACGCCGATGCTCGCGCCGATCTGGATATGGTGACCGCCAATCTCGAAGGGTTGCGTCAGTGCCTCGATGATGCGGCGGCACAGTTGCTCGATCGCATGGTCCGACGTGACATGCTGGACGAGGACCGAGAATTCGTCGCCGCCCAGCCGGGTCACGACGTCATGATGACGGACCAGCGTGACGAGACGCGATGCCACCGCGACGAGCAGCGCGTCGCCGACCGGGTGGCCGAGCGTGTCGTTGACGAGCTTGAACCGGTCGAGGTCGAGACACAGCATCGCGCAGCGATCACCGCTGCGGGCGTTGCGCATCATCTCGTCGAGCCGTTCGCGCAGCATGGTACGGTTGGGAAGATCGGTCAGGGCGTCATGCCGCGCCAGATGCGCGAGGCGCGCGGACGCGTTGCGCGCTTCGGTGACGTCGGCAACGGTGTCGAGAAAACCGCCATCGACCAGCCGGGTGCGCTCGATCGTGATGGTCCGTCCATCCGGCCAGCGCTGTTCGATCCTCGCGCCATAGGCGGAGGCCGCGCCGTCATATTCCTCGACCAGTCGACGATGCTCGTCGGCCGTGCTGACCGACAGGCAGGGACTGTTGCTCAGCAGCTGGTCGAGCGACAGGCCGGGAACGGCATGATCGAGCCCGTAGATGTCGAGGAACCGCTGATTGGTCAGCACCAGCCGCCGGGACGCATCGAACAGTGCGAGCCCCTGGTTCATGTTGTCGAGCGCGGCTTTGAACCGCAAATTCTGAAGCGCGCTTTCCGCCAGCGCGACCTCCAGTTCCTGCGCCATCAGGCGGTTCGCGCGATCCGATCGCCGCCGGTCGACATCGGTTTCGGCATAGGTCGCCGACACCAGCGCGAGCAGGCGATCGGTGTCGATCCCGCCGTCGGGCCGTCGCGCGCGTTCCGCCTGGCGTGCCGCGATCCGGTGGAGCACCGGCGGCTCGGTAGTGATCGGGGGCGGGGGCTTCACGCACATTCCCCGATCAGCGTGATCGTCATCGTCTGATTGTGGAGGCACGGCACCGCGGTCTGATTTTGCGGCGCGATCTCGCCATAGGAATAGAAGCCCGCCAGCGCGATGTCCGGGCCGAGCGCGGTGGCGACCGCGGCGATTTCCTCTTCGGTGCGCTGGCCCATCAGCAGCCTCCGCCCGACACAGCTGATCGCGAGGCACGCTGAGGGTAAAGTCCCCCACGCGGCCGTCTGGTCGAGCGCGTGGTGCGCCGCGGTCGAGGCGCCGTTGATCAGTTCGTCGAACATCCCGCGCATCAGCCGCGCCTTCCACCCCTGCGGCATGTCGCCAGCAAAGGTCAGCGTGCCGGCGTCACGGTCGATGGCGAGCAATGTGCGGACGACGCGAACATCGGGGTGGGCGGGATCCCAGATCTCCAGCGGATAGAGCAGCCCCGATGCAGGCAGATCCACCGCCTCCTCACCGAGATAGCGCTCGTACAGTGCGAGCGCCGGCTCGCCGTCGAGTCCGCGCAGTGTCGATCCCGCCGCATCGTTGATCGTGCGTACGGGGCCGAACGGCTGCCAGCCGCCCGCGCTGCCATGCGCGAACCGGACATGGTCGCCGTAGAAGCCGATGGCGGCGACGACGTCTGCGTGGTGTTCGCCGCGTGCCAGGATCCGCGTGTCCGCAAACCGCGCGCCATCGCCTGCCAGCCCGCCGCTCAGCGCGACGCGATCGCCGATCACCGTGCGCAGACCGGCGACGAGGGCGCTGCCATTGACGTTCAGCCCGTTCGACAGGACGAATATCCCCGACAACCCGTCGGCCGCGAGCTCCTCGCCAAGCGCCGCACCAGCCGCAAACGACAGGTCGGACGATGGCAACGGTTGCACCGCGAGGCGCAGCTCGGTCCGGTCGAATCCCATGCCGAGGATGACGACCCCGTCGTCGTCGAGCCGATCACCTTCGACCATCGTCCCCGAACTGCAGCCAACGATCATCGCGGTGTCGTAGCGGTGCGCGAGCCGGTCGATGAGCGTGCGATCGGCAAGGCGGTCGGTCGGGCCGAACACGATCACCAGATCGGGGGCCGCTGGGAACATCGCCGATTCGCTGTTCGCGTTGATTTGCTTCGACCACATGAGCGCCGTCCCGGAAATGGCAGTGAACGCTGCTTGTGCCGGTGGACTGGTTTCCGGCCTGTTGCCGGCGACCTAAGGGAAACCCCTTAGTCAGCGCGTCGATTCCTCCCCCGCCGAAGCGGACGGCTCGCACATGAACGGCCTAAGCCCATTGAGAACGAAACGGGAACAGGATAGAAGTGCCGTCATCGAGTCGGCAGGAGGATCAGGTGATGGGCAGGGACGATGACGGGGTTGAAACGACGCGTGAGACATTCGGCAGGTGGCTGCTGAAACAGCGCGATCGCGGCGACTGGATCGATCCGGTCGCGGATGCAGCACGCGCCGATCGTCAGTTTCCGAAGGACGGCGACCCGGAAGCCGTACGCAAGCGCCTGCGCGAGATGTCGGCGGATGGCGATGCGTTCGCGGCGATCGACGATGCCGAACTGGACTGGATGGTGCAGTAATGGGCGCGAGACTTCGCCTGGCGCTGGTGCCGGCAGATCCGCGCCAGGCGTTGCGCCAGCTGGCCGACGAACGCGGAGAGAGCCTTTCCGCCCTGTCGCGCATGATCGACCGGTCGCCCGGCTATTTGGCGCGCTTCATCAACGAGGGGCGTCCGGCGGCCCTGACCTGCGACAATCACCAGCAGCTCTGCACGTATCTCGGCGCGGGGGAGTTCGGGCTCGGGATTCGCGACATCTGGGTCCCGCGCACATGACGCGGCGCTGCATCGGGCGCCGTGCGTGACCAATGTCCGATCCTGCAAAACCGCCCACGCGTGCGCGGCTGATCTACACCGCGCTGTGCGTGCTCGACCAGACGATCGACGATTGCTGTCCGCACCCGGTGAGGCCAAATCCGGGGCTGCGGCTGGCGTTGGCCTTGCTGCATTTCTGGGGTGAGGGCGACCGGTCGCCGTTCGACCAGTTCTGGCGGGTGGTCACCGCGGCACCCAATGCGATCACGCGGACGCCGGACACGCGGGCGACCTATGCCCGGACCTATCTTAGCGCGATCTGCCGGCAGGTCGGAATGCCGCTCAGCGTCGATATGCTGATCGGCCTGCGCAAGGCGCGCGGCCTGCCGACCTATGAACGGCCGCCCGCCGCTTGCCTGTGCCCGGTGATGGCAGAAGCGCCACAAGACGACGGCGGCGACCCGATAAAGGCCGTTGGACGCTCGCCCGATCGCGATGCTGCCGTTGGAAAAGGAGGGCAGGGCGCGTGACGGGGCGCTGTCTGTCTCGATCCGGGATTCGCGGACGACATGAGGCTTGTCCGCCGCGGCCATATTTGAGACGCTCGTCGCAGAGCTTACTGCTCCAAGACGGTAAGAGCTCGGCATCCCGCCCGCGACATCGACGGTGTCACACGGAGCGGGCGGGATGCTTCACACATTATCAACTAGTTGATCCTAATCAAGCACTCGAGGCTCTCGCCTCCAGTGACGAGTACCCTCAGCGCCCCGCCATGATCTTTCACACGGACATGCGGGGCGCTTTTCTCGTCTTTGGCCAAGACACGGGATCCATGCCGTAGCGGACAGCTGGGCGGGTCTGGCAAACGCTCCACGACTCCAGCGAGCATATACTCCCAGAGCAGCGGTTCCCGACCCGCGCTATCGATCCTGGCCGGCGAGTAATGCGCCGAGTTGTTCGAGCTGCTCCGGCAATCCTGCCGCCGAGCCCTGCAGTGCCTCGTCGAGCGCCTCCCGGGACGGATAGAATTCGCGAAACGTCAGCAGCGTCAGTGCATCGCGGTCCTCGAAGGTCACCGTCGTGATCGCGCCCTCTTCGCCTTCGTCATTGGTCCAGACGATGCGGTCGTTCGGTACCACCTCGATATACCGGCCGTAGAAGGTCATGATATCGGAGCCGCCGGCGCTGAACCCCAGCCGGTATGTGCCGCCGGTGCGGACGTCGAGGTCGCAAGCGACCAGCGAAATGCCGGCGACGGACTTCGGTACCCACCATCGCTGGAAGAGATCGGCCTGGCTCCACGCCTCATAGACCGTGCTGCGCGGCGCATCGAATATCCGCGTTACGACGAGTTCGCGATCGCCGCAGCGCTCGACCGCATTGCTACCCTGGCCGTTCATCGTTTTCCTCCTGCTTCAGGTCACGGATCACATTCTCCAATACGGCAAAGCGGGCCTCGCAAAGCTGCCGGTGTGCCTCGATCCACATCGCCCCCGCGGCGAGGCCGCGCGCGCCATCGCCAATTTGGCGCCGGTTTATCACCGGGCATATCGGCCCACAGCGTAAAAAATGCGCCAGCTATATGCGCGCTATATGCCATTTCCCGGAATCGATCTCGAATTGCTACGATCGATGCGCCTAATCGCACATCTCTGAAGGCATCGTCGTGTGACGAGCGCCGTTCAAGGGGTGCATCAATGAAGTTCCGTCATGCGGCCATGGTCGTCGCGATCCTCGCTCTTCCCGTCACCGCGCAGGCGCAATCGACACCCGGCGACAAGGCCGAGGCGGCTGCGGATACGGCCCCGCCGGCAACGCTGACGGTCAGCGGTTCGGCGGCGATCGCCTCCGACTATCGGTTTCGCGGCGTGTCGCAGTCCGACCGGGAAATGGCCGTCCAGGGCGGCATCACGGTGTCGCATGAGAGCGGACTCTATGCCGGCGTCTGGGGATCAAACCTTGCCGGCTGGGGGACGTTCGGCGGCGCCAATATGGAGCTCGATCTGATCGGGGGCTACAAGGTGAAGCTGGCCGACAATGCGACGCTCGACGCCGGGCTGACCTGGTACATGTATCCGGGTGGCGCGGACAACACCGACTTTGCCGAGCCCTATGCCAAGCTCAGCGGCACCGCCGGCCCCGCAACGCTGACCGCGGGCGTCGCCTATGCGCCCAAACAGCAGGCGATCGGCAAATGGTATGCGACCGGCGCCGATGCCGCGGCGGGCCTCTATACGAGTCCGGGCGACAAGGACGACAATCTGTACCTGTGGGGCGACGGCGCGCTTGCGCTGGCCGGTACGCCGATCACCGCCAAGGCGCATGTCGGGCATAGCTGGGGGCAGGACGGGCTAGGCCCCAACGCGACCGCGGTCGCGCCGACCGGCGAATATTGGGACTGGTCGCTCGGCGCGGATGCGACCTGGCACAACCTCACCTTCAACGTGTCGTACATCGACACCGACATTTCGGGCGCCGAGGCGATCTATCTGCGCCCCAGTTTCAGCAAGGGACAGGACGGCAGCGGCAATATCGCCGGCGGCACCATCGTCGCGTCGCTCACCGCGGCCTTTTGAGGAGAGATGGTGATGGACGACCTGATCTGGATCCTCGTCATGGTCGGGCTGGTGGCGGCGACGCTCGCTTATGCCCGGCTCTGCGACAACGCGTGAGGACGCACGCATGACGCTCGACCTCTGGCTCGCGGCGCTGACCGCGCTTGGCCTTCTCGTCTACCTGGTGGCGGTCCTGATCCGCCCCGAACGCTTCTGAAGGAGGCGGACACCATGACATTCCAGGGCTGGATCCTGATCCTCGGCTTCGTCGCCATCCTGCTCGCGCTGACCAAACCGGTCGGCGTGTGGCTTTTCACGCTGTACGAGGGACGGAGGACGCCGCTCCACATCGTGCTCGGCCCGGTCGAGCGCGGTTTCTACAAACTGGCCGGGATTGACCCGAATGCCGAGCAGGGGTGGCGGCGGTATGCGCTCCACATGCTGCTGTTCAACGTTATGTTGATGGCGTTTACTTATGCCGTGCTGCGCTTGCAGGGCGTGCTGCCGGGGAACCCGCAGGGGCTGGCCGGGCTCAGCCCGAACCTCGCGTTCAACACCGCGATCAGCTTCACCACCAACACCAACTGGCAGAGCTATGGCGGGGAATCGACGATGTCGAACCTCAGCCAGATGCTGGGGCTGACTATCCACAATTTCCTGAGCGCGGCCACCGGCATCGCGCTCGCCTTCGCGCTGTTCCGCGGTTTCGCGCGGCGCGAGTCCAAGGCGATCGGCAATTTCTGGGCGGATATGACGCGCGTCACGCTCTATGTCCTGCTGCCGATCTCGATCGTCTATGCTTTGTTCCTGATCGCCAGCGGCGTGCCGCAGACGATGGCGGGCGTCGTCGACGTCCAGACGCTGGAGGGCGCGAAACAGTCGCTTCTGCTCGGCCCGGTCGCGAGCCAGGAGGCGATCAAGATGCTCGGCACCAATGGTGGCGGCTTCTTCAACGCGAACTCCGCGCATCCGTTCGAGAACCCGACCGCGCTGACCAACCTCGTCCAGATGCTGTCGATCTTCCTGATCGGCTTCGGGCTGACCTGGACGTTCGGCAAGGCGGTCGGCAACACCAAGCAGGGCTGGGCGATCCTGTCGGCGATGCTGATCCTGTTCCTCGCCGGCGTCACCGTCACCTATTGGCAGGAAGCCGCGGGCAACCCGGTGCTCCAGCGTCTCGGCGTCGCGGGCGGCAACATGGAGGGCAAGGAGGTCCGCTTCGGGATCGCCGCGTCCGCCTTGTTCTCGGTCGTCACGACCGCGGCGTCGTGCGGTGCGGTCAACAGCATGCATGACAGCTTCACCGCGCTCGGCGGGATGATTCCGCTGTTCAACATGCAGCTTGGCGAGGTCGTGATCGGCGGCGTCGGCGCAGGGATTTACGGCTTCCTGCTGTTCGCGATCCTCGCGGTGTTCGTCGCTGGGCTGATGGTCGGGCGCACACCCGAATATGTCGGCAAGAAGATCGAAAGCCGCGAAGTGAAATTGGCGGTGCTGGCGATCGCGGTGCTGCCGTTGATGATCCTCGGGCTGACCGCGCTGTCATCGGTGTTGCAGCAGGGGCTGGCGGGGCCGCTCAACAAGGGGCCGCATGGCTTCTCGGAGATTCTCTACGCCTTCACCAGCGCGGTCGCCAACAACGGCTCCGCCTTTGCGGGTCTGACCGCCAACACGCCCTATTACAACGGGCTGCTGGGCGTCGCGATGTGGGTCGGGCGGTTCTTCATCATCGTGCCGATGCTCGCCATCGCCGGGAGCCTGGCCGCGAAGAAGTACACGCCCGAAAGCGCGGGCTCGTTCCCGACGACGGGCGGGCTGTGGGTGGGGCTGCTGGTCGGCATCATCCTCATCTTGGGTGGTCTCACTTTCCTGCCGGGCCTCGCGCTCGGTCCCATCGCCGATCATCTCGCGATGATCAGCGGCACATTGTCCTGATCGGGGGCCACCATGGCAAAGACCCAGACAAAAAGCCTGTTCACGGCCGACCTCGTCGTCCCCGCGATCAAGGCGTCGTTCCTCAAGCTCAATCCGAAGGAACTCGTTCGCAATCCAGTGATGTTCGTTACCGCCGTGGTCGCGGCGTTGATGACCGTCCTGCTCGTGGTCGGGCAGGATAACCTGTCGATCGGCTTCAAGCTCCAGCTCGTCATCTGGTTGTGGCTGACCGTGCTGTTCGGCACGTTTGCTGAAGCCTTGGCCGAAGGGCGCGGCAAGGCGCAGGCGGCGTCGTTGCGCGCGACCAAGGCGGAACTGACCGCCAAGCGGCTCAAAGGCGACGGGCGCGAGTTCGACGCGGTGCCCGCCAGCCAGCTCAAGGTCGGTGATATCGTGCTGGTCGAGACCAACGACCTGATCCCGTCGGACGGCGATGTCGTTTCGGGTGTCGCCTCGGTCAACGAGGCGGCAATCACCGGCGAGAGCGCGCCGGTGATCCGCGAGGCGGGCGGCGACCGCTCGGCGGTGACGGCGGGCACGCGCGTCATTTCCGATGAGATCCGCGTCAAGGTGACGGTCGAACCCGGCAAGGGGTTCCTCGACCGGATGATCGCGCTGGTCGAGGGGGCCGAGCGGCAGAAGACGCCGAACGAGATCGCACTGACGCTGCTGCTCGTCGGGCTGACGATCATCTTCCTGATCGCGGTCGGCACTGTCCCGGGCTTCGCGTCCTATGCCGGCGGGTCGATCCCGGTGGCGATGCTGGCGGCGTTGCTCATCACGCTGATCCCGACGACGATCGCCGCCTTGCTGTCGGCGATCGGGATCGCGGGCATGGACCGGCTGGTGCGCTTCAACGTGCTCGCCAAGTCGGGACGCGCGGTCGAGGCGGCAGGCGACATCGACGTCCTGTTGCTCGACAAGACCGGTACGATCACGATCGGCGACCGGCAGGCGAGCGAGTTCCGCGCGGTCTCCGGCACCAGCGCGCAGCAATTGGCCGAAGCCGCGTTGATCGCCAGCCTGGCGGACGAAACGCCGGAAGGCCGCTCGATCGTGCTGCTCGCGCGGCAAACATTCAACGTCGCGATCACCGCGCTCCCTACCGGGGCCGAGATCATCCCGTTCACCGCGCAGACCCGCATTTCGGGCGTGAAGATGGCCGACACCTTGATCCAGAAGGGGGCGGTGGACTCGATCCTGCGCGCCAATGCCGGATCGGGCGAAACCGCCGCGGCGACCGAACTGCGCCGGATCACCGACGAGATCGCCCGCGCGGGCGGGACACCGCTGGCGGTGGCGCAGGACGGGCGCCTGCTCGGCGCGATCTTCCTCAAGGACGTGGTCAAGGCCGGCATCCGCGAGCGGTTCGGCGAGCTGCGTGCGATGGGCATCCGCACGGTTATGATCACCGGCGACAACCCGCTGACCGCCGCGGCGATCGCGGCCGAGGCCGGGGTGGACGATTTCCTCGCCCAGGCGACGCCCGAGGACAAGCTGGAGCTGATCCGCAAGGAACAGACCGGCGGCCGGCTCGTCGCGATGTGCGGTGACGGCACCAACGATGCGCCTGCCTTGGCGCAGGCCGATGTCGGGGTCGCGATGAACACCGGCACGCAGGCGGCGCGCGAGGCGGGCAACATGGTCGATCTCGACAGCGATCCGACCAAGCTGATCGAGGTCGTCGGCCTCGGCAAGCAGCTGCTGATGACGCGCGGGGCGCTGACGACCTTCTCGGTCGCCAACGACGTCGCGAAATATTTCGCGATCATCCCGGCGATGTTCGTCGTGCTCTATCCGGGGCTCGGCGTGCTCAACGTTATGCGGTTGGGGAGCCCCGAAAGCGCGATCCTGTCGGCGATCATCTTCAACGCGGTCATCATCCCGTGCCTCGTCCCGCTGGCACTACGCGGCGTCGCCTACAGGCCGATGGCAGCCGGACCGCTGCTCGCACGCAACCTCGCGGTGTACGGTCTGGGTGGCCTCGTCGCACCGTTCATCGGCATCAAGCTCATCGACCTTGTGGTCGGTGGCCTCGGTCTCGCATAAGGAAAGACAGACATGGGCAAGGATTTCACCTCCGCGCTGCGGCCGGCGATCGTCATGACGATCCTGTTCGCGGTCCTTCTCGGGCTCGTCTACCCGCTCGCCATGACCGGGATCGGCCAGGCGATCTTCCCCTCTCAGGCGAACGGCAGCCTGGTGCGCGATGCGCGCGGGACCGTCATTGGCTCGACCGTGGTGGGGCAGGCGTTCACGACCGATCGCTACTTCCAGACGCGGCCATCGGCGGCCGGCAAGGGCTATGACGGTCTGGCGTCGTCGGGGTCGAATCTCGGACCGGCGAGCCAGGCGCTGGTCGATCGCGTGACGCCCGACGTCGCGAAACGCCGTGCCGAGGGTGTGGCTGGTCCGGTGCCTGCCGATCTGGTCACCGCCAGTGGTTCGGGCCTCGACCCCGACCTGTCGCCCGCCGCCGCGCTGACGCAGGCGCCACGCATCGCGCGTGTTCGCGGCGTGTCGGTCGAGCGGGTTCGCGCTTTGGTCACGGATGCAACGGATGCGTCCATCCTCGGGGAGCCGCACGTCAACGTGCTGGCGCTCAACCGCGCGCTCGACGGCCTGTCGGCCTCGGGCGCGCCCGCGCGCTGATGCCGGTCTCGGGTGACGGCAGACCTGACCCCGACGCCCTCCTGCGCGCTGCTGCGCAGGAGGGCAGGGGGCGTTTCAAGGTGTTCCTCGGCGCCGCGCCCGGAGTCGGCAAGACGTTCGAGATGCTGTCCGAGGGCGCGGCGCGGCGCCGCGACGGCGTCGACGTCGTCGTCGGCGTGGTCGAGACGCACGGCCGGGCGGAAACCCAGGCGCTGACCCGCGGCCACGAGATCATCGCGAGGCGGGCGATCGCCTATGAGGGCCGCACGCTGGAGGAAATGGATCTCGATGCGATCCTCGCGCGGGCGCCGCGTCTCGTCCTCGTCGACGAGCTCGCACATAGCAACGCGCCGGGCAGTCGCCACCCCAAACGCTATCAGGACGTAGAGGAACTGCTGGTCGCCGGGATCGACGTCTATTCGACCGTCAACATCCAGCACGTCGAGAGCCTGAACGACATCGTCGCCAGCTTCACCCGCGTCCGGGTCCGCGAGACGGTACCCGACAGCGTGCTGGAAATGGCCGAGATCGAGGTCGTCGACATCCCGCCCGACGAGCTGATCGAGCGACTGCGCGCGGGCAAGGTGTATCTGCCGCACGAGGCGACGCGGGCGCTGTCGCACTTCTTCTCCAAATCGAACCTGTCCGCTTTGCGCGAACTGGCGCTGCGGCGCGCGGCACAGGCGGTCGACGCGCGGATGCTCGACGACGTTCGTGCACTCGGGCTCGGCGGCACCTGGGCGGGCAGCGACCGGATCGTCGTCGCGATCAACGAACTGCCCGGTGCCGACACGCTCGTGCGCGCCGCCAAGCGCGTGGCCGACGGTCTGCGTGGCCCCTGGACCGCGCTCTTCATCGAAACCCCGCGCGTCGCGAATTTCTCCGACGCCGAACATCAACGCGTTGCCGCGGCGATGACGCTGGCGACGCAGCTCGGTGCAGCCGTCGCGACGGTGCCTGCGACCGATGTGGTGGCGGGTATTCAGGGCTTTCTCGCCGATGCCCGCGCGACGCAGCTGGTCATGGGAAAGTCGCACCGGTCGCGGTGGTTCGAGTTCCTGCACGGTTCGGTCGTCGACCGCGTGATCCGCGATACCCCGGGGGTCACCGTCCATGTGCTGCCCGTGGCTGCAGACCCGCGCGGCCGGGAACGCGGCCGGCGCCGGCCGGCGCGGTGGGGTACGCCCGCCGGCTATATAGTTACGACCGCACTCGTCGCGAGCGTCACCGGCGTCGCCAGTGCCCTGTTCCACATCCTCGATCTCGGCAACGTCGCGCTGTTGTACCTGTTGCCGGTCATGGCCGCCGCCAGCCTCTATGGCCTGCGGACCGGTCTTTACGCGGGGATCGCCTCCAGCCTTGCCTACAACTTCTTCTTCCTGCCGCCGGTCGGTACGCTGAGCATCAGCAATCCCGAAAATCTGGTCTCTGTCGTCGTCCTGCTCGCCATCGCGGTCGCGACGAGCCAGCTGACCTCACGTGTCCGGGCGCAGGCGGATCTGGCCGCGGCGAGTGCGCGGACCAACGCGACGCTTGCCGGTTTTCTGCGCCAGATCACGAGCGTCAACGACATCGACGTCGCGGCGCAGATGATCTGCGACGACGTCCGCGGGCTGCTCGACGTACAGGTCGTCCTGCTGGTGCCCGGGATCGGCAAGAGCCTGGAGATCCTCGCGGCCAGCGATGCCGGCTATCATCTCGGCACGATGGATACCGCCGCGGCGACCTGGGCGCTGGACACGGGGATGGCGGCCGGGAAAGGATCGGGCACGCTTGCGGCATCGGAGTGGCTGTTTCAGCCGCTGAAGGCCGGCGGCCGCGTGCTGGGCGTGCTGGGCGTGGCGAAGGATAGCGCGGCCGACCCGGTCCGCGCCGACCAGCTGCCGCTGCTCAGCAGCCTGCTCGACCAGTCCGCCTTGGTGCTCGAGCGGTTGCGGCTCGAGGTCGAGATGCGCGATGTCGAGACCGTGCGGACGCGCGACCGCCTGCGCGCGGCGCTGCTGTCGTCGGTGAGCCATGACCTGCGCACGCCGCTTACCGCGGTCATTGCCGCGGCGGACCAGCTCGAGCATGGCGCGACGCCCGACCTGATCGCGACGATCAAGGCCGAGGCCGCGCGGCTCAATCGTTTCGTCGCCAATCTGCTCGACATGGCCCGGGTCGAGGCGGGCGCATTGAAGCTTAACATCGAACCGACCGACCTCAGCGATGCGGTCACCGGCGCGGCGCACGATGCGCGGCGCGCGCTGGAGGGCCATGCGGTTCGGCTCGACGTCCCGCCCGATCTTCCACTGGTCTACACCGACCCGCAGCTGCTCCATCATTGCCTGCTCAACCTGCTCGACAATGCGGGGCGCTACGGCGATCCCGGGACCGAGATCGTGATCGAGGGGCGGCACCGGTTCGGCGAGCTTCGTCTGGCGGTCATGGATCACGGACCCGGCCTGCCGCCGGGCAAGGAAACCGAAGTGTTCGAGACGTTCCGCCGCCTCGAAGGGTCCGAT
The DNA here is from genome assembly GCF_014841445.1 of Sphingomonas sp. CFBP 8765. NCBI lineage: Bacteria > Pseudomonadati > Pseudomonadota > Alphaproteobacteria > Sphingomonadales > Sphingomonadaceae > Sphingomonas > Sphingomonas sp. CFBP 8765. The sequence continues at coordinate 888,854 of NZ_JACYTY010000001.1, read as the reverse complement.
CGCGCGGTGGGTGGAACGGGGCTCGGCCTCGCGATCGTCAAGGCGTTCGCGGAGGCGATGGACATGATGGTCGAGGCCGGGAACCGCAACGATGGTAGCGGAGCCGCCTTCGCACTGATCTTCCCCCGCGCGCTCATCGTCCGCGACCTCAAACCCGAAAGCATCGCCTGAATGCCCGCAAAGATTCTCGTGGTGGACGACGAAGCCGCGATCCGCCGCCTGCTGCGCAACACGCTCACCCGCGCGGGCTATGCCGTGGTCGAGGCCGAGGACGGGCGGCAGGCGCTGCAGCAGGCGGCGGTCGAGCATCCGAGCGCGGTCCTGCTCGACCTCGGTCTGCCCGACCGCGACGGGTTGAGCCTCATCCCGCTGCTGCGGACGCACGGCGATGCCGTGATCCTGGTGGTGTCGGCACGCGATGCGGTCGACGAGAAGGTCACGGCACTCGACCTGGGGGCGGATGATTTCATCACCAAGCCGTTCGACAGCGAGGAACTGCTCGCCCGCCTGCGCGTGGCGCTGCGTCATCATGGACTGTCTGAAACCACGCCTAAGATCGTGCGCACCGGTGACGTCAGCATCGATCTCGATCGTCGGGTCGTGTTCCGCGGCGACGAGGAACTGCATCTCACTCGCAAGGAGCATGACGTGCTCGCGGTGCTCGCCCGGCACATCGGCCGCGTCGTGACGCATCAGCGCGTGCTCGCGGCGGCCTGGGGCGGCGAGGAAGACCCGCGCGTCGAATACCTCCGCATCGTCATCCGCAACCTGCGGCAGAAGCTGGAGCACCCGGGACCAGTCGGCAGCGTGATCGCCAACGAACTGGGCGTCGGCTACCGCTTGCGTGCCGATGCGTAGCGAGGTCCTTGCGGATATCTCGATTGACATAGCATCGACGGGCACCGCGACTTGGATGCCTGACCGATGCCGGTGTCCTCGTCAGGCGGCCGTGCTGACGGGCGTTTCCGAAATGAGCGACAGATACAGGTTCGCGAGTTCGTAATGGCGGGCGCAGGCGCTTGGATCTTCGGTGGCGGCGGCCATTGCAATTTCCTGCTCGGCTCGCCGTTCGAAATAGCACCGATCTGCGTCCGTCATCGTCAAGCCCCTCGCGCAGCATCGCCCGCGTGTGTTCCGCCGCCGGCGAGTGCCAGCCATGCGGCGTCCTAGGCGCGGGACCAGATCGCGACAAGACCTATTGTTCGCTATATGTTCTTTGGCTAAGGACCCTCAATCCGTGGCGAAGTCCGTGCGTGTCGGTCGGACTCCGGAGGGCTCGTGCAGTACAGTTCTGGGTGCGCGTCCGTTGACGAATGGATACATGCCAAATCGGGCTGAACTATAGCCGTTTGGGATGTTCATGAAAAGTAAATAGAAATTGTTCTCAGATGCATCCATGGCTTATGATTTCTCCATGACCGATCTATCCTATCCAGTCGGTGATGATACCCAGCGTGTGGTGCTGCAACTCCAAAACGCGATACTCAAGAGGATTGCACGGGGCGAGAGTCTGGACGTGACCTGCCGGTCGTTATGCGAGAAGGTCGAGCAGCTGGTGCCCGGCGTGATCTGTTCGGTCCTGACGGTCGACCGCGCGGGCAGGATGCATCCGCTGGCCGGCCCCAGTCTTCCGGAGTCGTATTCGCAGGCGATCGATGGCGCCGCGATCGGGCCGCTGGCGGGGTCGTGCGGCACCGCCGCGTATCTTGGCACCGACGTCAGCGTCGCGGATATCGCGACCGATCCGCGCTGGGCCGATTTCAAGCATCTGGTGGCGCCGCTTGGTCTGCGCGGCTGCTGGTCGAGTCCGATATCAAATCCGGACGGCGTTACCGTGGCGACCTTTGCCTTTTACTACCGCGAAGCGCGGGGGCCGACGGCGTTCGAACGCGTGCTCGTCGAGCATTGCCTGCATCTCTGCCTGATCGCCATTGACCGCCATAATCGCGTCGTCGAACATGAGCGGCGCGCCTTTACCGACACACTGACCGAGCTGCCCAACCGGGCCGCCTTCAATGCGGCATTGGCCGATATCCGGGAACGGGCGGTCGAGCGCTGGGCGCGGTTCGTGCTCGATTTCGACAATCTGAAGGTGATCAACGACACGTTCGGGCATCCGGCCGGCGATGCTGTCCTGCGAATCGTCGGTCAGCGCATCGCGGCGGCGGGGGAGCCCGGGCGGACCTTTCGGGTCGGCGGCGACGAATTCGCGCTGATCCTGGAGTCGGCGGACGATCTGGCCGAACCCGATGCGATCGCGCAGCGGATCCTCGATGCGCTGGGCCGACCCGCCGATTGCGGCGGCCAGATCGTCGTGCCGCGCGCGACCATCGGTGGCGCGGTCTATATCGCGGGCGATCCCGTCACCGACCCTGTGCGCCAGAACGCTGATTTCGCATTGTATCACGCAAAGGATACCGCGCGCGGCAGCTTCGTGATGTATTCGGCCGCGCTGGGTTCGAGCATGACGCGGCGCCTGCACGCGATCCGCGATGTCAGCGCAGCACTCTGCGACGGACGGATCGAGGCCTATTACCAGCCGATCTTCCGGCTTGACACGCGTGAGATCGTCGGTCTGGAAGCGCTGTGCCGGATGCGCATTGACGACAGGATCATTTCCGCCGCCGCGTTCCACGAAGCCACCAGCGATGCGCGGGTTTCGACCGCGCTGACCGAACGGATGATGGGGCTTGTAGCCGTCGACATCCGGACCTGGCTCGATCTGGGTCTCGCGGTCCAGCATGTCGGGATCAACGTCTCGTCGGAGGATTTGAGCGGCGGGGCGATTGCGCGCGTGCTCGCATCAGCGTTCGAACGCCATGACGTCTCGCTCGAGCATGTCATCTTGGAGGTCACCGAGACCGTGTATATGGGCCGAGGCGACCAGGCGATCCAAGAGGCGATCCGCGCACTCCGCGACCACGGCATCCGGGTGGCGCTCGACGATTTCGGGACCGGTTTCGCGTCGCTCACGCATCTTCTGACGGTGCCCGTCGACGTGATCAAGATCGACAAGACGTTCGTCGATCATCTCGAACCCGACAGTGTCAGCGCGACGATCGTCGAAGGGCTGATCCGTGTCGCCAAGAAGATGGGCATCCGGATCGTCGCGGAGGGAATCGAGTCGGACCGGCAGATCGCGCAGCTTCGCGCGATCGGCTGCGTGCTTGGCCAGGGATTCGTATTTTCCCCCGCGGTCGACCGGGATGCGACGACCGCGCTCCTGGCGAAGCACGGGCAGCGCGAGGCGCGGCGTGTCGGCAGCGGCGCGATGGCACGGGCCTCGTGAGGATGCGGCCGACCTAGTGCCGGCGGTACCGCGAAATCCGGGCGCTGCGCTGCGCTCGCAGCCCGGCTTTACTGATAGCGGAGCGTCCTTTCGAACCCTTCATTGGTCTTGGTCATCTTGGCAATCTTGCGCAGCTGGCTGCGGACATGGCGCTGGAACCGGATATCGTCATAGATACCGGTTGCGGTATAATCGTCCTGCGCGATCAGGTCCTTGAGCCGTTTTGCAAAACCGGCCTGATCCGCGGTGCAGTCCGGTGCCTGAAGCGCCCGACAGGCCCATTCCTCGGCGGCCGCCTTGTCATAATCGTCCTGCGCCTCGTAGCCGCGCCGGTCCGCCATTGCCTGGTCGAGCTTCGCCGCGGCGAGCCGCCGCTCGAGCCAGATTTTGACTAGGGTCCCGTCCCACGCCGCGCTTTTGGTATTCGCCGGATCATTCATCGTTCGCTCCAATGCATTCCGGCATATGCGCAAATCGGGGACGTTCAAGCGCGTTTGCGGGCGCCGCTCTGCGTATCGGGGTGATACGCAGGTCGGTGCACGATCGAGCGCGCGCAGCGATGGAGCGCATTGACGGTGTCATCCGTTGACGAGGCCGATCAGACAATCGCTCCAACCGACAGGATCCCTTATGCTTCGTTCCCTTCTGATAGGCCTGGTGGCCGGACAGCGTGCGATGACGCCACTTGCTGCACTAGCCGGCGCCGCCCAGCGCGGCACACTCCCCGAGGACACCGCCGGGGCGCGTCTGATGGCGATGCCGCTGATCACCGCCGGGGGCGTGGCGATGGCCGCGGCCGAAATGGCCGGCGATAAGATGAAGACCGCGCCCGATCGTACGGTGTTCCTCGGTCTGCTCGCGCGCACGATCACGGGCGGCTTTGCCGGCGCGGCGCTCGCCCCGCCAAAGCGTCAGCTGACGGGCGCAGCGCTCGGGATCGGTGCGGCGATCCTGTCATCCTATGGTGGCCTCGCCGCCCGCAAATGGGCGATGGAACGCTGGGGGCAGACGAGCACCGGGTTCGTCGAGGACGCGATCCTGATGTCCGCGGCGACCGCGATCGTTCACGCCAGGCCGGCGCACGCCTGACGCCGGATCGCCGTCAGCGGCGGCCACCACGCCTCCGCTGACGGCACGATCTCCGACTAGATCTGGCTGTCTTCAGACTTCGCTTCGCCACAATACATCAGATATCGATCTATTGCCTCCGGCTCCGCCTTCTCGCGCACAAACAACAGTGATAAGCGCGAGATATTACGGGGGGATCTATGATTCGAGCAATCATTCTGGCTGCGGCATTTGCGGCGACGGTTCCGGCAGGGGTTTCGGCGAAGGATGATCCGAACACGCTGACGCACGGCATGGTGCAGATGAACCTGAAGGTCGGCACCACGACGCAGGCACAGATCATCGAGGCGTTTGGCGGGCCCAACATTACCACTATCGATGGTTCCGGACAGGAAATGTGGGTCTATGACCGCCATGCCACGGTGTCTTACGACAAGACATCGGGGTTTTCGATCGGCCTGTTCGGCGGCGGTGGTGGCGGCGGCGCCGCGGGGCTGGGCGGTCTGGGGTTCAGCAACAAGAAGTCGCGGTCGAGCCAGTCGTCGCGCGCCATGACACTCGTGATCAAGTTCGACGCGAACAAGGTGGTCAGCGATTTTCAAAGCCGCAGCAGTTCGTTTTAAGGGGGAATATCAATGAAGAAGCTTATCGTAGCGCTCGCCATGGCGGGTGCGTGCCTCGACGCGTCTGTCGTCCTTGCAAAAAAGCCGGTCGTCATGTCGTCGCTCGAACTCCAGCAACTGCAGGGTCGGGACATTGAGGCGAGCAAGGATCAGGTGTTCGGCGCCGTCATGTCGGTGCTGCAGGATTCGGGCTATCGTATCCAGGCCGCCGACAAGGACACCGGGCTGATCACCGGTATCGCCTCGACCAAGGGCAAGATGTCGTACAGCCTGTGGACCGGTTTCGGTAAATCGAAGAAGACGCCGATCGTCTCGGCCTTTATCGAGCAGACCAGCCCGTCGACGACGCATGTGCGGCTGAGCTTCGTCATGGGGAAAGTCAAATCGACCGTCTATGGCTCCGGGGCGCAGGACGAAGAGCCGATCTACGACGTGTCGGTCTATCAGACGGCGTTCGAGCAGATCAACCAGACCGTGTTCATCCGCCAGACGATGAAATCCCCGGCCGCGACGGTGGCGTCGCCGGGTGCGCCGATCGCCGCGACGCCTGTCGCCACCACGGTCGCGCCCGCCGCGCCGTCCGCCCCCAAGTGACGATCGGTCAGGCGGGCGGTACGCCGCCCGCCTGATCATGGTTGTGGGTGATTGCCGCTTGGCGTTGGCGCGCGGCCCGCTGCCGCGCTGGGTAGTTCGACACTTATAGCAGGGTGCGGCCCGTTGGCGCGGCGGTGCGGGTCGGAAAGACGGGGCCGCGCACCGTCATCCGGCTGGCCGGATAGGGGCGCTGCAGTGCCACGACGTCGTCGTAGCGACCGGTGAGCCAGAGCGCGTGACTGTCCGGATGTAGGATGGTGATCATCGCCTTGGGGTGGATCGGCGCGACCAGGTCATTCGCGTCGCAGGTGACCATCGCGAAATAGCGCTGCTCGCCGATCTGGCGCCAGAATCCGGCGATCGCAAACACGTCCTGGTCGATGACGTCGAACCACATCTCGCCCTTGATGGGCTTTTTCCCGTCGCCGCGATCAACGGGGTCGGGCGTCCATTCGCAGAATTCGGTGAGCGGGATCAGGCACCGGTTTTCGGGGTTCGCCGCGAGCGCTTTCCACTGTGGGAGCGCGAGGTTGCGGACATTGGTCATCGGCCATGGCGCCTGCCCGGCGGTCACGTCCCACTGCATCACGTCGAGCCCGCGGGCCCCGTCCTGCTCGCGGATCACATAGGCGCGGCTTTTGGGATAGAGCTCGGTCGGATTGAACCGGTTATCCATCGGCCTTGGCGTCAGCCAGCCCGCGCCAAAGACCTGGGTCAGGGTTTCGGGCTCGCCCTTGAACCGCGCGCGATTACACATGGGGTGGGGATGCGATGCGATCGGCGGTCGCGCAAGCCTGCGGAAAGGAGCACCGCCCGGTCACGGCCGGCGCTCCGCCGTCTCCGTTGCCGGCTTCGGCTTCACGTAGCGGTCCAGCCAGTCCGTCATCTGCCACAGCGTCTCTTCGGTCGACTCCAGCGCGCGATAGCCGTGCGGCTCGTTCGGCAGGACGACGTAGCGCACGGTCGCACCATTGCCCTTGAGCGCAGCGTACATGCGTTCGGACTGGATCGGGAAGGTCCCGCTATTGTCGTCCGCGCCGCCGTGGATCAGCAGGATCGGCGCCTTGATCCGGTCGGCATAGGTGAACGGGCTCATTTCGGTATAGGTCGGCGTCGCCTGCCAATAGGTCCGCTGTTCGGCCTGGAAACCGAACGGGGTCAGCGTGCGGTTATACGCGCCCGACCGGGCGATGCCTGCGCGGAAGAGATCGGTATGCGCGAGCAGATTGGCGGTCATGAACGCGCCATAGCTGTGCCCGCCGACCGCCATGCGGGTCCGGTCGGCGACCCCGAGCTTGACGACGGCATCGACCGCCGCCTGCGCATTCTGCTGGAGTTGCTTGACGTAGGTGTCGTTCGCCTCCGTGCCGCCTTCGCCGATGATCGGCATCGCCGGATTGTCGAGGATCGCATAGCCCTGGGTCAGCAGGAACAGGTGGCTGATGCCGCGTGGGCGCACGAAGCGATTGCCCTGGTCGACGGTCTGCCCGGCGACCTTCGCATCGGTGAATTCGGCGGGGTACGCCCAGAGCAAGGTCGGCAGCGGCCCGTCGCGCTTCGCATCATAGCCCGCGGGCAGGTAGAGCGACCCGGACAGCGCAAGCCCGTCGGCGCGGGGATAGGTGATCGTGCGCTGCGTCACGCCGGCGAACACCGGGGCAGGATCGGCGAACGCGGTGACCGGCTTGGCACTGCCGCCCCTGACGCTGCGCACGACGTAATTGGGGGCGAGCTTCGCACTTTCGCGGCGCGTGAGGATGCGCTGCCCGGTATCGTCGAGCATCGCGACGACGGTTTCGTAATAGGGCGGCTTGGCGGACCATAGCCGCGTCTGTTCGCCGCCTGTAAGCGGCAGCGTCGCAAGGAAGGGGAAGGCGCCCGCCTTGGTCGCACCGTCGCCGGTGACGTAGACGGCCTTATGGTCCGGGGTGAAGCGCATCACCGGTTTGCCCGCGGCGTTCGATTCGACGACCGGCCGACCCGGGTCGCCATATTGGTCCTGATAATTGCGGGTCAGCAGCGTGCGCGCCTGGCCCGGTCGCGCCGGTGCGACCGCGAGCCGGTGTTCGGTCCGCGACCGCCATTCGCGATCGACGACCATCGCGAAGCCGTCATCGCCCCAGAAGGTCGTCGCATAGCGCGCCGGGGTCATCGCCAGATCGACCGGCGCTGCTTCGAACGGTGCTGCCTGCATCTTGACCACGTCGTGGAAGGCGACCTTCGCACGCGGATTGCCGCCGTCGAGCGCTTCCGCCCAGACGAGCGTGGCGGGGGCGTCGGATCGCCACATCGCCTCGCGCGGTCCCTTGACGGCGGCGTCGAAGTCGACCGGAAGATCGTCGGCGAGCGGGCGATCGACCAGCGTCCGTACCCGCTGGCCATCGATCGTCGCGACGGCGATCTCGGTCGGGAAATAGCGCGCGGGCAGCAGATAGGAATAGGGGCGCTTGAGCCGTTCGGTCAGCAGATACCGGCCGTCGGGCGAGACGCTGAACTCGGTGATGAGCCCGGGTGCCCCGATCGGCCGGGCGGCACCCGACAGCGCGATCCGGACGAGCTGGCCCGTGAAATAATGATCGAACAGGGCCTCGTCCTGCGCATCGCCGAGCAGATCCTCATAGGTTCGCGCCGCCGACGATCGGCCTGCACTTTCCTGGACGACGGGGCCCGTCGGCGTGTCGCCGGCGACCGGCGCGGGGCCGCGGTTCGCGGGGACGGTGTAGGCGATCAGCGCCGTGCTGTCGGGCATCCAGGCGAACGGCGTGCCGAACGTGCCGTTCAGGCCGCTGGCCACCATGCGCGCGCTGCCGTCACGCTCGGCGATCCACAGCGAGAGACCGTCGGGCTGCTGTGCGTAGAAGGCGAGGCGGGTGCCGTCGGGCGACCAGTCGGGTGCGGCAAAGCGTAGTCCGGCCGGCAGCGCGACATTAATGGTCTTGCCGCTCGCCAGATCCTTGAACTGCAGCGCGTTCAGCCACTGTACGCGGACCTCGGCCTGGCCGTTGGTCGCGGGATCGATGCGATAGCCACCGAGCCGCAGGATCGGTTTGGACAGATTGGCGATCGACGGAAGATTCTCGCGACCGAGGATCGCGAGCGTCCGGTGGTCGGGGCTGACCGAGACGCCCGGGGTCGGGGGTGTCTCCAGCGCCCGTGCGATCGCATCGGGCGCGCGGTGATAGGGCGTGCCCGGCGTCTGCGCGCTGGCGCCGGAGACGACCGCGCTGGTCGTGACGAGGAGGAGAGCGATCAAACAGGCACTGGCGCGCATTCATAACCCCTTGTTCTGATATGTCAGGGGTGTGGCATGTCGGGCGTGCCGGCACCAGCGGGCCCGGCCTGCGTGGCAGCTGGCACCTCAGAATTCGCGGATGATGCGCAGGCCGACGCGCGGTCGGAATGGACCCGACACGGCGCGTTCGGCGCCCGCACCGATCTGCGCCGAGACCTTCCGCCCGATCGCGCGGTGCAGCTGTGGCATCAAGAGCCAATGGCCGCTCGCCCCCGTCTGCCGGTTTACCTCGAACCCGAGCACGGTGCCGTCATCGACATCCCAGAATGTCGAGTGATTGACGATCAGCCCGGTGCCCTTCGTGCTCCTGAGCGTCACGTCGCCCGCGCCGATCATCGTCATCGTGCTCAACCGTTCGCCGAAGCGGTTGCCGAGCAGATAGACCAGGCTGCTCGACCACCCCCCATCGCGGCGATTGTGAAGCCCGAGATACTGGACGCCGTGGATGCTGCGTCCGCCGCGAAACGTGCCGAATGTTCCCTGCAGCCCCATTTTGAGATCGGTCAGCCGGCTATTGGTGAACGGCAGCTCGAGCTCGACCGCAAAGCCGTCGGCGACCGCATATTCGACCTCAGGCGCCCATTCGACATGGCGCGACGGTCCGCTGAGATTGACCTGGGCGAGCGTGTTGGTCTCGAGCTCGCCGCGCCGTGCGCCGAGTGGCCGGACCATGTCGAAGATCATCGGTTCGGGGATGGCGGGGATCGCCGCGGACGTCGCCCCCGCGATCGCGGTCGCGCCCGGTACCGGCTGGGCGTCTGCCGATCGCGTCTGCGCGGCAGCGCCGGTGCTGGCGGCAAGGAGGGCGGGGGCGCAGAACGCTGCGAGGGAAAACGGGGCGCTGGGCCGCGCGCGGATGATCATGGTAACGGGTTCCGATGGATAGTGCATGAGGACATGCGCTCATTGCCGCGCCGACTTACGCCGACCTTACGCGGGCCCGCAGGTCGACTTCATGAAGCGCGAACAGCACCATCCCGATGGCCAGCGGGATCAGGAAATAGACCATCCGATAGGCGAGCAAGGCGGCGAACAGCGTCGCGCGGTCGATCTCGGGGAGGCTTGCCAGCATCACCGCTTCGAACACGCCCACGCCGCCCGGGGCGTGGGTGATGAGTCCCGTCGTGATCGCCACGAGGTACCCGAGCAACAGGCCGGGAAGCAGGGCAAGCGACGCACCGGGCAGCAGGACGACCAACACCAGCGCCGCGAGGACGAGGTCGATGCTCGCCATCATCATCTGGATGAGTGCCTGCCGCGTGCGAGGCACGGGGATCGAGCGGCCGAACGCGACGATCATCCGACCGCCACGCCGGTGGAGCAGGACCAGCACCACGCCCAGCAGGGCAAGGCTCGCCGCGCCGATCGCGGCATGCACCGGGTAGGATATCGCAAGGCCGGCAATCGCCAGCCTGTCGGGACTGGCGATCAGCCCGATCCCGAGCAGCAAGAGCACCCCGGACCAGAAGGTCAGGCCGGTCAGCACCATGACATGGCCGACTTCGCCGATCGTCAGCCCTGCGGGCTGGTAGATCCGCCACCGCGCGGTTCCGCCGGTCAGCAGCGCGAACCCGAAATTGTGACTGAAGACATAGCTGGTGAACGAGGCGAGCGCCGCACGGGGATAGGCAACCCGTCGCCCGATGACCCGCAGCGCGATCACGTCATAGCCGGTCAGCACGCCGTAGCTGGTTGCGGTGATCCCGGCCGCGAGCAGCAGCCGGACCCAGCCGATCCGCGTGAGCGCGTCGCGGACGTCGGACCAGTCGACCCCGTCTAGCAGGCTTGCGAGTGCCGACAGGGCGATCGCGACGACGGCGAGCATCGCGGCAGCAGCGGCTGCCGTTCGCACCGACGACGATGACAGGAGACGTCGCCACCCTGACGGCGTCCGGGCGCTGCACTGTTCTGTCACGACGCTCAGCCCGCGGCCAACCGGTTCCGCCAGAGTGCCGGCGCGGCACCCGGATCGGCGGTTGCCGACACCGTGTCCGTGCCCAATAGCGCACGATAGGCGTCGAGGACCATCGCCGACGCCGTGTCCCAGTCATAGGCCGCGCTTGCCGCACGTGCGGCCCGGCCCATCGACGCGCGCAGATCCGAGAACAGCGCAAGACGGCGAACCGCGGCAACCGCCGCATCGAGATCGTTCGCGGCGAAGAACATGCCCGTTTCCTTGCGCAGCAGGTTGCGTCCGCTGGGGATGTCGACGCACACGCTCGGCAATCCCGATGCCATCGCTTCCAACGTCACGTTGCCAAAGGCTTCGGTAATGCTCGGATTGACGAAAATATCCGCGCTGGCGACTGCGCGGGCCAGTCTGTCGCCCGACAGGCTGCCGAGGAGGATCGCGTCCGGCAGGCGCCGCGTTAGCCAGTCCCGTTCGGGCCCGTCGCCGACGATCACGGCCCGGATGGTGGCGGATGATCCGCACAGATCTCCGCTACCCGTGCGAACCGCGTCGACGATGTCGGCGAACAGCGCCGGCCCCTTCTCGCGGACCAGCCTGCCGAAGAAGAGCAGGACGATGTCGGTGTCGGCGATGCCCATGTACCGACGCCAGGCCAGGTCGCGGTGGCGCGGGGAGAAGGCGTCGCGATCGACTCCGCGACCCCAGAGACGTGTCCGCTCGCCAAGCCCCTTGGCGGAAAACTCGGCGGCGATGGGCGGGGTGGGCACGAGGATCGCGTCGCTGCCGGTGTAGAACCGGTCGAGATGCCGTTCCATCGTTGGCCGGATCAATCCCGCACCATAGAATTGCGCATAGGTCTCGAACCGCGTGTGCAGGCTGACGACGACCGGGACGCCCATCGTCCGCGCCAGCCGCTGCGCGGCAACGCCGGTCCAGTCGGGGGCGGACAGGTGGACGATGTCGGGGCGGAAACATTCGACATCGCGCCGGACCGCCGCCGGCAATCCGAGCCCCAGCCGATACTCGCCGCGACCCGGAATGCGAACCGACGGGACCGACACCAATGTGCCCTTGGGGTCAAAGGCGGGGCGGGGCGATGTCGGTAAATAGACCCGGACGTCGACGCCGTCGCGCTCAATATACCCAACAAGGCGGTTGAGCGCCTGGTTGGCGCCGTCGCGCAGATAGTTGTAGTTGCCCGAGAACAGGGCGACCCGGCGCGGCTGGTAGGGCGCCGCACGGACGCGGGACACCGCGGCGCGGGTCGCTGCAAGCCGTTCGAACGGGCCAAGGATATTGGACATGGAGACACTCTGATTTTTGCTGACGGCGCATCGCGCGACATCGATCGGGATCGAGGATCGGTCGGCCTATCCCGTCCGGCTTACGCCAGCCTTACAGGCGGCCATCGGCGCGGGCGGTGCGCTCCGGGCAGCCCGACCGGGGAGCGTCGATGCGGATCCTGATCGTCGAGGACCATGCCGATCTGGTCACGATGCTGATCCGGCTGCTCGGCGAGGCGGGCTATGCCGCGGACGCGACCGCGACGGCCGCCGATGCACGGCTGATCCTGTCCTATACGCGCTATGCCGCGGTCATCCTCGATCTCGGGCTGCCGGACGGCGATGGCCTGTCGGTCGTGCGCGAATTGCGTGACCGCGACGATCCCACGCCGGTCATCGCGCTGACCGCGCGGGCGAGCGTCGCACACCGCGTGACCGGGCTTGAGGCGGGGGCCGACGACTATCTCGCCAAGCCGTTCGCGCCCGAGGAACTGCTCGCGCGCATCCAGGCGCTGCTCCGGCGCAGCGGCACGATTGTCGACCGGACGATCGATTGCGGCAATGTCCGGTTCGATCCGGCAACGCGCGAGGTCACCGTTGCCGGCCGGCCGACCGTTTTGTCCGCGCGCGAACTGGAGGTGCTCGCCGGGCTGATCCGCCGCACGAGCCGGGTGGTGACCAAGCAGCATCTCGAACAATTGCTGTTCGGGCTCGCCGACGATCTCGGGTCGAATGCGGTCGAGGTCTATGTCCACCGGCTGCGGCGTCGCCTGGCGGAGTCGCAGGCGACCGCGGATATCGTTACGGTCCGAGGAGTCGGCTACATGATGCTGGAGCGGGACGCGTGACGCGGCCGCCACGGTCGCTGATGGCGCAGATCCTGCGCTGGCACGCGATCGCGGTGCTGATCACCGCCGTCGCGGTGGCCGGCGGGGTCTATCTGTTTCTCGACACGACGGCGGCGCGGATCCAGCATCAGACGGTCCACGTCCATGCCCAGGCCCTGCGCCAGGCGCTGTCGCAGGACGCGACCGGAAGGTTGCACCTGACCCAGGACGGGACCAGCGCCGCGGTGTTCGCGCCGGGGGCGGGCTTTGCATTCCGCATCGTCGATCCGCGTGGTGCGGTCCTGTTCCGGTCGGACTCGCCGATCCTGGTGCCGCTCGCTGCCATCCCGCTGAGCGACGAGGAGCGTTTCTTCCGCCGGCAGTCGCGGCACGCCTTCTATGCCGGCGCCAGCAGCCCGGTGCGCGTCGGGAGCGCGCGTGTCTGGATCGTCGTCCTGCAGAACCTGACCCACCCGGACTATATTCTCGACGACCTGCTGGCGCAGTTCCTGCTCTACGGTCTGGCGATCGTGACGCCGGTCCTGCTGGTTCTGCTGGCGATCGACGTGCTGATCATCCGGCGTGCGGTCGCGCCGGTACGGCGAGCCTCCGCATCGCTGCGGACGGACGATGCGCTGCCGCTCGATTTGCGGCTGCATGACGACCGGCTTCCGGCCGAGGTGCGTCCGCTCGCGCGTGCGGTCAATGCGCTGCTGGAGCGTCTGACGTCGAGCTACCGCATGCAGCGCGACTTCATCGCCGATGCGGCGCACGAACTGCGCACGCCGATCGCGGTGGCCAGGCTTCGTGTTGAGGAGGTCGAGGATGCGACGTTGCGAGCGACGCTGCGCAGCGATCTCGACACGCTCGGCCGCATCGTCGAGCAGGTGCTGGAGATCGCCGAGCTCGAAACCGTCGCGCTGGATACCGCGGCATCGGTCGATCTCGTCGCGATAGCGACCGACGGCGTGGCCTCGATCGCGCCGCTGGCGATCCGTCAGGGCAAGTCGATCGCGCTGTCGACGGAGGCGGACAGCGTGATGGTCGCGGGCCATGCGGCCTGGATCGCCAAGGCGCTGGGCTGCCTGATCGAGAATGCGGTCAAGCATAGCGGTCCTGGCTGTCGGATCGACGTGACGATCGGGACAGACGGCACGCTGGCGGTCTGCGACGACGGCCCCGGCATCCCCGAGGCGGATCAGCCGTCGATCTTTCGCCGTTTCTGGAAACGCGATCGTGCCGCATCCGCCAGCAGCGGGCTGGGGCTGGCGATCGTCGCGCAGGTCGCGGAGGCGCACGCGACGCGGGTGGTGCTCGCGTCGCGGCCGGGGCGGACCCGGTTCGCGATTACCTTCCGCACCGCATTGATGCGCCGCTGATCGCGACCCCATCTTCGCCACTGACGCGCTCTTATCGGGCATTGCACCATGGTCCACATAGCGGGCACGCGGTCGCAGAGGAATTTGGTATGACGAGTATTGCGGACGACCGTGGCCCCTTGGAGCCGGATGCGTCGATGCCAGGCCCGCCGGGCGGACACCATCTCGGTCGGGGGCTGACGTTCGTGATGGCCGCGGCGGCCGGCGTTGCCGTCGCCAATATCTATTACAACCAGCCCATGCTGGGGATCATCGAGCGCGACCTGCCCGGGGCCGCGACCAGCCTGGTGCCGACCGCGACGCAGCTTGGCTATGCCGCGGGGCTGTTCCTGCTGGTGCCGCTCGGCGACCTGGTCGAACGCCGGCGCCTGATCGTCGTGCAGTTCTTGGGGCTGGCCGCGGCCCTGATCCTCGCGGCGATCGCCCCGAGCGCGGCGATGCTGATCGCCGCGTCGCTGCTCGTCGGGATATTGTCGACCGTCGCGCAACAGGTCGTGCCGTTCGCCGCGCATCTCGCAAGCCCGGAACGACGCGGTGCAACGGTCGGGACGGTCATGGCGGGGCTGTTGTGCGGCATCCTGCTCAGCCGGACGCTGGCGGGTTTCGTCGCGACGCATGCCGGGTGGCGAGCGATGTTCTGGCTGGGCGTGCCGATGGCGCTTGGCGCGGGGGTGGTGATGGCGTTGCGGCTGCCGCGCAGCGTCCCGACCGCGGATCTCGGTTATGCAGGGCTGCTGCGGTCGCTCGGCGGTCTCTGGCGGGAGTTCGGCGCGCTGCGCAAGGCCGCCATCACGCAGGCGCTGCTGTTCGGCGCGTTCAGCGTGTTCTGGACGATCCTCGCGATCCATCTGCAGAGTCCGCGCTTCGGTCTGGGGGCGGATATCGCGGGTCTGTTCGGGGTGGTCGGCGCGGTCGGCGTGCTCGCCGCGCCGGTCGCCGGGCGTATCGCCGACCGCCGCGGTCCCAGGCTGGTGATCCTGCTCGGGGCCGTGCTGACGCTGGCAAGCTGGGCGGTCTTTGCGCTGTGGAGTTCGATTGCCGGGCTGGTGGTCGGCGTGATCCTGCTCGATTTCGGTGTGCAGAGCGCGCTCGTCTCCAACCAGCATGTGGTTTACGCGCTGCGGCCCGAGGCCCGCGCCCGGCTCAACACGATCTTCATGGGGGCGATGTTCCTCGGCGGCGCGGCGGGATCCGCCGGCGCGACCTGGGCATGGCACATGGACGGCTGGGTCGCGGTCACGGGCCTGGGCGCGGCCTTGTCCGCGGCGGCGGTGCTGCTTCAGGTCGTCGCGGCCGGACGCCGGCGCTGATCCGTCGACGCGCCGCCGATTTCAGCCACTTGCGCCGATCGCCCCTGCGGGCAACAACCATGCCGGGTCCTGGGAGTTCGCCAATGCATCGTCGCACCTTCATCGCATCGCTGCCGGCGACGGCGCTGCTTCCGACACTCGCATCTGCGCAGCGCGGTACAGCCAGCACCGACCCCGCCCCCGGCCCGGGTCAGGGGGCAGCACCCGCGACGGATACCAATCCTACATTCTGGGCGCCCGGCGAGGAGCGCTTCCTGCGCCCCGACGTCCATGCCGGCGACCGGCCGATCGGCGCGAGCTTCGCGTCGCGCACCGCGGTCTACGGCCTCAACGGCGCGGCGGGGACCGCGCATCCGCTCGCGACGCAGGCGGGAATCGACATCCTGCGGTCGGGTGGGTCGGCGGTCGATGCGGCGATCGCGATCAACACGTGTCTCGGCTTCCTCGAGCCGACGTCGAGCGGGATCGGTGGGGATGCCTATGCGATGATCTGGGATCCCAAGGCCAAGGCGGTGGTCGGCCTCGCGGGGTCGGGCGCATCGCCGCGCGGCCTGAGCCTGGAAACGGTGCGATCGCGCGCCAGGAACGGCGCACTGCCGCCGCTCGGCGCACTTAGCGTGTCGGTGCCGGGGACGGTCGATGCGTGGTGGACGATGCACCAGCGCTACGGGAAGCTGCCCTGGGCGGACCTGTTCCAGCCCGCGATCGCGCTCGCCGAAGCGGGCGCGCCGGTGCCCGACATCATTGCCTATTACATCCGCCGCAGCCTCACCGCGTTTCGCCGTCCGGGGAACGGGCTGGAGGAGTCCGTCAATGCGCTGCGTACCTATGGGCTGGCGGACGGCAAGGGGCCGGCGGCGGGGGGCGTGTTCCGCAACCCCGACCTCGCACGCACCTATCGCGCGATCGCCAGCGGTGGACGCGATGCGTTCTATGAGGGCGACATCGCGCAGACGATCGAGCGCTACTTCAAGCGGATCGGCGGGTGGCTGTCGGCGGCGGACCTCGCCGCGCACCATTCGGAATGGATCGCGCCCAGCACGACCGACTATCGCGGCACGACCGTCCACGCGCTCGGCGCGAACACGCAGGGGCTGGCGACGCTACAGATGCTCAACATCCTCGAGCGGTTCGACCTGAAGGGTGCAGGCTTCCAGTCCGCGCTGTCGATCCACTTGCAGGCCGAGGCCAAGCGCCTCGCCTATGAGGATCGCGCGCGCTATTATGCCGATCCGCACTTCGCCAAGGTGCCGGTCGAGTGGCTGATCTCCAAGGACTATGCCGCACAGCGCGCCAAATTGATCCGCCCCGACCGGTTGCTGACCCCGGTCTATCCGGGGCAGGCGCCGAGCCACGGCGACACCACCTATTTCAGCTGCGCGGACAAGGACGGCATGATGGTGTCGATGATCCAGTCCAATTTCCGCGGGATGGGATCGGGCCTCGTCGCCGATGGCCTTGGCTTCATGTTTCAGGATCGCGGGCAGCTGTTCAGTCTCAAGGACGGTCATCCGAACATCTATGCGCCGGGCAAGCGGCCGTTCCAGACGATCATCCCGGGCTTCGCGACGCGCAAGGGCGCGCCGTG
The DNA here is from genome assembly GCF_014841445.1 of Sphingomonas sp. CFBP 8765. Taxonomy (NCBI): domain Bacteria; kingdom Pseudomonadati; phylum Pseudomonadota; class Alphaproteobacteria; order Sphingomonadales; family Sphingomonadaceae; genus Sphingomonas; species Sphingomonas sp. CFBP 8765. Next base: position 871,689 of record NZ_JACYTY010000001.1, on the reverse strand, counting down.
GATGAGCTTCGGGGTGATGGGCGGCGACATGCAGCCGCAGGGGCAGACGCAGATCATCGTCAACCGCGTCGACTATGGGCTCGAAATCCAGTCGGCAGGGGATTCGCCGCGCTGGCATCACGAGGGATCGTCGCAATCGATGGGCGAGGATACGCCCGGGCTCGGACCCACCGGGCTGTTACGGTTAGAAACCGGGGTGCCGGTCGCGACGCGCAAGCGGCTGGCCGACATGGGGTGGACGATCGGCGATCCCGATGGCGGCTTCGGACGCTACGAATGTGTCGAACACCGGATGGACGGCGACACCCGCGTCTATGCCGCGGCGAGCGAGATGCGCGCCGATGGCTGCGCACTCGCCTATTGAGTGAGCCGGGGCGGGGCCTAGCGGTCCAGCCCCAGTGCGGCACGGTCGGCCGTCGCGGCGGCGAGTTCGGCGCGCGCGGAGGCGATCCGCGCCTGCGCGTCGATCAGGCGGACGCGCGCATCGGTCGCGGTCTCCTCGCGCTGGTTGACCAGGAAGAAGTCGCCCGATCCCAGCTCGAAGCGACGGCGTTCGGCGACAGCGAGCCGGTCGGCAAGGCTGCGTTCCTCCTCCGCGATCCCGGCAAGCCGTTCGGTCGCGCCGACCGCGATGACGATGCCTTCGACCTCGATTGCGATCTGGTCGCGAAGGAAGCGGCTGCGCTGTGCCAGTGCGTCGATCTCGGCGCGGGCTTCGGCCACGCGTCCCTTGGCGGCGCGATTCTGAAGCGGGACGCTGAAGCGGAAGCCGACCGCCGCTTCGAGCGGCGTGCGGTTCGGTCCGCCCAGACCGACCGGGCCGACATCCTTGCCGACTTCGCCGCGCAGGTCGAGCCGGGGCGACAGATCGTTTTCCGCCAGCATCAGCCGCGCGGTCGACTGATCGATCCGAGTCAGGATCGCCCGGTAATCCGGCCGCGCGACCGCTGCCGCGCTCGATCCGGTCGGCGCGACGCCGGCAAGTGCGCTCGTGTCCGCGGGCAGCCGGTCGGGTGATACGAGCAGCGGCGCCCCCGCATCGTCGCGCAGATAGAGCGAAAGTGAGTTGGCGGCGGTGGCGATATCCTGTTCGGCACGCACGACGAGCGCGCGCCGGCGGACAAGGTTCTGGTCGTTTTCGGTCAACAGGATCTCGGGTCGTGCACCCAGCGTCACCAGCCGCCCGATCGCGCCGCGCCGCCGCTCGGCAAGGTCGAGCAGGTCGCGATAGGCACGCAGGCGCAACCCTGCGGCGACCCAGGCCTGATAGGCGTCGACCGCGCGGCGCTGAACGCCGATCGCGACCATCTGCGCCTCGAACCGTGCGACGTCGATGTCCGCGCCGGCGACGCTGCGCCGCGTCCGGCGTTCGTCGACCACGCGGTCGCGCAGCAGGGCGAACAGCGCGCCGACCTTGGCCTCGCCCAGCCGGTTGGTATAGGCTTGATCCTCATAGACAGGAAAAGTGCCTCGTGACGCGCGGTAGCCACCATAGACATAGCCGCCATTGGTCGTCAGCGGCCGCGTCACACGGCTCTCGACCACCGTGCCGTCATAATAGCCCGCGACGCGCGACTTGCCGTCGACGTCGAACACCGTGTCGAACGCGCCGTCCGCCGACAGCGATCGCCCCTCCGCCTGGCGGACGCGCGCGAGTGCCTCGACGATCTGCGGGGCCGACCGCGCGGAGGCACGCAGCACCTCGTCGAGTGTCAGTGGGGCGGCTTGCGCGATCGCTGACACCGGGGACAGCAGCATTAGCAGCGCGACGAGGAAGCGGGTCACTTCTTGCCGCCCTCCTCGTCGGAGGCCTTCGCGTCCATGCCCTTGGCCTCGCCCTTTGCCGCGCCATAGGCTGCCGCGGCCGGACGCCGGCCGAATTCGAGCGGGAAGTCGTTGAGCTGGCGCCAGAGTTCATAGCCGACCAGCACCGTCTCGCCCTGCACCCAGCCACGCACCTTGCCGCCGGGCCGGACGAATTCGCGCGCGGGCCAGGCGGGCTTGCCGGGCTGGGGCTCGACCAGGATGCGGAACAGCCCGTCTGGCGCGGCATTGGGATCGATCGTGCGGACGCGGCCGTCGAACATGCCCTGTGCAACCGACGGCCAGCCGCTGAACTGGATCGCAGGCCAGCCCTCGAATTCGAGGCGGACTGGTCGGCCGGGACGCAGCACGGGCACGTCACGGCCGTCGACGAACAGCTCGACCGCGCGTTCGACGCGCTCGGGCGCGATCACCGCGAGCACCGTACCGGGCGACACCATCGATCCGCCAGTCGTGGCGTTGAGCTGCTGGACGCGACCGTCGCGGGGTGCGCGGACCATCTGGGCGGACTGGCGGTTGAGCTGGATGTCGATCCGGTTGAGCTTGGCGCGCGCCTCGGCCAGCTTGGCGCCTGCATCGGCGACCTTGATCTGGGTCTGCTCATAGTCGCGCCGTGCCGCCAGCCCCTCGGCGAACAGCTGCGCGGTACGCGAAACGTCGATGCCGGCGACCGCGCGGCTTTGCTGGACCGCGGCGATCTCCGCCTCGACCTGCGCCCGTTCGGCGCGCAGACGCGACAGCAGATCGGGGTCGAGATCGACGACGCGGGCGATCGGATCGCCGCGTTCGACATGCTGTCCGTCATGCACGTACCAGCGTTCGACGCGGCCCGGCACGAACGCCGTCACCTGCTGCTGGCGATCGTCGGGATCGAGCGCGACGACCTGGCCGGTGCCATTGGCGGTCTGAACCCAGGGGACCAGCGCCATGATCGCGATCGCGACCGCGATGCCGATAAACAGCAGCCACGCGACCGTCACCGCGCTGCGCGGGGCGCGCATCTTCGCCAGTGTCGGGAAATGTGCGACGCGATCGGGACTATACGGCATCGTTCGACTCCGTATGCGCGTCGGCGATCAGCGCGGCATGGGTGGCGAAGCGTCGCTGGCGATGCGGTTCGAGCCGGAACCAGCCATCAAGGACGATGTCTTCGGGCCGGCCGGTACACAGCAGGGTGGTCGTCCCGGCTGCCTTCAACCGACGCAGCACGTCCGCCAGCCGCTCCGCGGCTATCAGGTCGCACAGCTGCGAGAGCATCAGCACGCGTGGTCGCACGAGCAGCGCGCTGGCCAGCTTGAGCGCGACGACCTCGCCGATCGCCAGCGGATAGCCCGACGCGGCAAGCGGGGTGTCGAGCCCGTGCGGGAACTGTGCAACCCGTTCACGCAGGCCCACGGCATCGAGGACTTCGAGCATCCCGCCCGGGTCGGATCCCGCCGCCGCGGCAAGCGACAGATATTCGCGGATCGTCACCTCGACGATCGTCGGCCGGTCGAGCACCATCACCGCGGATCGCAACAGGTACATGTCGAACGTCGCCATGTCGGCGCCCCCGACCGTGACCAGCCCGCGCTCGGGCACGATGTGCCGCTTGAGCACCATCGCCAGCAACCGTTCCGCCCCGCCATCCGCCAGCGTGACGAGCTGTTCGCCCGCCGCCAGCGAGAAGTCGAAGCGCGCACCCTCCACTTCGACCGCCTCGAGCCGGACCGCGCCATCGGCGGGCGCCTGTCCCGCGGTGGCGGCCGCCTGTTCCTGGGGAATCGCGAACAGCAGCGACAATTCCTCCGCGCTCGCGATCAGGTCGTAGAGCGTGTCGAGATACCAGCCGAGCTGCGACACGCCGTAGAAGACGCCGCTCAGGATCAGCTCGGCCGCGACCAGCTGTCCGATCGACAATTCGCCGCGCAGGATCAGATTGCCGCCGAGCGCGAGCAGCGCCGCACTGGCAAAGGCATAGAGCAGCAGGAAGGCCACGGTCTGCGCGAAGCTGTAGCGGAAATAGCGTTCGTGCCGGTCAACATAGGTTGCAGTGACGGCTTCGGACCGATCCATCGCGAAATCGAGATGGCGGCTGGATTTGTAGAAGCCGTTCGATCCGCCCAGGCTTTCAAGCCAGCGGGCGGCCTCATGCTTGGCGTGGCTGAGCGCGACCGCGGAGCGGATCGATCCGCGCGACCAGATCGTCCAGATCGCGAGCACCAGCAGGATCAGCAGGGCGTTGAACGCGAGGAAGAAGGGGTGGTAGAAGCTCGTCACGACCAGCCCGACCGCGGACTGGAGGATGATCGTGAACGCCCCGATCACCAGGCTCGGCACCGCCTTCTGCACCACGACGAGATCGAAATAGCGGTTGAACAGGTCGCCGCGATTCTGATCGGCGAAGAAGGGGTTCTGCGCGTGGACGGCGCGTTCGGTGATTTCGGCGACGACGCGCGCGAAGAACCGCCGTTCGAACAGCGCCATGACCCAGAAGCGCATCGCGCTGAGCCCGGCCACGAACAGCAGCAGCACGAGCAACAGCCCGGCCAGCGTCCATAACGGTGCGGGCAGCGCGGTGTTGGCGACGCTGTTGATCAGCAGCTGCACCGAGATCGGCGTGGCGAGCGACAACAGGCTGATCGCGACGCCGTACACCATTGCGAGGCGGAGATAGGGCGTATCGGGTGCAACGATCTCGCCCAGCCAGCCGCGCGCTTCACGCCATCCGATTCGTTTGCCTGCCACCTGCGTCATCCAACTGCTCGAGCCCGCAATTAGAATCGCCGCACAGCCTTATTGATGCAACTACGGGGCGGCTATATCGTCGATAGGATAAACCTATGGGCCGACCGCGCGCAACAGGTCGGCGATCAGGTGATAGGCGGGAGCACGGCCCGCGCCGATGCGCCACAGGAGCCCGATCTCGCGATATTGGCGACCTTGGTTGAACGGCCGCACGGTTACGTCGTCGCCGTCGCGCACTTCCTGGCGGACATAGAGCTCGGGCAGCAGGGCCAGTCCCATGCCCATCCCGGCCATCTGCCGGATCGCGTCGAGACTGGTGCCCTCGTAATCATTGAGCACGACCGCGCCGACTTCGCCGGCGATCGCGGCGACCTGTTGCGCGAGGCGATAGTCCGCGACGAGCGTCAGCAGGTTCTGGCCGCGCAGATCGGCCATCTCGATTCCAGCCTTGGGGGCCAGCGGATGGTCCGCCGCCATCGCCAGATACAGCGCCTCACGGAACAGACGCTCGGTGTGGAATCCGCGCCCGGCGACCGGCAGCTGTGCGAGGATCAGGTCGTGGTCACCCGCCGCGAGTCCCGCGGTCAGCGCGGAGGGCAGGCCTTCGCGGACATGGATGCGCAGCGTCGGATGGTCACGGTGCAGACGCGCGACGAAGGTCGGTAGCAGATAGGCGCCGAGCGTCGGCGATACGCCCAGCCGGATCGTCCCGACCAGCGCGTCCGCTGAAGCGACGCGCACTTCCTCCAGGTCCGCAAGGTCGAACAGGATCCGACGCGCGCGCTCGAGAAGCTCGCGGCCGAGCGGCGTCGGGATCGCAGGCCCGCCGCGCTCAAAGAGCGGCGCACCGAGAATCGTCTCGAGCGCGCGGATCTGTTGCGAGAGCGACGGCTGCGACACGCCCATCCGTTCGGCCGCGCGGGTGAAGCTGCCGTTTTCGGCAAGCGCGACGAAATAGCTGAGCTGGCGGATGGTGGTCCTGGGGCGATGCATGCGTCATCCTATCGCGCCCGAGCCGGCCGTGCGCACCTGTTATCGCGTCATCGCCCGGTGCGGCGATCAGGTCAGCCAGCCCCCGGTAAACCCCGCGCGCTGCAACCCGCGGCGGATATGCGGATTGCGGCGCATGGTCGTCCAGACGAGGCCGGTGCGCCAATTCTCCATCATGACCACGATCGCGCCCTGGTCGATGCCAAGATAATCGTCGTCCACCCACCCCGCAGCGGGATTGACGCTGCCATGCTTGAGCGGCACCGACGTGGCCGTCAGCGTCGGGTTGAACGAATCGAGAAAGCCGTATTTGCCGTAGATGCGGGCGCCGTAGCGGGCGTGCATCGTCTCGATCGCACGGCTCGACAATTCGGGTTCGAACGCGATCGATGCCGCCGCCGCGGTCGGGGCCAGCGTCCCGTCGTCCCGGTCGCCGACGCCGCGGGCTGCATAGCTGAAGAATTCTCGGCGGCGGCCACCGATGTCGATGGCGAAATCGCCGGGGCCGTCACACGCGGTGAGCCCCCAGACGTCGGGGCCATAGCCTACCCAGCCTTCGGGGTTGGTGATCGCATAGGCGCGCTGCGCGCGGACGGCGCGGCGGCTGTTCTCGAAATAATCGATGCCCTTCGCCGTCATGTAGCGGTCGCGAATACCGCGGAAGTCGATCCAGCAATGGCTGTACTGATGGATGAACAGCGCGGGAAACTGGACGTGCGGCTCGCCGCCCCAGCGGTCGCCCCACTGCGCGTCGAACCGGCTCGTCCACGCATCCCAGCTCTCTGCCGGCAGCGCGTGCGTCGGCGAGCCGAGCGCGAGGATATAGAGCAGCAGGCCTTCGTTGTAGATGTTCCAGTCATGCGGGATGAAGCCGCTTTCGGGATGCCAGCCCATCGCCATGAACGGTGCACGCGGGGTGATCCAGGTCCAGTCGATCGCGGCATAGAGCTGGTCCGCCAGCGCACGGATCCGGACGTCGCCCGGATGTTCGGTATCGAACCAGCTCTGTGCGAACAGCACCCCGCCGATCAGCAGCGCAGTGTCGATTGTCGACAGTTCGGCCCGCGCGAAGCGGTGACCCTTGGTCCTGCCGAGGAAATGGTAGAACAGGCCCTTGAAGCCGCTGTCGTCGCTGCGGCTGTCGCCCTGCGGGGCGGCCGCGAAGAATTCGAGCGTGGCCAGGGTCCGCGCGCGCGCCTGGTCGCGCGTGATCCAGCCATTCTCGACCCCGATCGGATAGGCGGTGAGCGCGAAGCCGACCGCGGCGATCGACGCGAAGGACGGGGTCGGCCAACGATCGGGTGCAAGACCCGTGACGGGATCGGTCGTGTCCCAGAAATAGCGGAAGCTGCGGTGATGGAGGTCCGCGAGCAAGGCGCTCGGCATCGGCGTGGCGATGGTCCCGGGGCGGGGTAGGGGCGCGCTGGGGAGGGGAGCACTGGGGCGGAACGGCGCGGCGCAGCCGGCCATGAGTCCCGCCAGGCCGAGCGTGCTGTGGCCCAGCATCTGCCTGCGATCGATCATGATATCCTTCGGGTCTGGTCTTCAAAAAAAAGCGGGGGCGTGGCTGGGCCACGTCCCCCGGGGGCAGGTCAGAAGGAGAAACCCGCCGACAATTTGACCGTGCGCGGAGCGTTGCCGCCCGTGCTGTAGGTCGACCGCCGACCGTAATTCGGATCAAGCGGGCTGTTGTTGAAATCGACGTAATTGCGGTCGTTCATCACGTTCAGGATATCGAGCCGCATGCGGATCCTGGTCTGATCGGAGATGAAGCCGAGCGGGACATATTTCGTGAACGCGAAATCGAGCTGTCGGCGACCCCAGAGATCGCCAAGGCCATCGGCCTCGCGCCCGACCAGCGTTCGCGAGAACGGATCCGAATTGTCGATGAACGCCTTGAGATAGATCGGCGATTCGATCTGGAACTTGGTCGAGATCGTCACCCCGATCGGCGTATCGACGCTGCCCGCGATGACGAACCGGTGACGCGGCACGCCCGACGAGCGCAAGGTCGGATAATCGGAGAGCTGGGCGAAATCGAGCGAATATGTTTCGCCGAACTGGCGGTTCTCGTCGGCCTGCGTGTAGGTGTAGGTCGCGTCGATGCTCCACGGCGAGGCCGCCGAATAGGTCTTGGTCAGCTTGAAATAGACGGCATCGGAATTGGTCTTCAGGCCATTGGTGCCGAGAATGATCGACCCGAAGCCGTTCGGCGAGAAGGAGAACGGCGACTGCGGTACGTCGGTCGGGTTGGCCGGATCGTTGAAGAAGAAGCTTCCATCGGGGCGGCGGTTGCCGAGCAGGAATGCGAACCCGTCATTGCTCTCGATATGCGTGAAGCCCAGTTCGAGTTCGACCGGCGAGAAACGGCCGCGCAGACCGAGGCTGAACTGGTCCGAATAGGGCAGCTTCAGGTCGTTGTTCATCATGACGATCGCGCGGCCGCCGCCGCTCGCAGAGGTTGCCAGCTGCTGACGTCCGGCCTCGGTCAGGTAGACCGGATCCCATGCGATACAGGTCTGGCTCGGCACGCAGGGGTTGAGTGAATCATTGCCGATGAAGTTGAACGTGCGGACCTGATACGCGCCCTGGCTGACCTCCTGCTGCAGGAAGTCGAACTGGTTGCGATCATAGGAGCGGCCATAGCCCCCGAACATCGAGAAGCGTCCGGCTTCGTCGAAGCGATAGGTGAAGCCCAGCCGCGGCTGCCACGCACCCTTGAACGCCTTCCGGTTGTTGCCGGTCGAGATATAGTCGTTGATGTCGTAGTCGGCGCCAGTGAGGTTGCCGTAATTGGCGGGTGACACTGCTGCGACATTCTCTGCCGAGGTGGCATAATCGAGATAGGCCGGCGTCCGCTCATAATCCCAGCGCAGGCCAAGATTGAGCGTTAGGTGATCGGTGACGTCCCAATCATCTTGCGCATAGAAACCGATCTGGAAATTGTTCGACCGGACGTTGGGATTGCCCGCCGCGACGGCGGCGCCGAACTGGAGCTGGTAGGGCAGCGTGTCGTTGAAGGCGACGCCGGGGATTGCGTTGACGTCATAGGTATATTGCGGGTTGGTCAGGTTCTGCTCGCGCGTGTTGAGCTTCACCCATTTCGCCTTGGCGCCGACCTTGATCGTGTGCCCCTGAAGGCCGGTGAAGGTGAAATCGTCCTGGACGGTCCAGCCCTTCTGACCCTTGGTCTGGAAATTGCCACCGGCGCCGGCGCGAAGCAGATCGGTGCGCTGCGTGCCGCTGCCGATCCGCTGCGTCGCCTGGAAGAACTGCGTGATGCCGTCGGTCGCGGGCGTCGGCGAGAAGACCACATCCTCATACGAGACGCGCGCGTCGTTGATCCAAGTATTTCCCGTATGCTGCCAGCGCAGCAGGCCGCGCTTGTCGACGACCTTGTTCAGCGTCGACGTGCTCGCGGCGTTGATGCCCGTCGCGTTCTGCAGCCCGGATTCGTTGCGATATTTGCCCGACAGCTCGATCAGATCATTGTCGGTCGGCACGATATCGATCTTGCCGAAGTACAGGTCTTCCTTGAACCGCTGCGCGAAGGTACCGAAATCGTCCCGATATTGTTCGGGGATCGACGCGACCGGATAGCCGTTCTCAGGTCGCACGTCGTACGGGCTGGTGATGCGCTTGCCTTCATAGGTGAAGAAGAAGTGCGCCTTGTCCTTGATGATCGGGCCGCCCAGGGCCGCGCCGAACTGCTTGTTGCTCGTGTCCACCTTCGGGATCGTGGTCGGGAAAATCTCGCTCGGGCGACGGTCGCGCAGCTTCTGGTTGGTGTAATCGAAGAAGCCCTCGCCGTGGAATTCGTTCGTGCCCGACTTGGTCACCGCGGTGATCGCGACCGAGCTGACCTGGTCGAACTCCGCCTTGTAGTTGGACGACAGCACCTGATACTCGCCGATGCCGAGCTGCGGGAAGGGGTTGCCGGGCGACGAATCCTGGCCGGTGATGCCGTTCTTGAGGACGTAATCCTTCTGGCTGACGCCATCGACGAAGACGTTCACGGTGCGGCTGTCCTGGCCGCCGCCCTGGATGCGCGACGCGCCGCTGGCGTCCTCAATGAAGCGGACGCCCGGTGCGAGATCGGCGAAGGCAAGGAAGTTGCGGTTGTTCTGCGGCAGTTGCTCGATCAGCCGCTGTGTGATGTTGCTGCCGACCTGGCCGCCAGACAGCGAGCGGATCCGGTTGCCGGTGACGACGATCTCGTCGCCCGTGCCGCCGGCCGCCGGGGTCGCCCCGGTGTCCGCCGTCGGATCGGGTTCGGCACCGGGCGTGGCCGGCTGCGTGGCGGGGGGCGTCGCGGCGCTCGACAGGTCGAGGTCGAGCCCGGCGCTCTGCCCGACGCGCAGCGTGAAGCTGTCGGAATTGCGCATACCGGTGCGCTGCTTGATCTCGAGGCGATAGGTGCCTGCGCGCAGCGACGCGAAGTTGTAGCCGCCAGCGGCGTCAGCGGGCACCGTGCGACGCAGGCCGGTCGCGACCTCGACCGCGGTGACCTCGACGACCGGATTGTCCGCCGGCGCGGTGATCGTGCCGCGTAACGACGCCTGGCCGACCTGGGCGGCTGCCGGCGCTGGGGCGAACAGCACCCCGCCGGACAGCGCCGTCAGCGAAAGCGCTGCCGCACGCAACATCATCTTGGTCATGGTCGTTCCCCTGTTCCCGATTGATCGGGTGTCTCGTTGTGGATTGTGGATAGAAATGCGTTGGGTCGTGCCGGGTCGGGCTGGCCGGTCGATTCCCGTATGACGACGACCGGGACGCGCTGCTCGGGTAGGCCATCGTCCTGCCCGGCAATCGCGCCTGCCAGCCGTGCGACGCCGCGCGCACCGAAGGCCGCGATGTCGATGCTTGCGGTGGTCAGCGACGGCGTGATGAGCCGGGCGAGCGGGATGTCGTCGAAACCGGCGATCGCAATCTGCTCCGGAACGGCAATCCCGGCCCGTTTCAGCGTCATCATCGCGCCGATCGCCATCATGTCGTTCGCGGCGAAGATCGCATCCGCGTCGCACCCCTCGTCGAGAAGGGTCGCGGCGGCGGCGATGCCCGAGGGTTCGTTGAAGTCACCCGGCAGGATGCGCAGCGTCACGCCCGCACGCGCACAGGCGTCGCGCGCGCCGCGACAGCGTTCCTCGGCATCGATATTCCCCTCGGGGCCGGTGATATGGACCAGCCGGCGGCGGCCGGTCGCGATCAGATGCTCGACGATCGCGGCGGCGCCGGCGGCGTTGTCGATGCGCAGTTCGGCGCGGCCGGGCTGCCCCGGCGCACAGTTCAGCAGCACCGCGGGCATGTCGCGCGGCAGGTGCGCGAGCAGCTCGTCCGCCGCGACCTGAGGCGCCATCACCAGCAGCCCGTCGACCCGACCGCGCATCGCGTTCAGCGCCGCCACACCGCGCGCCGCGTCGCCGTGCATCCTCATCAGCATCAGGTACAGCCCGCGCTCCGACGCCTCGCGGTCCATGCCGCGCAGCAGTTCGGAGAAGAATTCGCCGTGGAGATCGGGGATCACCACGCCGATCATGCCCGAGCGGGCCGAGCTCAGATGTCGCGCCGCAGCATGCGGGACATAGCCGAGCCGCGTCGCGACCTCCTCGATATGCTTGCGCAATTCGGGGCGGACGCTGGCAAGCCCGTTCATCGCGCGCGACACGGTCGCCACCGACACCGCCGCCTCGCGGGCAATATCACGGATCGTGGCATGCGACATGGCTGGTCAGGATCCCCTCTGGCGTCGGCCGTCGTTCGCGGCTGGAAATGTTGTTCTTGATGTAACCGGTTACATGATCCACAAACGGGGATCAAGAACCTTGCAACGATCATCAGCCCGGTGGAGCCGGGCGGTCGAAACAGGCACGGACAAAGGGTTAGCGGATGACGGCGGCGACGATGGTACAACGGACGATTTCACGACGGGCGATGATCATGGGCGCCGGGGCGGTGACCGCCTGGGCGGCGAACCCCGCGCGCGCGCTGCTGCAGCAGACGGCACAGCCGCGTGCCCTGCCCGCATCGGTCGAAGCCGTGCTTGCGCGCATGACCGTCGTCGAGAAGGCCGGGCAGTTGACGCTGATGGCGGCGGCCTGGGCGGGGGGGGCGGCGACCGCGCTCAACCCCGCGGGCGGGTCGTCGAGTTTCGACGAACAGCTCGCGCAGGTCCGCGCCGGGCGTCTGGGCGGGGTGTTCAACGGCAATGGCGCGGTGATGGCACAGCGGATGCAGACCGCTGCGATGCGCCAGTCGCGATTGAAGATCCCGCTGCTGTTCGCCGCCGACGTGATCCACGGGCTGCGGACCGTGTTTCCGGTCCCGCTGGCAGAGGCGGCAAGCTTCGATCCCGAACTTGCACGGCGTACCGCCCGGGCCGCGGGGGCCGAGGCGGCGGCATCGGGGATCGACTGGACGTTCGCGCCGATGGTCGATGTCGCGCGCGACGCGCGCTGGGGCCGTGGTGTTGAGGGGGCGGGCGAGGATGTCCTGCTCGGCCGGATGATGGCGGCCGCGCGGGTCCGCGGGTTCCAGGGCGAGCGGGGACTGGCGGCGTCGGACGCGGTCGCGGCGTGCGCCAAGCATTTCGCCGCCTATGGCGCGGGCGAAGCCGGGCTCGACTACAACACGGTGGACGTGTCCGAGCGTACGCTGCGCGAGGTGTATTTCCCGCCGTTCCAGTCGGCCTTCGCCGCCGGGGCTGCGACGACGATGGCGGCGTTCAACGAGATTTCGGGCGTTCCGGCGACCGCGAATGCGTGGCTGCTGACGCAGATCCTGCGCCGTGAATGGGGCTTTGGCGGGCTGGTCGTGTCCGACTATACCGGTGACGAGGAGCTGATCGCGCACGGTTTTGCGACGGATGCGCGCGAAGCGACCAAGCTCGCCTTCATGGCCGGCGTCGACATGAGCATGCAAAGCGGGTTCTACTTGGCGCATCTGCCGGCGCTCGTCGCGGCGGGCGAGGTGCCGATGGCGCGGCTCGACCAGGCGGTCCGCCGCGTCCTCGCGCTCAAGGTCGCGCTCGGACTGTTCGACGATCCGTTCCGGCGGATCGACCCGCGTCGCGAGAAGACGCGGATCCGGACGCGCGAGACGCTGGCGCTGGCCCGCGATGCGGGGGCGCGGTCGATCGTCCTGCTGAAGAATGAGGGCGCATTGCTGCCGCTGCCGCGACAGGGACGGCGGATCGCGCTGATCGGCCCGTTCGCGGCCGGGCAGCACGACCTGATCGGTCCGTGGAACGTGTACGGCACCGACGCCGAAGCGGTCGATCTGGTGACCGGTATCCGGGCCGCAGTGGCCGATCCGGCGCAGGTCAGCGTGACGCCAGGGTCGGGGATCGACGATCCGCTCCCCGGCGGGATTGCCGCAGCCGTGGCCGCCGCACGCGCGGCCGATGTCGTCCTGCTGGCGGTCGGCGAGAGCCAGCGCATGTCGGGCGAGGCGCAGTCGCGGGCGTCGATCGTGATCCCCGCCGCGCAGATGGCGCTGGCCGAGGCGGTGGCCGCGACCGGCACGCCGATCGTCGTGCTGCTGCGTACCGGCCGTGCACTGGTGCTCAGCGAAGCGGTGCTCAAGGCGCCGGCGATCCTCGTCACCTGGTTTCTGGGGTCGCAGGACGGGCCGGCGATCGCCGACATCGTGTTCGGCAAGACCGGGCCGTCGGCGCGGCTGCCCGTTTCCTTTCCGCATGCCACGGGCCAGGAGCCCTATCATTACGACCACAAGAACACCGGACGCCCCAACCCGCCAGGGCCGCTGCTCGAATACAAGGCGCGCTACCGCGAATTCGCCAATGCCGCGCTGTTCCCGTTCGGTCATGGCCTGACCTATGGTGCGATCGAATACGAAGCGCTCGATCTCGGCGCTGCGCGTCTGTCGACCGATGGCGCGCTGACGGTGCGCGCGACGATCGCCAATGGCGGCACGCGCGCCGCCGAAGAGGTCGTGCAGCTCTATATCCGCGATCTCGCGGCCAGCGTGACGCGTCCGGTGCGCGAACTGAAAGCGTTTCGCCGTGTCGCGCTGAAGCCGGGCGAGCGGCAGGTCGTGTCGTTCACGCTGCGTCGCGACGACCTACTCTTCATCGGCCAGGATCTCGTGCCGACGGTCGAGCCGGGCCGCTTCCACCTGTGGATCGCGCCGTCCGCACAGGCTGAGGGTGTATCCGGGGAGTTCCAGCTCGTCTGACGATCGTCGATGCGGTGAGGCCGCCCCTTGTGCGGGCGCGCGTGATCGGGAAAGGCGATGCGGGTGAAGCGGGTCGATCAGCATGGTGGTTCCCCGGCGGCGGCGGGACGCCTGCGCGCGCCGCTGATGCTGGCGCTGATGCTCGTCGCCGTTGCGGCATTTCGCATCCACACGGCGCAGTATTCGCTGTGGTATGACGAGCTGGCGTCGCTCGAATTCGCCCGCCAGCCCGTGGGGCGGCTGTGGAGCAGCTGGATGCTGCGCGAGACCAACCCGCCACTGTTCTACACGATGCTGTCGGGCTGGATCGCGCTTGTCGGCCAGGATGATGTCGCGGTGCGGCTCTTGCCGATCGGGATCGGGACGGCGGGGATCGGCGTGGCATACGGGCTAGGGCGAGCGGTCGGGGATGCGAAGGTGGGGCTGCTCGTCGCCGCGCTGCTGTCGCTCTCCGCGCTGGGCACGGACCTGAGCCAACAGGTGCGCGGCTATGCGCTCGCGCAGCTGGCGGTGCTGCTCGCCTGCACTGGCATGGTCCTCTATCTGCGTCGCCGGACACCGGGTGGGCTGGTCCTCTACGGCATTGCGACGCTCATCGGCCTGTATACGCATACGACGGTCGCGCTGTTTGCCGGGTTGGCGGGGGTGGCAATGCTCTGGTTGCTGCGGAGTGACCGACGGGCACAGGCGCGGTGGCTGGCGACGAACGTCGCGGTGCTGGCCGGTTGGGGGTGGTGGGCGATGATCAGCGTCCGCCAGATGACGATGCCCGTGACCAATATCGCGTGGATCGCCACACCGTCCTGGCGCGACGCGGCGGCGATGACCGCACAGGTCTATCTGCCGCTCTTTCCCCATGAGACGGGGATTGCGGGTATGCTGCTGCTGGCGGGCCTGTTCGCCGGGCTCGCAGCGTGTGCGGTGCGCGCGGCGCGACCGGAAGTGCGGCTGCTCGCCGTCCTGACGATCGGCGCGCCGCTACTGCTGTTCGCGATCAGCCAGCGGGTGCCGATATTCCTGCCGCGCACGCTGAGCTGGGCGAGCGGACCAGAGCTGGTGCTCGTGGCGCTCGGTGTGACGCGGATAAGATCGACCCCCGTCGCCCGTGCAAGCGGCGCCATCCTGCTCGGTCTGAGCGCCATCGGCCTGGCGAGCTGGCTGCCCAGCCGTGAGCGCGAGCACTGGCACCAGGCCGTGGCCTTGATTGGAAGCCATCAACCCGCGCTCGTCATCGTCGGCGACGATGCGGTCGCGCTGGCGCTTGATCGCTATCGCTCAAACGCGGAGCTCAAGGGCCCGAGACCGATCGTCGTTCAGTCGGCCTATCGTGAACGCTGGGCCGACGGGCTGTATTCGGGCCCGCATTTGTCGCCCGCCGCCGCGCTTGCGGTGATTCGCGACCGGGGTTGCGGCGCGGTGGTCGAATGGGGACCCTTTCATCCGCCGATACTTGACGATCCGGCGGTGACCGCCCGACCGCTCACCCGTGACACCGCCCCGGCGGTGACGCTGATCGATATCCCGCGGACGCGCCGAGCATGTCGGCCTTGATCTGAAGCCCGTCCACGACCGCAGGACGCCACCTTTTTAAGAGGTGCCGAAGATAGCGACCGGCCTCAGCGGCGGCGTTTGACGAGGATCGCGCGCTCTCCGGTGATCGACGCCTTGAACCCGCCAAACCCGGCCTGCCGGATGGTGATCGCGGTACCGGGCCGGGGTTGCAGCGAGAGCGGTTCGATCGTTTCCCAGACCATGCCGTTCGCCAGTTGCAGCGCGAACCGCGCATAGCTCGCCGGCTTTGCCGTGGTGATCGTGGTCTGCACCTCCGTAACGCGTGTGACGCGATCCGCCTCACCGCCGCCGAGCGGGCTCTGACCGGCATCGGCAAGACCGAATTGCTGGCGTTTGCGCTCGATAACCTTGCCACGATCGAGCGCAAGCAGGTCGCCTGCCTGGCGCGCGCGCGCGATCTGCCCGGCGGTCGTGTCGAAGCAGGCAAGCCGGGCTGCATCGCCCGGTATGTCTCGGCACGCGGCCAGCGCATCCAATGTCTTCGACGAGTCTTCTCTGGCCTGCGCGGCAACAGCCGGGGCGATCGGCAGCGCGCCGCCGAGCAGCGCTGACAGGGCAACAGAGATGGCCGATAACATTCGCATATGATCGCCTTATGAGCTTTGGCTTGGCAGAACCCGGCCTCGGGTTTCGCCATACGACACTATGTTGCGGTTATGTCACGGTGATGTCGCAAACGAAATGAGAAAAGGTCCGAATCGACGATAATTGTTGCAGCGCAATGGCGTGGCTGGATAGATCGTGACCAGAACCGGAAAAACCGGAGAAAATGCACGGTGCATTCACCGGCAACAAAGGGGTATTTATGACATCTGCAGCTCGCGCCCATTTGCTTGCGACCACGTTGCTGATGGGGGCGACGACGTTCGCCACGCCAGCCCTCGCGCAGGTCCAGGGGGATAATTCGGGGATTCGCGCCGGGGGCGCGACCGCGACTCAGTCGACCACGCCGGGCGCCAACGCCCAGGGCGAGGTCGGCATGACGACGTCGGAAGCCGCGCCGAGCACGGAGAACAGCCAGGGTGACATCGTCGTCACCGGCTCGCTGATCAAGAATCCCGCGCTGATCGCCTCATCGCCAGTGACTGTCATCGGCCAGGAGGAAATCAAGCTTCGCCAGTCGAACACCGCCGAAGACATTCTGCGTACGCTGCCCGGTGCGACGCCGAGCATCGGTTCGGCCGTCAACAACGGTAACGGCGGCGCGTCCTATGTCGATCTTCGCGGCCTCGGCTCGTTCCGCAACGTCGTCCTGCTCGACGGCAACCGCATCGCACCCTCGGGTCTGCTCGGTCGCGTCGATCTCAACAACATTCCGCTCGCACTGGTCGAGCGGGTCGACACGCTGACCGGCGGCGCAGCGACCACCTACGGCGCAGACGCCGTGTCGGGCGTCGTCAACTTCATCACGCGGTCGGATTTCTCGGGCATCGACGCCTCGGTCTCGAACCAGATCACCGAGCGTGGCGATGGTGCCTATTTCCGCGGCGACATCACGATCGGCGCCAATTTCGACGATGGCCGCGGTAACGCGGTCTTCTCGGTCGGGTACCAGCAGTCGGATCCCGTCTATCAGGGCGAGCGCGACTATTCGGTGCAGAATTACGACTCGTTCTCGGGCGCGAGCAGCGGCTCGGGCACGACGGTCCCATCGGTCTTCACGCTTGGCGGTCGTCGCCAGATCAACCCGGCCACGGGTTCGCTGACGACGGCGGTCATTCCGTTCAACTTCAACCCGTACAACATCTTCCAGACGCCGTTCGAGCGGTTCAACATGTATGGCGCCGGCCATTACGAAGTGTCGGACAGCGTCGAAATCTATACGCGCGGCCTGTTCTCGAAGAACACCGTCGACACGATCATCGCGCCGTCGGGTGTGTTCAACTCGTCGATCGTCGTGCCGTTGTCGAACCCCTATCTGCCGGCCGGTGCGCGGAATCAGTTCTGCGCCGCCGCCAGCATCACCCAGGCGCAGTGCGACCTCGCCGCAGCCGCGACCAGCCCTACCGTCACCGTGGGCGGCGTGACGACGGCAAACCCGAACTTCCGCACGATCACGACAAACCTGTCGCGCCGGACGACCGAGGTCGGGCCGCGCATCTCGAACTTCCAGACGACGATCTTCGATTATCGTGCCGGCGTGAAGGTTGGGCTGACCGAGGGTATCAAGCTCGACGTCTCGGGCGGTTACGGTGAATCGGAGAATACGCAGACGCTGCAGGGCTATGTCCTGACGTCGCGCGTACGGTCCGCGGTCTATGCAACCAACACCACGAGCTGCCTTGGCGGTGCGCCCGGCGGTGCGGCGATCGACGCGGGAACCGGCTGCGTTCCGCTCAACGTCTTCGGTGCCGACGGTTCGATCACCCCCGATATGACCTCGTATATCACGGGTGAGAGCACGACGACCGTTCGTACCTCGCTGGCGCAGGCCCGCGCGGTTCTCAACGGTGATTTCGGCTTTGCCTCGCCGTTCGCAAGCGACTCGATCGGTTTCGCGGCCGGTGCGGAGTATCGCAAGTACCGTGCGTCGCAGCGTTCGGATACGCTGGCACAGACCGCTGGCGAACTCGGTGGCGCCGGTGGCGCCGCGCCGAACATCGACGGTGGCTATGAAGTCAGCGAAGGCTTTGGCGAGCTCATCGCACCGCTCGTCCAGGATCGTCCGTTCTTCCAGAGCCTGACGCTCGAAGCGGGCGTCCGCTACTCGCACTACAAGGTGTTCGCGGCCAACTCGCCCTCGTACAACACGACCACCTACAAGGGCGGCGGCAGCTGGGAGCCTGTCACGGGCCTGAAGGTTCGCGGCAGCTACCAGCGTGCCGTCCGCGCACCGACGATCAGCGAGCTGTTTTCGCCTGTGAATACGGGTCTGACCAACCTGGCGACCGATCGTTGCGCCGGTGCAGCGCCGGTCAACGATGCCAATCTGCGCGCCGTCTGTCTCGCGCAGGGCGCGCCGGCCTCGACCATCGGCCTCATTGCGGTTCCGACTGCGGGTCAGGCGAACATCACGTCCGGCGGTAACCTCGACCTGCGTCCGGAAAAGTCGGACAGCTATACGCTCGGCCTCGTCATCCAGCCGCAGCAGATCATTCCCGGCCTTTCGATCAACGTCGATTACTACAACATCAAGATCAAGGGCGCGATTTCGCAGTTCGCGCCGGGCGATATCATCTCCAGCTGCTTCGACACCATCACCGCGGCGAGCGCCACCAGCCCGGCCTGCCTCGCGATCTCGCGAAACCCGGTCACGGGCGGCCTCGACGGCGATCCGGCAACCACGCGGGGTCTGCTGGCTGCAATCTCGAACCTTGGCACCGTCAAGACCGATGGTATCGATCTCGCGATCAACTATCGCACGCCGCTGACTCAGGGTGTCAAACTGGGCCTGTCGTTCCAGGGCAACTGGTCGAACTCTGCGACCTTCCAGGCCGCACCGGGCCTCATCAATCGTGAGTGCATCGGCTATTATTCGGTCAACTGCGGCGGCGCGGCCAGCGCTGCGGCTGGGGGCTCGGGCTCGATCCAGCCCGAATTCACCTGGAACACTCGGGCGACGTTCACCTTCGTCGACAATATCGACGTTTCGGTGCTGTGGCGTCACATCGATAACGTCCAGCAGGAGCCGGACGATGTCGTCAACGGTAACGGGGCGGCGTTCAGTGGTACGCTCACCGGTGGCGCTCTCGCCGGCCAGTCTGCGGATTTCACGCGGATCCCGTCCTACGACTATATCGACCTGTCGACCCGGATCGGCATTGCCGAGAATTTCGACCTGACCGTCACGGTCCAGAATCTGTTCGACAAGCAGCCGCCGCTCGTCGGGTCCACGGTGGGTTCGACCAGCTTCAACAGCGGCAACACCTATCCGTCGACGTATGACGCACTGGGCCGCCGCTTTGCGATCGGTGCGAACCTGCATTTCTAGGGTCAGGCCATCTCGGTCTTGAATGGGGCGGTTCTTCGGAACCGCCCCTTTTTTTGTCCGGGCTCGACCGCGAACCTATCGGCTGCGCGTGGTGGCGGGACGAGCGCCTAGCCCTGCAGGGGCGCCGGGGGATCAAGCGCGACGCCGGCGGTGCGTGCGACCGCCTCTGCCCAGATGACCACCTTGTCGATCTCGTCGGCGTGGAGTGCCGCGCCGGTCTCGTGCTCGCGTGCCCTGTCCGCCGCGCCATAGGTCTTACCGTCCTTGGCATTGCGCGCAAAGGCAGGGCCGTCGAGCAGCGCCTGCACGGTCGCCGGATCGTCGGGTAGTGCATAGAAGCGTGCTAGGGCCGTCACCGCGGCCAAGGGGTTCGCGAGCAGGGTTTCGCTCTGCAACGTTCTGACGCGGTCCGGAAAGCGGGCCACCAGGCCAGCGAACAGATCGGCCTGCGCGATCCACCCTACCGCTGCTGCCTGCAGATCGGTCAGCCTAAAGATATCCTCGGGCGTGAGGCCCAGATCGACGATGCCGTCGGCGAGTTGCTTGGCGAGAAGCTCGCGCACCCAAAGCCGGCCCCACATGCCCTTTCGTGCGATCGACGTCAGATAGATGCGCAACGGCGCGTAGAGCAGCACGGCGCGGGCCTGTGGCCGCATCGCCAGCATTGCCGGCGCGAGGGCGTTCACGACGTTCGACGGCTTGATCACCACCGCCTCGCCGGGTTCGAAGGCGCGGCCAAGCAGTCTCAGCGTCGCATCAAGGACCTCACCGACGCGCGCGGGATGACCGCCGCGGTGACGCCAGCCGACGAGATCGTTGAGAATTACCGGCTCTTTCAGCGCGGTGGCGAAGCCCGGCATGTCGAGTGCCTGCGCCAGCATCGTCGAACAGCAATAGGCCGAGTGGAAAATGAAATGAACCGATGCAGCGGGCGGGGCGGCCGCGACGGCGTCGCGTCGTGGCACCACGATCGGCGTGGCCGACGACGGCAGATACTCGTCGGTGAGGAAGGTCGCCACGCCACGCTGCGCCCGGTCCGCCGCGATGAAATGCACCGCATCATGGTCGGGATCGTAACGATGGGCCAGCCAGCACGGATCGCCGATCTGTGCGCCGACGGACGTGGCGGATTCCCGGGCGGGGGCGGGCGGGCGGGTCGGACGGGTCATGGCATCGGGATTGCATATCATGGTGCCGACTGCCACCGGTCTTGGTACGTCCGAATCGGCCAAAATCTCGTTGCGAAACTGAAAGGACCCGTCATGATGCGTACCGGCAATGCATTGCGGAGCGGCATGATGATGCGGACGACATGGTGTGGATCGGGGGTCCGATCGGGTCTTGCCGCGGCGTCGCTGATCGTGGCGGCGCCGTCCGCGTTCACTGTGGCAGCGGCCGGCGCGACGATGGCGCAGCGCGATGAGGTGCCACCGGCCGCGACACCGCCGGCCGAGCGTCGGATCTGCAAGCGATCGGCGCCGTCGGGATCGCTGATCGAGACGCGACGCGAATGCCACACCCGCGCGGAATGGGACCAGATCGCGCAGGCGGGACGTGCCGCTGGACAGGATATGGTCGAACGTGCCGCACGCAGCGGTGCGCAATAACGGCGCCCCGGTGATGCGCCAGCAGCCGGGGCCGTCGCTCGAGATGTTGTTGCAAGCCGCCGAAACCGCGCAGCGTGCCGGCGACGGTGCGCGGGCCTGCGCCGTCTTTCACGACGTGCTCGGCATTGCACCCGAACATCCTGTTGCGCTCAACGCGCTGGGCCTCGACGCGTTGGCGCGGGGCGATGGTATGGCGGTCGGCTATTTCGCGCGCGCGACGACAGCTGACCCTGCCGCGTCGCCGCTGTGGATGAACCTGGCGAGCGCCTATCGCGGGCTCGGCGACAGCGTGGGGGAACAGACCGCGCTCGAACGCGCGCTTGCGCTCGACCAGCGCAATCTGATGGCGAACGTCCGGCTGGCCGAACTCCAGGACCGCGTCGGTAACACTGCGGCGGCGGCGTTTCGCTGGGGTGGGGTGGCCACGATCGTTCAGTCGCTCCCCGAGCGGTCGCCAGCGTTAAGTCAGCTCCTCGTCCGTGCCTCTGATAGGATCGCGCAGCATACACGTGCGCTGTCCGATGCCATCGATACGGCGCTTGCACCGTTGCGGGAGGATGCGGCCGCGGACGATCGACGTCGCATCGACGTCTGTATCGATGCGATGCTCGGTCGTCGGGCGATCCATGCGCCGGTACCCCACGGGCTGCATTTTCCATTCCTGCCCGCGGACGAATTCTTCCCGCGGCGGCATTTTCCCTGGCTGGCTGCGTTCGAAGCGGCCACGCCGGCGATCCGCGCAGAGCTGGAAAACCTTCTTGCCGATGGGGCATCGGGCTTCGCGCCCTATGTCGCGATGACGCCGGGCACGCCGCCGAACCGGTGGACCCCACTCGACGGGTCGGATCTGTGGAGCGCCCGATATCTGTGGCGGTATGGCGTGCGCGACGATGCGGTGTGCACGCGGTGCCCGCAAACCGCGGCGATGCTGGAGACGCTGCCGTTGGCGGACATTCCCGGCCGCGGGCCGTCCGCCTTCTTCTCGGTCCTCAAGCCCGGCACGCGGCTGCCGCCGCATACGGGGGTCAGCAATATCCGGTCCGTCGTCCATCTTCCGTTGATCGTGCCCGACCGATGCGGCTTTCGGGTCGGGGGCGAGACCCGAGCGTGGCGTGTCGGCGAGGCGTTCGTGTTTGACGACACGATCGAGCATGAGGCGTGGAACGACAGCGACGAGATTCGCGCCGTCCTGATCGTCGACGTCTGGAACCCGCATCTCACCGCGAGCGAAATCGCGATGATGCGGCGGATGTTCGGGACGCTCGGCGCGCAGCTGGGCATGGCGGGCGACGTGGTGGATTGAGCTTGCCCGCGCGAGGCTGCGGTGGTGAAATACTGGCTGGGAGACGAAACTATGCGGACGACGCTGTCATGGGCAAGCCGAGGGTCGTGGGTCATCGTGCTCGTGGGGGGTATGGTCGGCCTATCAGCCGTCGGGGCGCAAATCGCACCCGTCTCCACTGCATCTGCAGACGATCCCGCGCTGCAGGCGCTCCGGGAAAAGAACGCACGTGTTCAGCTCGCCAATTATCCGCGCGGGGCGCTGCGTCGCGGTGAGCAGGGAACCGTCGGGATCAGCGTTACCGTCGATCGGCAGGGGCGGTTGCGCGAATGTGCGGTTTCGAAGAGCAGCGGCTTTGCCGCGCTCGACGAGGCGACGTGCGACTTCCTGTTCTCGCACGCGCAGATTGCGGCCTATGTCGCACCGGGCGGCGGCGGGCCGACGACCCGGCAGGAGGGGCAAGTCGTTTGGACGCTGCCTGCGGGTGTCCGACCCACGACCGCATCAGCCACCGCGGGGCCGTTGCCGGAGAAGAAGATCTGTCGTGCGCAGGCGCGGACGGGCTCGCTGGTCGCGAGCCAGCGCATCTGCCTGACCAAGGCGGAATGGCGACGCCAGTATGAACTGGCGCAGGACGAGACCCGCGAGATGCATACCCGCGCGATGCCGGGCGACTGATCGACACGCCGGCCGCGTTTAGCCGGTATCGACCACGGGACCCTGATACCGGTCGATCGCGGCGAATATGTCGGTCAGCGCGTCGCGTTCGGTCGCGGTCAGTTCGGGACGCCAGACTTCGAACAGCAGGACGATCCGGGTCTGCGTCCCCCGGTTCCACGCCTCGTGCTCGAAAGAATCGTCGAATATCAGCATCCTGCCGTCGCGCCACGGGCGCGTCTCGGACCCTACGCGCAGCGCGCATCCGTCAGGGGCGATCAGGGGAAGGTGGCAGATAAGCCGCGTGTTGAGCATGCCGTGATGCGGGCGGATATGCGTGCCGGGGGTCAGCCGTGAGAAGATCGCCATCGGCGACCGGCCGGGAATGACGGGGATCGGCGCCAGCGACAGCGCGGCCATCGTGTTCGGGCATATCGTCGCATTGGGCTCGACCGGCACGCCACCACGCCAGAGGTTAAAGGCGCCCCAGCCCGGATCGTCGAGCAGCGGGTTTGCGGGCGGTGGTCGACCGGCCATGGTCTGCACATAGGGTGCAAAGCCCGGTCCGGCCGCGAGCACTGCGTCCAGTTCGGCGCGGATCGCGCCGGTTGCCGCTTCGATCGGGGCGACCCAGGCGAACTCGTCGCGCTCGAAATAGGCACGCTGCGCCAGGCCCGGGAAATAGAACATCGAGGGTTGCTGAAGATAGAGCTCGCTCCGGCCGAGCAGCAGGTCGAGCGCGTGGCGGATCCGGGGACTCGCCGTGCGCGGCATGTCCTTGAGGGCCGCGTCGAGATGCGCCGAGAAACGGCCGGCGACTTCGGTCAGGAAGGTCTCGCCAACCCGGAGCAGGGGGACGAGCGCGGGGGCGATGGTCGCACCCGGCTGGGAGGCGACCGACAGCGCGGTGCGATAGAAGGACTCCGCCGCACGATCGTCCCCACGACGACGCTTCAGCGCCGCCATCGTCAGCAGTGCGCCGAGATGCCGGGGCTCGGTCGCGAGAAAGCGGACGAGCGCGTCGTCGGCCTCGTCGTCGCGCCCGAGCGCCTGCGCCGCCTGCGCGATCAGAAACCAGGGCGCGGGCATGCCCGGTGCGCCGTCGCGCAATAGCGACAGCCTTTCATAGGCGACAGCGGCGTTGCCGTTGCGCAGCGCGGTCATGCCCTCACGGGCGAGCGAGTCGGCCTGTGGCCGGGTCAGGTGCATGACGCAGGCTAGCCTGGCAATGAACCGGATACAGCTAAAAACGTCCGGATCGGACCCGCCTATCTTCCATTCCGGGGGGGCCGGTTCAGCGTGTCCAGAGATCGGTGGCGAGCCGGTCGAGATAGTCCGCGGCGCTGGCGGCGGCGGTGGGGGTGTGGAGGCTTGCGAGTGCGGCGGGGTCGAGCGCCTTGGCGGCGTCCAGCAGGCCGCGCCATGGGGTCGATGCGCCGGGCCAGCTTGGCACCAGGATCGCTGCGCCGAGTTCGGCCAGGCGTTCGGCCTTGCGCATCTGTTCGTCGAAATAGCGCCATTCGGGCGCGCAGACATAGGGGCGGCCGACCCGCGCGATTTCGTGGACGATGGTATCGCCACTGGAGGCGACGACGACGTCGGCCGCGGCGATGTGCGCGGTGATCGTCGAGACCCAGCCGCGTAGGTGGAGATTGCCGAAATCGGTCTCATGGCCTTCGCGCTGAACGGGGCCGAGCACTAGCCAGTCGGTCTTTGGCAGTGCGCGCGCGGCCATGGTCAGCGGCGCATAGGGCGTGCCTGCGCCGCCGCCGCCGGTCAGCACGACGACGATCTCGCGGTCGGGGGAGAGGCCGAGCATCGCCCGCGCCTCCGTCTTGCCCGGCACGACGTCCCGCGCGGTGCACAGCCCGCCCGCATAATGGGTCATGGCGCGAATCCAGTCAGGGGTCTCGGGCTGTTCGAGCGCTTCGTCGAAGGGCGCGAGCAGGCCGACACAGGCGCGATAGCCGGCGAGATGCGCGGCATCGCCGCGGTTGCCGTGCATCCGGATCCCGATCGCGGGGACGCTGGCGATGCGGGCCAGCAGCGCGATCTCGGCGGAGACGTCGACCACGAACAGCGCGGGATCGACCGTGTCGAGATGGTCGAGGATCGTCCGCATCGTCGCGCGGATCGCCGCGTCGCCGACCGGTGCGCGGTGGAGGATGTCGGGGGTGGGCTGCGCGGCGAGGGCCGGCGGGGGGCTGTCACTGGCCGCGCCCTCGTCGGGCAGGGGCACCAGCGTGACGGCGCGCGCGAACCCGTCGAACAATGCGGGCCGCGCGGTCAGGATCGTGACGGCGCGCTCGGCGGGCAACGCGTCGATGATCGCCATCGCGCGATTGGCATGGCCGTGGCCCTGATGGCCGACATAGAAGGTGATCGGTTGAGGCATTACCGGGGGATACCCGCTCCGCAGCGTGAAATCCCCTGGGAAATCCCCCGGGAAATCGACAGTGGCCCCGTCGCCGCAAGCCGCCTAGTCTGTGCCGCATGAGCGATGATGACAGGTCCGAACCGACCAAGCTGACGCGGTCGAAGCAACGCTGGGCAAGCGAGGGCAAGTTCCTGACGGGAGCGACAGACCGCGCGGAGGGCGACCGCCTGCCGCCGGGGCAGCACCTGGTCCGCGACTGGCCGGTGCTCGATCTCGGCCAGCAGCCCGATATCGCGCGCGAGCGGTGGCGGCTGACGATCGACGGGCTGGTCGAGCGGCCGGTGACGCTCGACTGGGCGGGGTTCATGGCGTTGCCGCAGACCGCGGTGCGGTCGGACATTCACTGCGTCACGACCTGGTCGCGCTACGACAATGACTGGTCGGGCGTGGCGACGCGCGACCTGCTCGACCATGTCGGCCCGGGGGATGCGGCGGCGTTCCTGACGCTGCACGGCTATGACGGCTACACCACCAATGTCCCGCTGGCCGATTTCGCCGCGGCGGACGCGCTGCTCGTGCACAGCTGGCAGGGCAAGCCGCTGACCCGCGAGCATGGCGGCCCGGTCCGCCTCGTCATCCCGCATCTCTATTTCTGGAAAAGCGCGAAGTGGATTTCGCGGATCGCGTTCCTTGGCGCGGACAAGCCGGGCTTCTGGGAGGTCAATGGCTATCACCGGCGCGGCGACCCCTGGGCGGAGGAACGCTACAGCGAGGACTAGAGCAGGGTCGCGCACGCCTCCTCGATCGCGGCATAGACCGCGTCGAGGTCGGCTTCGTCGATGCAATAGGGCGGCATGACGTAGACGGTGTTGCCGAGCGGTCGCAGCAACAGGTCGCGTGCGGTGAAGAAGCGCAGCAGTTTCGGGCCGAGATCCGATAGATAGCCGCGATCGCCGACTTGCAGGTCGACCGCGGCGATCGTGCCGATGCGGCGCGGATTGGTCACGCCGGGCAGGCGGGCGATGCGGTCGAGATGCGCCGCCTGTCGCGCACCGAGTGTCGCGATCCGGTCATGCACCGGCTCGTCGCGCCAGATCGCCAGATTCGCGTTGGCGGCGGCGCAGGCGATCGGGTTGGCGGTATAGCTCGAGGAGTGGAAGAACATCCGCGCGCGATCGTCGGACAGGTGCGCGTCGAAGATCTCCGCGGTCGCCATCGTCACCGCGAGCGGGACCGCGCCGCCGGTCAAGCCCTTGGACAGGCAGAGGATGTCGGGCACGACGCCCGCCTGTTCGCAGGCGAGAAGCGTGCCGGTGCGGCCCCAGCCGGTCATCACCTCGTCGGCGATGAACAACACGGCGTGGCGGGCGCAGATCGCGCGCATCTCGGCGAGGACGTGCGGCGGATAGATCAGCATGCCGCCCGCGCCGAGCACGAGCGGTTCGACGATGAACGCGGCGGGCGCGGCGCGGCATGCTGCCTCGAGCGCGTCGAGCGTGGCCTGTTCGGCGCCGGGGTGGGGGAAGGGGATGGTGCCGACGTCGAACAGCAGCGGCGCATAGGCGCGGTTGTAGACGCCGCGTTCGCCGACCGACATCGTCCCGATCGTATCGCCGTGATAGCTGTGTTCGAGCACCAGGATCCGGTCGCGCGGTTCGTCGTGGTTGCGCCAGTAACCGAGCGCCATCTTCAGCGCGACCTCGACCGCGGTCGAACCGGAATCGGAGAAGAAGACGTGGCGCAGCGCCTTGGGCATGATCGCGACGAGGCCGTGCGCGAGCGTCTCGGCGGGCTCGTGCGTCCAGCCGGCGAAGATGATCTGGTCCATCCGCCCCGCCTCCTCAGCGATCGCGGCCATGATCCGGGGGTGGCGGTGGCCATGCGTCGTCACCCACCAGGACGAGATCGCATCGACGATCCGCCGCCCGTCGCTGGTATGAAGCGCCGCCCCCTCGGTCCGGACGATGCGGGGGATCGGGTCGCCCAGACCATGCTGGGTGAAGGGATGCCAGATCGGCGACGTCATCGGAAATCCTCGAGCCGGAAACTGGCGGCGAAGGCGGCGCCGAGCGCGGCGGCGTCGAGCCGGGGGAGCATCGGCAGCCGGCCGAGATGCCGCACGTCGCCCAGCCGGACGATCGCCGCCTCGCTGTGCGGGACCGCGTCGCCGACGAACGCGACGCCGAGGATCGGCACGTCGCGGTGGCGCAGCGCCTCGATCGACAACAGGCTGTGGTTGATCGTGCCGAGCGCGGTGCGCGCGACGATCACGACGGGCAGGCGCCACTGCGCGAACAGGTCGGCAAAGACGCAGGTGTCGGTCAGCGGCACCATCACCCCGCCCGCCCCCTCGATCACCAGCGGGCCGGGCAGCGCGGGGGGCACGAGCCGGTCGAGGTCGATCGTCACCCCGTCGATCATCGCCGCGCGGTCGGGCGAGCAGGGCGTCGTCAGCCGGTAGGCCTCGGGGAGGATCCGCTCGCGCGCGAGGCCGGACAGCGCGGCGACGCGCGACGCATCGCTGCCGCCGTCGAGCCCGGCCTGGACCGGTTTCCAATAGCTTGCGTCGAGCGCGCCCGCGAGCGCGGCGGCAAAGACGGTCTTGCCGACATCGGTGTCGGTGCCGGTAACGACGAGACGGGTCATGACAGGGCCTTTTGCAACGCGTCGCCTAGCCCTGCGATCTGGGGTGTGGTGACGTTGAGCGTGAGCGAGATCCGCAGGCGCGACGTGCCGCTGGGCACGGTCGGCGGGCGGATCCCGCGGACGTCGAACCCGGCCGCCTGGACCGCCGCCGCGACGCGCATCGTCGTCGCATCGTCGCCGAGCACGAGCGGGAGGATCTGCGATCCGGTCGGCACGACGCCGTAGGGCGCGAGCGTGGCTTCGGCGGTGGCGATGAGCGCGCGCAGGGCGGTGCGGCGTTCGGGTTCGTCGGCAAGTATCTGCAGGCTCACGCGCGCGGCGCTCGCCATCAGCGGCGAGGGCGCGGTCGAGAAGATGAACGCGCGGGCCCGGTTGACGAGGAAGTCGCGGACGACGTCGGGGCCGCAGACCAGCGCGCCCTCGCACCCCATCGCCTTGCCGCAGGTGCGTAAGGTAACGATGTCGGGCCGTCCCTCCAGATGCCCGGCGAGGCCGCGGCCATCGTCGCCGAACACGCCGGTGGCATGCGCCTCGTCGATCAGCACGACGCCGTCATGCGCCTCGGCGAGCGCGACGAGCGCGTCGAGCGGCGCGCGGTCGCCGTCCATGCTGTAGAGGCTTTCGACCGCGATCCAGGGCCGCCCGGTGCCGCCCGCGCGGCGCCACTGCGCGATCGCATCGGCAAAGGCGGTGACGTCGTTATGCGCTGCCGAGACCGTCTCCGCACGGCCGAGCCGCATCCCCTCATGCGCGCTCGCATGGATCAGCGCGTCGTGGACGACGAGGTCGCCGGTCTGCGGCAGCGTCGCGAACAGCGCGGCGTTGGCGGCATAACCGGTCGAGAAGTACAACGCGGCCTCCGCGCCGAAGAACGCCGCCGCCTCGGTTTCGAGCAGGATATGTTCGGGATCATTGCCGCGGAGCAGCCGCGATCCGCCCGAACCGACCGCGACGCCGCGCGCGAGCGCGGCCGCGACGGCCGCGGCGATCCGTCCGCTCTGGCCGAGCGCGAGATAGTCATTGGAGGCGAAATCAACTCCTTGCCGCGCGATCAGCGCACGGCGGCGCGTCGCGGCGGCAAGCGCGGAGAGGTCGCGATGATGCTGGTCGAACGCGGACATCGCGGCAGCCTCTAGCGACAACGCCGCGCCAGCGCGAGCCGATTGGCCGAAACACCCCGTCATAAAGAGGGATCGTTCGGTCGGATCGGGCATTTCTCTCCTATGGTATAGCAGGATCGGCTTGGCTAACCACGATTGCATTCTCCATTCCGGTCGAAGGTACCCTGCCCATGAAGCGCAAGACGCTGACCCAGTTCCTGATCGAACAGCAACGCGAGGCCGGCACGCTGCAGCCGCAGCTGCGCCTGCTGATCGAGGTCGTCGCGCGGTCGTGCAAGGCGATCAGCCATGCGATCGGCAAGGGGGCGCTGGGCGGCGTGCTCGGCAGCCTCGAGAGCGAGAACGTCCAGGGCGAGGTGCAGAAGAAGCTCGACGTGATCGCGAACGAGATGCTGCTCGAGGCGAACGAGTGGGGCGGGCACCTGGCGGCGATGGCGTCGGAGGAGATGGAGACGATCCACCTCGTCCCCAACCGCTATCCCAAGGGTGAATATCTGCTGCTGTTCGATCCGATCGACGGGTCGAGCAATATCGACGTCGATCTGTCGGTCGGCACGATCTTTTCGGTGCTGCGCGCGGCCGAGACCGCGTCGGGCGCCGATGTGTCCGAGCAGGACTTCCTCCAGGCGGGGCAGACCCAGGTCGCGGCAGGCTATGCAGTCTATGGTCCGCAGACGATCCTAGTGCTGACGGTCGGCGCCGGCGTGCACGAGTTCACGCTCGACCGCGAGATCGGGTCGTGGGTGATGACCGACACCAACATCCGCATGCCCGGTGGCAAGCGCGAATTCGCGATCAACACGTCGAATGCGCGCCAATGGTCGCCCGAGGTGACGCGGTTCATCGACGAGCGGATCGCGGGCAAGGACGGGCCGCTCGGTACCGATTACAACATGCGCTGGACCGGATCGATGGTCGCCGACGCGCACCGCATCCTCAAGCGCGGCGGCGTGTTCCTGTACCCACGCGACGTCCGCCAGCCCGGCAAGGTCGGCAAGCTGCGGCTGATGTACGAGGGCAATCCGATGGCGATGCTGATGGAGCAGGCAGGGGGTGCCGCCACCGACGGCGAGCAGCGCATCCTGTCGATCGAGCCGAGCAGCCTGCACCAGCGGATCGGCCTGATCATGGGCGATCCGGCAGAAGTCGAAGCGATAACCACCGCCTATCGGGAGTAGCGCGCATCGTCACCCGCCGGCGGTCGGGGGTTGGGGCATGACGGACGAGGGCGCGCGTTGAAAAGGGGAGAAATTCGATGGAAGTCACCTCACAAAGACTCGCCGAGCAGCGTGACGACCGGACGTCGTGGCGACGCCTGATCGACGATCATGACCGTATCGCCGAACGCTGCGCCGACCTGGTCGCGCTGTTGCAGCGGCGCGGGCATAATTGCGCGGGGGCGTCGCGCAAGCTGCTCGAGCTGGCGGTGCTGGTCGCGGATCATCTGGGCGTCGAGGACGAGGTGATCGACCTGACCGCGATCGCGACCGAGGCGGACTATTCGCCCGAGACGGTCGCGGTCATGGCCGCGGAACTCGACGCGCTGCGCCGCGAATGGCGGGTGTTCATCGCGCACTGGCTGCCGACGATCGAGCCCGCCGACTGGTATGAGTTCCGCGGCGAAGCCGAGGCGATGCTGAGCCGGCTGACGCATCAGGTGCAGCGCGAAAGCGCGCTGTTGTATGACGATGCGCTGCGCGCGGGGGTGATCGCGACCGGGCCGGTCGACCTGCAATAATCGCGGCGACAGGGTTCTTAACCCGGCGGCGATATCAAGGGCCATGATGCGCGTCCTGACCCTGTCCACGCTGTTTCCCGATGCGAGCCGGCCCAATTTCGGCGTCTTTGTCGAGCGGCAGACGCTGGGGCTCGCGGCGCATCCGGGGGTCGACCTGCGTGTCATCGCACCGATCGGCCTGCCGCCCGGGCCGCTGCGTCTGATGCCGCGTTTCGCGCCGCTCGCGCGGTTGCCGCTCAAGGAGACGTGGCGTGGGGTGGGCGTGCAGCGGCCGCGGTTCACGACGATCCCTGCGACCGGGGGGCGGTGGCAAGCCGCGGCGCTGACCCGCGCGCTGATCCCGGTGCTCGACGCCGTGCGGCCGAATTTTCCATTCGATGTCATTGATGCGTCGTTCTTCTTTCCCGACGGCGTTGCCGCGGTCGCGCTCGGGCGACGCTATGGCGTGCCCGTGTCGATCAAGGCGCGCGGGGCGGATATTCATCTTTGGGGTCGTGCGGCGGGCACGCGCGCGCAGATCCGGCGTGCGGGTTGCGCGGCGGACGGGCTGCTCGCGGTCAGCGCGGCGATGCGCGCGGACATGATCGCGATGGGGATGCCGGCGGCGCGGATCCGGGTGCATCATACCGGAGTCGACCAGGCGCGGTTCCGCCCGATCGACGCGGCGGCGCGTGCGGCTGAGGCGGCGCGGCTGGGCGTGACGGGGCCGATGGTGCTGTCGGTCGGGGCGCTGATCCCGCGCAAGGGACATGACGTGGTGATCGAGGCGGTCGCGCGCCTGCCGGGTGTCTCGCTGAGGATCGCGGGCGAGGGGGGCGACCGGGCGCGGCTGGAGGCGCTGATCCGCACGCTCGGCGTGGGGGGCAGGGTCCGGCTGCTCGGCAGCGTCGCGCATGAGGCGATTCCGCGGCTGGTCGCGACCGCCGACGTGATGGCGCTCGCCTCGGCGTCCGAGGGGCTGGCGAATGCGTGGGTCGAGGCGCTGGCCTGCGGGACGCCGATCGTGATCACCGATGCGGGCGGCGCAGGCGAGGTGGTCACGTCGGGCGAGGCGGGCCGGATCGTGCCGCGCGATGCGGCGGCGTTCGGCGCGGCGATCGCGGGGATCCTGGCGGCACCGCCGGCGAGAGAGGTGACGCGGCGTGTCGCGGCGCGCTTTACCTGGGAGGCTAACAGCGCCGCGCTGTTCGCGCATCTGGCGGGGCTGGTCGGGGGCGGAGCCTAGCGCGCCCGACCAAACGCCTGAAAAGCCTCAGCCTTCGAGAGGGTAGAGCGCGGCGGCGATCCAGCGGCCTTCGCCGCGAAGCACGGCCCAGGCGCGCGCGGCGGCGCGGCTGTCCATCGCCTCGATCCCGACGCCCTGCGCCTCGACCGCGCGGCGGAAGGCGGCGGCGGGCTGGCGCAGCTGCGATCCGGTGCCGAGCAGCAGGAATTCGGGCTTGGGCGACAGCGCGAGGACGCTGGCGACATCGTCCGCGCCCAGTGCCTCGAACGGCGGCGGCGTCCAGCCGTCGGCGCGCGACGGGGTGATCAGCAGCGCGGTATAATAGCCGTCGTCGACCCGGAACCCGCCATGACCGATCGCCGAGATCATCGGTCCGTCGGTCTTTTCCTTGTCCATTCTCACGCGCTTGTCCTCACGTGCCGGGCCCGCCGCGCATCAGCGGCCGGCCTTCGGGCCCACGCGCTCGGCGTCGTCGCGGTCGCCCTTGCGGCCCTCGGGCTCGGCGCGCAGGCCGAGCGTGATGAGCAGCGACGACGACACGTAGATCGACGAATAGGTGCCGACGACGATGCCGAGGATCATCGCCGCGGTGAAGCCGCGCAGCACGTGCCCGCCGAGCACCAGCATCGCGGTCAGCGCGAGCAGGATCGTGACCGAGGTCATGACGGTACGCGGCAGCGTCTCGTTCACCGACAGATCGATGATCTCGCGCATGTCCATCTTGCGATAGCGGCGCATATTCTCGCGGATACGGTCGTCGATGACGATCTTGTCGTTGATCGAATAGGACACGATCGTCAGCACCGCGGCGACGATGTTGAGGTCGAATTCGAACTGCGTCAGCGCGAAGAAACCGAGCGTCATCAACAGGTCGTGGACGATCGCGACGACGGTCGACACGCCGAACTGCCATTCGAAGCGGACCACCGCGAACAGGCCGATGCCGAGGATGGCCAGCCCGACCGCGAGCAGCCCCTTGCTGATCAGCTCGTCCGAAACCTTGCCCGAGATCGTGTCGTATTTCGAGAAGGTCGCGCCGGGGAACTTGACCGCCAGATCGTCGGCGACCTTCTTGACGAGTGCGTTGGTCGCACCCTCGTCGGTGCTTTCGGGGATCGGCAGACGGATCGACAGCACGGTCGGATCGGCGAAGGACTGGATCGAGGCTTCGCCGACGCCGAGACGATCGACCTCGGTACGGACCGCGTCGATCGACGGCGGAGTCGCGAACCGCTCCTCGATCAGGACGCCGCCGACAAAGTCGACGCCCATGTTCAGACCCTTGGCGAAGACCAGCCCGACGGCGGCGAGCGACAGGAGGATGGTCAGCCCGAACGCCCATTTGCGGAGCGAGACGAACTTCAGGTTGGTGTTGTCGGGTACGAGTTTCAGCAGGCGCATGATGATGTCTCCCGCCTCAAATATTGATCGTGGTGGGGCGGTTCTTGCGCAGCCAGAGCGCCACGAGCATCCGCGTGAAGGTCACCGCGGTGAACACGCTGGTGCAGATGCCGATCAGCAGCACGACCGCAAAGCCCTTAACCGGGCCGGAGCCCAGCAGGAGCATGATCACGCCGGTGATCGCGTGCGTGACGTTGGCCTCGAAGATCGTGCGTGACGCCTCCTTATAGCCGAGCTCGACCGCCTGGACGATGTTGCGCCCGCGGCGGCGTTCCTCGCGAATACGCTCGTTGATCAGCACGTTGGCGTCGACCGCAGTACCGATCGTCAGCACGAAGCCGGCGATGCCGGGCAGCGTCAGCGTCGCGTTGAGCATCGCCATGACGGCGACGATCACGAGGATGTTGATGACCACCGCGAGGTTCGCATAGAGGCCGAACCGGCCATAGGTCACGAACATGAACACGATCACCGCGAGCGCCGCGACGATGCTGGCCAGCACGCCGGCGCGGATCGAATCCTTGCCGAGATCGGGGCTGACGGTGCTCTCGGCGATGATCTTCAGATTGATCGGCAGCTTGCCCGATCGCAGCGAGATCGCGAGTGCGTTCGCCGATTCGGTGGTGAAATTGCCCGAGATCGAGGCGCGACCACCGAGGATCGGCTCGTTGATGTTGGGCGCGGAGATCACCGAATTGTCGAGGATGATCGCGAACGGCTTGTTCGTGTTTTCCTGCGTGACCTTGGCGAAACGTCGTCCACCGACCGCGTCGAAGGTGATCGCCACCTGCGGCGCGTTGGTCTGCGGCTCGAACTCCTGGCGGGCATCGGCGAGCTGATCGCCCGAGATGATCACCGATCGCTTGACCGCGATGAACGGAATGCCCTGCGGATTGCCGGGGTAAGGAATGACCTGGCTGCCGACGGGGGCGATGCCCTTGACGAGATCGGCGGGGTTCGCGGTCTCGTCGACCAGCTTGAATTCGAGCTTTGCGGTCTTGCCGAGCAGGTTCTTGAGCGCCTGCGGATTCTGCAGGCCCGGCACCTGGACGACGATACGCGTCGCGCCCTGGCGGACGATCGTCGGCTCCTTGGTGCCGAGTTCGTCGATGCGGCGGCGGACGACTTCGGTCGCGTCCTTCATCGCGGTGTCGATCGCCTGCTGGAGCCCGGCCTCGGTCGGCTTGAGCACGAACCGGCTGGTGTCGACGACGTTGATGTCCCATTCGCGCTGGCCGCTCATCCCGGCGCCACCGCCGGTGATCGAGAGCAGCCGCTCGCGCGCGGCATCGACCTGGCTCGGATCGCGGAGCAGGAAGCTAAGCTGCCCGCCACGCACCGAAATATCGCCGATCGCGATCCGCGGCGTGCCGTTGCGCATCGTGCCCGCGATGCTGTCGCGCATCGCCTCGATCCGCGAATTGGCGAGATCGGCGGTGTCCGCCTCGAGCAGCAGATAGCTGCCGCCCGCCAGATCGAGACCCAGGTTGATCCGCTTATGCGGAATCGCCCCCCACTTGCTGGTCGTCGATTCGGAGAAGAAGCTCGGGATCGCAAGCGCGCAGAGCACGGCCAGCAGGCCGATGATCGACGCGACCTTCCAGCGGGGGAAATCCAACATCAGTCGTTCGCCGGCTTCGTGTTCGGGCTGGTGATGTCGGTGAGCGTCGCCTTGACGACGCGGACGCGCGTGTTGGGCGCGATCTCGACCTCGACGATCGCGTCCTCGACCTTGGTCACCTTGCCGATGATGCCGCCGGCGGTGACGACGCTGTCATTCTTCTTGACCGCCGCGACCGACGCCTGGAGCGCCTTCATCCGCTTTTGCTGCGGACGGATCATCAGGAAATAGAAGACGATGAAGACGAGGAAGAGCGGCGCGAGGCTCAGGAACGAGGCGATGCCGCCCGATGTCGCCGTCTCGCCGGCGGCCTGCGCATATGCTGGGGAAATGAACATGGAGTCCCGTTTTGGCTGGTGGGCAGGCGCCATACGCCCGCGCTCGCATGGGCGATGCCGCTATCACCGGTTGCCGCCCCGCGCAACCGATGCGCGCCGGTGAAGCGTGGCCGGGCCGCGATGAGACGGACGAATATGGGCTTTGCCGCAATCGCGTGCTTGCATCGTGCGCAACATCCGCATAATGCGCGCCCTTCGGTCGGGGCGTAGCGCAGCCTGGTAGCGCATCACACTGGGGGTGTGGGGGTCGCAGGTTCGAATCCTGTCGCCCCGACCAGAAATTTCCGGAGCCGGCCGCCAGAGGCGATGCCGCTCCCGGGCACGAAATATCGTGCCATTCCAGATCCTGGTGTCAGCGTTTGCAGACGGGGCCGGTGCGTGCCGCGACCTGATCCGCGACGATCCGCATCGCGCCCTTGTCGGTCTCGCCGGTCATCGTCATCCGTGCGGTAAAGCCCGTCGCGCCATAGCTGCCCGCGCGGACGATCCGCATCGGCGGCCCCTTTTTCTGCGGACAGCTCATGACATGGTCGATCCGCCCGCCCGCGAACTGTGCGCGCTCGACGGTGCAGCGCGCCTCGGGCTTGGGGACGAACAGCGCGGCGACGCCCGACGATGCCTGTTCGGGCGGCAGGCATTTGCGCTCGGTCTTCGATTTTCCGCGCATCATCCGCAGGATAAACCCCGGCGCACCCGGAATGACGAGCTCGACCGCGGTCGAGGTGATCGCCCAGGCGCCGGGCGGCAGCGCCTGCGCCGACGCGGCGGCGGGGAGCAGGAGAAGGGCGGACAGCAGGACGGGATGGCGCATAGGAGGGGCAGTCTGTAGCGCCGGCGGGGTGCTGGCAAGCGGGGTGCGAGGGGTTTTCATGGGCGAGATCATCAATTTGCGGCGGGCGCGCAAAGCGCGGGTGCGGCGCGAGGCGGGGGTGGTGGCGGACGCGAACCGC
The DNA here is from genome assembly GCF_014841445.1 of Sphingomonas sp. CFBP 8765. NCBI lineage: Bacteria > Pseudomonadati > Pseudomonadota > Alphaproteobacteria > Sphingomonadales > Sphingomonadaceae > Sphingomonas > Sphingomonas sp. CFBP 8765. The sequence goes on along the minus strand of NZ_JACYTY010000001.1, from coordinate 835,489 downwards.
GCGGCGTTCGGGCGGACCAAGGCGGAGCGTGCGCGGGATGCTGAGGAGCGGGCGCGGGGGGAGCGGGTGCTGGATGGGGCGCGGCTGGATGGGGAGGAAAGCTCAGGTTTGGGAGCGGGTTGCGGGGTGATCAGGGGGGGGGTGCTTGGCTCTGGATCCTGACTTTCGTCAGGATGACGGATGGGAGTGGGTGTTCGTCTTTTACCATTCGTGTCGCTGATCTTGCTTTTCGCTAACCTATATGGTTATAGGGTGTGCGGCGAATCGGGGGGGTCGGGGATGGAGATCGGTGGGCTGATCGAGGCGGTGATCGATCGTGAGGGCGGGTACGGCGATCATCCGGCGGATCGCGGGGGGGCGACGCGGTTCGGGATCACGCAGGCGGTGGCGCGGGCGCATGGGTTTGCGGGGGACATGCGGGTGTTTCCGCGGACGGCGGCGGTCGCGATCTATCGGCAGGCTTACTGGATTGACCCCGGATATGAGGGGGTTGGCCGGCTCGCGCCGGATATTGCGGGCGAATTGTTCGATACCGGGGTCAATATGGGGCCGGCGGTCGCGAGCGGGTTTCTGCAGCGGGCGCTCAACGCGCTCAATCGCGGGGCGAGCGATTATCCCGATCTCGTCGTCGATGGCCGGATCGGGCCGGGGACGCTGGCGGCGCTGGCGGGGTTCCTCAAGCGACGCGGGGCGGGGGGCGAGGCGGTGCTGCTGAAGGCGATCGAGGCACTGCAGGGCGAACGCTATGTCGCGCTGGCGGAGCGGCGGCCGGCGAACGAGGCGTTCCTTTATGGCTGGCTCGCGAACCGGGCCTGAGGCGGAAAGCGCCACTTTTCCAGGGGGGTGTCATGACGAGAGGCGTTGAGGAGGGGGCGGAGCTGCCCGCCGATCCGTGGGTGACGCGGGCGCGGCCGGGGTTCCTGTACGTGATGTACGCGTTGCTGCTGGGGGCGATCCCGGTCGGGCTGCTCGCGGCGGTGCGGCCGGCAGCGGCGCAGGCGATCGCGGGCGGCGTGGGGGCGTATCTGGGGGCGATCCCCGAGCCGCTCTACGCGCTCTTCGGGACGGGGTATCTGGGGTATACCGCGGCGCGTGAGTGGGGGAAGCGGCGGTGAGCGGGACTGGTATCGGAGCGGCGGGCGTGGCGTTCGGGGCTCTGGATCCTGACTTTCGTCAGGATGACGTAAAGGGGGAAGGTAACCGGGAAGCTGACAGGGAAGTCGAGCGGGAGGGTGAGGGGGTGGTGCAGGGGGTCGGTGCAGCGGACCGTTGCGTGGTCGAAAGCGCACCCTACATCGCGGTCATGAGTGCAAATGATCCCCACGCCATGCCGGTCTGGCACGGCACCACCATCCTTTCGGTCCGGCGCGGCGGCAAGGTCGTCGTGATCGGCGACGGCCAGGTCTCGATGGGCCAGACGGTCATGAAACCCAATGCGCGCAAGGTGCGGCGGCTCGGCGACGGGTCGGTGATCGGCGGGTTCGCCGGCGCGACCGCGGACGCCTTTACGCTGTTCGAACGGCTCGAACGCAAGCTGGAGCAGCATCAGGGGCAGTTGCTCCGTGCCGCGGTCGAGCTTGCCAAGGACTGGCGGACCGACAAGTTCCTGCGCAACCTCGAGGCGATGATGATCGTCGCGGACAAGGACGTGACGCTGATCCTGACGGGCAATGGCGATGTGCTCGAGCCCGAGAACGGCGTCGCGGCGATCGGATCGGGCGGCAACTATGCGCTCGCCGCGGCGCGCGCGCTGGTCGAGTATGAGAGCGATGCCGAGGTGCTGTGCCGCAAGGCGATGGGAATCGCGTCAGAGCTCTGCGTGTACACCAATGACCGGCTGACCGTGGAGTCGATGGACTCGACCAGCTGATTTCGACGCCCCTCCCGTTCGGGGGAGGGGTCGGGTCGGGCTTCACCAGGCGCCCGTCCCGCGGATAGTCCCCACCCCCAACCCCTCCCCTGAAGGGGAGGGGCGAAGAAGAGTGATCATGAACGACCAGCTTACCCCCAAGGCCATCGTGGCCGCGCTCGATGCGCATATCATCGGCCAGGCCGCGGCCAAGCGCGCGGTCGCGGTGGCGATGCGCAACCGGTGGCGGCGCCAGCAGCTCAGCGAGGATCTGCGCGACGAGGTGACGCCGAAGAACATCCTGATGATCGGGCCGACCGGCTGCGGCAAGACCGAGATCAGCCGGCGTCTGGCGAAGCTGGCCGATGCGCCGTTCGTCAAGGTCGAGGCGACCAAGTTCACCGAGGTCGGCTATGTCGGCCGCGACGTCGAGCAGATCGCGCGCGACCTGGTCGAGGAGGCGATCCGGCTGGAGAAGGAGCGCCGGCGGATCGCGGTGAAGGACAAGGCCGAGGAGGCGGCGATGGGCCGGCTGCTCGACGCGCTGGTCGGCAAGGATTCGAGCACCGCGACGCGCGAGAGCTTCAAGCAGCGGTTCCTCGACGGGCATCTGAACGCCGCCGAGGTCGAGATCGAGGTCGAGCAGGCGCCGACCACGCCGTTCGAGATCCCCGGCGGCGCGCCGCAGATGATAAACATCGGCGAGATGATGAAGTCGCTGGGCGGCGGGCAGCAATTGAAGCGCCGCAAGCTGACGGTGACCGCGGCGTGGGACAAGCTGGTCGAGGAAGAGGCCGACAAGCGGCTCGACCAGGACGAGGTGAGCCGCGTCGCGTTGGCGGATGCCGAGGCGAACGGAATCGTGTTCCTCGACGAGATCGACAAGATCGCGGTGTCGGACGGGCGCGGCGGATCGGTGAGCCGCGAGGGCGTGCAGCGCGACCTGCTGCCGCTGATCGAGGGGACGACGGTCGCGACCAAATACGGACCGATGAAGACGGACCATATTTTGTTCATCGCGAGCGGGGCGTTCCATGTCGCCAAGCCGAGCGATTTGCTGCCCGAGTTGCAGGGGCGTCTGCCGATCCGGGTCGAGCTGAAGGGCCTGACCGAGGGGGATTTCGTCGCGATCCTGTCGGACACCAAGGCGTCGCTGCCGCTGCAGTACAAGGCGCTGATCGCGACGGAAGGCGTCGAGATCCGCTTCACCGAGGACGGCATCGCCGCGGTCGCGCGGATCGCCGCCGAGGTGAATGCCGAGGTCGAGAATATCGGCGCGCGGCGGTTGCAGACGGTGATGGAGAAGCTGCTCGAGGATGTCAGCTACAATGCCGAGGATCGCGGCGGGTCCAGCGTGGTGATCGACGGGGCGTATGTCGACAGCCAGCTGAAGGAGATTGCGCGGAATACGGATCTCAGCCGGTTCGTGCTTTAGTCTGGGGGTTTTTCGGGTGCGTTCGGGGGCGGGGGTGCCATTGCGCTCCCCCGCTCCGTTCGTGCTGAGCGAAGTCGAAGCACTTGGGGCAGGCCCTTCGACTTCGCTCAGGGTGAACGGGTGGGGCGCAGGCGCCCCCTCTCTTCCGTCATCCTGGGCTTGACCCAGGATCCAGGGTTACGGGCGGGGTCGCTTTTGGCTCTGGATCCTGACTTTCGTCAGGATGACGCGGGGCGTGAGGTGGTGCGCGCACCACGGTCGTCAGCCTAGGGGAAGCGTGGTCCGCCGCGTGGCGGGCGCTACAGCACGACCGTCTGCGGTCGCGCGGCCTTCAGCGCGGCGAGGACCATGGTTTCCCAGATGGCGGGGTCGCCGGCGGCGGCCATGGTCTGGTCGGGTTCGCGCAAGGTGCGCAGGACCGCGAGCGCGTCGGGGAGATAGTCGGTCCAGGCGTCGTCGATCAGGCGCGACGCGGAGGCGGCGTCGCCGCCGGCATTGGCGCTGATCCGCTGGCCCGCCAGGACGCGGGCGATGCGTTCGGCGATCGGGGTATTCGAGACGTCCATCAGTCTTCTCCTCGCAGGTCTGCCTATAGCAAACCCGCGAGGCAAAGACATGGGGCCTTAGCGTGCCGAGCTGGGGCCGGCGCCGCGGCCCTGGCCGCCGGGGCGACCGCCACCGGCCGGGCGACCACCGCCCTGGCCGCCGGGACGACCGCCGCCCTGGGGACGACCGCCGCCGCCACCCTGGCCGCCGCCACCCTGACCGCCACGGCTCGCGCCCGCATAGTTGCGGCCGGTGGTGCCGGTCGCGCGGGGGGCGTGGGTGGCGCGGGGACGCGCGGGATCGCGCGGACGGTCGATCCGGACTTCGGGATCGGCGCCCATCGTCTTGACGCGGGTCTGCTTGATCTGGTTCGACAGGTTGACGAAATCGTCGGGCAGCGGGCGGACCGTCACCTTCTGGCGGGTGATCCGCTCGATGTCGCGCAGATAGGCCTTCTCGTCATCCGCGCAGAACGCGACGGCGATGCCGCTGGCGCCCGCACGCGCGGTGCGGCCGATGCGGTGGACATATTGCTCGGCGACGTTGGGCAGCTCGAAGTTGATGACGTGGCTGACGCCCGAGACGTCGATGCCGCGTGCGGCGATGTCGGTCGCGATCAGGACCTTGACCTTGCCTTGCTTGAACTCGCCGAGTGCGCGCTCACGCTGGCCCTGGCTCTTGTTGCCGTGGATCGCGTTCGAGGCGATGCCGTTGCCCGCGAGCAGCTTCACGACGCGGTCGGCGCCGTGCTTGGTGCGCGTGAAGACGAGCGCGCGGTCGATCGCGGGATCACCCAGCGTGATCGTCAGCAGCGCCTGCTTTTCCGACTGGTTGCAGAAGGTGACATACTGGTCGACGCGCTCCGCGGTGGTCGCGGCGGGCTTGACGGAGACGGTCTTCGGATCGAGCAGGAACTGCGAGGCGAGATCGCGGATCGCGGTCGGCATCGTCGCCGAGAAGAACAGCGTCTGGCGCTTCTTCGGCAGCATGCGGACGATCTTCTTCAGCGCGTGGATGAAGCCCAGGTCCATCATCTGGTCGGCTTCGTCGAGCACGAGGATCTCGATCATCGACAGGTTGCAGAAGCCCTGCTCGATCAGGTCGATCAGGCGGCCCGGCGTGGCGACGAGGATGTCGACGCCGCGGCTGAGGTCCTGGCGGTTCTTGTTGATGCTGGTGCCGCCGAACACGGTGGTCACCGACATCTTGCTGAACTGGCCATAGGCGCGTGCGCTGTCGGCGATCTGGCTGGCGAGTTCGCGCGTCGGCGCGAGGACGAGCATGCGGCAATGCGTCGGCAGGACGCGCTTCTGCGTCTCGGTCAGGCGCTGGATCGAGGGGAGCACGAACGCGGCGGTCTTGCCGGTGCCGGTCTGCGCGATGCCGAGCAGATCGCCGCCCTCGAGCAGGATCGGGATCGACTGGGCCTGGATCGGCGTCGGCTCGGTATAGCCCTTGGCTTCGAGCGCGCGGACGAGGGGCTCGGCGAGGCCGAGGTTGGAAAAGGACATGAATAGTCTCTCAAATGTGCCGGGCTCGCGAATCCACAGGAGGACGCGCGAGGGGCGTGGTGTTTTGACACCCCGCGTGAAAAGGGAAGCCCGTTAGAAACGACCGAGGCGGAGCCTGGACCTTGTTCAGGTCCGATCACGCTGCATGACACCTCGATGGAGGTCAGATGCGCGCGACCGGCCGAAAAGTCAAGAGTGGCCGGGTCGGGGCGGCTCTGGCCCCGTCCTCGGGCCCCGTCCTCAGCTGCGCGTCTGGGTCAGGTGGAGATAGCGTTCGTTGAATTCGGCGGCGTCGCGCAGCGCGCACCAGTCGACGACGCCGATCTGCCGCTTGCGGCGCGTGATCAGCCCGTCGGTCTCGAGCGCGCGGAGCACGCGGTTGACGTGGACCGGGGTCAGGCCGAGCGCATCGCCCATCTGTTCCTGCGTCATCGGCAGTTCGTAGCTGCCGTCCGCGTCGCTGAGCGAGGAGGCGCGCAGCCGGGCGGAGAATTCGCAGAGCAGATGCGCGAGCCGCATCTTGGCGTTGCGGCGGCCGACGTTGAGTAGCCATTCGCGGTGGATCGACGCCTCGACCAGCGCCTCGATCCACAAGGCGGTGGCGATCTTCGGCGAGACCGCGACGATCTCGCGCAGTGCGGGGATGGGGATCTCGGCGACGGTGATCCGGGTCAATGCCTGGACGTCGTGATCCGATTCCTCGAGGAAGAGGTTCTGGAGATCGATGAAGTCGCCGGGCATCAGGATCGAGACAATCTCGCGCTCGCCATCGGGGGTGAGCTTCTGGCGATAGGCGAAGCCGTCGATCACGAACGCGCAGCGCAGCGGGCGTTGCCCCTCGCGCAGCATATAGGTCGACTGGTCGATCGTGCGCAACTTGCACGGCAGCGCCGCGATCGCCACGCGATCCGCCGCGCTCAGCTCGACCCGGGTCGCGAGCTTGGCAATCAGATGATCGGTGACGACGATGGGGTAATCCACATGCAGGCTCCGCTCGGGCGGGAGCATATCGAACTCTCAGTCGCCGGGTTAAGCATAGCTTGCCCCGAGGCGCCCTGCACTATCACAGGCGTTATAGTCTCGCTCAAACATAGGTTAGACGCGCATTTCGGAAATTGTCGGTTATTGTAAGAAAATGTCGGCTGCCGCGCGCTGTACGGGTGGCGCGGAACCGATCGTCGCGCAGGGGCGTAGACGCCTTGCGAGAAACAGGGGCGAACGATGGGCGCGGCAGCGCCGGTCGCCCCGGCCGTCGCGTCGAACGCACAGGATGTCGCTGATGCCGCGATACAGATTTCAGATCGCCCTGGGCGGCGAGGTGATCGAGGATCACGAGGGGATCGAGCTGGCGCATCGCGCGGCGGCGATCGAGCATGCGATCGTGGCGATGCGCGAGATGCTGGCGGAGGACATCCGCCAGGGCTGTGTCGACCTGACGATGCGGATCGAGATCATCGAGGGCGGCGGTGCGACNGGCGGCGGGCCGACGATCCTTACCAGTGGCCCTTACCAGTGGCCGGTGTTGGGCATCGACGCCCAGGGCTCGGCGGGGTCGAGCCGGCCGTCCTGCAACAGCTCGATCGAGATGTTGTCGGGGGTGCGGACGAACGCCATGTGGCCGTCGCGCGGCGGGCGGTTGATCGTCACGCCGGCATCCTGGAGCCGCTGGCAGGTCTCGTAGATATTGTCGACGCGGTAGGCGAGATGGCCGAAATTGCGGCCTTCGCCATACTCTTCCGGATCCCAATTGTGCGTCAGCTCGACCTCGGCGCTCTCGTCACCGGGCGCGGAGAGGAAGATCAGCGTGAAGCGACCCTGCTCGTTTTCGAGGCGGCGGGCCTCCTTCAGCCCGAGCAGCTCGAAGAACGCGATCGTCTTGGCCGGATCGGTGACCCGGATCATCGTGTGCAGATATTTCATGGACGGCCTTTTCGGGTTGGATCGCCGGTAGATAGGCTGCGCCCCGGCGGGGTTCCAGAGGGGCGGACGGGGTTGTGGGGCATTCGCCATGGAGACTGTTGCCGCGCCCCTATCCTCCGTCCGTCATCCCCGCGGAGGCGGGGATCCAGAGGGGCGGACGGTGGTGGCCGGGCCGTGAGGATTGCCAGTCTGGGTTCCCGCCTGCGCGGGAATGACGTTTGGGCGGGCGCGGCTCTCACGGTCGATCAGGGTTTGGGCGGATCAGGGTTTGGGCGGGTCGAACTGGCGGAGCGCGGCGATGGCGTTGCGGGCGGTGGGGGTGTCGGGGGCGAGGCGCGCGGCTTCGGCCCAGGCGGCGCGGGCGCGGGTTTCGTCGCCGTCGCGCGCGGCGATGTTGCCCGCCTCAAGCTGGACCGAGGCGTCGTCGGGGGAGCGCTTGAGCGCCTCGGCGATGTCGCCGCGTGCACGGGGCAGATTGCCCATCCGCCGCGCGAGCGTTGCGGACAGCAGCCAGGCGAGCGGATCGTCGCCCGCGGTGGTCAGCGCGAGATCGATATCGGTGCGCGCGGAGGCGAGATCGTCCGCGGCGACGAGCGCGCGCGCATGGTCGAGCCGTGCCTCGCCGAGCTGGAGCCCGGTCAGCGTCCCCGCGGTGAGCGCCGAATCGAGCGCGGTGCGCGCCTTGGTCGCGTCGCCCGCGGCGAGCCAGGCATTGCCGCCCTGCGCCCAATAGGTCGCGGCGCGATCGTCGTGCGCGAGCTGCGCGTCGCGCGCCGCGCTCTCGAATTCGGCGGCGGCGGCGGCCCAGTTCTTTTCCGCGGCAAAGGCGAGCCCGCCACAGTCGCGCGCCGCGGCGCCGCCGCCCGCCATCCGCCAGCGGCCCGCCTCGGCACGCGCGGCGACCGGATCGGTGGCGATCGTCGCGATGCAGCGCTGGAGCCGGGTGGCATCGTCGGCGGGGCCGGCGGCGGCGGACCTGGCCGCCGGTGCCGCTGTCGGCTTGGCGGCAGGTTTCGCGGCGGGGCTGGCGGCCTGGGACAGGAGCAGCGCGGGGGCGAGCAGCATCAGGATCATAGGCGGGCGATCACATCCTCGACCGCGCGGATGATCAGCGCGATGTCGGAATCGCGTGACAGGCGGTGATCGCCGTCCTTGACGAGCAGTGTCTGCACATCGGCTGAACGAAGCAGCTCGGCGAGCCGGGTGGTGCGTAGCCACGGCACCGCCTTGTCGCGCTGGCCCTGGATCAGGCGGACGGGGCAGCGGATCTCGATCCAGCCGAACATCAGCCGGTTCGCCTCGCCCGACGCCCAGAAGCCGCGGGTGTAGATGGTGGGTTCGGGGCCGTAGTCGTTGGGGCGTTCGAGCCGGCCCGCGCTGAGCAGCGTCAGCTTTTCCTCAGGGGTGAAGCCCCAGTCGGTGAAGTCGGGCGCGGGGGCGATGCCGACGAGCGCCGCGACCAGATCGGGGCGGGCCTTCGCGACGAGCAGCATCAGCCAGCCGCCGAGCGACGAGCCGACGAGCACCGCGGGGCCGTCCGCCAGCGCCTCGAGCATCGCGATCACGTCGTCGCGCCAGTCGACGAGCGTCTGATCCTCGAACGCGCCCTCGCTGCGGCCGCAGCCGCCATAGTCGAAGCGGAGATAGGCGCGGCCCTGCGATTTCGCCCAGGCCTCGAGCGTAACCGCCTTGGTGCCCGTCATGTCCGAACCATAGCCCGACAGGAAGACGATCGTCGGGCCGGTGCCGGTCGTGTGGTGATAGGCGAGGCGGGGGCGGTCCGGCGCGGGGGTGGTGGTGTCGGTCATGCGCGGGGCTTTAGCCAAAGCGGGCGGGTCGGGATAGGTCAGGCTGGTGCGGAGGGGCTGGTGAAGATGTCCTCGATCGCGAGGCCGAACAGCTCGGCGATGCGGAAGGCGAGCGGAAGCGAGGGGTCGTAGCGGCCGGTTTCGATCGCGTTGACGCTCTGGCGCGAGACGTCGAGGCGGTCGGCGAGGTCGCCCTGGCTCCAGTCGCGTTCGGCGCGCAGGACTTTCAGGCGGTTCTTCATACGGTCCCTGCGCGCACCGCGGCGATGTTGAGGCACCCGCCGAGCATCAGGCCGGCAAACCAGAGCACACCCGCCGAATAGGCCGGGACATGCGGCGCGAGGCCGAAGCTTTCGAGAAAGCCCCAGATCGTCGTCGCGCAGAGCATGAAGACGGTGGCGATCAGCGTCTGGCGGACGTTCATCGTGCGGATATATTCGTCGGGCTCGTCGCGCAGATAGCGCCCCCAGGCGAGGAAGACGCCCAGCAGCGGGAGCGCGGGCAGCACTGCGAGAAGATAGGCGAGCGGGCCGGTCGGCGGATGGCTGCGGAACAGCGCCACCACGCCGAACAGCGTGCCCATATACGCAAGGCTGAGACCGAGAACGGTGGCGTTGTAGCGGCGCAGCGCGGGGCTCTTGTGCATGGTCAAGCGTCCTTTCGAATCGGTAAAGGAAACTTGTCATCTAGGGGTGTGGGAGTCAAGGTGGCTTTACAGCGGGGGTGGGGTTGAGGGGATGCGATCGCGACTGGCCGTTCTCCCACGTAGGCGGGAGTCCAGGGTGGCAGGGCTCGGTGCTGCTTGGCTCTGGATCCTGACTTTCGTCAGGATGACGGGGGAGGGGGGCGGCGCTTCCCCGCCGTCCGGATGGCGAGTGGGGAGGGCGGCGCTTCCCCGCCGTCGGGAGGACGGGTGGAGGGCTGCACTTCACCGCCGTCATCCTGGGCTTGACCCAGGATCCAGGGTCACGGGGCGCAGCGCTGCTTGGCTCTGGGTCCTGACTTTCGTCAGGATGACGGGTGGGGGGTGGGCGTCGCTTCCTCGCCGTCGGGAGGACGGGTGGGGGGCTGCACTCAACCGCCGTCATCCTGGGCTTGACCCAGGATCCAGGGTCACGGGGCGCAGCGCTGCTTGGCTCTGGGTCCTGATTTTCGTCAGGATGACGGGTGGGGGAGGGCGGCGCTTACCGCCTTCGTCCTGGGCCCCCGCTTTTGCGGGGGGACGGGGTCAGATGATGAATTCTACCGTCTTCATCTGGGTCTGGTCGGCGGCGACGGCGCCGCGTTTGGCGACCATCTGGCGGTGGAGTTCGCGCACCGTGTCGCTGCCGCTGGTCTTGCACAAAGCGGGGATGACCGCGTGGACGAGGGCGCCGAGGCCGCCGGCGATCATCGTCACGCCGAACCGGCTCGCGACGCCGAAATGCTCGGCATAGCTTTCGCCGACGGTGGCGGGATGGTCGAGGAAGAGGCGGCGGAACATCGGCGGGTCTCCGGACGGGGGATCGGGCTTATCCTATCAGCCGGCGAGGGATTCGACCATGGTCGCCGCGAGCAGGCTGAGCGTGTCGTCGCGCGCGCCCATCACGACGATGCGGTCGCCGGGGCGCGCCTCGGCGACCAGCAGCGCGGCGGCGTCGGCGCGGTCGGCGATGTGGCGGGCGTCGCGGCCCTCCGCGGCGATCCGGGCGACGATGTCGGCGCTGGTGACCTCGCGGGTGACGGTGCCGCCATAATAGGCCGGGTCGGGGAGGACGAGCAGGTCTTCGGGCGCCATGCGCTCGACGAAGGTGGCAACGAGTTCGGTGCCCATGACCTTCAAGGGACCATAGCCGTGCGGCTGGAAGAGGATCAGCAGGCGGCCGGGAAAGGCGTGGAGCGTATCGAGCGTCGCGGCGATCTTGTCGGGGTTGTGGCCGAAATCGTCGATCACCGCGACGCCGTTTGCCGTGCCGACCAGATCGAAGCGGCGGCGCAGGCCGGTGAAGCTCGCGAGTGCCTTGACCGCGTCGGGCAGCGACACGTCGGCGGCCATCGCCGCGCCGATCGCGGCGAGCGCGTTCGCGACGTTGTGGCGGCCGGGGACGGCGAGCTTCACGCGCGTGCGGACGCCGCGCGAGACGAGGTCGAAGCCAATCGCGAAGGGTTCAGGGGCGAGATTCTCGGCGCGGAGGTCGGCCGACGCGTCGATCGCGAAGGTGGTGACCTGGCCGCGGGGGAGGCGGGCGGCGAGCGCGGCGGCGTCGGGATCGTTGGCGTTGACGACCGCGGTCTCGGCCTTGGCGATGAAGGTGCCGAAGAGCGCGCGGAGTTCGTCGAGCGACTTGTGGTCGAGGCTGACATTGTTGAGGACGGCGATCTTCGGCGCGTAATGCGCGATCGAGCCGTCGCTTTCGTCGACTTCGCTGACGAAGCTGTCGCCGGCTCCGACCAGCGCGCTGGCGAATGGGGCGTCGGGGGATGCGAAGTTCTTCATCACCGCGCCGTTCATCACGGTCGGGTCGCGGCCGGTGGTGTGGAGGATCCAGCCGATCATGCCGGTGACGGTCGACTTGCCGCTGGTGCCGGCGACACCGATCGGCAGGCGGCTGTCGTTGAACAGGGAGGCGAGCAGCTCGGCGCGGGTGGCGCGCGGGCAGCCGAGCGCGGCGGCGGCGATCATGTCGGGCACGGTCGGCTCGATCGCGGCGGAGGCGACGACGTGCTGGTCCGCGGAGACGATGCCGCTGCCGTCCTGCGGGAAGAGCGCGACGCCCTTGGCGGCGAGGTCGTCGAACTTGGCGGGGACGCGGCCCTGGTCGAGATTGCGGTCCGAGCCCGCGACGGTCGCGCCGCGGCCCGCGAGGATCATCGCGAGCGGCATCATCCCCGACCCGCCGATGCCGATGAAGAAATAGGCGGGCTGGTCGGCGGCGGTCTGGTCGGAGGGGTTGGTGATATCCATGTGCTCGCGCTATCGGCGGTTGCGTAACGGGGCAAGACAGGACGAACCATGCGCATCGGTGTTCTCGCCGCGTCGAGCCGGACCAATCCCTCGGCTATCCCCGTGGTCACCGCCTATGCGGCGCGCGCGTTTCCCGAGGTCGAATTGGTGTTCCATCCGCAATGCACCGCGACCGACGGGCATTTCGCGGGGTCGGATTTCGCGCGGGCGGCGGCGTTTCTCGAATACGCCAATGATCCGGCGTTCGACGCGATCTGGTTTTTGCGCGGGGGCTATGGCGCGAACCGGATCCTGCAGATGGTGATGCCCGAGCTGGGGCGCGCGGCACGGCACAAGACGTATCTGGGCTATTCGGATGTCGGGTTCCTGCTGGGGGCGCTCTACGCGCGGCGGATCGGGCGGGTGGCGCACGGGCCGATGGTGAGCGACATCAACCGGCATGACGGCGAGGCGACGGTGGCGCGGTCGCTGGGGTGGATGGCGCGGGGGAATCGCTCGGGACTCGAGCCGGGGCTCGGGGGGCAGCCCTCGGCGGCGTTCAACCTTTCGATCCTGACGTCGCTGATCGGGACGCCGTGGCTGCCCGACCTGACCGACCACGTGCTGATCGTCGAGGAGGTGTCGGAGCCGATGTATGCGATCGACCGGATGCTGTTCAAAGTGGCGAACGCGACGCAGCTGAAGGGGATTGCCGGGCTCAGGCTGGGGGCGGTCACTGCGGTGCAGGCGAACGAGCCGGCCTGGGGGGAGACGCTGGATTACATGATGGTGCGCTGGGCGCGGGACATGGGGGTGCCGTATCTGGGGCGGGCCGAGGTGGGGCACACGCAGGGGAACCATGTGGTGCCGTTTGGGGTGGGGTGAGGGGGCAGATTGCTTCCACCCCGGCGGAGGCCGGGGTCCAGTTGGTGAGGTCGGCGTAACTGAGCGCGGTCTTTTGTCGGCGACGTTTCCCAACTGGGCCCCGGCCTTCGCCGGGGTAGAGTTTGGGGAGGGGCGCGGGGTTATTGCGGTGTGCTGGGGTCGCGGCGCGCGCTGTTTGGCTCTGGATCGTGACTTTCGTCAGGATGACGGGGGTGGGTCCGCCCCGGCGGAGGCTGGGGTCCAGGTGGTGAGGTCGGCGTGACTGGGCGCGGTCCTTTGTTGGCGACGTTTCCCAACTGGGCCCCGGCCTTCGCCGGGGTGGAGTTTGGGGGTGGTCGCGGGGATATTGCGGTGTGCTGGGGTCGCGGCGCGCGCGGCGTGGCTCTGGGTCCTGACGTTCGTCAGGATGACGGGGGTGGTTCCCCGGCGGAGGCCGGGGTCCAGGTGGTGAGGTCGGCGTAACTGGGCGCGGTCCTTTGTCGGCGACGTTTCCCAACTGGGCCCCGGCCTTTGCCGGGGAACATGGGGGCGGTTCGTGGGGTGTCGGTGCGTGGCGGGTTGCCTATATCGGCTGGGCGACGGCATAAGCGCCGCTCTTCCATCACGAGAAAGTTCCTCATGTCTGCCATGTTCCGCATTACGCTTCCCGACGGTTCCGTCCGCGAGGTTGCGCCCGGGACTACGCCCGCGGATGTTGCCGCGGCGATCGGGCCGGGGCTTGCCAAGGCGGCGCTGGCGGCGCGGATCGATGGGCAGGTGCGGGATCTCGGGCGGCCGTTCGAGGGGGATACGCAGCTGGCGCTCGTCACCGCGCGCGACGAGGCGGATGCGCTCGAGCTGGTGCGGCATGACCTGGCGCATGTGATGGCCGAAGCGGTGCAGCACCTGTTCCCGGGGACTCAGATCACGTTCGGGCCGGCGACCGATGACGGCTTCTATTACGACTTCGCGCCGAAGGACCGGCCGTTCACCGACGAGGACCTGCCCGCGATCGAGGCGGAGATGCGGGCGATCATCGCGCGGAACGAGCCGTTCCTGCGCGAGGTCTGGAGCCGCCAGCAGCTGATCGACCGGTGGACCGAGCAGGGCGAGACGTTCAAGGCCGAATGGGCCGCCGAACTGCCCGAGGGCGAGGAGCTGACCATCTATCGCCAGGGCGAGTGGCTCGACATGTGCCGCGGGCCGCACATGGTATCGACCGGCAAGCTCGATCCCGCCGCGTTCAAGCTGACGCGCGTGAGCGGTGCCTATTGGCGCGGTGACCAGAAGAACGCGATGCTCAGCCGCATCTACGGCACCGGCTGGCTCAACAAGAAGCAGCTCGACCAGCACCTGTTCCGGCTGGAGGAAGCCGCCAAGCGCGATCATCGGAAGATCGGGCAGGAGATGGACCTGTTCCACCTCCAGTCCGAGGCGCAGGGGTCGGTGTTCTGGCATCCCAACGGCTTCGTGCTGTGGCGCCAGCTGGAGGCGTATATGCGCCGGCGGCTCGATGCTGCGGACTATGCCGAGGTGAAGACGCCGCAGCTGATGGACGCCAAGCAGTGGGAGCAGTCGGGCCACTGGGGCAAGTATCGCGAGAACATGTTCGTGGTGCCCGACGAGATCCCCAATGTGGAAGACGAGGGCGCGGTCCTGTCGGGCGAGGGCGACCTGATGGCGCTCAAGCCGATGAACTGCCCGGCGCACGTCCTGATCTTCAAGCAGGGGATCAAGTCGTATCGCGACCTGCCGATCCGGATGGCGGAGTTCGGCTGCTGCCACCGCAACGAGCCGCATGGCGCGCTGCACGGGATCATGCGCGTCCGCCAGTTCACGCAGGACGACGCGCATATCTTCGTGCGCGAGGACCAGCTGGTCGAGGAGGTGCGCAAGTTCTGCGAGCTGCTCGACAGCGTGTACAAGCATCTGGGCTTCGAGGATTATGCGGTGAAGCTCGCGCTGCGGCCCGAGAAGCGGTTCGGCGACGACGCGATGTGGGACAAGGCGGAGGCCGAGCTGCGCGAGGCGGTGATGCAGTCGACGCTGAGCGACACGATCAAGGCGAATTTCGAGGAGCTGCCGGGCGAGGGCGCGTTCTATGCGCCCAAGCTCGAATTCCACCTGACCGATGCGATCGGGCGGACGTGGCAGGTCGGCACGATCCAGTCGGACCGCGTGCTGCCCGAGCGACTCGACGCGTCCTATGTCGGCGCGGATGGCGAGCGGCACCGGCCGGTGATGCTCCACCGCGCGATTCTGGGCACGTTCGAGCGGTTCATCGGCATATTGATCGAGCATCATGCCGGGCGCTTCCCGCTGTGGCTGGCGCCGGTGCAGGTGGTGGTCGCGACGATCGTGTCGGATGCGGACGACTATGCGCACAGTGTCGTCGCCGCGCTGCGCAAGGCGGGGATCCGCGTCGAGACCGACCTGCGCAACGAGAAGATCAACTACAAGGTGCGCGAGCACAGCCTGGCCAAGGTGCCGGTGCTGTTCGTGGTCGGCAAGCGCGAGGCGGACGAGGCGACGGTCGCGATTCGCCGGCTGGGCAGCCAGGGGCAGGAGATGCTGTCGCTCGACGAGGCGGTGGCACGCCTTGCGATCGAGGCGCGCGCTCCCGATATGTGATGGACGAGGCCGGCTTTCCGCGCAGAGCTTTCTGCGCTATAAGCCGGCCCAAATACTTCGTCAGAAACAACAGGAGCAACCCCCATACGTCCTCCCACGATGCGCCGGCCCATGCAGACGCCCGCGATGAACGGCCCGCGATTCAACGAATTCATCCAGAGCCAGAAGGTCCGCGTGATCGATCACGAGGGCGAGAATCTGGGCGTGATGTACACGCGCGAAGCGATCGAGCAGGCGGCCGAGCATGGTCTGGACCTGGTTGAGGTTTCGCCCAACGCCGATCCGCCCGTCGCCAAGTTCCTCGATGTCGGCAAGTTCAAGTACGAGGCGCAGAAGAAGGCGAACCTCGCACGCAAGTCGCAGAAGACGCAGGAGATCAAGGAGATCAAGATGCGTCCGAACATCGACGACCATGATTACGACACGAAGATGAAGAAGGTAAACGACTTCATCGGCGAGGGCGACAAGGTCAAGATCACGCTGCGCTTCCGTGGCCGCGAGCTGAGCCATGGCCAGCTTGGCATGAACCTGTTGAAGCGCGTGCAGGACGACGTCGCGGAGATCGCCAAGATCGAGGCGTATCCGCGCATGGAAGGCCGTCAGATGCTGATGGTGCTCGCGCCCAAGTAACGGCGTGACGACGCGGCCCACGATGCGGGACGCGATACGACGATAGCGACCGGCCCATCGCCCCCTGTTCGGGGCGGTGGGCCGTTTGCGTTGGGGTGCAGGTCACCATGACCCTTTCCGTAGCGTCAATCGCCGCGGTCGAACCGCCCGTGCGCGATGCATCGATTTCGGGGCTATCACGCGGTGTTATTGCTCGGTGTTGCGGAAGTGCGACACAGCGACCGGAAAGTTACTTCCGCATACGGAAATCGGTGGACGCTGCATGAAAATTCCAATTACCTCCTGACCAAACCGGAAATTCGAAATAATTCGAAGCCGCCAGGAGAGATGCCCATGCGCATGACCGCATATCTGTTGTCTGCCGCCGCGACGATCGCGATCGCGGCGCCGGCCTTCGCACAGGATGTCCCGACGACGCAGCCCGAGGCGCAGACCGTACCCTCAAATACATCGGGTACCGCCGCCGCGTCGGTCGATGCGCAGCAGCCTCCGGTCGCCGAGAACGCGAATCCCCAGCCGATCAACGCAGGCGACATCGTCATCACCGCGACCCGGCGTTCCGAGCGGCTGTCGAACGTGCCGATCGCGGTGTCCGCGGTCGGCCAGGCCGCGCTGCAGAATTCGGGTGCGACCGACATCCGCCAGATGACGCAGCTCGCGCCGTCGCTGCTGATCTCGTCGACGGGGTCGGAGGCGAACGCCTCGGCGCGTATCCGCGGCATCGGCACGGTCGGCGACAATCCCGGCCTCGAAAGCTCGGTCGCGGTGTTCATCGACGGCGTCTATCGCAGCCGCACGGGTTCGGGGCTCAACGATCTGGGCGAGGTCGACCGGATCGAGGTGCTGCGCGGACCGCAGGGGACGCTGGCCGGGCGCAACGCATCGGCGGGCACGATCAACATCCTGACCAAGCTGCCGTCCTACCAGTTCGGCGGCTATGGCGACGCGACCTATGGCAATTACAACAATATCCGCATCGCGGGCGGGCTGACCGGGCCGATCATCAAGGACAAGCTGGCGTTCCGGCTCGACGGCGTGTTCGGCAAGCGCGACGGCTATTATTACGACGTCATCAACCAGACCGATTACAACGACCGCAACCGCTATTTCGTGCGCGGGCAGCTGCTGTTCGAGCCGAGCGCCGACGTGTCGGTGCGGCTGATCGGCGATTACACGCGGCGTGACGAGAAATGCTGTGGTGCGGTCTATATCGACACGCGCGAGAAGATCGATCCGACGCCGGGCGTCGCGGGCGACTTCGCGATCAACCCCGCGGGCAACCGCATCCAGCAGGTCATGCAGAGCATGGGCGCGGTGTTCCCGAGCCAGGGCGACCCGTATAACCGCCGCATCGCCAACACGCTGGGCCGCGCCTATTCGAACATCACCAAGGATTATGGCGGTTCGGGCCAGATCGACGCGAACCTCGGCTTTGCGCAGCTGACCTCGATCACCGCGTACCGCGAGTACAAGTCGGGCGGCGCGGCGGACATCGATTACGGCAATCTCGACATCGGCTACCGTGCGGACGACGGCAACAGCTATCGCCAGTTCCACACCTTCAGCCAGGAAGTCCGGCTGAACGGATCGCTGTTCGACGACAAGCTCGACTGGCTGGTCGGCGGCTATTATTCGAAGGAAGACCTGGTCGTCGCGGACAATCTGAAGTTCGGGACGCAATATGGCGCGTTCGCCGCGTGCCGGATCGTCGCGACGGTCAACCCGGCGGCGGCGCTGCGCAATCCGGCCAATCCGGGCTGCCTCAGCGCGGCGGGACGTGCGGTCCTGTCCGGACAGGCTCCGGGCACGCAGCCCGCCTTCGGCGCGCTGACCGGTACCATCCTGAGCGGCATCGACCGGTTGAGCACGCTCAACAATCTGGGCGATCAGCGGTCGACCTATTATCAGGACAGCGAGAATTACGCGTTCTTCACGCACAACATCTTCAAGGTCACCGACAAGCTGTCGATCACCGGCGGGCTTCGCTACACGCATGAGGCGAAGGATTTCCACGCCGATTTCAACAACAACAACACCGTCTGCCCCGCGCAGCAGGCGGCGCTGAGCCCGCTGCTGGCGAGCGCGGCGGTGCCCGCCAGCCTGAAGACGCTGGTCGGCGGGATCGTCACGCTGACCTGCACGGGCAATTCGACCTCGGCGCTGAACGGGCTCGATCTGAACGACGGGTTCAAGGAAGGCGAGTTCAGCGGCACGGGGATCGTGTCGTACAAGCCGCGTACCGACACGCTGCTCTATGCGTCCTATTCACGCGGCTACAAGGCGGGCGGCTACAACCTCGACCGGTCGGACCTGACCGCGAACGTGTTCGCGGCGCCGACCAATGCGAGCGCGAGCCGGCTGCGGTTCGATCCCGAGACGGTCAACTCCTATGAGCTGGGGCTGAAGTTCACCTCCGCGCAGTTCACCTTCAACGTCGCGGGCTTCCGCCAGGAGTTCAAGAACTTCCAGCTGAACACGTTCAACGGCACCAACTTCATCGTCCAGAACATCAGCTCGTGCGACACCAGCCTGAACGGCGCGGATCGCGATGCGAGTGCGGCGACGGGCGCGTGCACCGGCGACGTGAAATACGGCGTGCGGTCGCAGGGCGTCGAGCTCGAGGCGGGGCTGTTCCCGGTCCGCGACGTCGCGGTGAGCCTCGGCTACACCTATGTCGACACGACCTTCAAGAACAACCTGGTCGGGTCGGAGACGGGCGAGGCACTCGACCCCGCGCTGTTCCTGCTGTCGGGTAACACGCTGTCGAACGCGCCCAAGCACACGGTCACCGCGTCGGGGACGTGGACGCCCGAGCTGGGGTCGTCGGGGATCACCGGGCTCTTCTACATCGATGGCCGCATGACCAGCGATTATAATACCGGGTCGGACCTGTTCACCGAGAAGGCGCAGGACGGCTTCTTCCTGATGAACGCGCGGATCGGCATCCGCGGGCCGGCGCAGAAATGGGCGGTCGAATTGTGGGCGCAGAACCTGCTCGACACCGATTACCAGCAGGTCGGGTTCAATGCGCCGTTCCAGGGCGCGGGCAATCTCGACCAGGTGAAGGCGTTTGGCGGGGTGGGGAACCAGATCTTCACCTCGTACCTCGCCGAGCCGCGGACCTATGGGCTGACGGTGCGGACGCGGTTCTGATCGTTCAACGTCGCTAGGGAAGGCCGGTCCGCTCGGGAGAGCGGGCCGGCCTTTTTCGTTTGTGGCGGGGGGGGGGGGTGGCGCCTCACCCACGCCGTCATCCTGACGAAAGTCAGGATCCAGGATAACTGAGCGGGACGTTCGTGGCTCTGGATCCTGACTTTCGTCAGGATGACGAAGAATCAGGCGGCGAGGTCGAGTTGCTTGCCGGCGGCCGCCGCGAGCAGGCGGCGTTCGAGGGTCTTCAGCCGGGCGGGGGCGGTGATGCGGTCGCCGGTGAGGTCGGTGATGTAGAAGGTGTCGACCGCGCGTTCGCCATAGGTGGCGACATGCGCGGAGTGGATCGTCACCTTCGACTGGAAGAGCGCCTGGGCGAGCCGGTTGAGCAAGGCGGGGCCGTCGCGGGCGTTGACCTCGACCACGGTGAAGCGGTTCGAGGCGCGGTTGTCGATCATCGCGTTGGGGACGATGTCGAACGCCTCGGCGCGCGCGCGCGGGAGCGGCTTGGCGACGAGGCGGTCGGCGAGCTTGCCGCGGTTGGCGAGCGCATCCTCGATCGCGGTCTTCAGGCGGGCGAGCTGTTCGCTGCCGTCGAACGGGCGGCCGAACGGATCCTGGACGAGGAAATTGTCGACCGCCATGCCGTCGCGCGTGGTGTGGATCCGCGCGTCGATGATGTTGCCGCCCGCGACATGGATCGCGCCGGCAATGCGGTAGAAGAGCCCGGGATGATCCGCGGCGTAGATCGTCACCAGAGTCGCGCCGCGGCCGGGATAGACATGCGCGTCGATCGCGAGCTGCGCGTCGCCGGTGCCCGCGAGGAAGCGCGCATTGTGGACGAGCACGTCCTCGGGCTCGGCGATCCAATAGGCCTCGGGCATGCGGCGGACGAACGCGGCGAACTCGGCGTCGCTCCAGCCGAGATCGGCGTGGAGCGTCTCGTGCTTGGCGGCGATGCGTTCGGCGCGACCCTTCTGCTTGTGGCCGAGCCGGAGCACCTCCTCGGCGGATTCATAGAGGTCGCCGAGCAATTGCCGCTTCCAGCCGTTCCAGACGCCGGGGCCGACCGCGCGGATGTCGACGATGGTGAGCACGAGCAGCAGGCGGAGTCGCTCGGGGCTCTGCACCACGTCGCAGAAGTCGAGGATCGTCTTGAAGTCCGACAGGTCGCGCTTGAACGCGGTCGCGGACATCAGCAGATGCCAGCGGACGAGCCAGGCGACGGTCTCGGTCTCGGCCGGCGACAGGCCGAAGCGCGGGCAGAGACGCTGCGCGACCTCCGCGCCGAGGATCGAATGATCGCCGCCGCGGCCCTTGGCGATGTCGTGGAGCAGCACCGCGACATAGAGGACGCGGCGCGAGACGATCTGGCGGAAGATCGCGCTGGCGAGCGGATGGTCGTCCTTCAACGCGCCATTCTCGATCCGTGCGAGCAGGCCGAGCGCGCGGATCGTGTGTTCGTCGACGGTGTAGTGGTGGTACATGTCGAACTGCATCTGCGCGACGACGCGGCCGAAATCGGGCACGAAGCGGCCGAACACGCCGGTCTCGTTCATCCAGCGCAGGACGAGTTCGGGATCGCGCGGCGAGCTGAGCACGTCGAGGAACAGCGCGTTGGCGGTCGGATCGTCGCGGATGTCGTCGACCAGCTTCACGTCGCGGGCGGCCGCGCGCATCGCGAGCGGGTGGATCTCGAGCGTATTGCGGTCGGCGAGCTGGAAGATCTCGATCAGCCGGACCGGACTTGCACGGAAGAAATCGTCGTCGGGCAGCGCCAGCCGACCGCGGTCGAGGACGAAGCCGTTGAGGCGGCGCGGGCTGCGGCGGATCGTCGGCAGCCCGAAGCGGCGGCCGCGCGCGGCGAACTTCTCGTCGAGATGCGCGAGGAAGACGCCGGTGAGGTCGCCGACGGTCTTCGCCTGGAGAAAGTAGAAATGCATGAAGCGCTCGACCTTCGGCTTGCCCGGGCGGTCGGAGAAGCGCATCCGGTCGGCGATCTCGCGCTGGACGTCGAAGGTCAGCCGGTCCTCGGCGCGACCGGTGATGCTGTGGAGGTGGCACCGCACCGCCTGGAAGAAATTGTCGGCGCGGTGGAAGAGGCGATATTCGGCCTTGGTGAACAGCCCGACATCGACGAGCTGCGCCGCACGCTGGACGTCGTAGATATACTTGCCGATCCAGAAGAGCGCGTGGAGATCGCGCAGGCCGCCCTTGCCCTCCTTGACGTTGGGTTCGACGACATAGCGCGTGTCGCCCATCTTGCGGTGGCGCAGGTCGCGCTCGACGAGCTTGTCGGCGATGAACGCGCGCGCGGTATCCGCCTGGACCTCGACCTTGAAGCGGCGCGAGGCCTCTTCGTAGAGATCCATGTCGCCGGTGACGTAGCGCGCCTCGAGCAAGGCGGTGCGGACGGTGATGTCGGCCTTGGCCTGGCGGATCATCTCGTCGAGCGAGCGGCTGGACTGGCCGAGCTTCAGGCCGAGATCCCAGAGCGTGTAGAGCATCGATTCGATGATGCGCTCGACCCGCGGGGTCTGCTTGCCCGGCGTAAGGAAGCCGATATCGACATCCGAATGCGGCGCCATCTCGCCGCGGCCATAGCCGCCGACCGCGATCAGCGTGAGCCGGTCGTCGGGGGTGGGGGCGGGCGCGGGGTGCAGCCGGGTGGTGGTGAAATCGAACAGCAGGCGGAGCAGCTGGTCGATCAGATAGGCTTGCGCGCTCGACACCTCGAGCCCGCGGCTGGGATGTTCGGCGAGCCGCTTGGCAACCTCGACCCGGCCCGCGTCGAGCGCGGCCTTGAGCAGGATCGTCGCCTGGCGGCCGAGCGCGACCGGGTCGGTCTCGTCCAGCGCGGCGATGGTGTCGGCGACCGCGCGGCGATCGACGATCGCGCGGCGGTTGGGCAGGTGATCGAAGCGGCCGGTCATGCGGGACCAGATAGGGCGCGCGGCGCCATTCGTCATCTTGATTGCGGGAATCCTTCCCGAACCCTAGGTCTTCGCGCGGGTTTGGCGAAAGGAAGACGATGAGCGAAGCGTTGCGCGTGGGACTGGCGGGCCTGGGAACCGTGGGGGGCGGCGTCATCCGGCTGCTCGACGCGAACCGCGAGCTGATCGCCAGACGGGCCGGCCGCGCGATCGAGGTCGTCGCGGTGTCGGCGCGTGACCGCTACAAGGATCGCGGTGTCGATCTGACGCGGTTCGCCTGGGTCGACGATACGACCGCGCTGGCGCAGCAGGCGGACGTCGATGTCGTCGTCGAGCTGATCGGCGGATCGGACGGCCCCGCGCTGACGCTCGCACGCTCGACGCTCGCCGCGGACAAGTCGTTCGTGACTGCGAACAAGGCGATGCTCGCGCATCACGGCTATGAGCTGGCGACCGCGGCGGAAGCGGCGCGTGTCGCGCTGAAGTTCGAGGCGGCGGTCGCGGGCGGGATCCCGGTGATCAAGGGGCTGCGCGAGGGCGCGGCGGCGAACGCGATCGGGCGGGTCTACGGCATCCTCAACGGGACGTGCAATTTCATCCTGAGCAAGATGGAGGCAGAGGGGCGCGATTTCGCCGAGATCCTCGCCGAGGCGCAGGCGCTGGGCTTTGCCGAGGCGGATCCGAGCTTCGACATCGACGGGGTGGATGCGGCGCACAAGCTGTCGATCCTCGCCTCGATCGCGTTCGGGACACGGCCGGCGTTCGACACGGTGGCGGCGAGCGGCATCCGGCACCTGCTGGGCGCGGATATCGCAGAGGCGGCGGCCTTGGGCTACCGCGTGCGGCTGCTCGGGCTGGCGGAGGACGGGCCGGACGGGCTGTTCCAGCGCGTGCATGCGCATCTGGTGCCGGTCGACCATCCGCTCGCGCACGTCACGGGGTCGCTGAACGCGGTCGTCGCGGAGGGCAATTTCGTCGGGCGGCTGCTGTTCCAGGGTGCGGGCGCGGGCGACGGGCCGACCGCGAGCGCGGTGGTCGCGGACCTGATCGACATCGCGCGCGGCGAATATGGGCCGCCCTATGCGATGCCGGCGGCGTCGCTGGTCGCGGCGGCGACCGCGGACAGCGGCGAGCGGCGCGGGCGCGCCTATCTGCGCTTCACGGTCGCGGACCGGGTCGGCGTGCTGGCCGAGATCGCCGCGGCGATGCGCGACGCGGGCGTCTCGATCGAGAGCCTGATCCAGCGCGGCGCGATGGCGGACGGCAGCGTGCTCGTCGCGATCGTGACTCATGAGGGGCCGGAACGGTCGGTCGCGCAGGCGCTGGAGAAATTGCGGGGGTCGCAGAGTCTGGTTGGGCAGCCGTTGTGGATGCATATTTTGGGGTGATTTTGGGGGTGGGGTGATGGCCGCCCGCTTCCGTCATCCTGACGAAGGTCAGGATCCAGGGTGGCGGAGGGCTGCACTGTGTGGCTCTGGATCCTGACTTTCGTCAGGATGACGGGGTTGTGTGGGGATGACGGCCCCTACTTTTCGTCATCCCGGGCTTGACCCGGGACCCAGCGTGGCGGGACGCTGCGCTGCTTGGCTCTGGGTCCTGACGTTCGTCAGGATGACGGGGTCGTGTGCGGGTGGCGGCCGCCCCAGCCGTCATCCTGGGCTTGACCCAGGATCCAGAGTTGCGGGGTGCTGTGCTGCTTGCCTCTGCGTCCTGACTTTCGTCAGGATGACGGGGCGGGTTACGGCCGCGCGGGGGCCGGGGGGGCGGGGTCTGACAGGTCGATGGCGATGCGGCCGGCCTTGTCGGGTTTCTTGGCGAAGGCGCTTTTGGCGAGCGCGACGGCGCCGGCGATGAGGGGGGCGATCGGCGGGCCGAAGCCGGACTGGCAGCCGCTCTGGGTCGCCGCGCAGGGCGTTCCCTCGAGCGACAGCGCGCGGATCGCGGTCATGTTCGGGTTGGAGGCGACGGGGCGGTCGGGCGGGCCCCAGTCGGGGAGCGGGAGGCGCGGGCCCGATTGGGTGCCGGGCGCGCAGACGGTAATCGTCTTGTCGCCCTCCTTCACCACCGGGCAGTCGGGGGGATTGAGGATCGACCAGCTCTTCTCGGTCGGGGCCGACGAGGTCGATGTGGCGGCAGGCTGGGCGGCCGGTGTGGTGCCGGCCTGTGCGAGCGCGAGCAGGGTGACGAGAATCATCGGCGGCACCTCAACGGTTTGCGGTGATCATGAGCATCGCCCGAGCATGGACCCGATCGGGGCGTCTTGCCACTCTGCTGATGGCGGGGGCGTGATGGCGCGGGGGTCAGGGTGCGGGGGTCAGGGTGCGGGTTTGCGGAGGCCGCCGGCGGTGACGCCCGCCGCGCCGACGCCGACCGACACGCCGGCCATGCCGCCGCCGACCTGGAACGGGCCCATGTCCTGGACCGGGGTGCGCGCGTTGAGCAGCCGGACGCGTTCCGCGGCAAGGCTTTCATGGCGCGGATCGCCGGGGTCGTGCTCGACGAACGGCACGCGGAACCGATCCGCCTGGCGCAGGCCGCAGACGGTGATGTCGGTCGAGGCGGGATCGATGACGCAGCGGGGTTCGGCGGCGAGTCGCTCGCCGGCCTTGGCGAGCAGCGGGTCCTGAGCGAGAGCCAGAAAGAAGGCGAACATGACCTGTCCCCGATACGCGATGGGCCGATACGAAGCTCGTCGCGAGGGTGACGCACGCGCAGGCGAGCCGCAAGCGTCAGTCGGTCGGATCCCGATCTATCCTGGCGACGCCGAGCCGGGGGATCTCGATCGCGGGGCAGCGGTCCATGACGACCTGAAGCCCGGCGGCTTCGGCGCGGGCGGCGGCGTCCTCGTTGATCACGCCGAGCTGCATCCACACCGCTTTCGCGCCGATCGCGATCGCCTGGTCGACGGCCTCGCCCGCGGCGGCGGAGTTGCGGAAGATGTCGACGATGTCGATTTCGTCGCCGAGCTGGGCGAGTTCGCGGAAGACGAATTCGCCGTGGATGTGCTCGCCAGTGATCTGCGGGTTGACCGGAATGACACGGTAACCGTGCGCCTGCATCCGCGCCATCACGCCGTAGGAGGGGCGGTCGGGGCGGTCGGACGCGCCGACCAGCGCGATCGTGCGCGCATTTTCGAGCAGCGTCCTGATATCGGAGTCGGCGGTAAGAGGCATCGCGGCGTCCTCTTCGGGGGAGCACCCGTCCGGGTCTGTACATAGACCGGTCGGGTGGCTGGAATCCTGGTCCGCTCGTGCCGTAGCTCTACGCGCCAGGCACGACCGGTAACAGCACAACGGCGCGGGCCCCAAAACGTTTCACATTTTTCCAATCCATGCGACGACCTGAGCAGCGAGGGCGGCAAAGATCACGTCGTCGGGCTCGGCCGCGGGGGGCGTTCCCGCGTCGGAGGCGGTGCGGATCGACAGCGTCAGCGGGACGCGGCCAAGGAACGCGATGCCGAGCTCACGCGCGGCCGTCTCGGCGCCGCCATTGCCGAACGGATCCGAACTTTCGCCGCAATGCGGGCAGACATAGCCGGCCATGTTCTCGACCAGCCCGATGATCGGGATGCCGGCCTTTTCGAACAGGTCGATCGCGCGGCGGGCGTCGATCAGCGCGAGGTCCTGCGGCGTCGAGACGATGATCGCGCCCGCGGGACGGTATTTCTGGACCATCGTCAGCTGGACGTCGCCGGTGCCGGGGGGAAGGTCGAGCACGAGCGTGTCGGTCGCGCCCCAGTCCGCCTCGACCAGCTGGCCGAGCGCACCCGCCGCCATCGGCCCGCGCCAGGCGAGCGCGCGGCCGGGATCAACGAGCTGGCCCATCGACAGGAGGGGGACGCCGTAGGGGGTGGGGACCGGGTCGAGCACCTTGTCCTTCGCGGTCGGGCGGGTGCCCTCGACCCCCATCAGTCGCGGCTGCGACGGGCCGTAAATGTCCGCGTCGACGAGGCCGACGCGGCGCCCGGCCCTGGACAGCGCGATGGCGAGGTTGGCGGACAGCGTCGACTTGCCGACCCCGCCCTTGCCGCTGGCGACCGCGATCAGCCGGCGGGTGGTGCGTTCGGCGGTCATGACCACGCGCACCTCGCCGACCCCCGGCGCGGTGGCGGCCATCTTCACCGTGGCCTCGAGCGCGTCGCGCGCCTTCGGGTCGAGGCCGGTCGCATCGACCACCACGCCGAGCCGCGTTCCTTCGAGTCGCACCGTGGCGCGCGGGCCCGCCACTGCGGCAATCGCCGCCTTTACCGCTTCAATGTCGATCATCGCCGCCAGATAGGCCCGTGGCGGGCGCTTGGCACTGTTTTTCCGCGATGGCACACCTATAAAGGTTGGATGACGATCTTTACGCGCTGGCTCCGGCGTCCCCCCATTCTCGCCGTCGAAACGCCAAAGGGCCCCTGGGGCGGCCCGGGTGACGACAATGCCGGCGAGGGCGGCGGCCCCCGCAATCCCTGGGCGCTGCCCCCCGGCGGTCGCAAGCCGACCGGCAAGCCGAGCGCGCTCGACGAATTCCTGAAAAAGGCGCGGGTCTCGGGCGGCGGTGGCGGCGGCGGCAGCAGCGGCGGCGGGTTCGGCGGCCTGCCGACGGGCGCCAATGCGCGCGCGCTGTGGGCGATTGCGGTGGCTGTGATCGTGGTCCTGTGGCTGCTGTTCACCTCGTTCCACCAGATCGGGCCGCAGCAGCGCGGCGTGGTCACCTATTTCGGCAAATATGCCGGCACGCTCGACCCGGGCATCCGCCTGACCCCGCCCGCGCCGATCGCGAGCGTCGAGGTGGTCGACGTGCAGAATATCCGCACCGACAATTTCCCCGTCGGCGACGGCGAGAACCTGACGCTGACCGGCGACCAGAACATCATCGATCTGGCCTATTCGGTGCGCTGGGACATCGCCGATCCGCGCGATTACGTGTTCCAGCTCGCCGAGCCAAACACCACGGTACGCGCCGCGGCCGAGAGCGCGATGCGCGCGGTGGTCGCGACGACGACGCTGGAGCAGGCGATCGGCACGGGCCGCACGGTGATCGAGCAGCGCGTCGCCGAGATGACCCAGCAGATCCTGAACGACTATAAGTCGGGCGTCCGCATCCAGGGCGTCGCGATCAAGCAGGCCGCCGCGCCCGCGCAGATCGTCGAGGACTTCAACGCGGTGACCGCGGCGCAGCAGGAGGCGATCGCCAACCTCAACCAGTCGCGCTCCTATGCGCAGCAGGTCGTGGCGCGCGCGCAGGGCGAGGCCGCATCGTTCGACAAGGTCTATGAGCAATATCGCCTCGCCCCCGAGGTGACGCGTCGACGGATGTATTACGAGACCATGGAAGCGGTATTGGCCAAGAGCGACAAGACGATCGTCGAGACTCCGGGCGGCGTCGTCCCCTATCTGCCGTTGCGCAACGGCAAGCGGCTCGCCGATCCGGAGGTCGCGCCGCGCGCCGCCCAGCCGGCGACGCCCGCGCCGGCCGCCGCCGCCGCCGCCGCCGCCGCCCAGCCGGGAGCTGCCCAGTGAACGGCCTGACCTGGCGTAACCCGCTGATCGCGGGCGCGATTGCACTGGTGCTCGTGATCCTTGCCGCGGCGAGCTTTGCGATCGTGCCGGAAACGCAGCAGGCGGTGATCCTGCGGTTCGGCCAGCCGATCCGGACGGTCAACGCCTATGCGCCCGGCCAGCCGTTCGGCCAGACCGGCGCGGGGCTGATCGTACGCGTGCCGTTCATCGACCGCATCGTGTGGATCGACAAGCGCGTGCAGGACATCGAGCTGGACAACACGCTGGTGCTGTCGACCGACCAGCTGCGGCTCGAGGTCGATGCCTATGCGCGCTACCGCGTCGTCGACCCGCGCAAGATGCGCAACGCGGTCGGCAGCGAGGAACGCATTCCCGACCAGCTGCGCCCGATCCTGGGGTCGGCGCTGCGCAACGAGCTGGGCAAGCGGCGCTTCGTCGAACTGCTCAGCCCCGAGCGGTCCGAGCTGATGGATAATATCCAGACCGGGTTGCAGCGCGTGGCGAGCCAGTACGGTGTCGAGATCGTCGACGTGCGGATCAAGCAGGCGAACCTGCCCGTCGGCCTGCCGCTCGAAAGCGCGCTCAAGCGCATGTCGAGCGCACGCCAGCAGGAGGCGATCACGATCCGCGCCGAGGGCCAGAAGCAGGCGCAGATCGTCCGTGCGCAGGCGGACGCCGATTCGGCGAAGATCTATGCCGAGAGCTTTGGCAAGGATGCCGACTTCTACGACTTCTACCGGGCGATGCAGTCCTACCGGCACACGTTCGGGGCAGATGGCGGTCCGGCACCCGAAGGATCGACGTCGATAATTCTTTCGCCGAACAACAGCTATCTGCGGGAATTCGAGGGCCGCGGGCGTTAAAGCCCGTGAGCTTGCTCTGAACACCCGTTCATATTCAAGCGTCGTTCAGCCGTAATCGGCGATGAAACCCCGGTTTCGGACGATGAAACGAGAGGACAATATCCAGTGCGTTACGCCTACGCCATTACCAGCGCTCTACTGCTCGGCGGCGCGACCGCGACGCTCGCGCTCCAGCCCGGCACCGCTTCGGGGACCGGCCAGGTCGCCCAGAACGAACCTGGCGCGATCCAGGCGGTCGTGCCCAAGCCCGGCGCGCCGATGAGCTTTGCCGACATGGTCGCGCGGCTCCAGCCCGCGGTCGTGAACATCTCGACCAAGCAGACGATCGTCCAGAAGCAGCAGGCCAACCCGTTCGCGGGCACGCCGTTCGGCGAGCTGTTCGGCGGCATGGGCGGCGGTCCGCAGGGTGGCCCGCCGGTCAAGCGCGAGGGTGCGTCGCTCGGCTCGGGCTTCCTGATCTCGGCGGACGGCTATGTCGTCACCAACAATCACGTGATCTCGCCGGGCGCGCAGGGCGCGACGGTCGATTCGATCACGGTGACGCTGAGCAACAAGAAGGAATATGTCGCCAAGGTCATCGGCAAGGACCAGGAATCGGACTTGGCGCTGCTGAAGATCGACGCGCCCAACCTGCCCTTCGTCAAGTTCGGCGATTCGAACGGCGCGCGCGTCGGCGACTGGGTCGTCGCGATCGGCGAGCCGTTCGGGCTGGGCGGCACGGTGACCGCGGGGATCATCTCGGCGATCAACCGCGTCACCGGACAGGGCGGCGCGTATGACCGCTTCATCCAGACCGACGCATCGATCAACCAGGGCAATTCGGGCGGGCCGATGTTCGACCTGAACGGCAATGTGATCGGCGTGAATTCGCAGATCTTCAGCCAGTCGGGCGGCAATATCGGCATCGGCTTCGCGATCCCCGCGGCGACCGCCAAGCCGATCATCGCGACCTTCATGAAGGGTGGCACGATCGAGCGCGGCTATATCGGCGTGACGCTGGGCCGTGGCGGCACGATCGATGAGGATACCGCCGCAGCGCTCGGCATCGCCAAGAACCAGGGCGAGCTGATCAACGACGTCACCGCGGGCGGACCCGCGGCGCGCGCCGGCGTGCGCGCGGGCGACGTGGTGACCAAGGTCAACGGCCAGGTGGTCACGGTCGACCAGTCGCTGTCCTATCTCGTGTCGAACGTGAAGCCCGGCCAGACCGCGCGGCTCGACATCCTGCGCAACGGCAAGCCGACGAGCGCGAACGTGGTCGTCGTGCCGCGGCCGAGCGCGGACA
The DNA here is from genome assembly GCF_014841445.1 of Sphingomonas sp. CFBP 8765. NCBI lineage: Bacteria > Pseudomonadati > Pseudomonadota > Alphaproteobacteria > Sphingomonadales > Sphingomonadaceae > Sphingomonas > Sphingomonas sp. CFBP 8765. The sequence continues at coordinate 805,634 of NZ_JACYTY010000001.1, read as the reverse complement.
AGCTGGCGGCGACGCTGGGCGGCGACGCGCAGGGCTTCGGCACCGACGACGGCGATGACGATGATGCAGCGACCGGCGCGGCACCCACCGCGGGTGCGGCACTCGGGATCGGCGTCCAGCCGCTTACCCCGGCGATCGCGCAGGCGGTCGGCGTCGAGGCGGGCACGCAGGGCGTGGTGATCGCGGCCGTCGCGCAGACGAGCGATGCGTTCGGCAAGCTCAAGCGCGGCGACGTGATCATCTCGGTCAACGGCACGCCGGTGCGCAGCGCAACCGAGCTGCAAAGCGCGGTCACGACGGCCAAGGCCGCCGGGCGTCCGCAGGTGCTGTTGCAGGTCAAGCGCGGGCGCGGGCCGGCGCAGTTCCTGCCGGTCAAGATCAAGTAATCGACTCGACACTCGCGTGTCCCGAAGGACCGTCGCTCACCCGAGCGGCGGTCCTTTTTCTTTGCGGGGCGCGGGGTTAGGATCGGGATCGACAGCGAGGATATAGCAGCATGGGCGACGGCATCTTCATCGGCGCGAGCGCGGACGGTACGCGGCAGACGCTCGAGCTCAAACGCGCGAACCGGCACGGGCTGATCGCGGGCGCGACGGGGACGGGCAAGACCGTGACCGTGCAGGGGATCATCGAGGGGTTTTCGGCGAACGGCGTGCCGTGCTTCGTCGCGGACGTGAAGGGCGACCTGTCGGGGCTCGCGATGGCGGGATCGCCGACCGCGAAGACGCATGCGATCTTTGCCGAGCGCACCAAGGCGATCGGCGATGACGGCTGGGCCTATGCCGACACGCCGGTGCAGTTCTGGGACCTGTTCGGCGAGCAGGGGCATCCGATCCGCACGACGATCAGCGAGATGGGGCCGGTGCTGCTCGCGCGGCTGCTCGACCTGAACGAGGTGCAGGAGGGGGTGCTGACGATCGCCTTCCACGTCGCGGATACGGAAGGGCTGCTGCTGATCGACCTCGACGATCTGCAGGCGATGCTGAGCGAGTGCGCGGGGCGGGCCGACGAGCTGACGACGACCTATGGCAACGTGTCGAAACAGTCGATCGGCGCGATCCAGCGGGCGCTGCTCCAGTTGCGGTCGCAGGGCGCGGAGCATTTCTTCGGGGAGCCGGCGCTCGAATTGCGCGACTTTATCGGCGTCGACGACCGGGGGCGGGGGCTGGTCAACATCCTTGCCGCGGACAAGCTGATGGCGAGCCCCAAGCTCTATTCGACGTTCCTGCTGTGGCTGATGAGCGAGCTGTTCGAGCAGCTTCCCGAGATCGGCGATCCCGACAAGCCGGTGCTGTGCTTCTTCTTCGACGAGGCGCATCTGCTGTTCGATGCCGCACCCAAGGCGCTGCTCGACACGATCGCGCAGGTCGTGCGGCTGATCCGGTCGAAGGGCGTGGGCGTGTATTTCATCACGCAGAACCCGATCGACATTCCCGAGACGATCGCGGGGCAGCTCGGCAACCGGGTGCAGCATGCGCTGCGCGCGTTCACGCCGCGCGACCAGGCAGCGGTGCGCTCCGCGGCGGAGACGTTCCGGGCGAATCCGGGGGTCGATGTCGCGACCGCGATCACCGAGCTGAAGGTGGGCGAGGCGCTGGTGTCGCTGTTGCAGGCGGACGGGTCGCCAACGCCGGTCGCGCGCACGCTGATCAAGCCGCCGGTGTCGCGGGTCGCGCCGATCACGCCCGCCGAGCGCGCGGTGATGATCGAGACGGATGCGATCGGGGCAAAATACGACACTTTGGTCGATCGCGAGTCGGCGGAGGAGCTGCTCGCGGCGAAGACCGAAGCGGCGAGCGCGGCGGCGGCGGAGGCGAAGGCGACGACCGCGGCGGAGAAGGCGGCGGTGGCGCAGGCGAAGCTCGACGCGAAGGCGGCGCGCGAGGCTCGGGCGGCGGAGCGCGAGGCGGAGCGGGTTGAGCGGGCGGCCGAGCGCGAGGCGGCGGATTCGCCCTGGGCGAAGATGGCGTCGTCCGCGACGCGGGCGGCGAGCTCGTCGATCGGGCGGCAGGTGGCGAACGAGATCGGGAAACAGGTGTTCGGGACGAGCAGCCGGAGCCGGTCGCGGTCGCGCGGCGGGGCGTCGGGGGGTGGTCTGGTCGGGAGTGTGCTGCGCGGGGTGCTGGGGGGGTTGTTTCGGGGGTGATGGGGGTGGGGTGCGGTTCGGCTCCTCCAGTTACCACCCCGGCGGAGGCCGGGGCCCAGTTGGGGAGGTTGGAGTAACGGAGCGCCGTCCTGCATCATTGGCGTCCCCCAATTGGGCCCCGGCCTTCGCCGGGGTGGTGGGGGGTGTGGGGGCTGGCGGCTCTCTCCTCCATGTTCACCTGCGAAGGCGGGTGCCCAGACTGGGTCCCCGCCTTTGCGGGGACACAAGGGGAGCGGGGTGGTGGAGGGGGTGGGGTGCTGTGGTATAGGGCGGTATCGGCACGGGCCGGGCGTTGGCCGGGCCGGTGCACCACGTCTTGCAAAGGTACCCGATCATGTCGCTCGATTTCGAATCCACCACCGACTGGGCCGCGATCGGTGAGGAGAGTCTCGATGCGGCGATCGAGTTGCGGCGCGCGATCCATGCGGATCCCGAGGTCGGGCTGCACTGTCCGCGCACCTCGGACAAGGTGAAGGCGGCGCTGGCCGGGCTGCCGCTGGAGATCCGCGAGGGGACGTCGACCACCGGCTTCGTCGCGATCCTGCGCGGCGGGCGGGGCGGTGGTACCGCGGGGGGCAATGGGCGGACCGTGCTGTTGCGCGGCGACATGGACGCGCTGCCGATGCAGGAGGAGACGGGGCTGCCGTTCGCGTCGAAGATCGATGGCGCGATGCATGCGTGCGGGCATGATTCGCATACCGCGATGCTGGTCGGCGCGGCCAAGGCGCTGTGCGCGCGGCGGGACGCGTTGCCGGGGACGGTCGTGTTCATGTTCCAGCCGGGCGAGGAGGGGCATCACGGTGCGCGGCACATGATCGCCGACGGGCTGCTCGATGCGCCTTTGCCCGAGGCGGGGTTCGCGCTGCACATCTCGCCCAACATGCCGATGGGGCATGTCGTCAGCCGGTCGGGCACGCTGATGGCGTCGACCGACACGCTGCGCGCGACGATCACCGGGCGCGGCGGGCATGCGGCGATGCCGCACGATTGCCTCGATCCGCTGCCGATCGCATGCGAGATCGTCACCGCGCTGCAGACCTATGTCGCGCGGCAGGTGGCGGTGACCGATCCGGCGGTGCTGTCGATCACCAAGCTGAATGCGGGGAGCGCGCACAACGTCATTCCGTCGAGCGTCGAGATGCTCGGCACGATGCGGACCTTGTCCGAGCGGACGCGCGAACAGCTGCGCGCGGCGTTCGTGCGGATGGTCGAGGGGATCGCCGCAGCGCACGGCGCGGTGGGGACGCCGACGATCGAGCAGGGCTATCCCGTCACCGTGAACGATCCGCGCGCCACCGATCTGATCAAGGCGGTGGCGACGACGATCGGCGGCGAGGGCGCGTATCAGGTGATGCCGCCGATGATGGGGGCGGAGGATTTCTCGTACGTGCTGCAGAAGCTGCCGGGGGCGATGGCGTTCATCGGCGCGGCGCCCGAGGGGAGCGACCCGCGGACCAATCCGCCGCTGCACAATACGAAGATGACGATCGACGAGCGGGTGATGGCGCACGGCATCGCGGTGCACTGCGCGGTGGCGGAGCGGTTTCTGGCGAACGGGTTCGATTGAGGTTCACGCACCACCCCGGCGCAGGCCGGGGCCCAATTGGGAAGGTCGGCGTAATGGAGCGGTGTCCGCGGTTACTGCCGTCCCCCAATTGGGCCCCGGCCTTCGCCGGGGTGGTAGAAGAGCGGTTACTTCTTGATCAGGCCGATCTCTACCAGGCGTTCGTAGAGATAGTCGTGCGCGGTGATCGGGGTGGGGTAGCGGTTGGGGTTTTCCGCGGTGATCGTCGCGGGCAGCGTCTGAATCAGGAAATCCGGCGCGGGATGCAGGAAGAACGGCATCGAGTAGCGCGAATGGCCGCGGCGTTCGGGGGGCGGGTTGACGACGCGGTGCGTGGTCGAGGGCAGGACGTGGTTGGTCAGCCGCTGGAGCATGTCGCCGACATTGACGACCATCGCGCCCTCGGGCGGCTTGATCGACAGCCAGCGGCCGTTGGCGCGGTCGAGCAGTTCGAGGCCGGCCTCTTCCGCACCGAGCAGCAGGGTGATGAGGTTGATGTCCTCATGCGCGCCGGCGCGGACGCCCTCGGCATCGGCGGGGATCGGCGGGTAGTGGAGCAGGCGCAGGACGCTGTTGCCGTCCTTAACCGCGGGGTCGAACCAGTCGGGCGCGAGCTTCAGGTGGCGTGCGATCGCCGAGAGCAATTTGTCGCCCGCGGTGTCGAACGCCTTGAACAGGTCGAGAAAGACCGGCTTGAAGCCCTCGGGCCGGGTCGGCCAGACGTTCGGCGACATCTGTGCCGCGTAGCGGTGGCCGGCGGGGAGCTCGCGGCCGACATGCCAGAATTCCTTGAGGTCGACGACCTTGGCGTCCTTGGCGATCTCGGTCTTGAACGGGGTGTAGCCGCGCGCGCCGCCGCCGCCGGGGGCGAAATAGCCGCGCTTCTCGTCCTCGGGGAGCTCGAACAGCGCCTTGGTCTCGGCCCAGGCCTGGTCGATCAGGTCGGTCGGGATTCCGTGATCGGCGACGATCGCAAAACCGAAGCGTTCGAACGAGTTGCCGAGCGCGGCGGCAAAGCCATCGGGGTCGTGCGCCTGATCGGCGAGGCTGAGCGTGGGAACCTGGGCGGCGGGGCTGTCGAGCATGGAAGGATGTCCGGATAGGGGAGCGTCGATATAGCGACGCGGGGGGGCGGTGCCAATTGCCTGGCGGGATTTCGCGTGGCGGCTGTGGCGGGGTGGATAGCGGGTTTCGTAGGTAGCGATAACGCGGTAGGGCGCCGCATCATGACCGCAGAAACCCCAGTATCCGACGCGCCCGCGATGCGCGGCGCGCCGATCGGCTTTGTCGAGTTCGTGGCGCTGGTCGCAGCCCTCATGTCGCTGACCGCGCTGGGGATCGATTCGATGCTGCCCGCGCTGCCCGCGATCGGCGAGTCGCTGGGGATCGCGAGCGAGAACAGCCGGCAATATATCGTGACCGCGTTCGTCATCGGCTTTGGCGTCGCGCAGCTCGTCCACGGGCCGCTCGCCGACCGGTTCGGGCGCCGCACGGTGCTGCTCTGGTCGCTGGGGCTGTACGCGCTCGCCAATGTCGCCTGCGCGCTGGCGGGAAGCTTCACATTGCTGCTGATCGCGCGGGTCGCGGGCGGGGCGGTGATCGCCGCGGCGCGGGTCGCGACGATCGCGCTGGTGCGCGACTGTTATCACGGGCGGGCGATGGCACGGGTGATGTCGATCGCGTTCATGGTGTTCATGATCGTGCCGATCCTGGCGCCGACCTTCGGCTGGAGCGTGCTGCAGTTCGGCGACTGGCGCGCGATCTTCTGGGTGATCGCAGGCCTGACGCTGGTCGTGCTCGCCTGGTTCTGGGTCCGGATGCCCGAGACGCTCGCGCCCGAGAACGTCCTGCCGATCACGCCGGCGCGGATCCTGTCGGACTGGCGGCAGACGCTTAGCGACCGGCTGTCGCTCGGCTATACGCTGGCGGCGACCGCGCTGATGGGGTCGCTCTATGGCTATCTCAACTCGATCCAGCAGATCATGGCGGACGTGTTCGCAAAGCCTGACCTGCTCGCGCTGATCTTCGCGGTCACCTCGGTGACGATGGCGGCGGCCAATCTGATGAATTCGCGGATCGTGATGAAGCTCGGCACGCGGCTGATCAGCCACTGCGCGCTGTCGGGGCTGATCCTGGTGTCGCTAATGCATCTGGGCGCGATGGAGGCGGACTGGGAATCGCTCACCAGCTTTGCGGTGTTCCAGGCGCTGACGCTCGGCTGTTTCGGGCTGGCGACGTCGAATTTCTCGGCGATGGCGATGGAGAATATGGGGCGGATCGCCGGCACCGCGTCGAGCGTGCAGGGGTTCGTCAGCGTCACCGCGGGCGCGGTGATCGGCGCGATGATCGGCCAGGCGTTCGACGGGACGACGGTGCCGCTGGTGCTCGGCTTCCTGCTCGCGGGGCTCGCGGCGCTGGCAGTCGTCGCGCTGACGGAACGGGGCCGCCTCTTCCGGCCTGCGATCGTCGTCAAACCGGCGGAGTGACGGAACCGGGCACGCGTGCCCGCCGTTCCTTGACGCGAGACCGCACTACGCGGCCTGAGCAGGAGCGATAGCATGGGCGGACATCAGGTTCCCGGCATGGGCACGGGCGACGACGGGTATGACGAGGACGGCTATGACGAGAGCCAGCGCGCCGAGATCCTCGAGGCGACGCGCAGCGGCCCGGTCGACGGCGCGATCGTCACCGATCTGAGCCCCGATCTGGGCACGGACGACGACGAGGACGAGCCGATCGACGACATCGACATGGATTCGGAAGCGGTAGGCCAGACCGATTCGACCGTGACGATGGACGAGGACGATATCGACGAGGACGATGTCCAGGACGAGCTCGACGATGGCAGCATCGACGATGACGAGCTGGACGATGCCGACGACGTCGCGCTGAAGCCCTGACCCCTGCGATCCCCCGACGCGCGTGCGGCAGCGATCCCCGCACGCGCGTCCCGCTTCGATGTAGGAGGCGCGCGTGCGTATCGTGATCGCAACCGGCGGCGTGATGCCGATCCTCCTGGGATGCGGCCTTGGCGGCTGCTCGGACCCAAAGCAGCAGCAGCTCGACGTCACCGCGGCGGCGGCGCGCGCGCAGCAGAATATCGCGCGCTATGCGGTGGACAGCCGCCCCGGCCGGCATCCCGTCGGCACCACCAAGATCGCGGCCGCAGCCCCCGAGACCTTGCCCGAGGCGGCGGCGGCGGTGGTGCGAGGCTATTACCAGCGGATCGCGGCGCATGACTTTGCCGGGGCACGTGCGCTCTGGTGTCGCGACGGCGAATCCTCGACGCTCGACCGGGCGGGCTTCGCGAACCGCTTTGCGCGCTATGCCCGTTATGACGCGAGCATCGCGGCGCCGGGCAGCGTCGATGCGGGGGCGGGTCAGCTGCACATCTCGGTGCCGGTGCGCGTGTCGGGGACGCTCCGCGACGGGACGCGCTTTGCCGATGACGGGATGGTTCTGCTGCACCGCGTCAATGACGGGATCGAGACCGCGAGCGCCGAGGCGCATCTCTGGCGGATCGAATCCACCTCGGTCGACCCGGTGATCCCGCCGCCGCGCGCGCCCGTCACCAGCGCGCCCAGACGCCGCTAAGCCGCTGAAACCCGGGTATCCGTAGCGTCTTGCCGACGCCCGGGAAAAGCCACGAAGCCGCCATGATGGCCGCGGTTTCGCCCTTGTTCGTTCATCCGACCGTCAGAAACCGTTGCCATCTTGCCACAACCGGCGATTGTTCCCGAAATCGACGCACGGCGGTGCAACATTTTCGTCATCGACCTGTTTGGAGGGCCTGAGTGTCACGCGCCACGGGTTGTCCGGGGCGGCGGGACCCAGAACGAAACAAGAAGGTCATTCGAATATGCGTAAGCTTTCCATCGCAGTCGCCATCGCAGCAGCCGCCCTCGCCGCTCCGGCGTTCGCGCAGGACATGTCGGCTCCTGCCCCCACCGACAACAGCGCAGCGCCCGGCGAAGCCGCTGCACCGGACGGCTCGAAGGCCTTCGGGATCGAGCCGTATTTCGGCGTCATGGGCGGTTGGGAGCAGTTCGACAACGAAGCCGGCCACGGCATCCCGCAGGCGCTGAACGCCAACGGCACGCTGCGTCGCGGCTACAAGCCCTCGGGTTCGCTCGTTCAGGGCGTCCTGGGCGTCAACGTTCCGCTGGGCCCGGTCTTCGTCGGCGCAGAAGGTAACGTGATCAAGGGCATCGATGGCAACATCGACTGGCAGTATGGCGCAGCAGGCCGTTTCGGTTTCCGCGCTGGCGACAGCGGCCTGATCTACGGCAAGGTCGGCTACCAGTGGGTCAACTTCGACCATTTCTCGGGCCTGTCGAACACGGTTCCGAACACGAACCGCGACTATAGCGCGATCACCTACGGCATCGGCGCTGAAGTCGGTCCGCAGAGCATCGGCCTGAAGGGCATCACCGGCAACGCCGGCTTCCGCATCCGCGCCGAGGTCAACACCTTCGGCGACGCGCAGAGCTTCCGCCCGATGCTGGGTATCGTCACGCACTTCTGAGCTCTGGCTTAGACACGTGAAATCGGGCGGGGTGCGAGCGATCGCACCCCGCCCTTTTTTGTGTCCGGCGCGGATCGGCCGGGCCGCGTGGAGAGGGGTCGGGCAGTGCCATGACGTCCTCCTGATGTTCCCGATGCGTTCTGGCGCATTTCCGACTCGCTTCGCCGCATGTGAGTCGACGGGCGAGTGACATCGACTCGTGGCCGCGTAGGCGCGAAAGGCGATGGAGTATGTGTTTGATTTTATGCGGTTGCTGAGCGGCAATCGCGGGACGGGTGGCGCCCGTCGTCGGAGCGGTCCGGGTCTCGCGCTCCAGCTCCGCCTGGTGTTCTACGGCGTGCTGATCGGGCTGATGGTGCCGACCTTGCGCAAGATCGACTGGTCGCCGCTCGTCCCGCCGGGTCTGAAGGTCGAATGGCCGACCGGGTTCGGCGTGACCTGGCCCGCGGGGCAGCTCCACGTGCCGGGCGGCTGGGGGCGGCTGCGCGATACCGCCGCCGACGTCGCGCCGTCTGCCGCGGGTCTGGGCAGCACGGCCGCGACCGCGGCGGCTGCGGCGGCGGGCGCGGCGGGCGGGCTGATCGTCGGGGCGGGGGCTGGGGCCGGGTCTGGCGCTGGGGCCGGCGCGGTGGGGGCGGGGAAGGCGGTATCGGCGCGCTTCACGATCTGCGGCCGGGCGAAGCGGGTCAACTGCATGGTCGACGGCGACACCTTCTGGATGAACCGCACCAAGATCCGCATCGCCGATATCGACACCCCCGAAACGCACCCGCCGCGCTGCAAGGCGGAAGCGCGCGCGGGCCACCGCGCGACGCTCCGGATGCAGGCGCTGCTCAATGCCGGGCCGTTCACGCTGACGCGGATCAAGCGCGATGTCGACAAATATGGGCGCAAGCTGCGGCTGGTGCAGCGCGACGGGCGGTCGCTGGGCGACACGCTGGTCCGCGAGGGTCTCGCGCGGCGTTATGGCGGGGGCAAGCGGTCGCCCTGGTGCTGAGCGGGGCTCTGGTCGTCGGCATGTGACGGCACTGGGTTTACGGCGGCGATCACGAAGTCGGGTCAGCCCGTTTGGCTTCCCGCCCTCGCGGAAATGACGACCCTTTCGGGATCAGGCGAGGCGTGCCCCACCGGCCGCGCATTAGGTTGCGTTGCGGATCAGCAGGTCCTTGGCTGCCAGACGCTGATGCAGCGCGTCGGCGGACAGTTCGGAGCCGTTCGGCCAAGCCAGCGCGCCGCCTTCGATGAAGGCGCGGGCGAAATAGGCGGGGTCGGCGAGCGGGCGCGTCATGACCGTGTCGCGGGCTATGAGGTCCGCCGCGGACCAGTGCGCGGCGCTGCCGTCCGAAAAGACGAGGTCCAGCGTATCGTCGCCGGTAATGGCGAGGCGAACGAGGTTAATCACGAACGTCTGCACCGACACTGCTGCGGACCTGGGCCACGTCGGCAAGTGCGGCAGCGATCAACGCCGGGTCGCCGTCTTCGAAGACCGCTTCGAGATAGGCGAGCATTGCGGCATCGCTATCGAGATGCGCGGTAGGGCTCCAGCCGGTCGTTTTGATGGCCATCAGTCTGACACTCCAAACCTCGGCGATCATCGTCGCCTTGCCGGGATTTGTCACCTGCCGTCTGCAGAACGAGGCCGGCATGAGCAAAGCCCATGCCGTCGGCCGGCGCTGATGGCGCCGCCGGCCGGTCGCGCCGCCGGGGCGGGGTTTAGCGGTCGCTAAACCCGCGCGCGGCGCGACTTACTCCGCCGCAACACCCGCCAGTGAGAACATGTCGCCGCCGTCGGCGAGGTCCTCGTTCGCGGCGGGGCCCTTCTTGGCGGTCTGGCGCTTGTCGAAGCTGTCCCAGACGTCGTTCCACTGGCCCTTGGTCGCGGCCTTCGAATATTCGGTGGCGCGCTGTTCGAAGAAGTTGGCATGCTCGACGCCGTTGAGCATCGGGGCGAGCCAGGGCAGCGGGTGCTCGTCGATCATGTAGATCGGCTTGAGGCCGAGCTGCGTCATGCGCCAGTCGGCGATGAAGCGGATATACTTCTTGATCTCCTTGGGGGTCATGCCGTTGACCGGACCCATTTCGAAGGCGAGATCGATGAAATTGTCCTCGAGGCGGATCGTCGTCTGGCAGACGTCGGCGATGTCGTCCTTGACCGCCTTGGTGAGGCACTGACGCTCCGCACAGAAGGTGTGGAACATCTTGATGATGCCCTCGCAGTGCAGGCTCTCGTCGCGGATCGACCAGGTGACGATCTGGCCCATGCCCTTCATCTTGTTGAAGCGCGGGAAGTTCATCAGCATCGCGAACGAGGCGAAGAGCTGGACGCCCTCGGTGAAGCCGCCGAACATCGCGAGCGTGCGCGCGATATCCTCGTCATTGTCGACGCCGAAGCTCTGCATATAGTCATGCTTGTCCTTCAGCTCGGCATATTCGAGGAAGGCGCCATATTCGCTCTCGGGCATGCCGATCGTGTCGAGCAGATGGCTGTAGGCGGCGATGTGCACCGTCTCCATGTTGCTGAACGCGGCGAGCATCATCTTGATCTCGGTCGGCTTGAACACGCGGCCGTATTTCTCGTGGTAGCAATCCTGCACCTCGACGTCCGCCTGGGTGAAGAAGCGGAAGATCTGCGTCAGCAGGTTGCGCTCGTGATCGCTGAGCTTCTGCGCCCAGTCGCGGCAATCCTCACCCAAGGGCACTTCCTCGGGGAGCCAGTGGAGCTGCTGCTGGCGCTTCCAGAATTCGAACGCCCAGGGGTATTCGAACGGCTTGTACTGCTTGCGGGCTTCGAGGAGGGACATGGGATACTCCGGGACAAATTTGGGAAATTGAGAAACTAGAAACGGCTTGAACTGGTGATGACGACGACGAGGAACAGCAGCGACGCGATCGGTGCGGCGATCATCAGCACGCGGCCGCGCTGGCGGATCTTGCCGATGTCGAGCCCGCCGGGGTTCCAGCCGGGCGTCGGACCCCAGAAGGTCTCGCCGCGAAAGTCGCCCGACCAGGGATTATGGTCGAGCCGGCTCCAGTGACGGCCGAGGATCATGTTCGCCGCGCAGATGCCGACGACTGCGAGGATCAGGACGAGCGTGTTCACGATTCGAGCGTCCATTGCCACATCGCGCCCGCCGACAGCGCGAGCACGATCGCGCCCGAGGTGAGCATGATGCCGATCATCCGGAAGGCATAGACCTGCTTGTCGCTGACGTCGGGGCTGCGCAGCCGCAACAGCATCGCGACGCCGATGATCCCGAGCAGGGCCGCGACGACAAACATGATGGCGCTGCCATAGGTCATGCGACCAATGCCCGAGACGCGCGTTCTGCACCCGGACCCACCACAGGAGACGCAAAATGGTCGACGCAACCCAGATCAAGGAACACGCTGAAGTCATCGGCGCGGACGGCGTTCATGTCGGTACCGTCGATCATGTCGACGGCGACCGCATCAAGCTGACCAAGAATGATTCGCCGCAGTCGCAGGACGGGCAGGGCGCCAAGCATCACTATATCTCGCTCGGCCTCGTCGCCGAGATCGAGGGTGACAAGGTCCGCTTGAGCGCGACGGGCGCGAACGCGCTGACGTTCGAAGAGAGCGAGTAACCGCGCGGCGCCCTCTCCCGAGCGGAGGGGGCGCGCCGAGTACGCGACAGGGGCGTTCCGGAACGATCCGGGGCGCCCTTTTCGCGTCGTGCGTGCACGGCTGCGGGCCGTGGCACAGGGCACCCGAATCGGGGTGGCGTCGGCCGATGTCCGCCCGGCGGCAGAGTGCGATTTGCTGCGCATGTCGTCTCCGTCCTAGCTGGGCCCGGCGTCGCCGATGGGCGGCGCTGCGTGACGCCATTTATCTACATGATCGGGCCGGATATCGCTATGCACTTATTTCGATAAGAGCCGCGAATTATCCAACTTGCACCTAGGGATGGTGTGGTCGGGGCCGTTTCGACACCAGATACGGGATCGGGCGTCGGGACGCGCTCGGGTGGTCGAGACCCCTGCGAGCCCGCGGAATTCCGCGGGTTTCGGGGCCGCACAGGCGCTGTCCGGGCCCCGAAATGACGCGATCAGGCTGCTTCGGGGTCGTCGTCGACCGGGGCCGCGCGCCCTGCGGTCGGGAGCAGTGCGGCAAGCGCTGCGATCGCGTCGCCGGTGAAGTGCCGGACCGCGCCCTCGGGCCCGATCTGGAGCGCGTGCTCGGGCGTCAGCGTCGCCGCGCGCTGATGCTCGGGATCGAGCGTCGTCCAGGTGCGGACCGCGGTCTCGAGGCTGGTCACCTCGGCGACGTCGGTGTCGCCGCGGGGCACGTTTTCGAGCGCAGCGCTCATTCGCCAGTCGATGTCGGGCGGCGTCGTGTCGCCCCAATAGGCTTCGGTCATCGTCATACCTCCATCACGCGAGAACCCTATGGAAGCGCCCGGTGCCCGGCGGAGGTTCCGTACTCAGCCGGCCTCGGTCCGCGCCGCGGCGGTGCGCAGCAGGATATAGCCAAGCGCACCCGAGGCGAGCGACGCGGCGAGCACCGCGAGCGAGGCCATCTCGGTCCGCTGCGCATCGGGAAAGGCGAGATTGGCGATGAACAGCGAGATGGTGAAGCCGATCCCCGACAGCGCGCCGATCGCGAGCACCATCCGCCAGGTGACCGCGTCGGGCAGTTCGGCAGCGCCCGCCTTGACCGCCAGCCAGGTCGCGGTGACGAAGCCGAGCGGCTTGCCGAACGCGAGCCCGGCGAACACGCCGATCCCGAGCAGCGATCCCGCGGCGTCGGCGAGCAGGTCCGACGAGAAATGGATCCGCACCGCCGACAGCGCGAACAGCGGCAGGACGACATAGGACACCCAGGGGTTGAGCATCTGGACGAGACGTTCGGCGGGTTCGTCGGTCGCCTCGGTCATTTCCTGGATATAGCCGAGCTGTTGCTGCGCCTTGCGCTGGATTTCCTCGTTTTCCTCGGGGTCGCCCGACTCCGCCTCGTCGACCGCCTGCTTGAAGCGGTCGATCGGGGCCTGGACGCGCTCGGCGAAGCGGCGTTCGGACAGCCGCGACTGGGTCGGCGACAACAGCCCGAGCATCACCCCGGCGATCGTCGCATGGATGCCAGACGCATAGACGCCCGCCCAGACGATCAGCCCGAGCAGCACATAGGGGATGGGCGAGACGAGCTTCAGCCGCAGCAGCACGAAGATCGCGACATAGGCGACCGCCGCGACGACGAGCATCGGCAGGACCAGGGTGCCGGTATAGGCGACCGCGATGACGAGCAGCCCGCCGACATCGTCGATCGCCGCAAACGCCAGCAGCACCGCGCGGATCGACACGGGCAGCCGGGTCGCGAACATGCCGATGATCGCGAGCGCGAACGCGGTGTCGGAGGTGATGACGGTGCCCCAGCCGCTCGCGGCTTCGGTGCCGTAGTTGAAGGCGAGATAGACCGCGACGGGGACGAGGATCCCGCCGATCGCGCCAGCAAGCGGAAACATCGCGGTGCGCACGGTCGACAGCGCGCCCTTGGTGAATTCGCGCTTCACCTCCGCGCCGATGATCAGGAAGAACAGCGGCAACAGCGCCTCGTTCACCCAGTCGGCGAGCGGGTGCGCGGCGCGGAAGCTGCCGAGCCGGATCTCGAGCGTGCTGTCCCACATCGTCTGGTAATCATGCGCGATCGGCAGGTTGGTGCAGACCAAAGCGACGATCGTGGCGATGAGCAGCGGCCCGCCGACGACCTGATCGGCGGCGAAGAACGGCGCGAGGCGGTGGAGGAAACCGGCGGCGGCGGGCGAATGATGCGCGCGCGCCGCCAGCTTGCCGGAGAGACGGGGGGTGAGGGCCATGATGTTCCAGGATCGCGTCGGCAGGACGCGCGTGCGGGTATAACGGTGCAGACCGCCTGTCGTATCCCTTGCCGTATCCCTTGGGCGCGTGGGACACTTCTGCCAGCGGACCGACGCCGCCGGGGGTTGCGTCGCGCGTCACCTGCGGTATCGCCGCTGGCAGGAGGCCGCGCGCCATGACGACCATCGGAACCAAGATCGACGAGACGGGGACGCTGATCCGTGACGGCGGTGCGTTCTACCTCCGCCGCGACATGGGCGGGCGCTATGAGCTCGAGCTCCACCGCACGCCGGTCGACCTGGTCGAGAAGCGCGTGCGGCTGGTCGGCACGCTGGTCGGCGACGACCTGGTGAATGCGGACGGCGTCTCGCCCGTCTGAGCGCGTAAGTCCCAGATAGCATGGGGCCCGGGGTGGATCGAGACCGCCCGGATGCTACACCCTCCCCCGAATCAGGGGAGTAGTCCATGCATCGTCGTCGGTTTCTAACGAGTGCCGCTGCCGCGTCCGTCATCGGCGCGGTCCCGCTGAAGGGGGCCGCCGCGGCGGGATCGCGCGACGCGGCGCTGCGCACGATGCTCGACCGGTTCTTCTATGCGCGGCTCGACGATTCGCCCGAACAGGCGACGCGGCTGGGGCTCGACACGGGAACGCGCAGCGGGCTGAAGGCGCGGCTCGACGACCAGTCGGCGGCGGGACGTGCGCGCGAGCTGGCGCAGGCGACCAAGGAACTCGCCGAGCTGCGCGCGTTCGGGACGAGCGGGCTGTCGAGCGACGCCGCGCTCGATCACGAGATCGTGACCTATCAGCTGACGCGCGCGGTCGCGGGCGCGAAGCGGTTCACCTATGGCAGCAGCCTCGGGCGGTTCGCGCCCTATGTGCTGAGCCAGCTGACCGGGCCGTATCGCGACGTGCCCGATTTCCTCGAATCGCAGACGCGGGTGCGCGATGCGGGCGAGGCGGATGCGTATCTGCAGCGGCTGTCCGCGCTGCCCAAGGCGATCGACGACAGCAGCGAGCAGCAGCGCAGCGACGCGGCGCGCGGCGTGTTCGCGCCCGATTATATCCTCGACACGACGCTGAAGCAGCTGGGCAGCGCGATGGAGGGCGCGGCGGCGCAGAGCGTGATGGTGACGAGTTTCGCCACCAAGCTGAAGGCCGCGGGGCTGCCCGACGACCGCGTCGCGCGCGCGACCGCGATCGTCGAGCGCGACGTCCGCCCCGCGCTCGAGCGACAGCGTGCGCTGGTCGCCGAGCTGCGCGCCAAGGCGGTGCACGATGCGGGGTGCTGGCGGCTGCCCGATGGCGACGCCTATTATGCCGCGGCGGCGGAGGCCGCGACGACGGTGGCGATGAGCGGGGACGAGATCCACCGGCTGGGCCTCGCGCAGGTCGCCGAGATCGGCGCGCGGATCGACGGCATCCTGAAGACGCAGGGGATGACGCAAGGGACCGTCGGCGAGCGGCTGGTGGCGCTCAACAAGCGGCCCGACCAGCTTTATCCCAACACCGATGCGGGCCGCGACGCGTTGCTCGCGCATCTCAACCGGCAGATCGTCGCGATGCAGGCGCGGCTGCCCGAGGCGTTCGCCAGCCTGCCCAAGGCGCCGGTCGAGGTGCGCCGCGTGCCGCCGACGATCCAGGCGGGCGCGCCGGGCGGCTATTACCAGAACGCCTCGCTCGACGGGTCGCGACCGGCGATCTATTATATCAACCTGCGCGATACGTTCGACCGGCCCAAATTCGGGCTCGCCACGCTGACGCATCACGAGGCGGTGCCGGGGCATCATCTCCAGGTCAGCCTCGCGCTCGAAAGCGAGCAGATCCCGCTGATCCGCCGGCGCGGCTTCTTCAGCGGCTATTCGGAGGGCTGGGCGCTTTACGCCGAACAGCTCGCCGACGAGATGGGGACGTACGAGGGCGATCCGCTGGGGCAGGTCGGCTATCTCCAGTCGCTGCTGTTCCGCGCGACGCGGCTGGTGGTCGACAGCGGGATGCACGCGAAACGCTGGAGCCGCGAAAAGGCGACCGATTACCTGATCGCGACGACGGGGATCGCGCGCGGCCGCAGCCAGGGCGAGATCGACCGCTACACGGTGTGGCCCGGCCAGGCATGCAGCTACAAGATCGGCCACACGGTGTGGACGCGCCTGCGCGACGAGGCGAAGACGCGGCCGGGATATACGCCGAAGGGCTTTCATTCGGTGCTGCTGAAGGGGGCGATGCCGCTCGCGATCCTCGAACGCGTGGTGCGCCGGACGGGGGCGGGGGCTTAAGGCCCCCCAGCTTGCCGACGCGGCCGGACCGCGGTGACTTTTGCAAAAATTCCGCAGCGGAAACTTGTGCGTTGCCGGGGGGTTGTTGGGCGGGGGCTCTCGAACCGGACATGGTCCGGCGCGGCGCCCGGACTGGCCTGGAGAAATGTCGCGTGCGTCAAGAACCGTCATCACCCTCCGACGGGAGCGTCGTATCGACCGGCCTCGACCCGCTGAACTACATCCTCGACGGCGGCTATGCGTATAACCGCGTCCACCTGATCGAGGGCGAGCCGGGGTCGGGCAAGACTACGCTCGGGCTGCAGTTCCTGCTAGCCGGGCGCGATGCGGGCGAGCGGTGCCTGTACATCACGCTGTCGGAAAGCCGCGACGAGTTGCTCCATGTCGCCAAGACGCATGGCTGGGACATGACCGGGGTCGACATCTTCGAACTGGTGCCGCCCGAGCTGAGCCTCGACGTCGATCGCGAACAGTCGATCGTCTATTCGTCCGATCTCGAACTCGGCGAGACGGTCAACATGGTGATGGAGGCGGTCAGCAAGGTCGAGCCGACGCGGATCGTGTTCGACAGCCTGTCCGAAATCCGCCTGCTCGCGCAGGGGCCGCTGCGGTTCCGCCGGCAGCTGCTCGCGCTCAAGCATTATTTCGCGCAGCGCGGCTGCACCGCGCTGTTCCTCGACGACCTGACGCAGACCGAGGACGATCTCAGCCTGCACAGCCTGGCGCACGGCGTCGTCCGGCTCGAACAGATCGCGCTGCCCTATGGATCCGAGCGGCGGCGGCTGCGCGTCTACAAGATGCGCGCGCGCGCGTTTCGCGGCGGCTTCCACGACTTCGTGATCCGGCGCGGCGGGCTGCAGATCTTTCCACGGCTGACCGCGGTCGCGCATCCCGATACGGGTTTCGTCGACCGGCTGGCGTCGAGCGGGATCGAGGAGCTCGACACGCTGTCGGGCGGCGGGCTCGATTACGGGACGACGACACTGATCATCGGGCCGTCGGGATCGGGCAAGACGACGCTGTCGCTGCAATATGTCTTTGCCGCGCTCGAACGCGGGGAAAAGGCGCTGTTCGTCAGCTTCGACGAGACCGAGCGCGTGTTCATGCGCCGCGCGGCGGGGATGGACCTTGACCTCAGCGACCATGTCGCGGCGGGGCGGCTGTGCTTCCGCCAGGTCGATCCGGGCGAATTGTCGCCGGGCGAGCTGACCGGGATCATCCGCGACCAGGTCGAGCGCGTCGGCGCGACGGTGGTCGTGCTCGATTCGCTGTCGGGCTATCAACTCGCCATGCCCGAGGAGCAGCACATGCTGCTGCAGATGCACGAGGTCGTGACCTATCTGAACCAGCAGGGCGTGCTGGGGCTGCTCGTCCTGACGCAGACCGGGATGATCGGGACGATGCAGTCGCCGGTCGACCTGACCTATCTGGCGGATTCGGTGATGCTGCTCAGGTTCTTCGAGGCGGATGGCGCGATCCGGCGGGTGATGTCGTTCCTGAAACGCCGGATGGGTCCGCATGAGGGGACCTTGCGCGAGTTCCGGATCGACAGCGGCGGGATCCGCGTCGGGCCGCAGCTGACCGGGTTTCGCGGCGTGCTGACCGGGACGCCCGAATATGGGGGCAGCGCCGCCCTGCTGACGAACCGTGACGAATCCTGACCGACCGGCCGTGATGACCGACGATTTCCTGGTGGTCGCGCCGACCGGCCGCGACGCCGACGTGACCGCGCAGGTGCTGCGCTCTGCCGATATCGCCGCGGTGGCGGATGCCGACGGGACCGCGCTGTTCGCGGCGATCGCGGGGGGCACGCATGCCGGCGCGATCCTGACCGACGACGCGCTGTCGCGGCTCGACCAGGAGCGGCTGCTCGCAGCGATCGCGGCGCAGGCGCCCTGGTCCGACTTTCCGTTCATCCTGCTGAGCAAGCGCGGCGAACCGCGGCGCGGCGCGCGCGAGGTCGAGGCGGTCGCCAACGTGACCCTGCTCGAACGCCCGCTCCACCCTGCGTCGCTGGTCAGCGCGGCGCGGGCGGCGCTGCGCGCGCGGCAACGCCAGCGGCTGGCGGCACGGCATTTCGAGGACCGCGAAAAGGCACGCGCCGAGCTGCGCGATCTGGCCGACACGCTGGAGGCGAAGGTCGAGGCGCGGACGCGCGAACTGGCGGCGGCGAACGACCGGCTGACCGCGGAGATCGCCGAGCGCGAGCGCGCCGAGGCGCGGCTGGTCCAGGCGCAGAAGATGGAGGCGATCGGCCAGCTGACCGGGGGCATCGCGCATGATTTCAACAATCTGCTGACCGCGGTGATCGGCTCGCTCGACCTGTTGCTGCGGCGCACCGACGACGAGAAGATCCGGCGGCTGGCGAGCATGGCGTTGCAGGCGGGCGAGCGCGGCGCGACGCTGACCGCGCAGCTCCTGTCCTTTTCGCGGCGCCAGCATCTGTCGCCGGTGCCGGTCGAGCCCAACCAGGTGGTGGCGTCGATGGCGGACCTGCTCGCGCGGTCGATCGGGGCGGCGGTGACGGTCGAGCTCGACCTGGCGGACGATGTCTGGCGCGCGATGGTCGATCCGACGCAGCTCGAGGTCGTGCTGCTCAACCTGGCGATCAACGCGCGCGACGCGATGCCGTCGGGCGGGGTGGTGCGGATCGCGACGCGCAACCTGGCCGCGGTGCCCGACGCGCTGACCGCCGAGCTGAACCCGGGCGCCTATGTCGCGATCGAGGTCGCCGATACCGGTGCGGGGATGACGCCCGCGGTGCTGGCGCGCGCGTTCGAGCCGTTCTTCACCACCAAGGGGCAGGGCAAGGGCACGGGCCTGGGGCTCGCGCAGGTCTACGGCTTTGCCCGCCAGTCGGGCGGCACGGTCCGGATCGTCAGCGCGGAGAATGAGGGGACGGTGATCACCTTGTACCTGCCGCGGACGACCGAGGTCGCCGATCCGGTCGCGATCGAGCGGCTGGCCCAGGCGACCGGATCGCGGCAGCGGATTCTGGTGGTCGACGACGACAATGACGTCCGCGGGGTCGCGGCGCAGATGATCGAGGAGATCGGCTATCAGGTGGTCGCGGCGGCGAGCGGGTCCGAGGCGCTGACCGAATTCGGGCGCGCGTCGTTCGACCTGGTGCTGACCGACGTGGTGATGCCGGGCATGTCGGGCGTCGACCTGGCACGGCGGATCCGTGCGGTCGCGCCCGCCATGCCGCTGCTGTTCGCGAGCGGCTATGCCGATGTCGCGACGTTCGGCGACGAACTGGCGGCGGAGACGGTGCTGAAGAAACCCTATCGCATCGGCGAGGTCGCGGCGCGGATCGGCGACGCACTGTCGGCGGAGTCGACGCAGTAGCGCAGGTGACGGACATTGCAGCGTTTCGCGGCGGCGGTGCGGTGTATAGGATGGGGTAAGGCCCGTGCGTGTACGGTGATCAGGGACGCAGGATTTCGGACCCGGGGTGGGGGCAAGGTGGGGCAGCGTGACTGAGCGGCATGGATTCCTGGGCGACGGACCGCTCGCGGCGCTGATCGCTACGTTCGACTGGTCGGCGACCCCGCTCGGCCCGATCGAGGACTGGCCACCGCACCTGCGGACCGTGGTATCGATCCTGTTGCGCGCGCCGGTGCCGATGGCGCTGCTGTGGGGCGAGGAGGGGATCCTGCTCTACAATGCGCGCTATGCGACGATCGCGCAGGACAAGCATCCCGCGATCCTCGGCATGCCGGTGCGCGAAGCCTGGACGGAGGCGGCGGCGTTCAACGACGGCGTGGTGCGCGCCGGGATGGCGGGCAAGACGCGGAGCTATGCGCGGCAGGAACTGACGCTGTACCGCCACGGCGAGCCCGAGACGGTGTTCCTCGACCTCAATTACTCGCCCGTGCTCGATGCGGACGGGGTGCCCGCGGGCGTGCTGGCGGTGGTGATCGAGACGACCGACGCGGTGCTCGCCGAGCGCAGCCTGCGCTGGGAGACGCACAGCCTCGAGACGCTGAACGTCACCGGTGCGGCGCTGGTCGCCGAGCTCGAGCTCGAGCCGCTGATCCAGATGGTCACCGATGCGGGGGTCAAGCTGACCGGGGCGGAGTTCGGGGCGTATTTCCACAATCTGATGGACGAGACCGGCGAGCGGCTGCACCTGTTCACGCTGGCCGGGGCGGAGCGGGCGGCGTTCGAGAAGCTCGGGCGGCCGCGCGCGACCGCGGTGTTCGGGCCGACCTTCCGCAACGAAGGGGTGATCCGCTCGGACGATATCCGCACCGACCCGCGCTACGGCAAGAGCGCGCCGCATTACGGGATGCCGCGCGGGCATCTGCCGGTGCGCAGCTATCTGTCGGTGCCGGTCACGTCGCGCACCGGGGTGGTGCTGGGCGGGCTGTTGTTCGGCCATTCCGAGCCGGGACGTTTCGGCGAGCGGCACGAGCGGCTGCTGGTCGGCGTCGCGGCGCAGGCGGCGATCGCGATCGACAATGCACAATTGTTCAAGGCGGTGCAGGAGGTCAACGACACGCTCGAACAGCGCGTGGCCGAGCGGAGCGCGGAGCTGACCCAGGCGCACGAGGCGCTGCGCCAGGCGCAGAAGATGGAGACGCTGGGCCAGCTGACCGGGGGTATCGCGCATGATTTCAACAATCTGCTGACGGTGATCCGCGGATCGACCGACCTGTTGCGGCGGCCCGACCTGAGCGCGGAACGGCGCGACCGGTACATCACCGCAATCGCCGACACTGCCGACCGCGCGACCAAGCTGACCAACCAGCTGCTCGCCTTTGCCCGGCGATCGTCGCTGACGCCCGAGGTGCTCGACGTCCGCGCCGTCGTCAGCGGGATGACCGACATGCTCGCGACGCTGTCGGGATCGTTCATCGACATCGCGCTGAGCCTGCCCGACACGCCGTGCCTGACGCATGCGGATGCGAGCCAGCTCGAGACCGCGATCGTCAACCTGGCGGTCAATGCGCGCGACGCGATGGCGGGGCGCGGCGCGCTGCGGATCGTGGTCGGGCGCGCGGCGCGGATCCCGGCGGTGCGCGGCCATGTCGCGCGCGACGGGGATTTCGTCACGATCGGCGTGCGCGACACGGGCAGCGGGATCGACCCGGCGCATATCGAGCATATCTTCGAGCCGTTCTTCACGTCGAAGGCGATCGGCCACGGCACCGGGCTGGGGCTGTCGCAGGTGTTCGGGTTCGTGAAACAGTCGGGCGGCGAGGTGATCGTCGAGAGCACGCCCGGCGCGGGCGCGACGTTCACGTTGTACCTGCCGCATGATCCGACCGGCGTGCCGGCGGGGGTCGGCATCGCGGCGGAGGCGCGCGGCGACGGGCCGTCGCTGCGGATCCTGGTGGTTGAGGACAATGCCGCGGTTGGCGACTTCGCAATGTCCGCGCTCGCCGATCTGGGGCATGCGATCGTGTTCGCGCGCGATGCCGAGGAGGCGCTGGCGATCCTGGCGCGGGAGGTGGACGCGTTCGACGTGATGTTCTCCGACGTGGTGATGCCGGGGATGAACGGCGTCGCGCTGGCGCAATATGTCCGCCGGGACTTTCCCGCGATGCGCGTGCTGCTGACCAGCGGGTATAGCGACGTGATCTCGAAGGACGGCGCGCAGGGCTTTGCGCTGTTGCACAAACCCTATTCGATGGCGGAGCTCGCGCGGGCGCTGCATGCGGTGATGGAGGCGGACCGGCCGCTGGCGGCGGGCGCGTTCTAGAGCGCGGCGCTGTCGGTGAGGCGGTGGACGTCGCCGAGCAGCCGGTCGAAATAGTCGGTGCGCGGCGCATCGAAGGTGACGATGTAGAGCAGCCCCGCGACGATCGTCGCGCGTGCCTCGCCCCGGCGCGGCAAATCGTCGGCGTCGACATAGGCATAGCCGAAGCGGATCCCGGCATGGCCGAGAAACGGGTCGGGCGCCGCGGTGGTGAGCCTGAAGTCCGCAATCCCGCCCGCGCTGCGATAGGTCGATTCGAGCAGTTCGGGGATTTCGGCGAGCAGCATCGCGTCGCCGAACCGGGGCAGCGTCCTGCGGCGCCGGGGTTCGCGGAGCAGCGGCTCGCCGGGTGCGATCCCGCCGAACCAGGTGACCGCGTTGAGCCGCTCACCGTCGAGCGTCCAGACCTCGGCCTTGCGGCCCGGTCGGGCGGAGAGCTGGTTCCAGTCGCGCGGCGGGGTGACGGTCATCGTGCGGGCGACGCGGACGGGCTTGCCCTGCGCGCGATAGGCGTTGGCGTCGGCCGGCGCGGGCAGGAGCATGAGGAGGGCGGGAAGCAGCGGGTAGCGCATCAGCGGTCCTCCGGGGCGGCGATCAGGGCCGCGATCATGCCCGCATCGCCGGCGGCGGGGTCGACCGCGAGATAGCGGCGCAGTGCTGCCTGTCCCTCCGCGAGGCGACCGGTCCGGACCAGCGCCAGTCCCAGCCCGCGCTGTGCGGCGGCGAGGCTCGGGTCGAGCGCAGTAGCCTGTGTATAGAAATGTGCGGCGTTGACGAGGTCGCGGGGGTTGCCGCGGGCGCGGTACAGGTCGCCGCGCGCGCGCCAGAGTGCTGCGGTCCAGCCGCGCGCGGCACAGGCGGCGATCAGATAGGCGCTGGCGCCGAAGTCGTTGAGCTTGATCTGGTCGTCGAGGAACTGCGGCAGCCACGGCGCGAGCGCGTCGGCATGGCGGTCGGCGCCGTCGTCGCGGTCCGCCGCGTCGGGCAGCGCGAGCGCATCGAGTGTGGCGGCGCGTTCGGCCTCGGGCGGGTGCGAGGCGTAGAAGCCGATGCGGTCGAGCCGCGGCCGGTGCGCGCCGCGCGCGACCGCGGAGGCCCCGGCCTCGGCGATCGCGTTCTGCCACAGCTGCGCGGCGGCCTGCGGGCGGAGGCGGCTGGCGTTGAGATAGCCGATCCCGAGCCGATCGGCCTCGCGCTCCTGATCGCGCGAGAAGCGGTAGAGCGCGCCATAGACCGATCGGCCGAGCGTGGCGAAGCGGCGGCGCAGATCGGCATCGGGGGCCATCGCGGCGAGCACCGCGCCCCAGCCGAGCAGGTCGGATCCGGTACGCTGCGCCCGGAACTGCGCAAGCGTGTGGCGGCGTTCGAAATGGCCGAATTCATGCCCGAGCACCGCGCCGAGCTCGGCCTCGCTGCGGGCGCGGAGCAGCAGCCCGCTGAACACGCGCATCGTCCCGTTCGCCGCCATGCTCGCGTTGAACAAAGGCACGCGCAGGACATAGACCCGCACGCTTGCACAGCGCGCCGCGCCGACCGTGTCGCAGAGCGCGCGGCGGACATAGGCGTCGAGCGCGGCGTCGCGGATCAGCAGCGGCGACAGCGCGAGCTGGCGCTCGTCCTCGTCCGCCTCGGCCCAGGCGCCGATCTCGTCGACGCCGACCGGTTGATAGGCGCCCGTATAAGGCGGCGGGGCGGGGGCGGTGGCGGCGAGCAGGGCCAGGGCGAGCGCGGTGACGGTCATCGGGGGGCGGGGGTGCTGCCGGGGAAATCGGCGAGCAGTTGCTGGACGCGTGTGGCGGCCCCTTCGGGGGTGCGCAGGTCGCCGCCCATCGCGCGGTCGGCGTTGAGCCAGAGCAGGTCGCCCGTCCGCAGATCGACCAGCCCGGCATAGCCCGCATGTTCGCCAGCGCGGAGCGGGATGCCCGGCCCGAGCATCGCGACGATCTGCAGCAGCTTGCGCCCGGTCGAGCCATAGGCGTCGCTGGTGCTGAGGAAGAGCGCGTAATCGGCGTCGCTCGCGCCGGGCAGCCGCGCGATGCCGGGCCCGAGCGTCCAGTCGAACCGTCCGGCCTGCGTCGCCAGCTTCTTGGTCGGCAGGCGGTCGCCGGCGAAGAACTGATAGCGGATCACCGATTGCGAGACCGCGGCGAACAGCGCGGCATAGTCCGCCACCAGCCGTGCCGCATCGCCGTCCGCTACGGGCGCGGAAATCACGCGGTTGCCGAGCGCCTGTTGCTGCGCGGCGAGTGCGGTTTCGATGTTGCGGCGGGCCTGGTCGGTCCAGTCGCCATTGGGTTCGAACATCCCGCCGGTCGAGCGCGCGCCGACGCGGATGCTCGGGCGGATCAGGAGGATGGTCCTGCCGCTGCCGGCGGGCAGGGTGAAGCCGGTCTTCTGCGCGCTTTTCTGGCGGGCGGCGGCGGGTGGCGCTGGCGTGAGGGCCAGCAGCATGATCGCCAGACGCGTCGCGAGCCTTGTCCCCATCGACGCCCCCCAGCGCGCTGTCCCGGTGACCGGGCTAGGCCGCGCGCACGGGGGCGACAAGCCGCAGACCGGCCCGCTTTGGACCTAGCCCGCGCGCGCACGAAAAAGCCTGTCGCGCTAGCGGCGCGACAGGCTGTTCGATCAGGCGGCGGGCGGGCCCGCCACGGTGATGGGTCGGGGGCTTACTGGCAGGCGAGGCACTCGTCATAATCCTTCGACTCGACGTCGATTTGACGCAGGTCGATGGTGTTGTCCGCCTCGACCCCGCCCGCAAAGCCGGCGCGCTGCACCGACTTGGAGCGGAGATAGTAGAGCGACTTGATGCCGAGCTCCCAGGCGCGGAAGTGGAGCATCAGCAGATCCCACTTCTCGACGTCCGCGGGGATGAACAGGTTCAGCGACTGCGCCTGGTCGATGTACGGCGTGCGGTCCGCGGCGAGTTCAAGCAGCCAGCGCTGGTCGATCTCGAAGCTGGTCTTGTAGCAGTCCTTTTCCTCGGTCGAGAGGAAGTCGAGATGCTGGACCGAACCGCCCTGTTCGAGGATCGAATTCCACACCGCGTCCGAGTTCTTCGACTTTTCGGCGAGCATCTTCTCGAGATACGGGTTCTTGATCGAGAAGCTGCCCGAGAGCGTCTTGTGCGTGTAGATGTTCGCCGGGATCGGCTCGATGCACGCCGACGTGCCGCCGCAGATGATGCTGATCGACGCGGTCGGCGCAATCGCCATCTTGCAGCTGAACCGCTCCATCGCGCCGACATCGGCGGCGTCGGGGCAGGGCCCGCGCTCGATCGCGAGCTGCATCGAGGCTTCGTTGGCCTGCGCGTTGATGTGCTTGAACATCCGCAGGTTCCACGACTTGGCCATCGCGCCTTCGAACGGGATGCCACGTGCCTGAAGGAAGCTGTGGAAGCCCATGACGCCAAGGCCGACCGAACGCTCGCGGCCCGCCGAATAGGCGGCGCGTTCCATGCCGGGCTCGTGGCGGTCGATATAGTCCTGCAGCACGTTGTCGAGGAAGCGCATGACGTCCTCGATCAGGCCCTTCTCGTCCTTCCACTGATCCCAGGTTTCGAGGTTCAGCGACGACAGGCAGCAGACCGCGGTCCGCTCGTTGCCGAGGTGATCCTTGCCGGTCGGCAGCGTGATTTCCGAGCAGAGGTTCGAGGTCGAGACCTTGAGGCCGAGTTCGCGGTGATGCTTGGGCATCGCCTTGTTCACGTGATCGGCAAAGACGATGTACGGCTCGCCGGTCTGGAGACGCGTCTCGACGAGCTTCTGGAACAGCGAGCGCGCGTCGACCGTGGCGCGGATCGCCTGATCCTTCGGCGAGCGCAGATGCCATTCCTCGCCGTTGCGCACCGCCTCCATGAAGGCGTCGGTGATCAGCACGCCGTGGTGGAGGTTCAGCGCCTTGCGGTTGAAATCGCCCGAGGGTTTGCGGATCTCGAGGAATTCCTCGATCTCGGGGTGCGAGACGTCGAGATAGACGGCCGCCGAGCCACGGCGCAGCGAGCCCTGCGAGATGGCGAGGGTGAGCGAATCCATGACGCGGACGAACGGGATGATGCCGCTGGTCTTGCCGTTGAGGCCGACCGGCTCGCCGATGCCGCGGACATTGCCCCAATAGGTGCCGATGCCGCCGCCGCGCGAGGCGAGCCAGACATTCTCGTTCCAGGTGTCGACGATGCCGCCGAGGCTGTCGGGGACCGAGTTGAGATAGCAGGAGATCGGCAGGCCGCGACCGGTGCCGCCGTTCGAGAGAACGGGGGTGGCGGGCATAAACCAGAGCTTCGAGATCGCGTCGTAGAGACGCTGCGCATGGCCGGCGTCATCGGCGTACGCAGACGCGACGCGGACGAACAGGTCCTGATAGCTCTCGCCCGGGAGCAGATAGCGGTCCTTGAGCGTCTCCTTGCCGAATTCGGTCAGCAGCGCGTCGCGGCTGTGATCGACCTCGACCGGGTAGATCTGCGCGCGCACGGAATGGCTGTCCTGCGCCTGACGCGGCGCCTTGGGGGCCTCTGCTGCGGGCGTGTCGAGGGTCTGTTCGATGGTGTCGGTCGTCATGTCGCTATCCCGGCTGCTGTCTCTGAAATCCAAAAGACCGCTCCTAAAATTCTGTAATCGTTCGAATCGGGAGCATATCCCATGCTATCATCGGGCAGATCAAAAGCAGAACGAAAACTGATCGGCAGCGCGTGGTCACGCCTGTCGACAACCAGGGTGGCAGCCCGAGGGGCGCACCGTGTTCTACCAGAGATAGGGCCTGCCGCTGTAAGTAGCCCCCAGATACTGTGCCAATCCCGCAGCGGGTGCAAGCCGCTAGTTGGCCCGTTGCGGCCCTGCCCGGACTGGATTGGGGTGTCCGGACGCGGCGGCGACGGCGCGACGCGTGGATCTGCGCCGGGTTCGCGATACGCAAGCGGATTTCGCGCCTTTCGAAATATTTTCGAGCGAGCCGCGCGCGCCCGCGGTCAGCCCGCGCGGCGCATCCCGCGGACCAGCGGCGGAGGGCCGAGCCGTTCGATATCGACCGGATGGTCGAAGGCGAGCCCGGCGCGGCCGTCGCGCAGCCAGCGAATCTGCGCGCCGATCATCTGGCCGTCGACGAGCTCGATCGAGACCCCGGCGCCGGTCGGATCGCCGCGGACCATCAGCCCCTCGACCATCGCGCCGCTGGTCGAGATGTCGCGGACGCGGACATCGACGAGCGTGTCCTCGACCAGCAGCCGCGCCGAGCGCAGCATCCGCACGCGCGGCGCACGGCTGGTCTTGAACCCGGCGGCGGTCGCCACCCCCGCGGCGGTGGAAAGCTGTTCCATCACCACTTCGTTGAGGACCGGGCGGCCATAGACATAGCCCTGGATATGGCTGCAGCCGAGATCGCGGACGAGCGCGATCTCGTCCTGCAGCTCGACGCCTTCCGCCGTCGTCTCCATGCCGAGCGTGTCGGCGAGCATGACGATCGCCTTGATGATCGCGGCGTTGCGATTGCCGGGCTCGGCCGCGCCCTTCACGAACGACTGGTCGATCTTGATCTTGTCGAACGGCGCGGTGCGTAAGTAGCCGAGCGACGAATAGCCGGTGCCGAAATCGTCGAGCGCGAGCCGGACGCCGATCCCTTTGAGCGCCTTGAACATCTGGTCCGAGGACGCGCTCTCGTCGAGGAAGACGCCCTCGGTGATCTCGAGCTCGAGCCGGTTGGCGGGGAGCCCGGACTGGGCGAGCGCGCTGGTGACGAGGGCTGGGAGCGCGGGGTTGGCGAACTGGATCGGCGAGACGTTGACCGCGACGCGGACGTCGGCGGGCCAGCGCGCGGCGGCGTTGCACGCGGTGCGCAGGACCCAGGTGCCGATCGCCTCGATCAGCCCGCATTCCTCGGCGATCGGGATGAAGTCGGCGGGCGACACGGGGCCGCGGGTCGGGTGGTTCCAGCGGATCAGCGCCTCATAGCCGACGATCCGCGTCGACTTGGTGCTGACGACGGGCTGGTAGCAGAGGTGGAACGCGCCCTCGGTCACCGCGATGCGCAGATCGTCCTCGAGCTGCTTGCGCGATTTCGCCCCCGCCAGCATGTCGTCCGAATAGAAGCGGTGGACGCCGCGGCCATCGGCCTTCGCCGCATAGAGCGCGAGATCGGCGTTGCGGATCAGCGTCTCCGAATCCTTGCCATGCTGCGGCGTGATCGCGATGCCGATCGAACAGCCGATCGAGACCGACGCGCCGCTGATGAAATAGGGTTGCGACAGCGCGAGGATGAGCTCGCGCGACAGGGTGCTGAGCGTGTCGCGGTTGTCGACGCCGGGCAGGACGATCTGGAACTCGTCGCCGCCGAGCCGGCCGACCAGCCCTGCGTCACCGACCACGCGCGTGAGCCGCTGTGCGACCTGCTTGAGCAGCAGGTCGCCCGCCTGGTGGCCGAGCGTGTCGTTGACCGCCTTGAACCGGTCGAGATCCATCAGGAACAGCGCGGTCGGGCGGTAGGGCCCGGCCTGCTGCGCGAGCGTCTTGTCGAGCGACAGCCGCATCCGCTGGCGGTTGGCGAGCCCGGTCAGCCCGTCGAACAGCGCGAGGCGGTTGATCTCGGCATCGGCCTTGCGCTTTTCGGTGAGGTCGAAGCCGGTGCCGATAAAGCCCTGGAAGCGGCCGATCTCGTCGATCACCGGTCGGCCCGACATCGACCACCAGCGCTCGGGCGCGGGGTCGGCGGCGGCGCAGACCGAATAGTCCGAGAAGGAGGTGCGCGACGACAGGTGGAAGGCGAGCGTGCGTTCGGTGCCGGGCGCCTCGCTGTCCATGCGGAACAGGTCGGTGAGGATGCAGCCGACCAGGCCGGACGACGGGTCGCACCCCTCCTCCGGATTGGCCGGCGGCGGGAGCGCGTGCGCGATCTTGGGCGAGATATAGGTGATGCGGCCGCGCCGGTCGGCTTCCCAGAACCAGCCGGGGCCGTAATTCTCGAACTCGGCCATCAGTTTCATCGCAAGCCGGCCCTCGCTCGACTGGTCCGCGTGATCGAGCGCGAGCGCATAGTCGATCCGCGCCATCCGGTAGGCGACCGCGGCAAACCCGGCAAAGGCGGCGATCGCGACGACCGGCGCGATCCCCACGCCCGACAGCAAGGTCAGCATCAGCGCCAGGCCGATGCCGAACCCCAGGGTCGCGGCGCGCACGGCGTAAAGCGTGATCGCGGTGACGCTGATCGCGCCGACGATCGCGACCAGCCCGGCGAGCTCGATCGGCCCACCCGGCAGCTCGACGGTGACCCAGAGCAAGGACAGGAGCGCGGCGGACAGCCCGGCGGCGCAGGTCGCGAGCACCGCATTGCGGCGATGGATCGGCCATTCGCGCAGCGTCCTGCTGCGCACCGTTGCAAAGGCCGCGCCGGACAGCAGGGCGATCACCCCCGCATGCACCGCCACCGCCGCGATCAGCGCCGGCTGTGCCGCCAGCGAGACGCCGAAGACGATCGCCGCGGCGACCAGATGCGCGATCAGCGCGACCGGCCAGACCGCGCCGACCTTGGCGAGGCGGACATGCTGCGCGGCGCTCCACGCATCCTCGTCGCTTTCGACGAGCCCGAACAGGATGAGGCTCGTGGCGTCGGGATGATCGCGGAGAGGAATGGCGGGAGAGCGCGAGAACATTCCGCAAGCGTACCGCATCAGCGGTTGCGCAATTGCCCTCCGATCATGCTTAACAGGCCGTAAGCGCCTGCATTTATCAGATAAATAGCCCAGTCAGCCAATAGGTCGCCGCCCCAATCGCGGCGGCGGCGGGCAGCGTCACCGTCCAGGCAATGATGATGTTGCTCGCGACGTTCCAGCGCACCGCGGACAGGCGGCGCGCGGCGCCGACGCCGACGATCGCGCCGGTGATCGTGTGCGTCGACGAGACCGGCACGCCCCAGAAGGTCGCCGCGAACAGCGTGATCGCGCCGCCGGTCTCCGCGCAGAAGCCCTGCGCAGGGGTCAGCCGGGTGATCTTCGACCCCATGGTGTGGACGATCCGCCAGCCGCCCGACAGCGTGCCGAGCGCCATCGCCGCCTGGCAGGACAGCACGACCCAGAAGGGCACGTGGAACTCGCCGCCGAGCAGCCCCTGCGAATAGAGCAGCACCGCGATGATCCCCATCGTCTTCTGCGCGTCGTTGCCGCCATGGCCGAGCGAATAGAGCGCGGCGGAGATCAGCTGGAGCTTGCGGAAGCGCTTGTCGACGCCGAGCGGGGTGAGCTTGAGGCTGGTCCAGGCGACCAGCAGGACGAGCAGCAGCGCGAGCAGCAGCCCGACCGCGGGCGAGACGAAGATCGCGCTGACGGTCTTGATCACGCCGCTCCAGACGATCGCGCCGAAGCCGATCTTGGCGACGCCCGCGCCGAGCAATCCGCCGATCAGCGCGTGGCTGCTGCTCGAGGGGATGCCGAGCACCCAGGTGATGACGTTCCACGCGATCGCGCCGATCAGCGCGGCGAAGATCACCTGCGCGTCGATCACCTGCGCATGGACGATGCCCGTGCCGACGGTCTGCGCGACGTGGAGCCCGAAGACGGCAAAGGCGATGAAGTTGAAGAACGCCGCCCAGAGCACGGCATATTGTGGTTTCAGCACACGCGTCGAGACGACCGTCGCGATCGAGTTCGCGGCGTCGTGCAGCCCGTTGAGGAAATCGAACAGCAGCGCGATGCCGATCAGGCCGATGAGGACCGGGAGCGAGAGGATCATGCGGCTGCCTCGAACGCGGTGTTACCACCCCGGCGGAGGCCGGGGCCCAGTTGGAGAGGTCGCAGTAACTGTGCGCTGCCCTCGGCCATGGTCGTTCCCCAACTGGGCCCCGGCCTTCGCCGGGGGGGTGCCTTGGGGAAGGTCGCGGGCTGAAACGACGCGTAACGAACGGTCGATCCAGCCATGGCCGTCCCCCAACTGGGCCCCGGCCTTCGCCGGGGGGGTGCCATGGGGGATGTCGCGGGCCGAAACGACGCGTCACGCATGGTCGATGACGAGTCCCTGGATCTCGTTGGCGACGTCCTCGAACCGGTCGACGATCTTTTCGAGGCTCGAATAGATTTCGCGGCCGATGATGAAGGCCATCGGGTCGGCATGGCTCTTCGACGCGGCGAACAGCGCGCGCAGGCCGGTGTCGTGGATGTCGTCGGCGTGACCCTCGATCTGGATCAGCCGGGCGGTCAGGTCGTGGAGACGGCCGGCGTTGCTGCCGAGCGAGCGGAGCAGCGGGATCGCCTCGGCGGTGATCCGCGCGGCCTCGACGATGATCCCCGCCATGTCGCGCATCTCGGGCGCGAACTCGGTCACCTCGTAGAGCGCGATCGCGTTGGCGGTGCCGTTCATCTGGTCGATCGCATCGTCCATCACGCCGATCAGGTCGGTGATCGCGCTGCGGTCGAACGGCGTCACGAACACGCGGCGGACGTCCTGCAGGACCTCGCGCGTGATGTCGTCGGCCTCGTGTTCGCGGCGCACGATCTCGGCGATCTGGCTTTCGATCGAGCCTTCGCCGTGGAGCAGCCGGGCGAGCGCGTCGGCGCCCGCGACGAGCGTCGCGGCATGCGCGTCGAACAGCTCGAAGAACCGCCCCTGCTTGGGCATGAGTGCCTGGAACCAGCCCAGCATCGGAAAACGCCTCCTCATTCGTGACCGCAGCACCGGCAGCACGCGTTGTTCGAACGCCACCGGGATCGGTGGCTTTCGGAATCCTCGGATCAGAGCCTTGAGTTCGGGCTCGTCGACCGCGGCGGCGGCCTTATCAGGCGGAAACCACCGTGTCTCGCGCTGATCCCGCTCGGGCCAGTCCGCGACCTGTTCGACGACCTGCATCGGATAGACGCTGACGATCATCGGCCGGAGACGCCCGCTGCGGCGCCGCTTGTCGTAGCAGAAATCGCCGACCGCGCTGGGGCAGGGGATGCCGCGAATCCCGGCTTCCTCGAACGCTTCCTGCGCGGCGGCCTCGTGCGAGGCGAGGCCGGCAATCGGATTGCCCTTGGGAATCACCCAGCGGCGCGTCTCGCGCGAGGTGATGAGCAGGATCTCGGCGGATCCGTCGGCGGTGATCCGGTAGGGCAGGGCAGCGATCTGACGGATCGGTCGGGTCCTCGGGCAAGGTCAAACCCGATGTCTGACACGCACCGCGCGCGAGCGCCAGACGCTCCGCAACGGTGGC
Organism: Sphingomonas sp. CFBP 8765; assembly: GCF_014841445.1. Classification (NCBI taxonomy): domain Bacteria; kingdom Pseudomonadati; phylum Pseudomonadota; class Alphaproteobacteria; order Sphingomonadales; family Sphingomonadaceae; genus Sphingomonas; species Sphingomonas sp. CFBP 8765. Next base: position 773,426 of record NZ_JACYTY010000001.1, on the reverse strand, counting down.
GTGGCGGATGAACCGCCACGATCCGCAAGGGGATGGCGTGGCGGGGTTACCGCCACGCCGGCCTTGTCAGCGGAACTTGCCGCTGAGCGAGACACCGATGATCCGCGGTTCGTTGAACACCGCGGCCATGTAGTTCTCGATCACGCCCTTCAGGTTCTTCTCGCCGGTGATGTTGCGTGCGAACACCGCGAGTTCATAGGCGTCGTCGGGCGCGGCATAGCCGATCTTCAGACCGCCTTCGAAGTTGCCGTTCGCGGTGAACTCCTTGGTCTTGTAGAGCACGAACTGCGTATAGCCCTGGATGTTGAAGTCGCCCGCGATGAACGCGTGACCGCCATTGCCGAGCGGCTGGTCGTAGCGGGCGGTCAGGTCGACATTATACTCGGGCGCATTGGGCAAAGGCTCGCCGTCGATCTTGACGAGGAAGGTCGTGCCGAACGCGCCTGGGACGGGGCGGACCGCCGCGGACGGCGTGCAGACGACCGCGTTGTTGAGCGCGCAGATCTGCACCTCGGTCGTCGTGTCGCGAATCGCGCTGTGGAGCAGGCTGAGCCCGGCGCCGAGCGTGAGGTTGGGAACGGGCTTCCAGTTCGCCTCGGCCTCCATGCCATACGCCTCGGCCTTGTTGCCGTTGAACAGGATGCCGTTCCCGTTGAGATCGTTGCCGTTGAGCTGGATGTCGTTGACGCGGTAGCCGAACACGGTCGCGTTGAGGCTGAGCGTGTTGTCGAGCAGGCGGGTCTTGATGCCCGTCTCCCACGACAGGATCGTCTCCGAATTGGCGGTCGAGAAGTCCGAGTTGAACACCGCCGAGCGGCCCTGGATCGTCGGTCCGCGGAAGCCCTGTGCAATGCGCGAGTAGAGGCTGATGTCGGGGCTCGCCTGGTAGAGGAGGCTCGCGTCCCAGCTCGGCTTGGTCGCCTTCAGCGTGACGTCGGTGCGGAAGTTGGCCGGATACTGGCTGATACCGGCGACATTCTGGACCGGCTTGAGCAGCTGCGTGCGCTTCTTGTCCTCGGTGATGCGGCCGCCGGCGGTGAGCGTCAGCCGGTCCATCAGCTCGTAGCTGATCTGGCCGAAGCCGGCCCAGGAGGTGTTGACGTCGTGGAGGCGGACCCAGTTGTTCGGGTTGCGCTGTGCGGTCGTCAGGAAGAAGGTCCGCTGGTAGAAATCGGTGATGTCGCGCGTGTCGAAATACAGGCCGCCGACCTGCCAGTTGAAGCGGCCGCCCTGCGTGCCCGCCAGACGCAGCTCCTGCGACCACTGGTCGAGATCGCGGATCTGGCCCTGCGACTGGCCGAAGCCGTTCGCCGTGCCGCGCACCGGGAAGTTTGCGCCCGCGCCGCCATCGGTGTCGCCGCGGCTGAAGCCCGAGGTCGTCTCATAGGCGGTGATCGAGGTGAGCGCGGCAGGACCGAAGTCGTAGGTCGCGCGGACCGAGCCGCCATAGGTGGTGTAGCTCTGCGGATTGTCATTGCCTTCGTCGAGCGCGACGATGTTGCGCGGCTCGGCCTGGACGTCGTTCGAACCCTTCTTCAGCGCGGCGCGGTGGAACAGCGTCGAGGTGCCGTCATACCAGCGGGCATGCCCCGACAGGTCGAGCGAGAAGGCGTTGCCCGGCGTCAGCGCGAGCTGGACGCGGACGTTGCGGTCGTCGAACCCGCCCATCGCGTTCTTGCGCGGGGTCGCGGTGCTGTCCTGCGTGACGCCGGCATAGACGTTGTCGACATAGTTTTCGCGGTGCTGGAGCAGCGTCGAGACGCGGATCGACAGCAGGTCCTTGATCAGCGGGCCACCGACGCCCGCGTCGACGCTGACGCTGCCATAGGTGCCGACCGAGGCCGAGGCGCGGCTGTCGAAGTCGTTGGTCGGCTTGATCGTGTCGAACTTGATGATGCCCGCGGTCGTGTTGCGGCCGAACAGCGAGCCCTGCGGGCCGCGCAGCACCTCGACCTGGCGGACGTCATAGACCGGGTTCGACTTCAGCACGACATGCTCGAGGATCACGTCGTCCTGGATGATCGTGACCGGCTGCGACGCGCCGAGGTAGAAATCGATGTTGCCAAGACCGCGGATGTAGAAGCGCGGGAAGATGCGGCCGGTGGTGGTCTCGACATAGAGGCCGGGGACGCGGCCCGACAGCGACAGCAGCGTGTCGTCGCCACCCGCCTGGAACGCACGCAACGCATCGCCCGAGGCGACGCCGACCGACAGCGGCACGCGCTGGAGATTCTCCGAGCGGCGCTCGGCGGTGACGACGATCTCGCCCAGGCCGTCTTCAGCGGGGGCGGCAGCAGGGGCGGTGGTCGTGTCCTGGGCGGCGGCGGGCAGGGCGGCGAGCAGCAAAGTCGCGGGTGCGATGCCGCGCAGGAGCGACGTGGTCAGACGGGTGCGTGTCACGGTGATATTCCCTGGATGATCTTCTTGGTGTCGACAGGGACGCACCCGACGAGCCGCGCGCGCCGATCGCGGCCACCCCCGTGGACCGTGATCGCCGTCGCGCGGCTCATGCTGTCGCAATGCCCCCCGGCGACGCGCTAGCCGCGGATCATGTTGGAAAAATGACAGTCGGCGCATCCGGCTGCCACGTCGTGACTCTGGTCATGACCGCGGCGAAGAGCGGCGAGGCGAGATAGCGCCCCAGCCAGTCGTGGAGCGCGGGGAGGGGGAGCGTGTCGAACCAGCCGCGGTCGGTCTGCGCGAATTGCCGTACGAACGGTAGGATCGCGATGTCGGTCAGCGTGACGCGGGGGCCGGCGAGGTGGCCGGTGGCTGCCAGCCGCGTGTCGAGATCGGCGAGGATCGCGGTGGCGGCGGCGCGGTGCTCGAGCGGGTCGGTCGCGTGGCGATCGGCATATTTGTAGCGGTCGAGGTGATGCTTGAACGCACCGTCGTTGGTCGCGATCAGATCGGCGTCTGCTCCGGCGAGCCAGTCGAGCGGATCGGCGAGTGCCAGCGCCCAGTGCATGATGGCGAGGCTCTGGTCGATGACGCGGCCGTCGGGGAGGATCAGGACGGGGACGGTGCCCTTGGGGGAGGCGGCGAGCATCGCGGCGGGCTTGTCGCGCAGGACGATTTCGCGGAGCTCGACCACGATGCCACTGGCGACGACCGCGCTGCGGGCGCGGATTGCGTAGGGGCAGCGGCGGAAGCTGTAGAGGATGGGGGGCATGGGTTGGGTATAGGGGGCGGGGGGCGGCGCGTCTCCGGGCTGGTTCGCGCGCCGTCGCTCGCGAGGGTTTCTGCTGGCTCCTTGCGCTCGCCCCACCCCGGCGAAGGCCGGGGCCCAGTTGGGAAGGTTTTCGTGATGGCGGGCGGGGGATTATCACCTTGGTCCCCCCACCTGGGCCCCGGCCTTCGCCGGGGTGGTGCTCCTTTTCTGGGCGTGGGGAGTGGCCCCTCCCGTTACAGCCCGAAGCGGAGGGTGGCGCGGATGTCGCGGCCGGCTAGGGGGGCGAAGTCCTTGAGGAAGCTGGCGTGGCGGCGGGCTTCGACGTCGAACAGGTTGTTCGCGCTGAGCAGGATCGAGGTCTTGCTGTCCTTGCCGAACGGGTTGAAGCCCAAGGTCGCGTTGATCATCGTATAGCCGTTGGTGGTCGTCTCGAATGCGGCGATGCGGTCCTGGTCGAAGACGTGCTCGACCTCGAGCCGGCCGTTGACGCGGTCGCCCTGTGCCTCGATCCCGCCGAGCACGCGCATCGGCGGGATGCGGGGGACGGGGCCGTTGTCGACGATCGTCGCGCGGACATAGTCGCCGAGCAGGTCGGCGTTCAGCACATAGCCGCCGATCTGGGCGAGCCGGACCGAGGCATTGGCCTCGAACCCGTAATAGCGCGCATCCGCCTGCTGATACTGGAAGCAGGGCAGGTCGACCTCGCGCCCCGACGGATCGGCGGCGGTCTGGCAGACGCTCTGCGCGACCTGGTTCTCCGAGATATAGTTGGAGAAGTCGTTGTAATAGGCCGACGCGTCGAAGCTGAAGCCGTCGCCATGCGCGTGGAGCGTGCCCTCGATGCCCCAGCTCTTCTCGAGCTTGAAGTCGGGGCTGCCGAATTCATAGGCCTGGGTGCCGGCATGGCCGCCGTTCGCGAACAGCTCTTCGGCCGACGGCGCGCGCTCGGTATGCGAGAGGTTGATGCCCAAGCGGACCGCGTCGGTCACGCCGTAGGAGGCGCCGAGCGAGCCCGAGACCGCGTCGAAGCTGCGGCTGCCGCGGAAGAAGCGGAGATCGTCGAGCGGGGTCTTGGCGGAGAGCGACGTCGTCTCGTAGCGCAGCCCGCCCTCGGCCCGGAACGCGCCGGCGCTATATTGCTGGAGCGTGAAGAGGCCGGTCTGGTTGGTCTCGTTGCGCGGCAGGAAGGCCTCGTCGCCGTTCACGTCGAACAGGCGGTTGAAATATTGCACACCCGATGCGCCCTGCCAGCCGCCGCGATTGGCCTGGACGAGCTCGATCCGGCCTTCGGTGCCGTTGTTGAAGAAGGCGGTGCCGACACCGCCATCGGGTTCGAGCTCGAAATGGCGATAGGTGGCGTGGCCCGCGCGGACGCGGATCTTGTCGAGGAAGCCGCCGCCCGTGTTGATCTCGCCGCGCAGGTCGACGCGGTTCTGGACGACGTCGAGGCGGGGCGCCTCCTGCTCCTGGCCGACCGCGGTCGCGTAGCGGATCGGCACGCCGTAGAGGCTGTCATAATGGCTGTACGACACGCCGAGATTGCCGCCATCGGTGATGATCGACGCACCGACGCCCGCGGTCCAGGTCTCGGACTGGGTGTTGGGCAGCTTGCCGCGGAGTGCGGCGGAGCCGGCGAAGTCGATCGGCTCGTCGGTATCCTGCGGCAGGCCAACCTGGGAAAGCGCGGCGGCGCGCGCCTGCGACGACAGGATGTTGCCGCCGGTGCGCAGATTGCCCGACTTCAGATAGGAACCGTCGGCGTGGAGGACGAGGTGCTGGCCGACCGCGACGTCGCCGGCGCCGCCGCCCGAGCGCTCGTTCGCGGCCGAGCCGTAGGTGGCGATGCCGTTCACGCGGTAGCCGTTTTCGGGGACGGTGCGCGGGATGCGCGTGTCGATGACGTTGACGACGCCGCCGACCGCGGACGAGCCGAACAGGAGGGCGGACGGGCCGCGCAGCACCTCGATCCGCTCGGCGAGCAGCGGGTCGATGATGACCGCGTGGTCGACCGAGGTGTTCGAGACGTCGATCGAGCCGATCCCGTCGGTCAGCACGCGGATGCGCTCGCCCTGGAAGCCGCGCAGGATCGGGCGCGACGCGCTGGGGCCGAACGAGGTGGCGGACACGCCGGGCTGGCGCGCGAGCGTCTCGCCGATGGTCGGGCGCAAATTGCGGGTGAGCTCGGCGCCCGAGAGGATCGAGGTGCCCTGGAGGACGTCGGTTTCGCTCTGGCGGACGGGGGCGGTGACGAGGATCTCGGCGGCGGCGCGCGGGGCGGGGGTGCGGGTCGGGGCTGGGGCTGGGGCTGCGGCAGGCGTATCGGCCGGTGCGCCGGTCGGCGTCGTGTCGGTCTGGGCGGTCGCGGCGGTCGCGGCGAAGACCGCCAGCGCGCTGATCCCGATGAAAGTCTTACGCATAGAAACGCTCCTTGAACCCCGGAGCTGCCGCCTAGCGCGAATGATGTATCATATCAAAGGAGATGTTCGCAGCTGCGGAAAATTGGATGGCTGGTTGTTGCCATGATGCAACATATCATCCGGGACGGCCGGGCGTCAGGGTTTGTCGTAGGGGGTGAAGTCGGTGAAGCGGCAGGAGGGTGAGGGGATCGACAGGCCGGGTTCGATCAGCCGGAACCGGTCGTTGCGGCAGAGCTGGCCGCCATAGATGTCGACGATGATCGTCGACTGCGGGCGCAATTGCGGACAGGGGCCGACCGGGCCGGTGCGCCAGACGCGCTTGCCCGACTGGCGATAGAGGATGGTGGTCGCGTCGAGGATCGTCGGCCCCTGGACCAGGCCGATGCCGATGCAGCGGACCGGCGCGCCGGCGATGCGCCCCGCGAGCGGATCGTCGCGGCCGGCGACGAGCGTCAGCGCGAGCGCGGCGAGGGCGGCGATCCGGCCGGAGCGCGGCATCCTCACCGGGCCTTCCGATAGGGGACGAATTCCCCGAAGCTGCAGCTGCCGCTGGGGAAGCGGCTGGCGCGGTCGATCGTGTTGGCGATGTCACCGCGGCAGAGCTGGCCCGAGGGCGTCCGCGTGATCAGGATGTTGCGGTCGAGATCGCCGCACCCGCCATTGGTCTCGGTCCGGTAGATCGTGCCGTTGTTGACGCGGTAGAGGAAGGTCGAGCCGTAGCTGGTCACCTGCTTCTGGCCGAGGGCGTTGAGGCACAGGGTCGGCTCGCCGGGGGTCAGCCCCTTGAGCGCGGTCGCGAGCTTTCGCTCCGTTTCAGTTTCGCGCTGCGCGATCTGTGCCTGTTCGCGCGGGGTCGCCGTACAGGCGGTGGCGGCGATCGTCAGGCAGAGCAGCGATAAGCGTGTCATGATGCGCATGCGGTTTCCTTTGCGCCCCCAAGCGTACGGCATAACCTATTTAGCCCTTGAACGCATCCTTTGCCGCACGCCGTTCGCCGAGCTCGGCGGCCGAGGTCGCGCGGAGAAACGGATTGGTCGCGCGTTCGAGCCCGATCGTCGTCGGCACGGTCGCCTCGCCGCGCGCGCGGGCGGCGTCGACCTCGGCCATCCGGTCGCGGATCGCGCCATTGTCGGGCTCGGCGACCAGCGCGTAGCGGCCGTTCGACTGGGTATATTCATGGCCGCAATAGACGCGCGTCTCGTCGGGCAGTGCTGCGTAACGCTGCATGTTGGCGAACATGTCGGCGGGCGTGCCCTCGAACAGCCGGCCGCAGCCCATCGCGAACAGCGTGTCGCCGGTGAAAATCACCGCGTCGTCGGCGAAGTGGAAGGCGATATGGCCCTGCGTATGCCCGGGCACGGTCATCACCTGCGCGGCGTGCGCGCCGAGCGTGACGACGTCGCCCTCGGTCACGGTGCGGTCGAGCGTCGGGATCTTCGCGGCCTCCGCGGCGGGGCCGGTGACGGTCGCGCCCTGAGCGCGGATCGCGGCGTTGCCGCCGGTGTGATCGGGATGCCAGTGCGTCGTCCAGACCTGATCGATCCGCCAGCCGCGCGCGGTCGCCGCGGCGATCACTGGATCCGCCTCGCCCGGGTCGAGCGCAACCGTGGTGCCGCTGTCGGGATCGTGGATCAGCCAGGCGTAATTGTCGCTGAGGACGGGCACGCGGATGATGTCGAGGGGCATGGCAGGCTTTCGAAGGCGGTGGCCAGGTGTGGCGCCGGGGTCGGGGGGATGCAAGGACAACGCATGAGCGGGCGGTCGGGATGCGCGTGCGACCGTCGGTCTCGACTTCCGGCGGCGGGCGGGCGTAGGGTGGTGAAAACATTGAGAGGATCCGCAATGAAACTGGCCAGCCTGAAGGACGCAGATCCAGCCCGGGGCCGTGACGGCCGGCTCGTCGTCGTGTCGAACGACCTCGCCTGGTATGCCGATGCGACGCATATCGCTCCGACGCTGCAGGCCGCGCTCGACGACTGGGACCGGCTTGCGCCGATGCTCGAAAATCTGTCGACCGATCTCGAGCACGAGATGATCCCGATGCGGCGCTTCCACGAGCATGACGCGGCGTCGCCCTTGCCGCGCGCCTATCAGTGGGCGGATGGCTCCGCCTATGTGAACCATGTCGCGCTCGTGCGGCAGGCGCGCGCCGCCGAGATGCCCGACAGCTTCTGGCACGATCCGCTGATGTATCAGGGCGGGTCGGACGGGTTTCTGGGGCCGCGCGACCCGATCCCGCTCGCCGACGAGAGCTGGGGCTGCGACATGGAGGGCGAGGTCGTCGTCGTCACCGGTGACGTGGCGATGGGCGCGAGCCGCGAGGAGGCGCTGGCGGCGGTGCGGCTGGTCGGGCTGACCAACGACGTGTCGCTGCGCAACCTGATCCCGGGCGAGCTGGGCAAGGGGTTCGGGTTCTTCCAGTCGAAGCCCGCCAGCGCGTTTTCGCCGGTGTTCGTGACGCCCGAGTCGCTCGGCGACTGGTGGCAGGACGGCAAGCTGCACCGCAAGCTGATGGTCGACCTGAACGGCCAGCCCTTTGGTCGCGCCGAGGCGGGCGAGGACATGACGTTCGATTTCGGCACGCTGATCGCGCATGCCGCCAAGACGCGCAAGCTGGGCGCGGGGACGATCGTCGGGTCGGGCACGGTGTCGAACCGCGGCGCGGATGGCGGGCCGGGCAAGCCGATCGCCGAGGGCGGGGTCGGCTATTCCTGCCTGGCCGAAGTGCGGACGATCGAGACGATCGCGGGCGGCGCAGCGGTGACCCCGTTCCTGAAAAAGGGCGACACGGTGCGGATCTGGGCGGAGGACGACCGGCATCGCCCGATCTTCGGGGTGATCGAGCAGACGGTAGAGTAGCGCGCGAGCCGGCTAGGGACGCTCGCCATAGGCTTTGCGCTGCGCTGACGTGGCGCGGTCCCACCAGGCGCGGGCGAGCAGATCCGCGATCCGCTCGCCCGCGCCGGTGCCGTAGCGGACCAGCACCGCCGGCCAGCCGTCATAATGATCGGTCTGCCAGAAGGTCGCGGGGTCGGTGTCGAGCAGGATGTCCTTCTCGTCGAGGCCGATATGGAGCACGAAGCTGCCGGGATCGGGCGCGGTGGTGGACGCGAGCGTCTTGCCGCGGAACCTGAGTGCGGGCCGGCCATAGCTGGTGCCCGGCTCGACACCTGGCAGCGTGCATCCGATCGCGACGACGGCGTTCCAGTCCTGCAGCATGTCGCCCTGTCTCCCCCCGTGTCCGCCCGCGTCCGCAGGCTCATGCTATCGCATTGATCGCACGGCGTTGCACGCCGCCGGTGCGAATGCGGAGTCCGGCAAAACTCCCTCTCGCCAATGCCGTTGAAATTTTATAACAAGGCCGCGAAGAGCGATCCGGCGCGTACGCCGCCGGGCGATGGAGATGGAGTGACGATGGCCAGCGAGCACCCTCGCGCCGATTCGCAGCCGCTGCGCAATCTACCCGGATTGACGCTGCATGTGCCCGAACCGAAGTTTCGACCCGGCGATCCGGTCGATTTCGCCGAAGTCGACGTGCCGCCCGCGGGGCAGGCGCGGCGTCCCGATACCGCGGACAAGGCGAGCGATTTCACTGATCTCGCCTATACGCTGGTCCGCGTTCTCGACGACGAGGGCCATGCGGTGGGGCCGTGGGATCCCAAGCTTTCGCCCGATATGCTGCGCCGTATGCTGCGCAGCATGGCGCTGCTCCGTGCGTTCGACGAACGCATGTTCCGCGCACAGCGGCAGGGCAAGACGAGCTTCTACATGAAGGCGCTGGGCGAGGAGGCGGTCGCGGTCGCGGCGGCCTATGCGCTCGATTACGAGGACATGTGCTTCCCCTCCTACCGCCAGCAGGGGTTGCTGATCGCGCGGGGCTGGAGCCTCGTCGACATGATGAACCAGATCTATTCGAACACCGCGGACAGGCTGGGCGGCAAGCAGCTGCCGATCATGTATTCGGTCAAGGAAGCCGGGTTCTTCTCGATCTCGGGCAACCTCACGACGCAATATCCGCAAGCCGTGGGCTGGGCGATGGCGTCAGCGGCGAAGGGCGACACGCGGATCGCGGCGACCTGGTGCGGCGAGGGATCGACCGCGGAGGGCGACTTCCATTCGGCGTGCACCTTTGCCGCGGTCTACCGCGCGCCGGTGATCTTCAACGTCGTCAACAACCAGTGGGCGATTTCGAGCTTCTCCGGGTTTGCGGGCGCGGAGGCGACGACGTTTGCGGCGCGGGCGGTTGGCTATGGCATTGCCGGGCTTCGAGTCGACGGTAACGACGCGCTGGCCGTGTACGCAGCCACTGAATGGGCGGCCGAGCGGGCGCGGACCAACCAGGGGCCGACGCTGATCGAGCATTTCACCTATCGCGCGGAAGGCCATTCGACCTCGGACGATCCGGGTCAGTATCGCAGCGAGGGCGAGCCCAATGCATGGCCGCTCGGCGACCCGATCAAGCGGCTGAAGGATCATCTGATCGCGATCGGCGAATGGGACGACGAGCGCCACGCGGCGCAGGACAAGGAGCTCGCCGAGCAGGTCAAGGCCGCGCAGAAGGAGGCCGAGAAGAACGGCATCCTCGGCCACGGGCTGCACCAGCCGCTCGAATCGCTGTTCGACGGCGTGTTCGAGGAGCTGCCCTGGCATCTGAAGGAGCAGCGTCAGCAGATGCTCGATGAAGAGGCGGCAAGCGGCCGTCCATGGGATCGCAAGGCATGAGCGACATGATCGAGACACCCGGGTCCGAAACAGCGGACGGCGGCGAAACCAGCCGGATGAACATGATCCAGGCGATCAATTCCGCCATGGACATCATGATGACGCGCGATCCCGACGTGATCGTGATGGGCGAGGATGTCGGCTATTTCGGCGGCGTGTTCCGCGCGACCGCGGGGTTGCAGGCGAAACACGGCAAGACGCGCGTGTTCGACACGCCGATCACCGAATGCGGGATCATCGGCGTCGCGGTCGGCATGGGCGCGTACGGGCTGCGCCCGGTCCCCGAGATCCAGTTCGCGGATTACATCTATCCCGCGCTCGACCAGCTCGTGTCCGAAGCCGCCCGGCTGCGCTATCGCTCGGCGGGTGAGTTCACCTCGCCGATCACGGTGCGATCGCCGTTCGGCGGCGGCATCTTCGGCGGGCAGACGCACAGCCAGAGCCCCGAGGGACTGTTCACGCACATGTCGGGGATCAAGACGGTGATTCCGTCGACGCCCTATGACGCGAAGGGCCTGCTGATCGCGGCGATCGAGGACAATGACCCGACGCTCTTCTTCGAGCCCAAGCGCATCTATAACGGACCGTTCGACGGCTATTGGGATCGGCCGTCGCAGAACTGGTCGAAGCACCCGGCCGGCGAAGTGCCGAACGGGTACTACAAGATCGAGCTCGGCAAGGCGAAGATCGTCCGGGCCGGCGAGGCGCTGACGATCCTCGCCTACGGCACGATGGTGCATGTCTGCGCGGCGGTGATCGCCGAGACGGGGATCGACGCCGAGATCGTCGACCTGCGCACGCTCGTCCCGCTCGACATCGAGACGATCGAGGCGTCGGTGAAGAAGACCGGGCGCTGCATGATCGTGCACGAGGCGACGCGGACCAGCGGGTTCGGCGCGGAGCTGTCGGCGCTGGTGCAGGAGCGGTGCTTCTACCATCTCGAGGCACCGATCGAGCGCGTGACCGGGTTTGACACGCCCTACCCGCACAGTCTGGAATGGGCCTATTTCCCGGGGCCGGTCCGTATCACCGAGGCCCTCAAGAAGATCATGAAGGACGCATAATGATGCGTTCACCCACCCCCGTTCGCTTCGAGCGCAGTCGAGAAGCCTTCGGAATCCCTCACACAAGTTTCTCGACTTCGCTCGAAACGAACGGAATTTTCTGATGGCTCGCTTTACCTTCAAACTGCCGGATATCGGCGAAGGCATCTCGGAGGCCGAGATCGTCGCATGGCACGTCGCGATCGGCGACCGCGTCGAGGAGGATTCGCCGGTCGCGGACATGATGACCGACAAGGCGACGGTCGAGATGGAGTCGCCCGTGTCGGGCGTCGTCGTCGAGCTGGCGGGCGAGGTCGGGGATCAGGTGTCGATCGGTGCCGCGCTGGTGGTGATCGAGACGGATGCGGTCGATGCCGGGGGCGAGGTCGTGGCGGCGCCGTTGACGGCGGCGCAGGCGGAGACGGCGGAGCAGTATGAGGCGGAGAATCCGGGGGTTGAGGAGGTGGTCGAAACGCCGACCGCCACCACCCCGGCGGAGGCCGGGGCCCAAATGGGGGGCGCCGGTAACGATGCGCAGTCCGTTATTACGTCGACCTCTCCAACTGGACCCCGGCCTTCGCCGGGGGGGAGTGACGAGCAGGTCGCTGCCGCCAAGGCGCATGCGCTGGCGTCGCCCGCGGTGCGCGCGCGGGCGCGGGATCTGGGGATTGATCTGGCGTCGGTGAAGACCGAGTCCGACCGGGTCCGTCATGCCGATCTCGACGCGTATCTGCGGTATGGCGCGGGTCAGGGCTATCAGGCGCCGGGGGCGAGCCGGGCGCGCGCGGACCAGCCGATCAAGGTCATCGGCATGCGGCGCAAGATCGCCGAGAACATGGCCGCGTCGAAGCGCGCGATCCCGCATTTCACCTATGTCGACGAGATCGACGTGACTGCGCTGGAGGCGATGCGTGCGGATCTGAACGCCAATCGCGGCGGGCGGCCCAAGCTGACGATGCTGCCGCTGATGATCGTCGCGATTTGCAAGACGATTCCTGACTTCCCGATGCTCAACGCGCGCTATGACGACGAGGCGGGCGTGGTGACGCGGCACGGGGCGATCCATCTGGGCATGGCGGCGCAGACCGATGCGGGGCTGACCGTCCCCGTGATCCGCGACGCGCAGGACCGCAACGTCTGGCAGCTCGCGACCGAGATCACGCGGCTCGCCGAAGCCGCGCGTGCGGGCAAGCTCGCGCCGAACGAGATGGGTGGCGGCACGATTACCGTCACCTCGCTCGGGCCGCTCGGCGGGATCGCGACGACGCCGGTGATCAACCGGCCCGAGGTCGCGATCATCGGGCCGAACAAGATCGTCGAACGCCCGGTGTTTAGGGGCGACGAGGTGGTCCGTGCGAAGCTGATGAACCTGTCGATCAGCTGCGACCACCGCGTCGTCGATGGCTGGGACGCGGCGAGCTTCGTCCAGGGGCTGAAAAAGTATCTCGAGACGCCGGTCCTGCTGTTCGCGGACTGAGGGTCAGCGCGGCCGTGGCGGGGTGGGGCGCGTCTTCAACAGCCATGGTCGCGGGCCGCTGGTCGGGCGGGGCGTGCCGTCGAGCCGCTTTGCGCTGATCAGCGCGACGCGGTTGAGGATCATCTGGCCCTTGAACGCGTCGAGCCCGCCACCGGTCGGCTTGGCGAGGATGCGGCGGACCGTGTCCATGCCGCCGACGACATGGCCGAACGCCGCATAGCCGAGATAGCCCGGGCGCGCGTCCATCGCGGGGGTCGGGCCGATGGTGATGAAGAAATTGCCGCCCGCCGAGCCGGGCTCGCTGCCGCGCGCCATCGAGATCGTCGCATCAAGATGGCGGATGCCGGTCTGCGTCGTCGTCTCGAGCGGGAAGGCGGGCAGGATGCGCCGCGCGTCGGTGCGGATGCCGCCTTGGATGAAGCCGAACTTCGGCGCCTTCTTGCTGCGCGCGGCGCGGTAGAAATCGGTGCCGTCGAAGCGGCCGTCATCGACATAGGCGAGGAAGTTCGCGCTGGTCTTGGGGGCATGGCGCGTGTCGAGCGCGAGCGTGATCGGGCCTTCCGAGGTGGTGAGGCGGACGCGGACGGTGCCGGGTTTCGCGGGGGTGGGCTTCTGGGGGGCGGCGGTGGCCGGGGCGGCCAGCAGCGCGAGTGCCGGGAGGAAGAGGAAACGCATAGGCGGGGCACGACCTTGTCATTCTGAACAGGGGTGGCCCTGTATACGTCCCGTCATCCTGACGAAAGTCAGGACCCAGGGTAACGGGGTGCGGCGCGTGTGGCTCTGGGTCCTGACTTTCGTCAGGATGACGGGTTGGGGGCGGGGTTACCCAGCCCCCCGTCGCGTCAGACGATCTCGAACAGGCCGGCGGCGCCCATGCCGCCGGCGGTGCACATCGAGACCACCACATAGCGGACGCCGCGCTTGCGGCCCTCGATCAGCGCGTGGCCGACGAGGCGCGAGCCGGTCATGCCGAAGGGGTGGCCGACCGCGATCGCGCCGCCATTGACGTTGTACCGCTCGGGATCGATGCCGAGATGGTCGCGGCAATAGAGGCATTGCGACGCGAACGCCTCGTTCAGCTCCCACAGGCCGATGTCCGCGACGGTCAGCCCGGCGCGGTCGAGCAGCTTGGGGATCGCGAAGACCGGGCCGATGCCCATTTCGGCAGGATTGCAGCCCGCGGACTGGAAGCCGCGATAGATGCCGAGGATCTCCTTGCCCTCGGCCTCCGCGGTCCGGCGGTCCATCAGCAGCTGTGCGGACGCGCCGTCGGACAGCTGGCTGGCATTGCCCGCGGTGACGCTGGTCCCCGGGCTGGAGAAATCGCCGCCCGGCCAGACGGTCTTGAGCCCGGCGAGCGCCTCGGCGGTAGTGCCCGCGCGGATCCCCTCGTCCTGGCTCAGCGTGACGCGCTCGCTGCCGGTGCGCGCGCCCTGCTTGTCGAACAGCGCCTTCTCGACGGTGATCGGGACGATCTCCTCGGCGAACGCGCCGCTCGCGAGGCCGGCGGCGGCGCGCTGCTGGCTCATCGCGGCATAGGCGTCCTGCGCCTCGCGGCTGATGCCGTATTTGCGCGCGACGATCTCGGCGGTCTCGATCATCGGGATATAGGCGGCGGGCTCGCGCGCGGTGACGCTCTGGTTGACGTAGCGCGGCGCGTCCTTGGTCACGGTGTAGCTGATCGATTCCATCCCGCCCGCCAGCGCGACATCGGCCTCGTCGCAGATGATCGTGCGGGCAGCGAGCGCGACCGCGGTCAGTCCCGAGCCGCATTTGCGGTCAAGCGTGACCGCGGGGACCGATTCGGGCAGGCCGCCGGCGAAGAGCGCCATGCGTCCGGCATTGCCGCCCTGCGTCCCCCATTGGTTGCCGACGCCCCAGAACACCTCGTCGATGCGCGCGGGGTCGATCCCGGCGCGCTCGACCGCCGCGTTCATGACGTGTCCGCCGAGCACCGGTGCCTCGGTCGCGTTGAACGCGCCGCGATAGGCTTTGCCGATGGCGGTACGGGCAGTCGAGACGATGGCGGCTTCACGCATGCTTGGACCTTTCGAGGACCGGGTATGGTCAAGCGTCGTCTAGGGATTCGGTCCGGCGTTGGAAAGAGCCCGGCGGGCGAGGCGCGCCTGCCAGAGCATCAGCAGCGGTACGACGAGGATTTCCATGCCGAGCCCCAGCACATGCCCGCGCGACGGCATGCCGACATCGATCAGCGAGACGAGCCGCGCGAAGCCGCCGACCACGATCAGCGCGCCGAGCAGCCGGAAGCGCGGGCCCTTGGTCTCGATATGTGGGATACAGCTGAGGAAGCCGAGCCCGGTCGCGAAGAAGATGCCCGAGATATAGCGGAAATGGCTGTCGAGATCGCGGGGCACGTCGGCGAGGTGGCCGAACGGCGCGGGGCCGTGGACGATCCCCTGACCGCCGACGAGCAGCGGCAGGAGGCAGGCGATCGCGACGACGCCCTGCAGCAGGCGGTGTTCGAGCGTCATGTCAGCTTGTCGAGCAGTTCGGGGTTGTCGAGCAGTTCGGGGCGGATGCGGAAGGCGACCAGCGAGATCCGGACCTCGATCATGAAGCTGGCAAAGGCGGCGATCAGCAGGATCATCGCAAGGATGAACGAGACCGCGACATAGGTCCCGAAGTGCAGCTTGGCGAGTTCGGCGATGAACAGCAGCGCGATGACGATACAGGTCATGATCGCGCTCGACACCGCGAGGAAGAGCGAGGCGTTGATGATCGTCATCCGCCGGTCGAGCAGCCGCAACTCCCAGATATGGCGGATGCGTTCGGGCCCCGCGCTGCTGGGATGGAGCTTTTCGAGCTGGCGGGCGCGGTCGATGACGCGCGAGAGGCGACCGGCGAGCACGTTGAGCAGCTGGCCGATGCCCGCGAGCATGAAGACGGGCGCAAGCGACAGCTGGATCGTCTGCGCGATCGTCGAAACGGCGGGAAGGGGTATCATCCTGATCATCATGCGGAATAACCGCGCCGGAGGGAAGCCAATCCCGCCCCCGCCCTGAAGCCCCGCGGCGCCCGGTGCGATCCTGCACTACCTGGTAAGGGATTGCTGCTAGGGGGCGTGCGATGTCGAAGCCGATGCTCCTGTCCGACCGCGTGCCGGTGCCGCCTAGCGCGCAGGCAAGCGTGGTCGAGGGCCTGAGCATCGCGATCGACGCGGTCGCCGCGCGCGCGGCGCCGAGCCACCGGTTCCTGCGCTATGGCTGGTATGCGGCCGCGCTGAGCGCCTATGGCGGCCGCGCGAAGACGCTGGTGGTCGAGGAGGACGGCGTCGCGGCGATCGCGTTGCCGTTCGTCGCGCTCGGCCCGGCCTGGCTGCGGCTGGCGACGGTGCCGGGCTGCTACTGGCCGTTCCGCAGTTTCGGCATGGCGATGGGGGCAAGCGAGGCAGCACGCGCGGCGGCGCTGCGCGGGCTATCCGCGCAGTGCAACGGCCTGCGGATCGGCCCGGTTCAGGACGGCGATCCGGCGGCGGACGCGCTGATCGCGAGCGCGCGGGCGGCGGGCTGGTGCGCGATCGACCGGCACCTCGGCGACGCCTGGGTGCTCGACCTCGTGCCGAGCGTCGATGGCGAGCGCTGGCCGCGCAACTCGACGCTGCGCAAGAACCGCTTTCACGAAAAGCATCTGGCCGAGCATGGCGCGCTCGACTGGCAGGCGCTGGCGGGGGCGGACTGGCCGGCGCGGTTCGCCGATCTGGGTGCGGTCGAGCAGACGAGCTGGGTCGCCAAGGAGACCGATCGCCGCGACATGAAATTCACGACCGACGGGCATCTCGCCTTCTGGCAGGCGGCGGCGGTCGATCCGGTGCTGGCGGGGATGTTCCGCGCGGCGCTGCTCCGCGTCGACGGCGTGCCCGCCGCCTTCTCGTTCGACATCGACACGGGGGCGCTGATCTACGCGATCGCCAACAGCTACGACCCGCGTTTCGCCAAGCATTCGCCGGGCAAGCTGCTCTACTGGCGCAACCTGGTCGCGGCGATGGCACGCGGCGCGACCAGGGTCGACTGGGGCGCGGGCGACAGCGGCTACAAGCGGGTGATCGGCGCGGCGGAGGGCGCACCGATCCGCGACTGGCTGTTGCTCAGGCCCGGGCTGCCCGCGATTGCGGGTCGCGCGCTGGCCGGCTGGTGGCGGCGCAGCGGCGGGCGCTAGTCGCGGATATAGCGGAAATACCATACCTCATGGCCCTGGCGCCGGGCTTTCCGCTCGTAGCGCGTCTCGGGCCAGTCGTCGGGGCGGGTCAGGAAGTCTTGCGGGGTGCGCGCCTGCCAGGTGAAGTCGCGGCGCTGGTCCATGATCATCATCGACCAGCGGCAATAGGTCGGATCGTCGGTGCCGAGCCGGAATTCGGCACCCGGCTTCAGCTTGGCGGCGATCGTGTCGAGCGGACCGTGATTGACCATCCGCCGCTTGGCGTGGCGCGCCTTGCGCCAGGGATCGGGGTGGAGGAGGTAGAGCCGGTCGAGGCTGGCATCGGGCAGCCGCTCGATCACCTCGAGCGCGTCGCCCATATAGAGCCGCACATTGGTCAGCCCGCCGTCGCGGATATGGCCGAGCGCGCCGACGACGCCGTTGAGGAACGGTTCGCAGCCGATGAAGCCCACATCCGGATTGGCCGCGGCCTGGCCGGCGAGATGTTCGCCCGCGCCGAAGCCGATCTCGACATGCAGCGGACGGTCGTCGCCGAACAGGGTCGCGGCGTCGACGATCCCCGTCTCGGGAACCGACAGACGCGGAAGCATCTCCTCGACGAGCGCGGACTGGCCCTGGCGAAGCTTGTGGCCCTGGCGACGGCCATAGAGGCGGCGAATGGTGGCGGGATCGTTCATCGCCGCGCGCTCTAGCGGTCGATTGCGCGGGAGCAAAGCACGTAGCGGTCCGTTACAAGGCCGTAATGGCCGAAAACAGCACCACCACGTCGGACACCGGGTCCGCACCCGAGGGGCCCGAGCAGGACGTCGAGGACCTGAAGGCGGCGGACGCGGGCGATCTCCACCGCGCGGTGCGCGAGGCGGGCGAGGAGGAACTCGCGCGCCCGGGGGTCTCGCTGTTCTTCTCCGCGCTCGCGGCGGGGCTGGCGATCACCGCGTCGCTGGTCGCCGAGGGTGCGCTCCACGCCGCGCTGCCCGATACGCCGTGGCGCGAGCTGGTCGTGTCGCTCGGCTATCCGGCGGGGTTCCTGGTCGTCATTCTCGGTCGGATGCAATTGTTCACCGAGAGCACGATCAGCGCGATGCTGCCGCTGGTGACCAAGCCGTCGCGCTGGGCGCTGCGGCGGACGTTGCGGCTGTGGGGCATCGTGTTGGGCGCCAACCTGCTTGGCACCGCGCTGACCGCGGCGGCGATCGCGGGCGGTGTGCTCGGCGGGGCGGAGCTGCGCGAAGCGATGATCGCGGTGTCGATGCGGATCACCGAGCTTGGCGCCTGGGCGACGTTCGTCAACGCGATCCCGGCGGGGTTCATGATCGCGATCCTCGCCTGGTCGCTGCCCAATGCGCGCGGCGAGGCGTTCATGGTGATCTTCGCGGTGACCTATGTGGTGGCGATCGGCGGGTTCAGCCATTCGATCGTCGGATCGGACGAGGCGTTCCTGCTGCTGTTCACCGGGCATGTCGATCTGGTCCGGACCTTTGCCGGACTGTTGCTGCCGGCGATCATGGGGAATCTCGTCGGTGGTGCGGGGGTGTTCGCGCTGCTGGCGCATGCGCAGGTGCGCGGCGAAATGCGACAGAAGGACTGATGATGACGGGCAAGAGCAAGAGTGCGGCGGCCAAGATCGCCGAGGCCGACCGCAAGGCGACCTACAAGCTGGCCGAACACCGCGATGCGCCGGTGGTGAAGGCGACCGGCTTTCTCGCCGAGGTTGCCGACCAGCCGCAGCTGATCGCGACGTCGATCGGCACGCTGGTGATCGGGCTGGTCGCGCGGCGGCCCGACCTGATCCGCGGCGGTGCGCGAATGCTCGCCTCGCATCTGGCGGCGACCGCGGCGAAATCGGTGATCAAGCATTCGGTCGACCGGACGCGGCCGGGCCATGCGCTCGACACCGGCAAGGCGCGGTTCGAGACGGGCGACAGCGACGATCACAAGCAGACGTCCTTCCCCTCGGGTCATACCGCAGGCGCGGTCGCGGTCGCGCGTGCGGCGTCGCGCGATATCGACGGTGCGGCGATGCCGTCGGCGCTCGCGACGGTCGCGGTGGCGGCGGCACAGCCGGTCAACGGCAAGCATTATCTGTCCGACCTGGTCGTCGGCGCGGCGGTCGGCTGGATCGCCGAGGCGGCGGTCAGCGCACTGTTCGACCGTGTCGCGCCGGTCGTCGAGCATGTCACTGAAAACACGCAAATATCCGCGGATCACGATCCCGCGACAGTGCCGAACGGGGCCGAGGGAACCGTTCCGCCTGCGTGACGGTTTGGATGGCCTCACAAGAGGGATTTATACATGAAGACCATTGCTACCGCGCTCATGCTCGCAACGCTGACCATTCCGCTCGCAGCCTGTGGCGGCAAGGGTGACGACAAGCTGGGCAGCCAGGTCGAAGGCGCCGCGGAAAACCGCGCCGACGCGCTCGAGGCGGCTGCCGACAATCTCGAGGATCGCGCCGAGGCGGTTCGCGATCAGGGCGAGAAGCAGGGCGAGGCGGTCGACGACGCGGATGTGAACGCTGCCGCGATGTCGAACGAGCAGAAGGCGGCCCTCGTCAACGGCAGCGCCGCACTGCGCTAAGTACAATGATGCCGTCCCCGCCGATTCGGGCGGGGGCGGTATCGTCGGCGGCGCCTGGGGCCGACCGACGATGTTGGGGGGGATGCATGATGATCAACCGGCGCCGGCTCGAAACGGGCGGATTCCTGATATTCCTGGTGGTGATCACGATCGCGCTCGTCGTGGTCGTCTGGTCGTACGCCCTGGCGCTGTTGTGGGCCGCGCTCGCCGCGATCCTGTTCCAGCCGCTGTTCCAGCGCCTGCTGGAGCGGATGCCGACGCGTCGCAACACCGCCGCTGCGCTGACGCTGCTGATCATCCTGTTCGCGGTCGTCGTGCCGAGCATGATCATCGGCGGGATGATCGTCGACCAGGCGGGCACGGTCTATACCCGCATCCAGAATGGCGAGATCAATTTCGCCGCCTATTTCAACCAGGTGCATGATGCGTTGCCGACGCGCCTGCAGACGCTGCTCGACAAGGCCGGGTTCGATTCGATCGAGCGGATCCAGGCGCGACTGTCGCAGACGATGGGCAACAGCGTGCGGACCATCGCCAGCCAGGCGCTGTCGATCGGGCGCAACGCCGCCGCCTTCCTGCTCGCCTTTGGTATCGCGCTGTACGTGATGTTCTTCCTACTGCGCGACGGCGAGACGATCGGGCCGAAGATCTGCGACGCGCTGCCGCTCGAGCGGTCGGTGACCGCCGCGCTGGTCGACAAGTTCGTGTCGGTCGTGCGTGCGACGATCAAGGGCACGGTGATCGTCGCGCTCGTCCAGGGCGGGCTGGGCGCGGCGACCTTCTGGATCGTCGGGCTGCCCGCGGCCCTGCTCTGGGGCCTGCTGATGGCGCTGACCTCGCTGCTGCCCGCGCTCGGGCCGGCGATCGTCTGGGTTCCGGTCGCGGTCTATCTGCTCGCGACCACCGCGATCTGGCAGGGGCTGGTGGTGATCATCTCGGGCGTCGTCGTGATCGGCATGGCGGACAATATCCTGCGACCGATCCTGGTCGGGCGCGACACGGGAATCCCCGATTTCGTCGTGCTGGTCACGACGCTGGGCGGGATCGAGCTGATCGGCCTGAGCGGTATCGTCGTCGGGCCGCTGGTCGCGGCGCTGTTCCTGGCGTCGTGGCAGATCCTGACCGAGCAGCGGCATCGGCAGCGCGCGAGCGCGCCGCTGGTCGGCGACGCGGCGGGGACCGACCGGTCGGCGCCCGGCTGATCGTTTCCGATCCGGCGTAGCGGACATGAAAAAGCCTCCCCCGGACGGTCCGGGGGAGGCTTTTCTGTATCATCTATTCGGCGAAGTGCGTCAGGCGGTTGCGGCCTTCAGCTTGTCGACCAGATCGGTGCGCTCCCAGGTGAAGCTGTCACCCTCGGGCTCGCGGCCGAAATGGCCGTACGCCGCGGTCTTCTTGTAGATCGGCGCGTTGAGCTTGAGGTGCTCGCGGATGCCCTTGGGCGTCAGGCGGACGAGCTTGGGCAGGACCGCCTCGAGCCTGGCCTCTTCTACCGTGCCGGTGCCGTGCGTGTCGACATAGACCGACAGCGGCTCGGCGATGCCGATCGCGTAGCTCAGCTGGATCGTGCAGCGGCGGGCGAGCCCGGCGGCGACGACGTTCTTCGCCAGATAGCGTGCGACGTAAGCGGCCGAGCGATCGACCTTGGTCGGATCCTTGCCCGAGAACGCGCCGCCGCCATGCGGGGCTGCGCCGCCGTACGTGTCGACGATGATCTTGCGGCCGGTGACGCCGGCGTCGCCGTCGGGGCCACCGATCTCGAACGCGCCGGTCGGGTTGATGTAGATCGCGGTCTCGTCCGAGATGAAGCCCGCGGGCAGCACGTCGGTGAACACGCCCATGACATAGTCACGCAGCTCGGCGTACTTGGCCGGATCGGGGTTCTTGCCCTTTTCCGAATAGCCCGGTGCGTGCTGGGTCGAGACGACGAGCGCGGTCGCGCGGACCGGCTTCTCGTTCTCATAGGCGAGCGTCACCTGGCTCTTGGCGTCGGGCTCGAGGAACGGGGCTGCGCCCGAGTGGCGATCGGCGGCCATCCGCTCGAGGATCTTGTGGCTGTAGTAGAGCGTCGCGGGCATCAGGCCGGGCGTCTCGTCGGTCGCATAGCCGAACATGATGCCCTGGTCGCCGGCACCCTCGTCCTTGTTGCCGCTCTCGTCGACGCCCATCGCGATCTCTGCGGACTGGCCGTGGAGGTTGTTCTCGAAACGGAACTCGTTCCAGTGGAAGCCCGACTGCT
The DNA here is from genome assembly GCF_014841445.1 of Sphingomonas sp. CFBP 8765. NCBI lineage: Bacteria > Pseudomonadati > Pseudomonadota > Alphaproteobacteria > Sphingomonadales > Sphingomonadaceae > Sphingomonas > Sphingomonas sp. CFBP 8765. The sequence continues at coordinate 751,603 of NZ_JACYTY010000001.1, read as the reverse complement.
CGTAGCCGATTTCCTTGACGGTGTTGCGGACGGCGGCCTCGATCTCGTCGAGCACGCCATCGGCCCACTGGTCGTTCTCATAGATGCCCTTGCCGCGGATCTCGCCGGCGAGGACGACGAGCTGCGTGGTCGTCAACGTCTCGCAGGCGATGCGTGCCTCGGGATCCTTGGCGAGGAACAGGTCGACGATCGTGTCGCTGATCTGGTCGGCGACCTTGTCGGGATGGCCTTCGGAGACCGACTCGGAGGTGAAGAAAAAGGACTTGCGCATGAAACCTCTTCGCAAAAGGCCCGGCGGTGGGACACCGCGGAGCATCATATAAGGAAAGCTTTATATGTCCTTCTAGCGTTCGCGGCGGCGCAGGGCAACGGCCAAGGCGATCATCGCCGCCATGACCAGCCCCGCCGCCAGATTGCCGAGCCGCGCAAACAGCGTCACCGGCAGCGCGGGCGGCATCGGCAGCTCGGCCGCGCCCGCGGTTTCATGCGCGACGGTGGCGAGCAGGCGACCGTCCGCGGCGATGATCGCGGAGATGCCGGTCGGGGTCGCGCGGACGATCGGCAGCCCCTCCTCGATCGCGCGCATCCGCGCCTGGGCGAGATGCTGCGGCGGGCCCCAGCTGCCGAACCAGGCGTCGTTCGAGGGGTTGAACAACAGCCGCGGGCGGTGCGCGCGGTCGACCGTCTGGCCTGAGAAGATGATCTCGTAGCAGATCTGGATGCCGATCGACCCGAAGCCCGCGAGCGTCAGGTTGCCCGGCCCCTCGCCCGAGGTAAAGTCGATGTCGCCCGGGACGAGCCGCGCGAGCCCGAGCGGTTTGAGCAGCCACGGCATCGGCAGATATTCGCCGTAGGGGACGAGATGCGCCTTGTCGTAGCGACCGCGCAGCCGCGCCTGTGCGTCGATCGCGAACACCGAATTGGTCGCGCCCGCGATCCGGTCCTCTTGGTCGAACGACAGCGACGTGCCGCCGGTCAGCAATATGTCGTCGGGGCCGAGCAGCCGCGCGATCCGGCGGCGCAGATAGGCCGGGCTCGACCAGTCATAGGCGTAGAAGGGATAGCCATCCTCGAGATAGTCGCGCACCACCCCCTCCGGCCAGACGACGAGGCGGGGGGTGGCGCCGGGCGTGCCCGACAGCTTTTCGAGCGCGGACAGCACGCGTTCGCCGTCCGATTCGCTGCGATCCTCCTGGCCGATATCGGGCTGGACGACGCGGACGCGCGGCGCGTTGGCAGGCGCGGCGGGGGCGTCGGTCCACAGCGCCGACAGCGCGGCGAGCGCGAGCAGGGGCACGACGATCGCGGGCATCGCGACGCGGCGACGGCTGAGCATCCACAGCGATCCCGCCGCGACGATCGTCACGCCCGACAGTGCATAGGTGCCGATCCAGGCGGACAGCCGCGCGATGCCGATCGCGGGCAGCCACATTACCCCCAGCGGATCCCAGGCATAGCCGGTGAACAACACGCTGCGCAGCCACTCGGTCGCGATCCATGCGGCGGCGAAGACGAGGATGAAGGCGGGGTCGGGCGTTGTGGTCGCGCGGCGTCCGAACCGCCAAGCCAGCGCTGCGGCGACCATCGGGAAGATCGCGAGATAGAGTGCGAGCCCGACCGCGGCGAAATAGCCGAGCACCGGCGGCATCGCGTCCTGAAAGTCGAACGCGTGCTGGAACCAGTTGTTGTTGACGGTGAAATGCCCGAGCCCGAACAGCCAGCCGCGCCACAGCGCCTGGCGGAGCGTCGGTGCATCGTGGACGAGCGCGAGCCACGCGGCGACTGCGACGAGCGCGAGCGGCCAGAGATCGAGCGGCGCAAACCCCGTCGCGGCGATCGCGCCGAGCAGGAGGCTGGCGAGCGCGTGGGAGGTGAGGGCGGCGCGGGCGGCGCGGGCGGGAGAGCGGGTCACGCCTGCGCTATGGCGTGGCGGCGGGGGGCGGGCAATATCTGAGGCTGCATCTGGCGTGGCGGCGGGGGGGATGGGGCGTCTGGGTTGGTGGGGTGGGACGCTTTCGTTGGCCTCGGTACCAACCCCTGGGTCTACCCCCACACACGACCACCCCGGCGGAGGCCGGGGTCCAGGTGGGAAGGTCGCAGTGACGGCGCGCTGTCCTGCGTTACCGTCGTCCCCCAATTGGGCCCCGGCCTTCGCCGGGGTGGTGCCATCTCCTTGCGGGCAGCTGGTACTATATCGACAATTAGCATCGTGCAGGCCGCATCCCTTGCACCTCCCCGGCGGAGGCCGGGGTCCAGGTGGGAAGGTCGCAGTGGTGTCGCGCTGTCCTTCGTTACCACCGTCCCCCAACTGGGCCCCGGCCTTCGCCGGGGTGGTGCCATCTCCTTGCGGGCAGCTGGTACTATATCGACAAATAGCATCGTGCAGGCCGCATCCCTTGCACCTCCCCGGCGAAGGCCGGGGCCCAGATGGGGAGGTCGCAGTGGTGTCGCGCTGTCCTGCGTTACCATCGTCCCCCAACTGGGCCCCGGCCTTCGCCGGGGTGGTGGGGAGGAATGGGGGCGGTAGCGACCGGTGGCCGAACCTCGAGCTGTTTCCCCGCGAAGGCGGGGATCCAGACTGGGCTCCCGCCTTCGCGGGAGAACAGGGGCCGCCGCTTATGGGGAGCAGGGGCGCGATACTTCGACAAGAGCAGCGGACGCGCAGCGGGCATCGCATAGCGGGGGCGGGGTGACGGGGGGGATCATCCGCTCTATCCTGCCCGCATGACGCTGCGCCCCTTTCATCTCGCCTTTCCCGTCCATGACCTCGCCGCCGCGCGGGCCTTTTACGGGGGGACGCTCGGCTGTCCCGAGGGGCGGTCGAGCGATCACTGGATCGACTTCGACCTGTTCGGGCATCAGATCGTCGCGCATCTCGATCCGGCGGCGAAGGCGGTCGCGGTCGAGAATGCGGTCGACGGGCATCAGGTGCCGGTGCCGCATTTCGGCGTGGTGCTGACGATGGACGACTGGACCAGCCTGTCCGAGCGGGTCGCGGCGGCGGGGGTCCGCTTCGGGATCGCGCCGCATGTCCGCTTCAAGGGCGAAGTCGGCGAGCAGGCGACGATGTTCTTTTGCGACCCCAGCGGCAACGCGCTCGAGTTCAAGGCGTTCGCACAGGACGCGATGCTGTTCGCACACTGAGGATCAAAGAATGTCCAATCCCATTTCGGTCGATATCCCCCACAAGCTCGGCAAGGCGGGGGTGCGCTCGCGGCTCGACAGCGGCATCGACACGATCGGGTCGAAGATCCCCGGCGGATCGGTGACCGATCGCCGCTGGGAAGGCGATACGCTGCACTTCACCGTCAGCGCGATGGGGCAGGTGATCGGCAGCAAGGTCACGGTGTTCGAGGACAATGTCCATGCGATCGTCGACCTGCCCGGGCTGCTCGGGCTGTTCGCGGGCAAGGTGCAGGACATGATCCGCAAGGAAGGGCCGAAGCTGCTGCGGTGAGGGTTTGTGCGGCCTGATACGGCCATGCCCGTCATCCTGACGAAGGTCAGGATCCAGGGTCACGCGGGGTGTCGTGTGTTACTCTGGATCCTGACTTTCGTCAGGATGACGGGGGAGGGGGAGGCGTTCTCGCGCCTCCCCGCAGTTACTTCGTGCTGACGCGCCAGATCGTGTTGCCGACATCGTCGGCGACCAGCAGCGCGCCGCTCTTGTCGGTGATGACGCCGACCGGGCGGCCCTGTGCTTCGCCATCCTTGTTGAGGAAGCCGCCGAGCACGTCGACGGGCTTCGCGTTCGCCGCCGGGAAGCCGGTGTCGCCGAACGGGATGTAGACGACCTTGTAGCCCGAGAGCGGCTTGCGGTTCCACGAGCCGTGCTCGCCGACGAATACGCCGTTGGTGAAGCGGTCGCCGAGCTTCGCGTCGCCCGCGAAGGTCAGGCCGAGGGCGGCGACATGCGGTCCGAGTGCATAGTCGGGACGCTTGGCATATTGCTGGAGCGCGGGGTTCTTCGGCTCGACCCGATCGTCGGGATAGCCGCCCCAATAATACCAGGGCCAGCCGAAGTGATCGCCGAACTCGACCTGGGTCAGATAGTCGGGCGCGAGGTCCGAGCCGAGCATGTCGCGTTCGTTGACGACGGTCCAGAGCTGGCCCGACTTGGGGTTGATCGCCATGCCGTTGGGGTTGCGCAGACCGGCGGCATAGATCCGCCAGTTCTTGTCCTTCGGCCAGACCTGCAGGATGTTGGCGCGGTATTTCTCCGCGTCCATACCGTTTTCGGCGATGTTCGACGCCGAGCCGACGCCGACATAGAGCGTCTTGCCGTCGGGGGCGGCGATCACGTTGCGCGCCCAGTGATTGCCACCGCCGTTGAGCGGAATGACACGCTCGGGCTTGGCAGTGATCCGGGTCGCGCCCTCGGTATAGGGCACGCGGACCAGCGCGTCGGTGTTGCCGATATAGAGCTGGCCATCCATCAGCGTCATGCCGAAGGGCGAGTTGAGCCCGGTCATGAAGGCCGAGCGCGTCTCCGCCACGCCGTCGCCGTCCGCGTCGCGCAGCAGCGTGATGCGGTTGGCCGATGGCACGCCCGCACCCGCGCGGCCCATCAGGAAGTTCATCACCGTCGTGACGATGCCGGGACCTTTACGCGGTGGCGAGTTGGTCTCGGCGACCAGCACGTCGCCATTGGGCAGGCGGTAGAGCCAGCGCGGATGATCGAGCCCGGCCGCGAACGGCTGGACCTTCATCCCCGCCGCCGCGGTCGGCATCGCGCCCTTGGGCCAGCCGACCGCCTTGGCGACGCCGATCGTCGGCAGCATCTGGATCCGCGGCGCGGTGATGTCGGGCCGCTTGCCGGTGACCTGGTTGACGTCGAGCCGGGCGGTATCGGGCCAGGCGAGCCAGGTGAACCCGGCGATCCCGACCAGGATGATCAGCCCGAGCACGATGAGGATGTGTTTGCGCATGCAGGAGAGTTAGGCGGGAGTGCGGGCGGGGGCAATGGCGTGATTGCGGTTGGCGGTGGAGCGCAATGCTTCGTCATTCCCGCGGAGGCGGGAATCCAGAGGGGCAGGGTCTGCGTGCTGTCGGAAGGTCAGCCGGTATGGGTTCCCGCCTTCGCGGGAATGACGTGCGGGGGGGGGCGGGGCGTGTCGGCCGACGCACCGCCCCCTTCGTGTCAGTCGTCGTCCTCTACCAGCACGACCGGGGGGTGGAGGCGGAGGCGGTTGACGCGGCGTTCGTCGGCTTCGGTGACTTCGAGCTTCCAGCCGCTCGGATGATCGACGCACTCGCCGATCTGCGGGACATGGCCTGCGAGCAAGGCGGCGAGGCCACCCAGCGTGTCGATATCGCCATCGACCTCGGCGAGCCGCGGGTCGATCAGTTCGGCGGCATCCTCTAGCTCGGCGCGCGCGTCGACGTCCCAGGCGCCGCCGTCGATCGGGGTCATCAGCACCTGCGGCGCGTCGTCATGCTCGTCCTCGATATCGCCGACGATCTCCTCGATCAGGTCCTCGAAGGTGACGAGCCCCTCGGTGCCCGAATATTCGTCGAGCACGATCGTCAGATGGACGTGCTTCTGCCGCATGTCGGCGAGCAGATCGAGCGCGCCGCGCGACATCGGCGCGTAGAGCGGCTCGCGGATCAGCCCGGCGAGCGTCGTCGGATGCTCGGCGCCGGTCGCGAGGATCGTGAAGACGTCCTTGATATGGACCATACCGATGATCGTATCGAGATTGTCGCGATAGACCGGCAGGCGGCTGTGGCCGGCCTCGGCGAACAGCTTGACGAGGTCGGCGAACGACGTCTCCTCCTCGACCGCGATGATGTCGGCGCGCGGCACGCCGACATCGCCTGCGTCCCGCTCGCTGAAATGCAGCAGGTTGCGGACCATCTGGCGTTCGAGCGGGGTGAGATCGCCCTTGGCATCGGGGGCGGGATCGCCCTCGTGCCGGTCGATCGCATCCTCGAGCTGATCGCGCAGCGATTCGTCGGGGGCACCGAAGATCAGGCCTTTCAGCCCGCGCCAGATACTGTCGGTACTATCGCCGTTTCCGGCATTGGGGCCATCGGCCATCGTGGTCGTCAGTCCTCTGTGATGAGATAGGGATCGTGGAGCCCGAGCGCGGCGAGCGCGTCGCGTTCGATCTGCTCCATACCCTCCGCCTCGTCGTCGTCCATATGATCATAGCCTAGCAGATGCAGCGTGCCGTGCACCATCAGATGCATCGCATGATCCTCGACCGAGATGCCGCGCTCCGCGGCTTCCGCGACGCAGACGCCGTGCGCGAGGATGATGTCGCCGAGCAGCACCTCGCCATCGTCCGAATTCTGCGCGATCGTCTCGAGCAGATCGGCCTGTACCATCGGGAAGGACAGGACGTTGGTCGGCTTGTCCTTCTGGCGATACTGTTTGTTGAGCGTGTGGACCTCGTCGTCGGACGCGAGCCGGAACGAGATCTCGACCGTGGCGGCGCCGGTCAGCAGCTGGCCGTGCGGCGTGCGTTCGATCGCCGCGGTCGCGGCGCGCTTAGCGAGGCCGTCCCAGTCCTGGTCGGGCCAGGGAGCCTCCGAAGAGAGCGCGATTTCGAGCATGCGGGTCCTTCCGGCGGAAACGTCAGGACGAAATCATTACACAGGTGGCAAAGTTCCGCACCCCTTGTGGTATGCGGACGGCCCGGCGGCTATCCCGGCATGTCCGGAATAGCCGCGCAGGGATCAGGCGTCGCTGCCTTCATAGGCTTCGACGACGCGGCCGACGATCGGGTGGCGGACGACGTCGCCGACGGTGAAGCGGCACATCGAGATGCTATCGACCCCCTCCAGACGGCGGACCGCATCGGCCAGACCCGAGGCGGCGACGCCGCCGGGGATGTCGACCTGCTTGGGATCGCCGCAGATCACCATCCGGCTGTTCTGGCCGAAGCGGGTGAGGAACATCTTCATCTGCGCCGGCGTGGTATTCTGCGCCTCGTCGAGGATCACGAACGCGTCGGCCAGCGTGCGGCCGCGCATGAAGGCGATTGGTGCGACCTCGATCTCGCCGCTCGCGATGCGGCGTTCGACCTGCTCGGCGGGGAGGCAGTCGTAGAGCGCATCGTACAAGGGACGGAGATAGGGATCGACCTTCTCCTTCATGTCGCCGGGGAGGAAGCCCAGCCGCTCGCCCGCCTCGACCGCGGGGCGCGACAGGATCAGCCGCTGGACGCTGCCGGTGATGAGCTGCTGGACCGCCTGTGCGACCGCGACATAGGTCTTGCCGGTGCCTGCCGGCCCGAGCGCGAAGATCATGTCGTTGCTGGTCAGCTCGCGCATGTAGTGCGCCTGTGCCGGCGTGCGCGGGACGATCGTCTTCTTGCGCGTGCGGATCATGATCGGGGGGGCAGCGCCGCCGCCGGCATCGGCGCGGATGATGCCTTCAAGCACGGGTTCGTCGGCCATCGCGATCGACGCGTCGACGAGGCCGGTGTCGACATCCTCGCCGCGCTGGATCCGGGCATAGAGATCGTGGAGCACGTCGCGCGCCTTGGCGACCTGTTCCGCGGTGCCCTCCAGACCAATCTTGTTGCCGCGCGCGGTGATGTACACACCGAGGCGGTTTTCGAGCGCTACCAGATTCTGGTCGTACTGGCCGAAGAGCCGGACGAGGAGTTGGGGCTTGTCGAACAGCAGCTCGACTCGGGCGCGGTCACCGGACTGGGCGGGAACGGGTTTACGGCTCATGCGGTCCTTTCGGGGGCAGACGTGTCGGATCGGTGATCGGGTATGGTCGGGCCGGCACGCATCACGCCTGGGATGGCGTTCGACCAGAGATGAGCATGGGAGCCCGCGCGTTCAAGCGGCGCCGGGGCGCCTGGCTGGCGATGATTCGAGTCGCGTGGGCGAAGCTGCATCGAGGGGGAGTGTGGCAGGGGATTCGGGCGGGGGACAGCGGTAGTTTTGGTGTTGCGTGCGAAGGCTGGGGGGCGTTGCCTGAAAACCTCAGCGGGTGGGGCGATGTGGCGGATGCCATTGACCGCTATACCACCCCGGCGGAGGCCGGGGCCCAGTTGGAAAGGTCGATGTAACGGAGGATCGTCCGTCGTTATGCCCGTCCCCCAACTGGGCCCCGGCCTTCGCCGGGGTGGTGGTAAAAGGTGGGGCGGTTTCAGGCGGCCTGCGCGATGCGTTCCACGCCGGTCAGCGAATTGGGGCCGGCCGCCGCGAGCGTTACCTCGACCAGGTCGCCGATCGCATGGTCGCCGATCAGGTGGACCGACTGCAGCCAGGGGGACTTGCCGATCAGCTGGCCGGGGAGCTTGCCGGGGCGCTCGAGCAGCACGGTGCAGGTCCGGCCGACGGTGGCGGCGTTGAACGCGTGCTGGTCGCGGTTTAGCGCGGCCTGGAGGCGCTGGAGACGCTCGTCCATCACCGTCTCGGGCACTTGTTCGGTAATCGCGGCGGCGGGGGTGCCGGGGCGCGGGCTGTATTTGAAACTGTAGGCCTGCGCATAGCCGACCGCGTCGACGAGGCTCAGCGTGTCCTCGAACTCGGCATCGGTCTCGCCGGGGAAGCCGACGATGAAGTCGCCCGACAGCGCGATGTCGGGGCGCACCGCGCGGACCCGGTCGAGCAGGCGGAGATAGGAATCGCGGGTGTGGCTGCGGTTCATCGCCTTCAGCACGCGGTCGCTGCCCGCCTGGACGGGAAGGTGGAGGAACGGCATCAGGCTCTCGACGTCGCGGTGCGCGTCGATCAGGCCCTGTGTCATGTCGTTGGGGTGGCTGGTCGTGTAGCGGATCCGCGCGAGGCCGGGGATGCGGTCGAGGTCGCGGATCAGGTCGTGGAGGCCGCGCTCGTTCTCGGACCAGGCGTTGACGTTCTGGCCGAGCAGCGTGATCTCGCGCGCACCGGCGTCAACCAGCGCCTTCGCCTCGTCGACGATCGCCGCGAACGGCCGGCTGATCTCGGCGCCGCGGGTGTAGGGGACGACGCAATAGGTGCAGAACTTGTCGCAGCCTTCCTGCACGGTCAGGAAGGCCGAGGGCGCGACCTTGCGGCGCGTCGGGAGCGCGCCGAACTTCGACAGCAGCGGCATGTCGGTGTCGAGCGACGGCGTGCCCGCCGCGGCTTTTGCGACGAGGTCGGGGAGGTTGTGATAGGCCTGCGGGCCGACGACGACGTCGACCTTGGCGCGGGTGAAGATCTCCTGCCCCTCGGCCTGCGCGACGCAGCCGGCGACCGCGATCATCGGCGTCTTGCCGTTCTTGCGCAGCTGGTCCTTGCGCAGCCGGCCGATGTCCGAATAGACTTTTTCGGTCGCGCGCTCGCGGATGTGGCAGGTGTTGAGCACGACGATGTCGGCATCGACCGCATCGGCCTGGGTCAGCCCGTCGGCGGCCATCAGTTCGGCCATGCGCTCGCCGTCATAGACGTTCATCTGGCAGCCGAACGACTTGACGTGATAGGTCTTGGGTTTCGAGGTCATGCGCGCGCCGTACCAAATTTGTGTGCGTGGGGGGAGGGGCGTCTTCGGGGGCCGGTATCCGAGGGTGCCACGACATCAACTATGTGCACCTCCCCGGCGGAGGCCGGGGTCCAGTTGGGGGGCGTTGCTGACTTAGGGCAACGCCTCGTTACTCCGGCCTTGCCAACTGGGCCCCGGCCTTCGCCGGGGTGGTGTTGGGGGCGGGGTGAGGGCAACGCGCTCCCCCTTACAGAATAGTCAGAGGGCTTCGATACGGCGGCGGGCTTCGGTGGCGATGGCCTTGCGGTTGCCGAAATCGGCGGGGGCGAACGGCTCAGCGAAGTGCAAGGTCGCGACGAAGCTGCCGCGGCGTTTCAGGACGCGGGCGGCGTGGTGCTGGCCGGGTTCGTCGCCGACCCAGGCGAGCTCGTGCGTGGCGGGGCCATAGTCGATGCGGACCGGCTGGACGCGGACGCCCGGCGGGGGCGGGTCGAGCGCGGCGAGCAGCGCGGCCTTGAAGGGGAGGAGCGTGACGCCGTCGCCGGTCGTGCCCTCAGGGAACAGCGCAACGGGCCAGTCGCGCGCGAGCGTGTCGCGGAGCTGCGCGATCTGCGCGGTCACCGCCATGCGATCGGCGCGGCTGACGAAGATGGTGGCGTTCAGCGTGCAGAGCCAGCCGACCAGCGGCGCCCGGCGAAGCTCGGCCTTGGCGATGAAGGCGGTGCCGGTCGCGCCCGACAGCAGCAGGATGTCGATCCAGCTGAGATGATTGGCGACGAACACGACGTCATGCAGCAGCGGCGTGCCGACGATCCGTCGCCGTGCGCCGACGATCCGGCCGACCAGCCCGAGAAAGCGCGGCGGCCAGGGCGATCGCCGGCCGAACAGCCGCCACAGCCCGTGGACCGGCAGCGCGAGCAGCAGCGCGATCAGCAGCGCCGCGAGCCGCGCGACGAGACGCAGGCGCCCGATCGGATCAGTCCTTGCGGGTCAGCGCGACGCCGTAGAGTTCCATGCGGTGGTCGACGAGCCGGAAGCCGAGCTTCTCGGCGATCGCCTTCTGCAGCTGTTCGAGCTCGGGATCGACGAATTCGATCACCTTGCCGCTCTCGACGTCGATCAGATGGTCGTGATGCGCCTCGGGTGCGGGTTCGTAGCGCGCGCGCCCGTCGCCGAAATCATGGCGGTCGAGGATGCCCGCCTCCTCGAACAGCCGCACGGTGCGATAGACGGTCGCGATCGAGATGCCGGGGTCGATCGCCGAGGCGCGCTCATAGACCTTTTCGACATCGGGATGATCATCCGCTTCCGACAGGACGCGCGCGATGACGCGGCGCTGCTCGGTAATGCGCAGGCCCTTCTCGTTGCAGAGGGCTTCCAGATCGATCTTGCGCGGCATGTGTCATTCCCTTGGTAAACCTCCATGTAGGCGGTTAACGCTGTTGCGAAAAGGGATAGTGACTCGCAATAAGCCTCAGTGGCCGAGCGCGCGCGAATAGGTGTGCGCGTCATGCGCCACCCCCGACCGGCCGCGATAATAGGCGCGGCGTTCGCCGACCTTGGCGAAACCGTGCGCGGTGTAGAGTTCGACCGCCTCATTGCCCGCGCGCACCTCGAGATGCAGCGTGGCGACGTTGGCGGCGATGCAGTCGGCGATCACCGCGCCGACCAGCGCGGTGCCGATGCCGCGGCGGCGCGCATCGGTCGCGACCGCGATCAGCAGCAGCTCCGCCTCGTCGAGCACCGTCCGCGTCATCGCGAAGCCCGCGGGCCGATCATCGACAAAGGCGAGGACGAGCTGGATGCCGGGCAGCGCGAGCACGCCGAGGCACTGGGTCCGCGTCCACGCCTCGCCATACGCTGGGTCGAACGCGTCGCCCATCAGCGCGTCGACGATGGCGAGGTCCCGCGCGTCGCCCGCGCGCAGCACGACCGCGGATGCCGCGTCTTCGTCGGAGGGCGGGGGCACGGCGCGGGTCGCCATCAGCGCGGCACCGCCGGATGGACCGCGGCGGGCTTCGCATCGGGCGCGCGGCCATAGATCGGGACGGGCGGCAGCGCGGTGAGTGTCTCGGGCAACAGGATCGCGGCGCCCGCATCGGGCAGCGCCTCGGTCAGGTCGAGATCATCGGCGAGCGCGGCGAGCCACCGCACGCCATTGCCGACCGCGCGCCGTCCCGCCAGCGCCGCGAGCGCCGCGTCGGGCTTCAGCGACACCATGTCGGTGCGCGGCGACAGATCGGCGGCAAAGCACTGCATGAAGACCTCGCCATGCCCGCCCTCTAAAACTACTGCAATATCATCGGTTAAGCGATCATCGAATCCCGCCGCGGCGACCAAAGGCAGCGACGAGAAGCCGGTGACCGTCGCCGACCAGCCGAGTGCCAGCCCGCGCGCGGCGGCGATGCCGACACGGACGCCGGTGAAGCTGCCGGGGCCGACATCGACGAGGATGCGGTCGGCGCGGCCGCCGCCGGGCAGCGCGGCGATCATCGGCACGAGCCGTTCGGCATGGCCGCGCCCGACGACGTCATGCGTCCGCGCGACGATCACGCCGTCATCGGCGAGCGCGACCGAACAGGCGGCGGTGGACGTCTCTATGATCAGCGTACGCATATCGGTAATCCCTCTCCCCTCCGGGAAGAGGGCGTCATGTCAGGCGATGCTGTTGAACTTCGCGAAGTCGGGGCGTGGCGACCTGGCGAAGATCGTCGCGGGATCGCCATAGCCGAGCGTCGCGATGAAGTTGGTATGGACCGCGGGCGTGTCGGCGAAGAAGGCCGCATCGACCTTGTCCGCGTCGAACCCCGACATCGGCCCGGTATCCAGCCCGAGCATCCGCGCGGCGATGATGAAATAGGCACCCTGCAGCGTCGAATTGCGGAAGGCCGATGCCGCGCGCAGTTCGGCGCTGCCCGTGAACCAGGATTTCGCATCGGCGTGCGGAAACAGTTCGGGCAGATGCTCGTGGAATTCGGTGTCCATGCCGATGATCACCGAGACGGGCGCGTTCAGGATCTTGGGCTGGTTCTGCGCGCTGCACGCGTCGGCAAGCTTCTGCTTTGATTCGTCGCTGACGCACCAGACCAGCCGCGCGGGCAGCTGGTTGGCGGACGTCGGGCCCCATTTCATCAGATCCCAGATCGCGTGCAGATCGGCCTTCGCGACCGGGCGGTCGGTATAGCCGTTATAGCTGCGCGCCTCGCGGAAGATCGCGTCGAGCACGACGTCGGGCTGGGGACCGCGCAGGGTCATCAGACGGCGCGCACTTCGGTGACTTCGGGGACGTAATATTTCAGCAGCTGCTCGATGCCGTTCTTGAGCGTCGCGCTCGACGAGGGGCAGCCGGCGCACGCGCCCTGGAGCTGGAGGAACACCTTGCCCTTGTCGAAGCCGCGATAGACGATGTCGCCGCCGTCATTGGCGACCGCCGGGCGGACGCGCGTCTCGATCAGGTCGCGGATCTGCGCGACGATATCGGCATCGGCCGGGTCGTCGGTCAGCACGGTATCGTCGGACGGCACCGAAAAGCCTGCGCTCGCGGGGCGGAACAGCGGCATCGCGGCGGAGAAGTGATCGAGCATGATTGCCAGCACGTCGGGCTTCAGGTCCGACCAGGCGACGCCGGGGGCGGCGGTCACCGAGACGAAGTCGCGCCCGAAGAACACGCCGGTCACGTCGCCGAGCCGGAAGATCGCATCGGCGAGCGAACTCGCCTCGGCCTCCTCGGGGGTGGCGAAGTCGCGGGTGCCGGACTCCATGACGGTGCGTCCCGGCAGGAACTTCAACGTCGCGGGGTTCGGGGTGGATTCCGTTTCGATCAGCATGGGGTGCATGTGGCGACGGGGGGCGGAGGGATCAAGCAAACTCTTCTTTGGCACCGGCATAGCGTTTGCGAGGCCGGATGCCGTCAGACGTCGAGCTGTTTCACCGCGGCGTTCCAGTCGCCGATGTTGCGGACCGCGTCCTGGACGAAGGCGGAGCGGCGGACGACGTTCAGGAAGGCGTCGGCGATCCACTTGCCCGGATTGCGCAGCGGCCGCTCGAACTGGATGAGCAGGACGACGCGCGTGCCGCTCGTGTCGTTCCAGACCGCGTGGTTGTAGGTGTCGTCGAACACCAGCGTCTCGCCCTCCGACCAGCGCACGGTGCGGTCGTGGACGCGCATCCGGACGTCGCCGTCGCGCGGCACGATCAGGCCGAGGTGACAGGTGATCAGCCCCTTGGTCACGCCGCGATGCTCGGGGATGTGCGTGCCCGGCGCGAGGATCGAGAAGAAGGCGCTATTGAGCCCCGGGATCTGCGCGACGAGATCGCGCGTCCGCGGGCAGCGCACCAGATTCTCGTCGATCGGATAGCCATAGCCCCAGAGGAAGAACGAGCGCCACTTGTCGATCTCGGCGATCGCGCGGTGATCGGGCGAGATCGTCGCGAGGCTGGGCGAGGCCTCGCCGCGCAGCGCGACCGCGACCGCCTCGTCACGGATGTCGCGCCAATGCTCGCGCAGCAACTGCGTCCAGGCGAAGTCGCGGACGTCGAGCACCGGGTCGTTCGAGACGAGCGACGAGCTCGCGATCAGCCGGTCGAACACGCCGCGCAGATGCTTGCCGACGCGGATGATCAGCGGCCGGCCGGGTTCCGCCGCGAGCGGCGCGCCGGGCTGGGGCGCGCCCGAAATGACGGTCAGATCGGGGGTGCGGTGGGGGGTGCTGCGGGGATCACGACCAGAATTTCGCCACATTGCCGGACCCGTCGCGGTCCCGGTCTTCGCCCTGACTTCGGCTTGCATTCGCACTCCACTCTTCGTCGTTCGCTCGTACCGCGCGCCCGTATTCGCGCTTGCAGGTGATTGAGATAGCGCGGCTATGGGACGAAATGATGGCGCAGCGCGCGCGACGGGCACAGCGCTGGCGGTCGGCGGCCGGGGGCGCTACAGGACGGCATGGCGTTTACCCCCCGCGCGTTCGGCGCTCCCGTCTTCCTGTCGCTCGTGCTGTGCCTGGCGATCCCTGCCATCGGCCAATCGGGGACGCGGCCCGCGTCCCGCGCCAAGCCGCCCGCGGCGGCACCTGCGGCCCCCGTCCAGCCGCAGACCGTGGCGATGCCCGGCGAGGCACCGACGCTGCCGGGGCTGCCCGGGATCGACACGACCGCGTGGCTCTACAAGGGCAGCGATCTCACCCGCGATCCCGAGTGGAAGTTCGGCACGCTGCCCAACGGGCTGCGCTTTGCCGTGCGCAAGAACGGCGTTCCGCCGGGTCAGGTGTCGGTCCGCGTCCGCGTCGATGCCGGGTCGCTGAACGAGAGCGATGCCGAGCGCGGCTATGCGCATTTCATCGAGCATCTGTCGTTCCGCGGGTCGAAATACGTCCCCGACGGCGAGGCCAAGCGCGTCTGGCAGCGGTTCGGCGCGACGTTCGGATCGGACACCAATGCGCAGACTACGCCCGTCTCGACGACCTACAAGCTCGACCTGCCCTCGGCGAGCGAGGCGGGGCTCGACGACAGCCTGAAGATCCTGTCGGGGATGATGGAGCAGCCGGTGCTGACCGATGCGACGGTCACTGCCGAGCGCCCGGTGGTGCTCGCCGAACAGCGCGAGCAGCCCGGACCCCAGGTGCGGATCGGCGATGCGATCCGGTCGACCTTCTTCGCGGGCCAGCCGCTCGCGGACCGGTCGCCGATCGGCAGCATCAAGACGCTCGAGGCGGCGACCGGCGCGAGCATCAAGGCGTTCCACGATCGCTGGTACCGGCCCGAGAACACCGTTGTCATCATTTCGGGCGACATGGATCCGGCGCTGTTCGGACGGCTGATCGTCAAGAACTTCGCGGACTGGAAACCGGTCGGCGCGTTCACCGCGGCGCCCGATTTCGGCAAGCCCGATCCCGCCGCCCCCGCCGCACAGGCGATCGCCGAGCCGTCGCTGCCCGCGGTCGTCACGCTCGGCGTGGTCCGGCCCTGGGTGTACAAGGACGACACCGCGATCATGAACCAGACGCGGCTGGTCGACGTGCTGGCGACGCGGCTGATCAGCCGGCGGCTCGAGACGCGCGCGCGCGCCGGTGGCAGCTATCTCCAGGCGGGGGTGTCGATCGACGACGTGTCGCGGTCGGCGAACCTGACCAGCGTCAACATCGTGCCGATCGGGACGGACTGGGAAGCGGCGCTGAAGGACGTGCGCGCGGTGATCGCCGACGCGCAGACCAACGCGCCGAGCCAGGCCGAGGTCGACCGCGAATATGCCGATTTCGACACGATCATGCGCACCCAGGTCGAGACCGCGCGGGTCGAGGCGGGCGCGCGCCAGGCCGACGACATGGTCGGTGCGCTCGACATCCGCGAAACCGTCGCGGGGCCGGAGACGTCGTACAAGATCCTGCAGGACGCCAAGGCGAAGGGCATGTTCACCCCCGCCACGCTGCTCGCGGCGTCGAAGCGGATCTTCGAGGGGACCGCGACGCGCGCGCTGGTCAACACGATCACGCCTGACCCCGCCGCTGTGGCCAAGCTCGAGACCGCGCTGAAGGCGGACGTCTCGGGTCTCGCGGGGCTGCGTCGCCAGCAGAATGCGGTGACGTTCGCCGCGCTGCCGCCGCTCGGCAAGCCCGGCGTCGTGGCATCGCGCGAAAAGATCGCCGCGTTCGACATGGAGCAGGTGACCTATGCCAATGGCACCCGCCTGCTGCTGTTCCCCAATACGGGCGAGACCGGCCGCGTCTATGTCCGCGTCCGGTTCGGTCGCGGTTACAGCGCGATCCCGGCTAACAAGCCGAGTCCGGCCTGGGCGGGCGACCTCGCGCTGGTCGCGGGCGGGATCGGCAAGCTCGACCAGGGCGATCTCGACCAGCTGACCGCCGGGCGTCGCATCGGCCTCGACTTCGGGATCGACGACGACGCGTTCACGCTGGGTGCGCTGACCTCGCCTGCGGATTATGCCGACCAGCTGACGCTGATGGCCGCCAAGCTCGCCTTCCCGGCATGGGACGCAGCGCCGGTCGCGCGCGCGCGGGTCGCGGCGCTGGCGGCGTTTGCGGGCTATGAATCGTCGCCCGACGGCGTGCTGTCGCGCGATCTGGAGAAGCTGTTGCGCGCGGGCGATCCGCGCTGGGGCACGCCGTCGCGCGAGTCGGTCGAGGCGCTCAACGCCAAGGACTTCCGCAAGTTCTGGGAGCCGCTGCTCAAGACCGGGCCGATCGAGGTGTCGGTGTTCGGCGACGTGAAGAGCGAGGAGGCGATCGCCGCGGTCGCCAAGAGCTTCGGCGCGATCGCCGCGCGCTCCGCGTCGACCGCGGTGGCGGCGCCGGTGCGCTTCCCCGCGCATGTCGCGACCCCGGTGATGCGCACGCATACCGGCCCGCAGAACCAGGCGGCGGCGGTCATCGCCTGGCCGACCGGGGGCGGGATCGAGGCGATCACCGAGAGCCGTCGCCTCGACGTGCTCGCACAGGTGTTCGCCGACCGGCTGTTCGAGCGGCTCCGCCAGGCGGCGGGCGCGAGCTACAGCCCGAACGTGCAGAGCCAGTGGCCGACCGGGATGAACAGCGGCGGTCGCCTCGTCGCGATCGGCCAGGTCGCGCCTGAGAAGGTCGCGTTCTTCTTCGAGACCGCGCGCAAGATCGCCGCCGAGCTGGTCTCGACGCCGATCGCGGAGGACGAGCTGCAGCGGATCAAGCGGCCGATGGGGCAGTACATCATGCGCGCCTCGACCGGGAACCAGTTCTGGATGCAGCAGCTCGGCGGGGCGACCTATGATCCGCGGCGGATCGACGCGACCAAGCGGATCGCCGAGGATCTGGTGTCGACGACGCCGGCCGACCTGCAGGCGGTCGCGGCGAAATATCTGCGCCCCGACCGCGACTGGACGATGGCGGTGGTGCCCGCCGCGGTGCCCAAGCCGGCGGCGAAATAGGCGGACCTGGAGGACGCGTGCCGGTCGGTGCGCGCCCTTCGCCGAAGAAAATATCCTCGCGCAATGTCGGGCGGCGGGGATCGATCCGCACCACCGGATCGATCGTCATGCTGCGGGCGTTTGAACCTGATTCATACCCGGGAGTGTATTGATGAAGAAGACGTGGTTAGCGCTGGCGGTTGCCGGCGGGTTGGGCGTGTCCGCCTGTTCGGGCGCGCCGTCGACCGATGCGGTCGATAACAATGCGATGAGCACTGCGGGCGTATCGCTGCGCAATCTGGGCGAAACCGAAGTCGCAGCGCCGGCGCCGCCCGCGCTGACGGTCAAGGGCGACCTGATCCCGACCCCGTCGGATACCGCCTCGCGCTATTTCCTGCTGCGCGAGCGCCGGGCGATCGGCGGCACGGTGATCGCGATCATCCGCCAGGAACATGCCGGCCGCGTCGCCTATGCCCGCACCGAAGTCGATTGCGAGCGTCGCCTGTTCCATGTCCTGGGCGTCGCGCCGCGCCGTTCGCTGGTCGAGACGAGCATCGCCTATGACGGTCCGTTGCGCCCGATCGCCGGGCTGCCGCTGCGCGAGGAGCTGGCGACCTATGTCTGCAAGCGCAGCAACCTTCCGCTGGGCGCAGCCTGAGGGGGCGGGGGGTCCAATGTGGCCCCCCATTCGTCAGCCCTTGAGGTAGAGCGCGTCGAGCCGGCCGCCATAGGCCTGGCGGATGACGTGGCGGCGGATCTTGAGGCTCGGCGTCAGCTGTTCGTTCTCGATCGTGAACGGCCCGTCCGCCAGCACGAAGCGGCGGACGCGTTCGGTGACGGTCAGATCCTTGTTCACGCGTTCGATCGCGTGGCCCAGCGCGGTCCGGAACTCGCTGTTCTCGGCCAGCCTGCTGAAATTGCACGCATCGCCGTTCGACGCGCACCATTGCTGCGTCCATTCGGGATCGGGCACGATCAGCGCGACCATATAGGGGCGCTTGTCGCCGGCGATCATCGCCTGGACGATCTCGGGCTGGAGCGTCAGCATCCCCTCGATCTTCTGCGGGGCGACATTGTCGCCCTTGTCGTTGATGATCAGATCCTTCTTGCGGTCGGTGATGCGGATGCGGCCCTGCGCGTCGATCTCGCCGACGTCACCGGTGTGCAGCCAGCCGTCCTTCAACACCTTCGCGGTCTCGGCGTCGTTGCGCCAATAGCCATGCATGACGAGCTCGCCGCGGACCAGGATCTCGCCATCCTCGGCGATCCGCACCTCGGTATCCTTGAGCGGCGGGCCGACCGAATCCATCCGCACGCCCGCCTTGGGGCGGTTGCACGAGATGACGGGCGCGGCCTCGGTCTGGCCATAGCCCTGCAGGAAGGTGAGGCCGATCGATTCGAAGAACAGCCCGACCTCCGGGTTGAGCGGCGCGCCGCCCGAGATCATCGCCTTCAGCCGGCCGCCGAACTTCTTCGCGATCTTGGGCTTGAACAGCGTCGCGACGGCGGCCTGCGCCGGCCGGTCGATCAGGCGGAGCTTGCCCGCATAGCGCCGGGCGCCGATGTCGAGCGCGCGGGCGAGCAGATAGGCGGACGCGCCGCCCTGTTTCTCGATCGTCTTCGAGATGCGCGTGCGCAGCACCTCGAACAGGCGGGGGACGACGAACATGATCGTCGGGCGCGTCTCCTCGATGTTGGCGGCGAGCTTTTCGAGGCCTTCGGCATAATAGATCTGGCCGCCCAAGGAGATCGGGAAATGCTGGCCGCCGGTATGTTCATAGGCGTGGCTGAGCGGCAGGAACGACAGGAAGACCTCGTCGTCCCAGCCGAAATCCTCCGAGATGACGGCGGCGCAGCCTGCGCAATTGTGCAGGATCGCGCCGTGATGCTGCATCACGCCGCGCGGCGCGCCGCCGGTGCCCGAGGTGTAGATGATGCAGGCGAGATCGTCGCGGGTGAAGGTCGCGCGCGCCGCCGCGGTCTCGGGCGTGGTCGGATGCGCGGCGATCAGCGCGTGCCAGTTGTGGAAGTCGATCGCCGCGGGGACTCGCATGTCCTCGAGCCCGATCACGATCTGCGCCTGGTTCGAGCGCAGGACCGCGGGGAGCACCGTTTTCGCCAGCTTCGCGGTCGAGACGATGATCGCGCAGGCGCCCGCATTCTCGATGATGTGCAGGTGATCGCGTTCGGTGTTGGTGACATAGGTCGGCACCGTCACGCAGCCCGCGGCCATGATCGCGAGGTCGCTGAGGCACCATTCGGGGCGATTCTCGCTGACCAGCATCACCCGGTCGCCGCGTTTGAGCCCGATCGCGGTCAGCGCGCTGGCGAGGCTCGCGACCTGTCGCGCGGCGTCGGCCCAGCTGGTCGCCACCCAGGCGCCGCTCTGCTTGGTCCAGAGGAACGGCGAGTCGCCCCTCTCCGCGGCGCGCGCGAAGAACATGGTGACGAGGTTGGGGAAGGGTTCGAGCTGGCGGGGCATGGTCTCTCCTGGGGCGCTCTTGCGAACTGTGTCCCCTCGCGGGGCCGCTCGGTCTTTGGTGCGGTATAGTCTGCTAACGGTCCGTCGTCATTCCCGCGGAGGCAGGAACCCATATTGGCTGACCGGCCTGTGGGATCACCGATGTCAGCGCCTATGGATCCCCGCCTGCGCGGGGATGACGACAAAGGGGCGGGGCATGCTATTCCGGCGCGCGCTGGAGGGCGCCGACGCGCTGGATCTGGGTCACCGTGCCGTCCTGCGCGATTCCGACGCCTTCGCTGCGCGGATCCGCGGCGCCGACCCAGCGGCCGTTCACCCGCTCGACCGCGTTCGCCTTGAGGCCGAGCGCGGTGACCTGCACCGTCTCGCCCAGTGCCTCGAGCGCGGGGATCATCGCCTCGCGCTCGGTGCCCTTCTCGACCGCGGCGACATGGCCGGGGGCGTAGATCAGGCCGAGCGCGATCGAGTCCTGTGCGGACAGTTTCCAGTCGACGACGCCGATGATCGCCTTCGCGACCTGCGCGATGATCGTCGAGCCGCCCGCGGCGCCGACCGCGAGCCGGACCTTGCCCTCGGGGCCGTAGACGATCGTCGGCGACATCGAGCTGCGCGGGCGCTTGCCGCCCTCGACGCGGTTGGCGACGAGATAGCCGCCCTTTTCGGGGACGGTGTCGAAGTCGGTGAGCTGGTTGTTGAGCACGGTGCCGTCGACGGTCAGCCCCGAGCCGAAATAGCCCTCGACCGTGGTCGTCACCTCGACGACGTTGCCGCGCGCGTCGGCGACCGCGAGATCGGTGGTGCCGGGGACTTCGCTGACCGGCGCGGACTGGCGCGCGGGGGCGCCGGGGGGCGAGCCTGCGCTGACGCTGGCCATCGTCGTGGTCGGCTGGATCAGCGCCGAGCGTGAGGCGAGATAGGCGGGGTCGAGCATGCCCTTGACCGGCACCGACACGAAATCGGGATCGCCGACATAGAGGTCGCGGTCGGCATAGGCGAGCCGCGAGCTTTCGGCGAACAGGTGCCACGCCTGCGGACTGTCCTTGCCGAGCTTGGCCATGTCGAAGCGTTCGAGCTGTTTCAGGATCATCAGCACGGTGATGCCCCCCGAGGAGGGCGGGCCCATGCCGCAGATGCGGTGGACGCGGTAGGTGACGCAGACCGGCGCGCGGGTCTTCGCGTCATAGCTGGCGAGGTCGCCGGTCGTCATCTTCGACGGGTTGCGCGCGGCGCCATTGACCGTGGTGACGATCTTCTGCGCCTCGGGCCCGACATAGAAGCTGTCGGCGCCGCGCGCGGCGATCCGCTGGAGCAAGGCGGCCTGGGCGGGGTTCCTGATCATCGCGCCGATCGCGACGGGCGATCCGTCGGGGGCGGAAAAGAGCGTGCGCGTTTCAGGCGTGATGTGGCCGCCATACGCCTTCATCCCGTTGACGAGCCGCGGCGACGCCTTGAAACCGTTGGTCGCGAGCCGGATCGCGGGGTCGAACAGTCGCGCCCAGGGGAGCTTGCCCGACGCGCGGTGCGCGAGCGCCATGCCGCGCAGCGCGCCGGGGACGCCGACGCTGCGACCACCGGGAACCGCGTCGCGGTGACTGAGCGGGGTGCCGTCGGCGGCGTAGAACCAGCGTGGATCGGCGGCGGCGGGGGCCTTTTCGCGCGCGTCGATCGTGCTGAGCCCGCCATTCGCGGCATGGCTGACCCAGAAGCTGCCCCCGCCGATCCCCGAGCTTTGTGGTTCGACGACGTTGAGCGCGAGCATCGTTGCGATCGCCGCATCGGTCGCGCTGCCGCCCGCGCGCAGGATCTCGACACCCGCGGCGGCGGCGCGGGGGTCGGCGGCGCTGACCATGCCCTGATCCTTCGCCGGGGCGGTGGCGGGGGCGGTCCGGCGGGCTTCGGCGGTGGCGGTGGGGAGGAGGAGGGCGAGCGCGAGGAGTGGAGTCTTCATCGCGTGCGAACCTAGCGCGGATCGGGTGGGTGGCAAGGCGTCCGCCGCAAACTCGCCGTCATCCTGGGTCGAGCCCAGGATGACGAAGTGTGTCAGCGGGCGTCGACGCCGATCGCGTCAGCGATGCTGGCGAAGCCGTCGCGGGTGAGCAGCGCGTCGAGCTCGCGCAGCATCCGTGCGGGGAGGCCGGGGCCTTCATACACCAGCGCGGTGTAGAGCTGGACGAGGCTCGCCCCTGCGCGGAGGCGGGCATAGGCTTCCGCACCGCTGCCGATGCCGCCGACCGAGATCAGCGGGATCGCGGCGCCGGTGGCCTTGCGGAAGTCGGCGAGGCGCTGGCGCGCGAGCGGGGCGAGCGGGGCACCCGACAGGCCGCCGGTTTCTTTGGCGTTCACCGAGCGCAGGCCGGGGCGGCCGATCGTCGTGTTGTTGACGATCAGCGCGTCGATCCGGTTGTCGATCGCGGCGCGGGCGATGTCGTCGATGTCCGCGGGCTCGAGGTCGGGCGCGACCTTGAGGAAGATCGGCGTGGTGCCCTTGGCGGCGGTGCAGGCGGCGAGCAGATCGCGCAGTGCTGCGCCATGTTGCAGGTCGCGCAGGCCGGGGGTGTTGGGCGAGCTGATGTTGATCGTGATGTAATCGGCGTGCGGCGCGGCGCGGGTGACGCCGTGGACGTAATCCGCGGTGCGATCGCTCGCGTCCTTGTTCGCGCCGACGTTGATGCCGAGCACGCCCTTGCCGCGGCCGTGCGCCTTCGCCCGGTCGAGCGCCGCGTCGAGGCCACCATTGTTGAAGCCGAGGCGGTTGATCACCGCGCGGTCTTCGGGGAGGCGGAAGATGCGCGGCTTGGGATTGCCGGGCTGGGGCAGGGGGGTGAGCGTGCCGATCTCGACGCTGCCGAGCCCGAGCCCGAAGAACCCGTCGATCGCGCGGCCGTCCTTGTCGACGCCGGCGGCGAGCCCGACCGGGTTGGGGAAGGCGATCCCCGCCACGCTGGTCGCAAGCCGCGGGACGGATGGCGCGAGCGGCGTGCCCGCCTTGCCCCAGGCGGCGAGCGCGGCGATCGTCAGGCCATGCGCGCGTTCGGCGTCGAGGCGGAAGAGAAGCGGGTGGTAGAAGGCCATGCGCGCTCTTACCCAGATCGGCTGGGGTGGCCAAACCCTTCTTCCGTCATTCCCGCGCAGGCGGGAATCCATCCGTCCGCAGGCGCAAAAGACAGAGTGGATTCCCGCCTCCGCGGGAATGACGAAGTGGACTCAGTTGCGAGTCGTTAGCACTGACGGACGGGTTGACGCTGCTGCCCGCAAAGCCCATTTGTCAATCGGATCATATCGGTCCGATTGGACTCACAAGTCACCATGCGTCTTTCCAGCCTAGCCGACTATGCGGTCGTGATGATGAGCGCCGCGGCGCGTCATTGCGGTGGTATCGCGCGGCTGAACGCGACGCTGCTGAGCGAGGAAACCGGCGTGCCGCTGCCGACGGTGCAGAAGCTGGTAAGCCGCTTGTCGGCGGCGGGGCTGATCGAGAGCACGCGCGGGACCGGCGGCGGGTTTCGCCTGTCGCGGCCGCCCGCGTCGATCTCGCTCGCCGACATCATCGAGGCGGTCGAGGGCCCGATCGCGCTGACCGCGTGCGTCGACGGTGCGGCGCAGGATTGCTGCATCGACCAGACGTGCAAGGTGAAGCCGCACTGGAACGCGGTCAACGGCGCAGTCCGCGGCGCACTCGCCGGCGTGACGCTCGCCAGCCTTTTGCAAGTCCCGAATTCGCCGGTGCCCGCATGACGCGCGCAGCGCCTAACCCCTTTCTCCGCGATCTCTGCGCCTCCGCGCGCAAAATCTCATATTCGCGCAGAGACGCAGAGATCGCAGAGTTTTTAGAGAGCCGCGTTGCGGCGGAGATGGAATGATGGCTACCCGGAACGCAGAGGCCTATGCCGCCGCGAACAAGACGTACGAGTGGGGCTTCTCCTCGGACATCGAACAGGAATTCGCGCCCAAGGGCCTGTCGGAAGACACGGTGCGCTTCATTTCCGCCAAGAAGGGCGAGCCGCAGTGGATGCTCGACTGGCGTCTGAAGGCGTTCGCGCTGTGGCAGACGATGGAAGCACCCGACTGGTCGAAGCTCAACGTGCCGCCGATCGATTACCAGGACGCCTATTATTACGCGGAGCCCAAGGCGAAGCCGAAGCTCGGGAGCCTCGACGAGGTCGATCCCGAGATCCTGCGCGTCTATGAAAAGCTGGGCATCCCGATCGGCGAGCAGAAGATGCTCGCGGGCGTGGTCGAGGATCCGCTGAACGAGGACGGCACGCCGAAGCGCCGCGTCGCGGTCGACGCGGTGTTCGACAGCGTCTCGGTTGCGACCACGTTCCGCAAGGAATTGGAGGCCGCGGGCGTGATCTTCCGGTCGATCTCCGAGGCGATCAAGGAATATCCCGACCTGGTGCGCAAGTGGCTCGGCAAGGTCGTGCCGCAGCGTGACAATTACTTCGCGACGCTGAACTCCGCGGTCTTCTCCGACGGCACGTTCGTCTACATCCCCGAGGGCGTCCGCTGCCCGATGGAGCTGTCGACCTATTTCCGGATCAATGCCGAGAATACCGGGCAGTTCGAACGCACGCTGATCGTCGCCGACAAGGGGTCGTACGTCTCCTATCTCGAAGGCTGCACCGCGCCGATGCGCGACGAGAACCAGCTGCATGCGGCGGTCGTCGAACTCGTCGTGCTCGACGATGCCGAGATCAAGTACTCGACCGTACAGAACTGGTATCCGGGCGACGAGAACGGCGTCGGCGGGATCTACAATTTCGTCACCAAGCGCGCTTTGTGCCAGGGCAAGAACTCGAAGGTCAGCTGGACACAGGTCGAGACCGGCAGTGCGATCACGTGGAAATATCCGTCGTGCGTGCTGGCGGGCGACGGCTCGGTCGGCGAATTCTATTCGGTCGCGGTGACGAACAATCGCCAGCAGGCCGATACCGGCACGAAGATGATCCACCTCGGCAAGAACACGCGGTCGACGATCGTGTCGAAGGGGATTTCGGCGGGGCGCTCGGACAACACCTATCGCGGGCTGGTGCGCGTCGCACCGACCGCGGAGGGCGTGCGCAACTTCACGCAGTGCGACAGCCTGCTGCTCGGCGACCAGTGCGGCGCGCATACCGTGCCGTATATCGAGGTCCGCAACCCGTCCGCGCAGATCGAGCATGAGGCGACGACGTCGAAAATCTCCGAGGACCAGCTGTTCTACGCGATGTCGCGCGGGCTGGATGCGGAGGCGGCGGTGGCGTTGATCGTCAACGGCTTCGCGCGGGAAGTGCTGCAGCAGCTGCCGATGGAGTTCGCGGTCGAGGCGCAGAAGCTGTTGGGGATCTCGCTGGAAGGGTCTGTGGGGTGATCCCCGCCCGTCATCCCGCTGGCGCGGGCATGACGGGACAGCGCTGGCGCAGGACGCGCCGCGGAAATTTAGAGATTTGGAATTGGGCAGAATTCGATGCTGAAAATTGAAAACCTTCATGCCGAGATCGACGGCAAGGAAATCCTCAAGGGGCTCTCGCTCGAGGTGAACGCGGGCGAGGTGCACGCGATCATGGGGCCGAACGGCGCGGGCAAGTCGACGCTGGGCTATGTGCTCGGCGGGCGGCCTGGGTACGAGGTCACGTCGGGCTCGGTGACGTTCGACGGCGTCGACCTGCTCGAGCTCGAGGCGCATGAGCGCGCCGCGGCGGGCGTGTTCCTTGGCTTCCAGTATCCGGTCGAGATCCCCGGCGTGTCGAACGTCCAGTTCCTGCGCGAGGCGTTGAACGCGCAGCGCGCGACGCGTGACGAGAAGGCGCTGTCGGGCGGCGAGTTCCTGAAGCTCGCGCGCGGGCAGGCGGATCTGCTCGGGATGGATTACGACATGCTCAAGCGGCCGGTGAATGTCGGCTTTTCGGGCGGCGAGAAGAAGCGCAACGAGATGGTGCAGATGGGCATCGTCAACCCGAAGTTCGCAATCCTCGACGAGACGGACTCGGGCCTCGACATCGATGCGCTGCGCGTCGTCGGCGACGGCATCAACCGCATCATGCGCGCGCCCGACAAGGCGGTGCTGCTGATCACGCATTACCAGCGGCTGCTCGATTATGTTGAGCCGGACTTTGTCCATGTGCTGGCCGACGGGCGGATCGTCCGCTCGGGCGGCAAGGAACTCGCGCAGCAGCTCGAGAGCGAAGGCTATGTGGGGATCGCCGCATGATCTACCTTCGCGCCGCAGGCAGGAAAGATTGGGCTCACGCGAAGGCGCAAAGGCGCGAAGGGCGTGTGGTCAATAATCTCGTCAGCAATATCCTTCCAACGCCTCTTCGCGCCTTCGCGCCTTCGCGTGAACCATTCTCGTTTTCGTGGGCCGCATCATGAGCGTTCTCGAACTTCCCTCCACGCGCGAGGAGTCGTGGCGCTGGGGTGATCCGGCGGCGATTGCGGCGGCGGCGGGGTTGCCGCGCGGTGAGGCGCTGGCGGGCTCGTGGTTCCTCGAGCTTGAGGGCGCGCGGGCGGTGTTTGTCGATGGCGTGCTGGATGAAGGTCGCAGTGATCTTCGGCATGTCGCGATCGCGCCGCTCGAGGGTGGTACGCATGTGCTGGGCGCGCGGACGACCGGTCATGGCTGGTCGTTGCGCGTCGAGGCGCATGCTTCGGCGGAGCTGATCCAGATCGTCCATATCGCGACCGGGGGCGAGAATCATGTTCCCGCCGAGATCGTGCTCGCGGACGGCGCGCAGGCGTCGGTGGTCGAGACCTATGTCGGGACCGGCTGGTCGAACCGGTCGACGCGGATGAGGCTGGGCGCGGGCGCGAAGCTGACGCGTGCGGTGCGGTTGCTGCAGACCGCGGGCTTCGTGTCGGTGCGCGACGAGGCGGATGTCGGTGCGGGGGCGAGCCTGATCGTGACGATGCTCGGCGCGGGCGATGCGGGGACGCGGATCGACGGCGCGATCACCGTTTCGGGCGACGATGCGTTTGCCGAATATGGCGGCGCGCTGCTGACGCGGCGCGACCAGCGGCAGGAATGCGCGCTGTCGGTGCGGCATGCCGCGCTGAACGGGCAGAGCAAGCAGATCTGGCGCGCGGTCGCAGCGGACACGTCGACCGCGAGCCTTGCGGCGCGCGTCGAGGTGGCGCGCGATGCGCAGAAGACCGACGGCGTGCAGTCGCTGCGCGGGCTGCTGCTCAAGCGGACCGCGACGGTCAATCTGAAGCCCGAGCTCGAGATCTTCGCGGACGACGTGAAGTGCGCGCACGGTGCGACGGTCGGCGAACTCGACCAGCGCGCGCTGTTCTACATGCAGAGCCGCGGCATTCCGCATGCCAAGGCGCAGGCGCTGCTGACGCGTGCGTTCGTCGGCGATGCGTTCGCGCAGATCGCGGACGCGACGGTGCGCGATGCATTCGTTGCGGACGCGGATGCGTGGCTGGAGGCGGCATTATGACCCTGACGCTCGAAACGCGCCCGCTCGACCGGGTGTCGGACTTCCCGGCTATCCCCGACGGCTGGGCCTATCTCGATACCGCCGCCACCGCGCAGAAGCCGCAAGCTGTGGTCGACGCGATCACCCGCGCTTATGGCGAGACCTATGCGACCGTGCACCGCGGTGTGTACCAGCGCTCCGCCGACATGACCGTCGCGTACGAGGCGGCGCGGGGGGCGGTGGCGCGGTTCATCGGCGCGGGATCGCCCGACGAGATCGTGTTCGTGCGCGGCGCGACCGAGGCGATCAACCTGGTCGCGACCTGCTGGGCGGGGACCCAGTTGAAGGCGGGCGACCGCATCCTGCTGTCGATGCTCGAGCATCATTCGAACATCGTGCCGTGGCAGATGATCGCCGAGGCACGCGGTGTCGCGATCGACGTGCTGCCGCTGACCGCGGACCATTGCATCGATCTCGACGCGATGGAGCGGATGATCACGCCCGCGCACAAGCTGGTCGCGCTCGGCCATGTGTCGAACGTGCTCGGCTCGGTGCTCGACGCGAAGCGGGCGACGGAGATTGCGCATTCGGTCGGGGCGAAGATCCTGCTCGACGGCTGCCAGTCGGTGCCGCGGATCGCGGTCGACGTGTCTGCGATCGGCTGCGATTTTTACGTGTTCTCGGGCCACAAGCTGTACGGTCCGACCGGGATCGGCGTGCTGTGGGCAAAGCCCGAGCTGCTCGAGGCGATGCCGCCCTATCAGGGTGGCGGGTCGATGATCGACAAGGTGTCGTTCGCGAAGACGACGTACGCGCCGGCGCCGGGACGGTTCGAGGCGGGGACGCCGCATATCGTCGGCGCGCTCGGGCTGCATGCGGCGATCGACTATGTCGAGAGCATCGGGCTGGCGGCGATCCATGCGCACGAAACCGCGCTGGTCACCGCGACGCGCGAGGCGCTGTCGGGGATCAATTCGGTGCGGCTCTATGGCCCGGCGGATTCGGCGGGGATCGTCTCGTTCACGATCGAAGGGGTTCATCCGCACGACATCGGCACCATATTGGACGAAGAGCGCGTCGCGATCCGGGCTGGCCATCATTGCGCCCAGCCGCTGATGGAGATGCTGGGCGTCGAGGCGACGGCACGGGCGAGCTTCGGTGTCTATAACGGTCCTGCTGACGTGGATGCGCTGGTGCGCGGTATCGCGCGAGTAACGAGGATATTTGGATGAGCGATCGGTTCGAGATCGAGGAAGTCGAGGCGGTGCAGTCGCCGCCCAAGGCGCGTGTCGTGCTCGACACCGACGGCGATGCGGAGCGCAAGCGCGACTATCTCGCCGGGTTCCTGGCGCAGAAGCCGCAGGTGGACTCCCCCGGCGAACCGGGTGGCGCGGTCTATGACGCGATCATCGATGCGTTGAAGGACATTTACGATCCCGAAATCCCGGTGAACATCTATGACCTGGGGCTGATCTACGGCGTCGAGGTGACCGAGGACGGGCATGCGGTCGTCACGATGACGCTGACCACGCCGAACTGTCCGGTGGCGGAATCGATGCCGATGGAGGTCGAGATGCGCGTCGGTGCGGTGCCGGGCGTCGGGGTGGCCGAGGTAAATCTGGTATGGGATCCGGCATGGGATCCGCAGAAGATGTCCGACGAGGCGAAGCTCGAACTGGGCATGTTGTAACGACTTGCCCCTCCCCTTCAGGGGAGGGGACGGGGGTGGGGCCTCACCGCGAGCGCGCGATCCGGTCGGGCGCCCCACCCCAACCCCTCCCCTGAAGGGGAGGGGCTTTAGATGGAAGGAACGAGCCATGGCGACGACATTACGAGCACGGCCCGCGGCGCTGAACCTGACCGCGACCGCGCATGCGCGAATCGCGGACCTGATGGCGCGCGCGCCGGAGGAGTCGATCGGGGTCAAGCTGTCGACACCCAAGCGCGGCTGTTCGGGACTCGCCTATTCGGTCGATTATGTGAGCGAGGCCAAGCCGTTCGACGAACGGATCGACACGCCCGGCGGCACGCTGTTCGTCGATGGCGGGTCGATATTGTACCTGATCGGGTCGACGATGGACTGGGTCGAGGACGACTTCACGGCCGGGTTCGTGTTCCAGAACCCCAACGCCAAGGGTGCGTGCGGGTGCGGGGAAAGCTTCACGGTCTAAATTCTGCCGTGAGCTAATGTGTCCCCGCGAAGGCGGGGACCCAGACTGGGCTCCCGCCTTCGCGGGAGAACAAAGATCCGGCCGAGCCAAGGCGATGCCGGCCGACCGGCCGCCTTGCTTGCCCATCCCGTCCTGTGCCACTCCCCCCTGAAGAAGAGGGGATCTACGTGGCCAGTCTGTTTCGCCGAAAAATCGTCACCGAGCAGCCGCCCGAGCATCAGCTCGCGCGGACCTTGTCATGGCCGCATCTGGTCGCGATGGGCGTGGGCGGGATCGTCGGCACGGGGATCCTGACGCTGATCGGCGTCGGGGCGGGGCTCGCGGGCCCCGCGGTCATCCTGTCGTTCATCATCGCCGGCGGGATCTGTGCCTGCGCCGCGCTCGCCTATGCCGAGATGGCGACGATGATCCCCGCGTCGGGCAGCGCCTACACCTATAGCTATGTCGTGCTCGGCGAGCTGATCGCCTGGGTGATCGGCTGGAGCCTGATCCTCGAATATTCGCTGGTCGTGTCGACCGTCGCGGTCGGCTGGTCGGGCTATGCCGCGCCGTTGCTGCGCGGCGCGTTCGGGTTTCCCGAGGCGCTGACACTCAGCCCCGAGCTGGGCGGGATCCTGAACGTGCCGGCGATCGTCATCATCGCGGTCGTCGCGGGCGTGCTGTCGTTCGGGACGCGCGAGAGTGCGACGCTGAACGCGGTGCTGGTGGCGGTGAAGATGATCGCGCTGACCGTGTTCGTGTTCATCGCGCTCCATTATTTCAACAGCGCGAACCTGCAGCCGTTCATGCCCTATGGCTTCCCCAAGGCCGTCCAGCCCGACGGCGCGGAGCGCGGCGTGATGGCGGCGGCGGCGATCATCTTCTTCGCATTCTACGGGTTCGACGCGATCTCGACCGCGGCGGAGGAGACGAAGAATCCGGGCCGCGACCTCGCGATCGGCATCCTCGGATCGATGGTGGCGTGCATCGCGATCTACATCCTTGTCGCGGTCGCCGCGGTGGGCGCGTTGTCCTATACGCGGTTCGCCGGCTCGGCCGAGCCGCTCGCGCTGATCCTGCGCGAGATCGGGCGGCCGGGGTTCGCGACGTTCCTCGGCGCGTCGGCGGTCATCGCGTTGCCGACCGTGCTGCTCGCCTTTCTGTTCGGGCAGAGCCGGATCTTCTTCACGATGGCGCGTGACGGGCTGCTGCCGCTGGGCCTCGCCAAGGTTTCCAAGCGCGGTGCGCCGGTGCGGATCACGTGGATTACCGCGGCGATCGTCGCGGTGATCGCGGGGCTGTTGCCACTCGCCGAGATCGCGGCGCTCGCCAATGCGGGGACGCTCGCGGCGTTCGTCGCGGTGTGCGCGTGCATGCTGGTGATGCGTCGCCGTGCGCCCGATGCGGTGCGCACCTTCCGCGCGCCTGCCGCGACGCTGGTTGGCATCGTCGGCATTCTCGGCTGCCTGTATCTGTTCTTCAGCCTGCCCTCGAAGACACAACTCTATTTCGGCATGTGGAACCTGCTCGGGCTGGTGATCTACTTCGCCTATGCGCGGCCGCGGGCGCTTGCCGAATGAGCGGCTGGACGATCGGGATCATCGGCGGCTCCGGGCTGTACGGGGTCGAGGGGATCGAGGACGGGCGCTGGCAGACGGTGGAGACACCCTGGGGTGCGCCGTCGGATGCGATCTATACCGGGCGCGTAGGGCCTGTCGGGGTGGCGTTCCTGCCGCGGCACGGGCGCGGGCACAGAATCGCGCCGTCGGACCTGAACGCCCGCGCGAATATCGATGCGTTGAAGCGGCTGGGCGTGACCGATGTGCTGGCGGTGTCGTCGGTCGGGTCGCTGGTCGAGGCGCGGCCGCCGGGGAGCTTCACGATCGTCGACCAGTTCATCGACCGGACCAAAGGGCGGGTGTCGAGCTTCTTCGGCACGGGCCTGGTCGCGCATGTCTCGATGGCGGATCCCGTGTGTCCGCGCCTGTCGGGCTATGCCGCCGATGCCGCGCGTCAGGCCGGGGCCGAGGTCGACGACCGCGGCACCTATCTGGCGATGGAGGGGCCGCAATTCTCGACGCGCGCGGAAAGCCGGTTGTACCGCCAATGGGGGTGCGACGTGATCGGGATGACCGCGATGCCCGAGGCGAAACTCGCGCGTGAGGCGGAGCTGCCCTATGCGCTGGTCGGGATGGTGACCGACTATGACTGCTGGCGCGAGGAGGCGGCGGGGGTCGATGTCGCGGAGGTGATTGCGCAGCTCGGTGCGAATGCGGCGAAAGCGCGCGCGATGGTGATGGCGTTGCTGCGCGGCCTGCCGGCGGAGCGGCCGGCGTCGCCGATCGATACCTGTCTCGACAGTGCGATCATCACGGCGCGCGAGGCGCGGGATCCGGTGCTGGTGGCGAAGCTCGACGCGGTGGCGGGGCGGGCGCTCTAGCGGCGGCGTGACGCGCGAGGCTCTGGGTCCTGACGTTCGTCAGGATGACGGTTCGGGGAGGTGGTGGTTTGCCACCGGGTGCGGTGATCGGCGGAAGAATTGCGGCGATCCGAGGGCTCCGACACATTGGTGCAACATATCGGCGCGATGAGGTGGGGGTCGCCGCTCCCTCTCCCCCTGTGGACGGCGACGTGGCCGGGTTGTTCCCCCTCCCGGTCCCTCCCTGAACTACGGGGCGATCGTCATGGTCGCCCCGCTTTTTTCTGCCGGGCCCGGGTCGCGTTCGAGACGCGCCGTCTGGTGAAACTCGCCATCCAAAACACGTCATCCCAGCGAAGATCGGGATATCCCTTGTAGTGGGCGACATGCGCCTCACGGGGATATTCCGGCTTTCGCTGGAATGACGGTAGTTCAGGGGGCAGGCGTCGTCCCGGATTGCGCCGGGACAACGTCGCCGGATCAGGCGGCCAGCTTGCGCAGGACGTAGTGCAGGATGCCGCCGTTGAGGAAGTATTCCAGCTCGTTGACGGTATCGATCCGGCACTTGGTCTGGAACGTCTCGCTGGTGCCGTCGGCGCGGGTCATCTTGACGCTCACGTCCTGACGCGGGCGGATGCTTGCCACGTCGAGGATGGTGAACGTTTCCGAGCCGTCGAGGCCGAGCGTCTTGCGATCGGTGCCTTCGGCGAACTGCAGCGGCAGCACGCCCATGCCGACCAGGTTCGAGCGGTGGATACGCTCGAAGCTCTCGGTGATGACCGCGCGGACGCCGAGCAGGTTGGTGCCCTTGGCCGCCCAGTCGCGCGACGAACCGGTGCCATATTCCTTGCCGGCGACGATCACGAGCGGCGTGCCGTCCTGCTTGAAGCGCATCGCGGCGTCGTAGATCGCCATGACCTCGCCGTCATATTTGGACATGCCGCCTTCGACGCCGGGGACCATCTCGTTCTTGATGCGGATGTTGGCGAAGGTGCCGCGCATCATCACGTCATGGTTGCCGCGGCGTGCGCCATAGCTGTTGAAGTCGGCCTTGCTGACCTGATGCTCCTGGAGGAAGCGGCCGGCGGGGCTGTCCGCCTTGATCGAGCCTGCGGGCGAGATGTGATCGGTGGTGATCGAATCGCCGAGGATCGCGAGCGGCTTGGCGTCGATGATGTCCTGCACCGGCGAGGGCGTCATGCTGAGGCCCTCGAAATAGGGCGGGTTGGCGACATAGGTCGACCCTGCGCGCCAGGCGTAGGTGTCCGAACCCGTGACGTCGATCTCGCGCCACTTCGAGTCGCCGGCATAGACGTCGCCGTAGCGCGCACCGAACATCGACGCGTCGATGTTGGCGTCCATCGTGCTGCGGACCTCCTCGTTGGTCGGCCAGATGTCGCGCAGATACACGTCCTGGCCGTCGGTGCCCTGACCCAGCGGCGTCTCGATCATGTCGGTCGTGACGGTGCCCTTGATCGCATAGGCGACGACGAGCGGCGGGCTGGCCAGGAAGTTGGCGCGGACGTCGGGCGAGACGCGGCCTTCGAAGTTGCGGTTGCCCGAGAGGACCGAGGCCGCGACGAGGTCGTTCTCGTTGATCGCCGACGAGATCGCCGGCGCCAGCGGGCCCGAATTGCCGATGCAGGTCGTGCAGCCATAGCCGACGAGGTTGAAGCCGAGCGCGTTCAGGTCGGCGGTGAGGCCGGCCTTGTCGAGATAGTCGGTGACGACCTGCGAACCCGGCGCCAGCGACGTCTTCACCCAGGGCTTCGACTTGAGGCCCAGCGCGTTCGCCTTGCGGGCGACGAGGCCGGCGGCGACGAGCACCGACGGGTTCGACGTGTTGGTGCAGCTGGTGATCGCGGCGATCACGACGTCGCCGTCGCCGATGTCGTGCTCACGCCCCTCGACCGCGACGCGCTCGGGCTGCTCCTTGTGGTAGAGCTTGTGGAGGTCGCTGTTGAACACCTCGTCGACCTTGTTGAGGCTGACGCGGTCCTGCGGGCGCTTCGGGCCTGCGAGCGATGCGACGACCGAGCCCATGTCGAGCTCGAGCGTGTCGGTGAAGACGGGGTCCTCGGCATTCTCGTCGCGCCAGAAGCCGTTGGCCTTGGCATAGGCCTCGACCAGCTCGACATTCTCGTCAGACCGCGCGGTGAGGCGCATGTAATCGAGCGTCTTGTCGTCGATCGGGAAGAAGCCGCAGGTCGCGCCATATTCCGGCGCCATGTTGGCGATCGTCGCGCGATCGGCGAGCGTCATCGACGACAGGCCTGGGCCGAAGAACTCGACGAAGCGGCCGACCACGCCCTTGGCGCGCAGCATCTGCGTGACGGTGAGCACGAGATCGGTGGCGGTGATGCCCTCGTTCAGTGCGCCCGTCAGCTTGAAGCCGACGACTTCGGGGATCAGCATCGAGACGGGCTGGCCGAGCATCGCGGCCTCGGCCTCGATCCCGCCGACGCCCCAGCCGAGCACGCCGAGACCGTTGATCATCGTCGTGTGGCTGTCGGTGCCGACCAGCGTGTCCGGATAGGCGATCATCGTGCCGTCGCCATGATCACCCGACGAGGCCGACGACCAGACGGCCTGGCCGATATATTCGAGGTTCACCTGGTGGCAGATGCCGGTGCCGGGGGGGACGACCTGGAAATTGTCGAGCGCCTTGCTGCCCCACTTCAGGAATTCGTAGCGCTCGATGTTGCGCTCGTACTCGAGGTCGACGTTATCCTCGAACGCCTTGGGCGTGCCGAACTCGTCGACCATCACCGAGTGATCGATGACGAGGTGGACGGGAACCTGCGGGTTGATCTTCTCGGGGTTGCCGCCGAGCTTGGTCATCGCATCGCGCATCGCGGCGAGATCGACGACGCAGGGCACGCCGGTGAAATCCTGCATCAGCACGCGCGCCGGGCGATACTGGATCTCGCGGTCGCTGCGACGCTCCTTCTGCCAGTCGACGATCGCCTGGATGTCGTCGCGCGTTACGGTGACGCCGTCCTCGAAGCGGAGCAGGTTCTCGAGCAGCACCTTCATCGAGAAGGGCAGGCGGCTGATGTCGCCGAGCTGTTCGGAGGCCTTGGCGAGGCTGTAATAGTCGTACGACTTGCCGCCGGTCGAAAGGCTCGTGCGGGTCTTGAGGGTGTCCTGGCCGATGGCAGTCATAGGGGTCCTTCCCGTGGGCGTCGGGCCGCCGGGCGCCGAGGGGAAAGCGGCCTATGGGACCGCGGGGGCGCGTAGGGGACCGACCTGAATGCGGTTACTGCCGGGGCCTTAGCAAGGGGGGGCGGGCGGGGGAAGGGCGGGTTTTGATTGAGACGCGGTTTCGCGTGCGCGACTAACATTGCGACCGACATTGCGACCGGGCCACAACCGGTTATGCTCCGGCTCCGTCGAAGGCCGATGCAGCAAGCACGCCGGAATGGAGAGGACCATAAATATGTCAGACGATGTCAAAGCCGCGATCGACAAGGGTGCTGGTCGGGCAAAGGCGGCGACCGATCAGGCCGCGGGTGCGGCGAAGACCGCGACCGATCGGATGCAGGCGGATGCGCAGAGCGCGCAGGCCGCGTTTTCGGATCATTTCGGCGAGCCCGCCAAGCGCGCGGGCGAGGCGCTGAAGGAATCGGGACGCAAGATGGCGGAGAACGGGTCGACGATCGGCGCGAAGATGATTGACCAGGCCGAGCAGAATACGCGCGAGGCGTTCGCGGCGATGCGCGAAGCGGCGTCCGCCAAGGACCTGACCGAGGTGATGAAGATCCAGAGCGACTATCTGCGGATACAGAGCGAGCGCAGCATGAGCCAGGCGCGTGAGATCGGCGAGCTGATCATGCGGTTCGGGCGCGACGCGGTCACGCCGATGAAGGGCGGCTGATCATCGACCCGCGCCGGGCCGACAGGATCGGCCCGGCGCGACCGGCCTATTCGGCGCGCGGTGCGCCGGTGGCGGTGACGGGCCGCGGTCCGTTGGCGGTCGCCTCGAGCGTCGAGTCGCCGCCGAGCACGCGGTAGAGCGTGACCCGGTTGCTCGCGCCGACCAGCTGCGTCGCGACGAGGTTGCGCTGCGCGGTGTAGAGCGAGCGCTGCGCGTCGAGCGAGCTGAGGAAGGTGTCGATCCCGCCGCGATAGCGCGCGTCGGACAGGCGATAGGTGTCCTGCGCGGCGGCCGCGAAATTGACGTTGGCGGCGAGCTGATCGGCGATCGTGCCCTGGCGCGCGAGCGCGTCGGCGGTTTCCTGGAACGCGGTCTGGATCGATTTCTCGTAGTTCGCGAGCGCGGCATCGCGCTGCGCCCTGGTATATTCGACATTGGCGACGCCCGCGCCCGCGCGGAAGATCGGGTAGCTGATCGAGGGCGCGACCGAATAGTTGAACGCGCCGCCCGAAAACAGCGAGGTCAGCGCGCTGCTGGCAAAGCCGAGCAGACCCGTGAGCGAGACGCGCGGGAACAGCTCGGCACGCGCGGCGCCGATCTCGGCATTGGTCGCACGCAGCTCATATTCGGCCTGAACGACGTCGGGGCGGCGGAGCAGGATGCCGCTGTCGAGGCCGGCGGGCAGGGTGGCGACGGTCGGCAGCGCCTGCTCGATCGAGGCGGGCAGGAGCGCGGCGTCGAGCGGCGCGCCGACGAGCAGTTGCAGCGCGTTGATGTCCTGCGCGAGCGCGGTCTTCTGGGTCGCGAGGTCGGATTGCGCGGTGAACAGGATCTGCTGGGCCTGACGCAGGTCGGTGCGCGGTGCGACGCCGCCGCGGAGCCGCGCCTGGGTGAGGGTCACGCTGCGCTGCGAGCTGGCGACGGTGTCCTGCGCGATCTTGAGCAGGCTCTGGTCGGAGGCATAGGTCAGCCAAGCATCGGCGATGTCGCCGACCAGCGTCAGCCGGGTCGCACGCGCGGCGGCTTCGGTCTCGAAATAGCGGTTGAGTGCGGCACCGGTCAGCGAGCGGATGCGGCCGAACAGGTCGAGCTCGAACGCGGTGGTGCCGAGATCGACCGAGAAGGCGCTGTTCGAGCTGGACGAGCTGACGACGGTCCCGCCCGTG
This sequence comes from Sphingomonas sp. CFBP 8765, assembly GCF_014841445.1. Lineage (NCBI taxonomy): Bacteria > Pseudomonadati > Pseudomonadota > Alphaproteobacteria > Sphingomonadales > Sphingomonadaceae > Sphingomonas > Sphingomonas sp. CFBP 8765. The sequence goes on along the minus strand of NZ_JACYTY010000001.1, from coordinate 714,809 downwards.
CCGGTCCCGCCGGTCCCCGTGCCGGTGCCTGTCCCGGTCCCTGTGCCGCCGGTGCCCGTGCCTGTGCCCGTGTTGCTGGTCGCGGTGCTGCGCGCGCCATTGCCGCCGCCCGAATAGCTGTAGCGGCCGCTCGCGTCGATCTGGGGGAGCAGGTCGGCGCGCTGGATGCGATATTGCGCGCGGGTGGCGGCGATGTTCGCGGCGGCGACGCGCAGGTCGCGGTTGTTTGCCAGCGCCTGGACGATGATCTGCTGGAGCCGCGGGTCCCGGAACACGTCGCGGTAGGTGAACGCCGGCAGCGCCGCTTCGGACTGACGCAGATAGGCGTCGCCGACCGGCCAGGATACCGGCGTGGGCAGCTCGGGCCGGACATATTTGGGGGCGAGCGAGCAGCCCGCGAGCGCGGTCGACGCGGCGAGGATCAGGAGTGGCGAACGCATCATGCGGGCTCCGGCCGGTGGGGGCCTGGTTGTTCGGGAGGGCCGAGCTTTTCGGAATCGCGACCGTCATGGTCATCCTCGCCGCCGTGGAAGCCGGTCGGGCGACCACGCAGCTTGGCGATGCCGTCGCGCGCGCCGCGGCGGACGAGCACGAAGAACAGCGGGATGTAGAAGATCGCGAGCAGGGTCGCGGTCAGCATCCCGCCGACCACCGCGGTGCCGATCGCGATACGGCTGTTCGCACCCGCGCCGGTCGACAGCGCGAGCGGCAGCACGCCGAGGATGAACGCAAACGAGGTCATCAGAATCGGGCGAAGACGGATCTTCGCGGCGGACAGCGCAGCCTCGATGACGCGCTTGCCCTTGCGCTCTTCCTGCTCCGCGAACTCGATCATCAGGATCGCGTTCTTCGCCGCGAGCCCCATCGTCGTGAGCAGCCCGATCTGCAGATACACGTCGTTGATGAGGCCGCGCAGCGTCACCGCGAGGATCGCGCCGACGAGGCCCAAGGGGATGACGAGCAGCACCGCGATCGGGATCGACCAGCTCTCATAGAGCGCGGCGAGGCACAGGAAGACGACGAGCAGCGACAGCCCGTAGAGGATCGGCGCCTGGCCCGAGGACAGGCGTTCCTGATAGGAGAGCCCCGACCAGGCGACCGAGGTGCCGGGGATCTTCCCGGCAAGCTCGGCGATCCGGGTCATCGCGTCGCCCGAGCTGACGCCCGCCGCGCCCGACCCCTGGATCTCGTAGGACGAGATGCCGTTGAACCGCGAGAGCGTCGTCGGCGCCTGCGACCAGCTGGTGCGCGCGAACGAGGAGAAGGGCGCCATCTGGCCGTTCGATCCGCGGACGAACCACTGGCTCAGGTCCGAAGGCGCGGCGCGGAACTGCGCGTCGCCCTGGACATAGACGCGCTTGACGCGGCCGCGGTCGATGAAGTCGTTGACATATTGGCCGCCCCAGGCGGTCGACAGCGTCGAGTTCACGTTCGCCTGGGTCAGCCCGAGCGTCGAGAGCTTCTGCTGGTCGGCATCGACACGCAGCGTCGCGACGTCGGGCAATTCGGTCAGGCGGATCGCGGTCAGCGAGGAATCGGCGCGGGCGAGCGCGAGCAGCTTGTCGCGCGCGGCGTTGAACTCGGTCTGGCTCAGGCTGCCGCTGTTCTGCAGCTGCATCGTGAAGCCGTTCGACGAGCCGAGACCGCGGATCGCCGGCGGGACGAGCGAATAGACCTGCGCATCGCGGAACCCTGCGAACGCCTCGGCCGCACGACCGGTGATCGCCTCGGCTGTATTCTCCTTGCCCTCGCGATTTTCCCACGGCGCGAACGAGACGAAGCCCTGGCCGGTATTCTGGCCGCTCGCACCACCGCCACCGCCGCCGCTGACGGTGAACATCGTGCTCACATTCGCCTTCTCGTTGGTGAAGTAATATTTCTCGATCTGCTTCTGCAGCGCGAAGGTACGCCCTTGCGTCGCGCCTGCGGGCAGCTGGAACTGGACGATGCCGGTGCCCTGGTCCTCGGTCGGCAGGAAGCCCGTGGGCAGGCGGAGGAACATCACCGCGAGCAGCGCGACGACCGCGGCATAGATCAGCAGGAACAGCCATTTGCGATTGACCACCGACTGGACGGCGCCGACGTATTTCCTCGTACCCTTTTCGAACGTGTCGTTGAACTTGTCGCCCGCGCGCGTGAAGAAATGCGCGACCTTCGGAAATTTGCGCTCGCCCCAGCTCTGTTCGGGATTGCCGTCGGCATCCTTCTTCTTCTGCTTGAGCAACGTCGCGGTCAGCGCCGGCGACAGGATCAGCGCGACGAGCACCGACAGCACCATCGCCGACACCATCGTCAGCGAGAACTGGCGGTAGATCACGCCGGTCGACCCGCCGAAGAACGCCATCGGCAGGAACACCGCCGACAGCACGAGCGCGATCGCGACCAGCGCGACGGTGATCTCATTCATCGACTCGATCGTCGCCTCGCGCGGCGACATGTCGGGGTTTTCCTCCATCAGCCGCTCGACATTCTCGACGACGACGATCGCGTCGTCGACGAGCAGACCGATCGCGAGCACGAGCCCGAACAGCGTCAGCGTGTTGATCGAGAAGCCCGCGAGATAGAAGACGCCGAACGTGCCGAGCAGCACGACCGGGACCGCGATCGTCGGGATCAGCGTCGCGCGCCAGCTCTGCAGGAAGACGAACATGACGATGACGACGAGGATGACCGCCTCGATCAGCGTCTTGATGACCTCCTCGATCGACAGCTTGATGAAGTTGGTCGTGTCGTTGGCGTAGGCGAATTTGAGGCCTGGCGGGAAGCTCTTGGCGGACTTCTCGACATAGGCCTTGACCAGCTCGGCGGTCTTGAGCGCGTCGGCGCCGGGGGCCAGCAGCACCGCGATGCCCGCGCCCGGATGCGCGTTGACGCGGCTGCGCGCGTTGTAGTTCTCGGCGCCCAGTTCGATCCGCGCGACGTCGCGCAGCTTGACCGTCGCGCTGGTGTTGGTGGTCTTCAGGATGATATTGGCGAACTGCTCGGGCGTCTGGAGACGCGACTGGGCGGTGACGGTCGCGTTGAGCATCTGCGTGTCGGGCTGCGGCTGGCCGCCGAGCTCGCCGGCCGCGACCTCGGTATTCTGCGCCTGGATCGCGGTCGTCACGTCGCTCGGGATCAGCTGGAAGCTCGCCAGCTTATTCGGGTCGAGCCAGATCCGCATCGCGTACTGCGCGCCGAAGACGTTGCTGTCGCCGATGCCCGGAATACGGCCGAGCGGATCCTGGAGGTTCGAGACGAGATAGTCCGAGACGTCCTGGTTGGTCAGCTTGTCGGTCTCGTCATAGACGCCGACGATCAGGAGGTTGTCCGGGTTCGACTTGCGGACGACGAGGCCCTGCTGCTGGACCTGGGTGGGGAGGCGCGACAGTGTCTGCTGGACCTGGTTCTGCACCTGGACCTGCGCGATGTCGGGATCGGTGCCCTTTTCGAACGTGACCGTGACCGTTACCGAGCCGCGCGACGACGAGGACGAGCTGAAATAGATCAGCCCGTCGATCCCGGTCAGCGACTGTTCGACGACCTGCGTCACGCTGTTCTGGATCGTCTGCGCGTTGGCGCCCGGGAAGGTCGCGCGGATCGTCACCTGTGGCGGCGCGACGTCGGGATATTGCGCGATCGGCAGGCTCATGATCGCGCCGATGCCGCCGAGCATCACGATGATCGCGAGCACCCAGGCAAAGATCGGGCGATCGATGAAGACACGGGATAACATAAGGGTCTAGCCGGCCTTTTTCTGGCTGGCCTTATCGCCACCCGAGGAGTCGCCCTTGGGCGCTTCGATCTTTTGCGCGGTGTTTTCGGGGACCGGCTTCACGCTCTGGTTGGGGGCGATCTTCGACAGCCCCTGCGTGATGATCCGGTCGCCGGGGTTGAGCCCGCTGGTGACGACCCAATAGGGGCCCTGCGTCCGGTCGGCCTTGATCGTCTTCTGCACCGCCTTGTTGTCGGCACTGACGACATAGACGGTCGCGTTGCCCTTGGCATCGCGCGCGACGCCCGCTTGCGGCACGAGGAACGCGCGCTGGTTGATCGCCTGCGCGAACTTCGCCTGGACGAACATGCCGGGCAGCAACAGCCCCTGGGGATTGGGGAAGCGCGCGCGCAGCGTCACGGTGCCGGTCTCGGTGTTGACCAGCGCCTCGGCGAATTCGACCGAGCCGGTCGCGCCGTAATCGCTGCCATCCTCGAGCTTGAGGCGGACCTCGGCGCGGGTCGGGACGATGCCGTTCTGGCCGAGCGAGCGACGCAGCGCGAGCAGGTCGCCCGAGGCCTGCTGGATGTCGACGAAGATCGGGTCGAGCCGCTGGATCTGCGACAGCGGATCGGTCTGGGTCGCGGAGACGAGCGCGCCGACGGTGAACAGCGAGCGGCCGATCCGCCCGGTGATCGGCGCGGGGACGGTCGTGAACTTCAGGTTGATCTGCGCGGTCTCGAGCGCGGCGCGGGTCTGTGCGACCGAGGCGGTCGCCTGGCGCGAGGTCGCGATCGCGTTGGTGTAATCCTGCTTGCTGATCGCCTCCATCTCGGCGAGCGGCTTGTACCGCTGCGCAAGGATGCCCTGCGCCTCGGCATTGGCGCGCGCGCTCTGCAGGTTCGCCTGCGCCTCGTTGGCGGCGGCGCGGTAGAGGCGCGGGTCGATCTCGTAGAGCGGCTGGCCCTTCTTCACGAGCGTGCCCTCGGTGAAGAAGCGGCGACGGATGATCCCGGTGACCTGGGGGCGGACGTCCGAGCTTTCGAACGCGGTCGTGCGGCCGCTGAGTTCGGTGGTCATCGCGACGCTCGACGGCTGGATGACGACATAGCCGACGGTGGGGGTGCCCTGGCCCGGCTGACCGCCCTTGCCCTTGCCTTTAGCGGCATCGCCGCCGCCACCGGAACAGGCCGCGAGGCCGATCAGCGCGGGTGCCATCACGGCGTAGCGCCAAGGGGTAAGTCGTTTGGCTATCAAGTGGGGTATCCGCGATCAGATGAGGGCCGGCTAAACCATGCGGATGTACCAGAAGTATGTCAGTTGAAAAGCGGACGCGAAAAATAGGGAAGAAAGAGTAACCTGGTTTGTTGGTGGGGGTGTTTTGTGGTGTTTCCGGGGTGGGGTTTTTTGCGGTCGGTTGTGTTGGCGAAGGTCGGGATCCGGGGTCTCGAGGGGATCGTTGGTGGCTCTGGATCCTGACTTTCGTCAGGATGACGGGGGGTTTTGGGGGGGGCTGTTGCGATGATTCCGCTGATCGGTTCGTATTCCTGATCCGTTCGTGTTCCCCAACCCATTCGTCTCGCCCCAATCCGTTCGTTTCGTTTATCCGTTCGTTCCCCCCCTCCGTTCGTGCTGAGCGAAGTCGAAGCACCGTCTCTTGGGGCATGCCCTTCGACTTCGCTCAGGGCGAACGGGGAGGAGGGACGGGGGCGGTTGGATTGGATCGGGGGCAGTTGATTTGAAAAGGCGCAACACATGATCGATGACGACAAGCAGGCGGCGGCGGTGGCGGCGGTGGCGGAGGTTCGGGACGGGATGCTGGTCGGGCTGGGTACCGGGTCGACCGCGGCGTTCGCGATCCGTGCGTTGGGCGAGCGGGTCGCGGCGGGGCTCGACGTCCGCGCCGTCGTCACGTCCGAGGCGAGCGGCGCGCTGGCGCGGCAGGTGGGTATCGCGGTGCTCAACTTTGCCGATATCGCGCAGGTCGACCTGACGATCGACGGCGCGGACGAGATCGATGCGCGCTGTTTCGCGATCAAGGGCGCGGGCGGGGCAATGCTGCGCGAGAAGATCGTCGCCGCAAGCTCGGCACGGATGGTCGTGATTGCCGACGGATCGAAGCGGGTCGAACGGATCGGTGCGGCGAAGCTGCCGGTCGAGCTGCTGCCCTTCGCGCGAGGCTATGTGATGCGCGTGTTGAGCGACTTGGGTGCGGCGCCGGTGATTCGGCCCAACTATCGGACGGATCAGGACAATCTTGTCGCGGATTGCCGATTTCCGGCACTCGAGGACCCGCACGCGCTCGCTGCGGTGCTGGCGGCGATTCCGGGCGTGCTGGGCCACGGATTGTTCCTCGACGAGGTCGATGCCGCGTATATTGCATCGAAAGGCGTCGTTACGCGACTGGAACGCTCGGGTGCATCCGCCTAAAGGCATCCTATGTTGGCAACCAGATCGGATGCGCGGCGTTCGGTCACCGTCTAGAGCGAGGCTTTCTTTCATGACCGATACCGCAACCGCCCCCACGATGAAGGCGGATCCGAACCTGCACGAGGACGGTTCGCCCGAGCGTCTGACGATCGATACGATCCGCACGCTGTCGATGGACGCGGTGCAGAAGGCCAATTCGGGCCATCCCGGCACGCCGATGGCGCTCGCGCCGGTCGGCTACACGCTCTGGTCGAAATTCCTGCGCTACGATCCCAAGCATGCCGACTGGCCCAATCGCGACCGGTTCGTCCTGTCGGTCGGCCATGCGTCGATGCTGCTCTATGCGCTGATCCACCTCGCCAAGATCGAAGAGATCAGTGCGGACGGCGAGAAGAGCGGCAAGGAGGCGGTCAGCCTCGAAGACATCCGGCAGTTCCGCCAGCTTTCGTCCAAGACCCCGGGCCACCCCGAATATCGCCACACGACGGGTGTCGAGACCACGACCGGCCCGCTCGGCCAGGGTTGCGGCAATTCGGTCGGCATGGCGATCGCCGAGCGCTGGCTCGCGGCGCGCTACAACAAGGACGGCTTCACGCTGTTCGACCATGACGTCTACACCATCTGTGGCGACGGCGACATGATGGAGGGCGTCTCGGCCGAGGCGGCGAGCATGGCCGGGCATCTGAAGCTCAGCAATCTGTGCTGGATCTACGACAGCAACCACATCTCGATCGAGGGCGCGACCGATCTCGCATTCGACGAGGATGTCGGCCTGCGCTTCGACGCTTACGGCTGGAACGTCATCCATGTCGACGACGCGAACGACACTGCCGCGCTGAGCCGTGCGATCGAGACGTTCAAGGCGACCACCGACAAGCCGACCTTCATCGTCGTGCATTCGGTGATCGGTTACGGCAGCCCGAAGGCGGGCAGCGAGAAGGCGCATGGCGAGCCGCTCGGCGACGAGAATATCCGCCTCACCAAGCAGGCCTATGGCTGGCCCGAGGACAAGTCCTTCTACGTGCCCGACGGCGTGATCGAGCATTTCAACGGTGCGATCGCGGAGCGTGGCGCGAAGCTGCGCGACGAATGGGTCGCGCTGACCGACAAATATCGGGGTGCATATCCCGAGCTGTCGGCCGAACTCGAGCTGCTGCTCAAGGACGAGCTGCCCGAGGGCTGGGACGCGGACATTCCGGTGTTCGAGGCGGATCCCAAGGGCGTCGCCAGCCGTGATTCGGGTGGCAAGGTGCTCAACGCGATCGCCGCCAAGGTGCCGTGGCTGATCGGCGGTTCGGCCGATCTCGCGCCGTCGACCAAGACCGACATCAAGGGCCAGCCCTCGTTCGAGGCGAACAACTATGCCGGCCGCAACTTCCATTTCGGCATTCGCGAACATGGCATGGGCGCGATCGTCAACGGCATGGCGCTGTCGCATCTGCGCTCCTACGGCTCCACCTTCCTCGTCTTCGTCGATTACATGCGCGCACCGGTGCGCCTGTCGGCGATCATGGAAGTCGGCGCGGTCTGGGTGTTCACGCACGATTCGATCGGCGTCGGCGAGGACGGCCCGACGCACCAGCCGATCGAGCATCTGGCGACGCTGCGTGCGATCCCCGGGCTCGACACGATCCGCCCGAGCGACGCGAACGAAGTCGTCGCGGCGTGGAAGGCGGTCCTGAAGGACGCCAGCACGCCCGCCGCGCTGATCCTGTCGCGCCAGGCGCTGCCGACGCTCGACCGGACCAAATATGCGAGCGCCGACGGCGTTGCGCAGGGCGGTTATGTGCTCGCCGATTGTGACGGCACGCCCGACGTGATCCTGATCGCGACGGGCAGCGAAGTGTCGCTCGCGGTCGACGCGCATGAGAAGCTGGTCGCGGACGGCGTGAAGAGCCGGGTCGTGTCGATGCCGAGCTGGTATCGCTACGAACTGCAGGACGCTGCCTACAAGGAAAGCGTGTTGCCGCGGGGCGTGCGGGCACGCGTTGCAATCGAGATGGCCGGGTCGATCGGCTGGGACCGCTATGTCGGGCTCGACGGCGCGACCGTGACGATGTCGACCTTCGGTGCCTCGGCACCGCTCGCCAAACTGCAGGACAAGTTCGGGTTCACCGTCGACAATGTCGTCAAGGTTGCCCGCCAGGTTATGGAGACCAAGTGATGGGTGCGCTCAACGATCTCGAAGGCTTCGGCCAGGCGGTGTGGCTCGATTTCGTCGACCGGAAGTTCCTGGAGGCCGGCGGTCTCCAGAAGCTGGTCGATGAGGACGGGCTGACCGGTGTCACGTCCAACCCATCGATCTTCGAAAAGGCAATGGGGCACGGCGAGGCCTATGACTCGACGCTCGCGAAGTTCGACAAGGAGAACCCCGGCGCTGCGACGATCGACCGCTACGAGCATCTCGCGATCCAGGACATCAAGGCGGCGGCGGAGACGCTGAAGCCCGTGTATGACCGGCTCGACGCGAAGGACGGCTATGTCAGCCTCGAAGTGTCGCCCTATATCTCGGACGATACCGACGCGACGATCGCCGAGGCGCGCAAGCTGTGGGCGGCGGTCGACCGGCCGAACCTGATGATCAAGATCCCGGGGACGCTCGCGGGTGGCCCGGCGATCTCGACCGCGATCTCGGAAGGGATCAATGTCAACGTGACCTTGCTGTTCTCGATCGACGCCTATGTCCGCGTCGCCGAGGCCTATGCGGCAGGGCTCGAGAAGCGCGTCGCCGAGGGCAAGCCGATCGACCGGATCGCCAGCGTCGCGAGCTTCTTCGTCAGCCGGATCGATTCGATGATCGACAAGCAGATCGATGCACGGCTCGAAAAGGGTGATGCCGACGCGGATGCGCTGAAGGCGGTGCGCGGCAAGGTCGCGATCGCCAACGCTAAGATGGCGTATCAGTGGTATCTCGAGTTCCTGAAGTCGGATCGCTGGCAGGCGCTCGCCGCCAAGGGCGCGCAGCCGCAGCGGCTGTTGTGGGCGTCGACCGGGGTCAAGGATCCGAGCTATCCCGACACGCTCTACATCGACACGCTGATCGGTCGTGACACCGTCAACACGATGCCGCCCAAGACGATGGACGCGTTTCGCGACCATGGCACCGCGGCGGAGACGATCACCGCGGATGTCGATGGCGCGAAGCATGTGCTGGCGGAAGCCGAGCGGCTCGGGCTCGACCTCACCGGCGTGACCGGCACGCTGGTCGAAGAGGGCGTCGCCTCGTTCGTGAAGGCGTTCGACGACCTTCTCGGGTCGATCGCGAAGAAGCAGCCGGCGACGGCGTAAGACACGTTCCCGCTCGTGCCGAGTAGGGATCGAGCGAAGCCGAGAGACCGTATCGAGGTACATGTCCCTCGATACGTCGTCTCGACACGCTCGACGTCTACTCGGGACGAACGGCAGGTATTTTCCAGCGAAAGCGCGGAGTGAATCATGAAGATCGGACTGATCGGCCTCGGCCGGATGGGCGGCAATATCGCGCGCCGGTTGATGAAGAACGGCCATGAGGTCGTCGCGTTCGATCGCGATGCGGAGGCGGTGAAGAAGCTCGCGGCGGATGGCGCGATCGGCGCGGACTCGCTCGACGACATGCGCGGCAAGCTCGACACGCCGGCGATCTGGTGGGTGATGGTGCCCGCGGGCGAGCCGACCGAGCAGACCGTGCAGGCGATCGCCGAAAAGGCCGCCGAGGGCGACATCATCATCGATGGCGGCAACAGCTTCTACAAGGACGACGTCCGCCGTGCGAAGGAGCTCGCGGAAAAGGGCATCCGCTATGTCGACGTCGGCACGTCGGGTGGCGTCTGGGGCCTTGAGCGCGGCTATTGCATGATGATCGGCGGCGAGACGGAGACGGTCGACTATCTCGACCCGATCTTCGACACGCTGGCGCCGGGCATGGGCGAGATCGTCCGCACGCCGGGCCGCATCGAGGGGCAGGCCGATCCGCGTGCGGAAAAGGGCTATATCCACGCCGGCCCTCCGGGTGCCGGGCACTTCGTCAAGATGGTCCATAATGGCATCGAATACGGCCTGATGCAGGCCTATGCCGAGGGTTTCGACATTCTCAAGGGCAAGTCGGGCGAGCATGTCGCGGAGGACCAGCGCTTCGACATCAACCTGACCGACGTCGCCGAAGTGTGGCGTCGCGGCAGCGTGATCTCGTCGTGGCTGCTCGATCTGTCGGCGATCGCGCTGGCCAAGGATGGCACGCTCGAAGGGTTCAGCGGCAGCGTCGCGGATTCGGGCGAGGGCCAGTGGACGATCGACGCGGCGATGGAAGAGAAGGTGCCCGCCAACGTGCTGAGCGCCGCACTCTACGCACGCTATCGCAGCCGGGTCGACCATACGTTCGGCGACAAGCTGTTGTCGGCGATGCGCTTCGGCTTCGGCGGGCATGTCGAGATGCCCCAGTGAGCATCAAGCTGCTCGTGTCCGACGTCGACGGCACGCTCGTCGACAAGGACAAGAAGGTCGCGCCCGCGACCGTCGATGCGGTCAGGCGGCTGAAGGCGGCGGGGCTGGGCTTCACGATCATCAGCGCGCGGCCGCGATCGGGGATGATGCCGATCGCCGAGCTGCTCGGCATCGACGAACCGATGGGCGCGTTCAACGGCGGGATCGTGTTCAAGCGCGACGGCACGGTCATCGAGCATCACATGGTCGATATCGACGTCGTGCGCGGCGCGATGGACATCATCGGTGACGCCCCCGTCGATACCTGGATCTTCGCCGACGACGTCTGGTATGCCAGCACCGACCAGGGCAGCCATGTCGACAGCGAGCGGAAAGCCTCGGCGCAGGACCCGGTGATCGTCGCCGACTTCACCGATCTGCTCGGCAAGGCGGACAAGGTGACGTTCGTCAGCGACGACGAGGATCTGCTGCGCGACCTGCACGCCAAGGTCGCGGCGAAGTTCGACGCGCAGGCGACGATCGTCCAGAGCCAGACCTATTATCTCGACATCACGCCCGTGGCGGGCAACAAGGGCAGCGGGATCGAGGAACTCGCGGACGCGTTCGGCATCAGCCTGACGCAGACCGCGGCGATCGGCGACCAGGCGAACGACATCGCGATGCTCAAGCGGGCCAGGCTGGCGATCGCGATGGGCAATGCGCCGCAAAATGTCCGTGACGTCGCGCACGAGATTACCACCGCGAACGATGCCGATGGCGTCGCGCACGCGATCGACACATTTATCCTGACTGGAGTTTCCGCATGAAAGAGTTGGTTGCCTTTGACCTCGACGGAACGCTGGCCGAAAGCAAGCAGCCCTTGCAGGAGCCGATGGGCGAGGCGCTCGCGGACCTGCTCGACGTCGCGCATGTCGCGGTGATCTCGGGCGGCGACTGGCCGCAGTTCGAAAAGCAGGTCGCGAGCCGTCTGCCCGAGCGCGCCGATCGCACCAAGCTGTGGCTGATGCCGACGACCGGCACCAAGCTGTACCGGTTCGACGACGCCTGGCGTGCGGTCTATGCCGAGCTGTTCGAGGAAGACGAGAAGCAGAAGATCCTCAAGGCATTCGACGAGTCGCTCGAGGCGACCGGGTTCGTCCCCGAGCAGACCTGGGGCGAGCGGATCGAGGATCGCGGCAGCCAGATCACCTTCTCCGCGCTCGGCCAGGAAGCGCCGATCGACGCCAAGCACAGCTGGGATCCCGACTTCGCCAAGCGCAAGGTGATCCAGGCCGATCTGCGCCAGCGTCTGCCGGGTCTGTCGATCAACATGGGCGGCGCGACCTCGATCGACATCACGCGCGAGGGTGTCGACAAGGCGTACGGCCTGAAGAAGCTCAACGAGGCGAGCGGGATCGCGCTCGACAAGATGATGTTCATCGGCGACGCGATCTTCCCGGGCGGCAACGACTATCCGGCCGAACAGCTCGGGCTCGACGTCGTGAAGGTGAAGAATGTCGACGGCACGCTGGCGGCGATCGCCGGGATCGTCGCATGCCTGAAGTAAGCGCATGAGCGTCGCGTTTCGCCGCGAAAGCGACGAGGAACATCTCGAGCCGAAATTCGAACAGCCGATCGCGCCGGGGCCCAATTTGGTCACGGCGCGCGGCCTTGCGCTGATCGGCGAGCGCGTCGAGACGATCGAGGCGGCGGTGGCGGCCGAGACCGACGAGGAAGCACGCAAGGTGCTGCTGCGCGACCTGCGCTACTGGCACACGCGCCAGACGACGGCAGAGCTCGCGCCCGAACCCGAAGAGGGTGAGGTCGGGATCGGATCGTCGGTGCGCGTGCGGATGAACGGCGCGGAGCGGACGATCGCGATCGTCGGCGGCGACGAGGCGGAGCCGGGCGAGGATCGCCTCGCTTTCTCCGCCCCGCTCGCACGCGCGCTGATGGGCGCCGCGGTGGGCGAGACGGTGGCGTTTGCCGGCAAGGCGGATGCGATCGAGATAGTGGAGATCGCATAATGGCCGAGGCGAAATTCGAACGGCACCGCCAGCCCTGGACCCAGGACGAGATCCAGAAGCTGCACACGCTCGCCAAGAAGGGCATGGCGCTGAAGGCGATCGCCAAGGCGCTGACGCGGAGCGAGGAATCGGTGAAGACGCGCGCGAAGGAAGATTCGCTGAATATCGCGAAGCTGCGGTGATTTTTCCGTTGCCCTGATTTTTGTCAGGATGACGATTCTAGAATTCACCACCCCGGCGGAGGCCGGGGTCCAGTTGGGGAGGTGGGGGTAACGGCGCGCGACGTGCGTCATTGCCGTCCCCCAACTGGGCCCCGGCCTTCGCCGGGGTGGTGCTTTCGTTAGGAGCAGGTGGCGCCTATAAGGGCGATCCCGAACGCGCTGAATCCGGCCTTGTTCTCCCGCGAAGGCGGGAGCCCGGATCCTCGCCTTCGCGGGGAAACACCTTTGACCAGCGGCCTGCACCCCGCGCCGCACGGAGCGAACCTTGTCCGATTACGACGCGATCATCCTCGGGGCAGGCGCCGCCGGGCTCATGTGCGCCGCGGTCGCGGGGCAGCGCGGGCGGCGGATCCTGCTCGTCGATCATGCCGAGCAGGCGGGGAAGAAGATCCTGATCTCGGGCGGCGGGCGGTGCAACTTCACCAACATGCACACCGCCGCCGACCGCTATATCTCCGCCAATCCGCATTTCGCCAAGTCCGCGCTCGGCCGTTACACCGCGCAGGATTTCCTCGCGCTCGTCGAGAGTTACGGGATCGCGTGGCACGAAAAGACGCTGGGGCAGCTGTTCTGCGACGGCTCGGCGAAGCAGATCGTCGAGATGCTGCTCGACGAATGCGACAAGGGGCGGGTCGATCTGTCGCTCGGGCGCGCGGTCACTGCGGTCGAGCATGGCGATGGCGGCTACCGCGTCGCGATCGACGGCCGCGCGGTCACCGCCCCCGCGCTGGTGATCGCGACCGGTGGGCCGTCGATCCCGAAAATGGGCGCGACCGGTTTTGCCTATGATCTGGCGCGGCAATTCGGATTGAAGGTGGTCGAGCCGCGGCCCGCGCTCGTCCCGCTGACGCTCGGCGGCGACGAGATCCTGTTTCGCGAATTGTCGGGCGTCGCCGCCGATGTCGTTGCGACGGCCGGCAAGGCCGCGTTCCGCGAGGCGGCGCTGTTCACGCATCGCGGACTGTCGGGCCCGGCGATCCTGCAGGCCTCGTCCTATTGGCGGCACGGCCAGCCGGTGGGCATCGATTTCGTCCCCGACCGCGACTCCGGCTGGCTCCCCGCGGCGAAGCGCACCACGCCGCGCACGACGCTGCGCAAGCTGCTCGGGGGGACGCTGCCTGACCGACTCGCCGAGACGCTGAGCGAGCGGCTGGGGATGACGGGGGAGATTTCCACGCTCACCGATCGCCGGCTCCAGGATGCGGAGCGTGCGCTAAGCCATTGGCAATTCACGCCAAATGGCAGCGAAGGCTATGCCAAGGCGGAGGTGACGGCGGGCGGAATCAGCACTGCTGAGCTTTCTTCACAAACAATGGAAGCCAAACGCGTAAAAAACCTGTATGCGGTCGGCGAAGCGGTCGATGTCACAGGGTGGCTCGGCGGCTACAACTTCCAATGGGCATGGGCGAGCGGGTGGGCCGCGGGCCAAGTCCTGTAGGGACCACCACGCCAGTGCTTTGCCGTAGCGTCAAGCCGGCCACCAATTAGGACGTACATGCCTTTTTCAAATATTCCGTCGCTTCTTTCCGAAGCGCTCGCCGCGCGTGGCTATACCGCGCTCACCCCCGTCCAGGCGCATGTGATCGAGGAGAATGCGGTCGGTCGCGATCTGGTCGTGTCGGCACAGACCGGCTCGGGCAAGACCGTCGCGTTCGGCCTGGCGATGGCCGGCGAACTGCTCGGTGAAGCGGGTGAGGACGGCGTCCAGCGCCTGCCGGCGCCGCACAAGCCGCTCGTCCTGTGCATCGCACCGACGCGCGAACTCGCGCTGCAGGTCAGCCGCGAGCTGATGTGGCTCTATGCCAAGGCCGGCGCGCGCATCTCGACCTGTGTCGGCGGGATGGACGCGTCGAAGGAGCGTCGCAGCCTCGCACACGGCGCGCATATCGTCGTCGGGACGCCCGGCCGTCTGCGCGACCATCTCGAGCGTGGCGCGCTCGACCTGTCGGCCCTGAAGGTCGCGGTGCTCGACGAGGCCGACGAGATGCTCGACATGGGCTTCCGCGAGGATCTCGAGCAGATCCTCGACGCGTCGCCCGAGCAGCGCCGTACCCTGCTGTTCTCGGCGACGATGCCGCGGCCGATCGTCGCGCTCGCCAAGCGCTACCAGAAGGATGCGCTGCGCATCTCGACCGTCGGCGAGGATCGCGGTCATGGCGACATCTCGTACCAGGCCGTCACGGTCTCGCCGTCCGAGATCGAGCATGCGGTGATCAACCTGCTGCGCTTCCACGAGGCGGAGACGGCGATGCTGTTCTGCGCGACCCGCGATAACGTGCGCCATCTGCACGCGAGCCTGGTCGAGCGTGGCTTTGCCGCGGTCGCGCTGTCGGGCGAGCATTCGCAGAACGAGCGTAACGCCGCGCTCCAGGCACTGCGCGACCGTCGTGCACGCGTCTGCGTGGCGACCGACGTCGCCGCGCGCGGCATCGATCTGCCGACGCTCAGCCTCGTCGTGCACGTCGAACTGCCACGCGATGCCGAGACGCTGCAGCATCGCTCGGGTCGTACCGGTCGTGCGGGCAAGAAGGGCACCGCCGTGCTGATCGTGCCGTTCCCGCGTCGCCGTCGCGTCGACATGATGCTGAAAGGTGCGAAGATCAACGCGGAGTGGGTCAACGCCCCGACCGCCGAGGACATCCGCAAGAACGACCATGAGCGGTTGATCACGATGCTGATGCAGCCGGTCGAGGTCGAGGACGAGGATCGCGAGCTCGCGACCCGCCTGATGGCCGAGAAGACCCCTGAGGATATCGCCGCGGCGCTGGTCCACATGCACCGCGCGACGATGCCGCAGGCCGAGGATCTGATCGACCAGAGCAAGCAGTCGGTCAGCGACGATCGTTCGCAGGGGCCGCGCGCGGGCTTCGAGGACACCGTCTGGTTCCGCATGGATATCGGTCGTCGCCAGAACGCCGATCCGCGCTGGATCCTGCCGCTGATCTGCCGTCGCGGGCACATCACCAAGTCCGAGATCGGTGCGATCCGCATCGGCCCGAACGAGACCGCGTTCGAGATCCCGCGTGCCGTCGCGTCGCGCTTCTCGGCAGCGATCCAGCGTACCGCGCAGGCGGGCGAAGAGGAGAGCGGCGTCGCGATCGAGGCGATGCAGGGCGCGCCCGAAAGCACCGCACGCCATGCCGGCGGCGGTGGCCGCAGCAACGCGGGCGCCCCGCGCTCGACGCTGCACCGCGCGGCCCCGCGTGGCGGTCCGGCTCCAGCGCGCAAGGCGCCGTATCGCGGCAATCGCGAGCGTAGCTGACCCTGCCGCCTTCCGTTCGTGCTGAGCGACGTCGAAGCACCCCGGCCTGGGGCATGCCCTTCGACTTCGCTCAGGGCGAACGGGGTGAGGGCGCGGGCGGCCCCCGCGCCGTCATTCTGACGATGGCAGGGGCCCTCTTTGCCCCGTCATCCTGACGATGTCGGGAACCTATTTAGCCCCGTCATCCTGACGAAAGTCAGGATCCAGAGCCGCGGACGCCGTCCTGCTTGATCCTGGATCCTGACTTTCGTCAGGATGACGACGTTGGTGTAATCGGGAGATAGCCGATGACGACCGCACCCACCGCACCCAACACCCTCCGCATCCTCGTCGACGCCGATGCGTGTCCCGTCAAAGACGAGATCTACAAGGTCGCGTGGCGGCACGAGGTGCCCGTCACCATCGTCGCGAACAGCCATTTTCGCGTGCCCGTCCACCCGCTCGTCAACCGCGTCGTCGTCAGCGACGGGTTCGACGCCGCCGACGACTGGATCGCCGAGCAGGCCGATGCGAAGGCGGTGGTGATCACCGCGGACATCCTGCTCGCCGATCGCTGCGTGAAGGCGGGGGCAACCGTGCTTGCCAATACCGGCAAGCCGTTCACCACCAGCTCGATCGGCGGTGCGATCGCCACGCGCGCGATCATGGCCGATCTGCGCGCGGGCGGCGACGTGATCGGCGGCCCTGCACCCTTCGCCAAGGCGGACCGGTCGCGTTTCCTGTCGGCGCTCGACGCTGCGCTGGTCCGGCTGAAGCGCGGCTGAGCCATGGCTCGACTTCCCTGGTCTCTCCGGGC
The DNA here is from genome assembly GCF_014841445.1 of Sphingomonas sp. CFBP 8765. Taxonomy (NCBI): domain Bacteria; kingdom Pseudomonadati; phylum Pseudomonadota; class Alphaproteobacteria; order Sphingomonadales; family Sphingomonadaceae; genus Sphingomonas; species Sphingomonas sp. CFBP 8765. The sequence goes on along the minus strand of NZ_JACYTY010000001.1, from coordinate 697,981 downwards.
ACACATAGGTTATGCGTCCCCCTCTGCTCGATCGTGATGAACTGCTCGCGCGACAGGCGTTCCAGCTCGCGCTGGTCGACCTGTTCCGCACGATGGCGCGGCCCGACGACATCATGGCGGCCGCCGCCGCGGCGCTGGGCTCGCATCTCGACGTCGCGCGCTGCGGCTATGACGAGGTGTCGGCGGACGGCGCGATGACCCAGGGCGTCGGCGACTGGTCGAACGGGACGCTGCCCGGCCTCGCCGCGACGCCAGACGGAGACCGAGACGGAGACGGAGACGGGGACGGGGACGGGGACGCGGCACTGGGCGCGGGCGTGGTCGCCGATCTGCGGCGCGGGCACACGGTGATCGTCGACGATTGCACGACCGACGCACGCGCGCGTGATCCGGCGACCGCGCGGTGCTGGGCGCAGGCCGGCGTCGGCGCACTGATCGCCGCGCCGCTGCTCCACGACGGGCGGCTGGCGGCGGTCCTGTACCTGTACGAGGCCACGCCGCGCGACTGGACCAGGGCGGATATCGCGCTGGTCGAGGACGTCGCGCTGCGCACCTCGGACGCGGTCGACCGGGTGCGCGGTGAGATCGCGGTGAAGGCGAGCGAGGCGCGCTATCGGTCGCTGTTCGAATCGATCGATGCGGGGTTCTGCGTGATCGAGGTGCTGTTCGCCGACGGCACGCCGTACGACTATCGCTTCCTCGAGGTGAACCGGGCGTTCGCGCGCAACACCGGGCTCGATGACATGATCGGGCGGACGATCCGCGACGTCGCGCCCGACATGGAACAGCGCTGGTTCGACCTGTACGGCCATGTCGCGACGACCGGCGAGCCGCTGCGGTTCGAGGATCCCGCCTCCGCGCTGCAGGATCGCTGGTTCGAGGTCTATGCCTACCGCGTCGATGCGCCCGAGCTGAATCATGTCGCGGTGCTGTTCAACGACATCAGCGAGCGCCGTCGCAACGAGGTCGCGCTGTCCGAAAGCCGCGAGGAGCTGGAACTGGCGACGCGGGTCGCGCGGCTGGGGCGGTTCGACTATCGGCCGGCGGACGGCATGCTGCGCTGGGACGACCGGTGCCGCGCGCTGTTCGGGATCCCGGCGGGCGCGCCGGTCGAGTACGAGTCCGCCTTCCTCGCCAATCTCCACCCCGACGACCGCGCAGCTGCCGATGCGCAAGTCGCCGCCGCGCTTGATCCGCGCGGCACGCGGATGTTCGATTCGGAATATCGCACGATCGGCCAGAGCGACGGCGTCGAGCGCCACATCGTCGCGCACGGCATCGCGTTCTTCGATGGCGATAGTCCGATCCGGCTGGTCGGGACGGTCGTCGACATGAGCGACGATCGCCGCGCACAGGCGGCACTGCGCGAGACGAGCGAGCGGCTGCGGCTCGCCAGCCGCGCGACCAACGACGCGATCTGGGACTGGGACCTGCGGAGCAATTCGGTGCTGTGGAACGAGGCGCTGACGCGTGCCTATGGCCATGTCCTGCCCGATGCGAAGTCGACCGGCGACTGGTGGCTGGACCAGGTCCATCCCGAGGACCGCGCGCGGATCCATGCGAGCATCGATGCGGTAATTTACGGGCAGGACAGCGACTGGACCGACGAATACCGGTTCGCCTGCGCCGACGGCCGCTATGCCGATGTGCTCGACCGCGGCTACGTCATCCGCGACGAGGACGGCGCGCCGACGCGGATGATCGGCGCGATCCTCGACCAGTCGACGCGCAAGGCGGCGGAGCGCCAGCTGCGCGCGATCAACGAGGGACTGGCCGAGGCCGTCGAGGCGTCGACCGCGGACCGCGACCGGTTGTGGGAATTGTCGTCCGACATCATGCTGCGCGCCGAGTTCGACGGCACGATCGTCGCCGCCAATCCCGCCTGGACCGACATGCTCGGCTGGTCGATGGACGAGATCGTCGGACGCCAGCTCTTCTCGCTGCTCCACCCCGACGACGTCGCGCATACCGGCCTGGCCGCGGCGGGGATCGCCCGCGGCGAGGCGGTCGCGCGGATCGACAATCGCTATGCCCACAAGGATGGCAGCTATCGCTGGATCAGCTGGGCGGCGCGGCCGGGCGACGGGCTGATCAACGCGGTCGGGCGCGACGTCACCGCGGACAAGGAGCGCGAGGCGCAGCTCGCGTGCGCCGAGGATGCGCTGCGCCAGGCGCAGAAGATGGAGGCGGTCGGCCAGCTGACCGGCGGCATCGCGCACGACTTCAACAACATGCTGACCGGTATCCTGGGCGGGCTCGACATGGTTCGGCGCAACGTGCCCGAACCGCGCCCGGACAAGGTCGACCGCTATCTGGAGGCGGCGACGGTCTCCGCGCAACGTGCCGCGGGGCTGACGCAGCGGCTGCTCGCCTTTTCGCGGCGCCAGTCGCTCGACGTGAAGGCGACCGATGTCGACCGGCTGATTGGCGATATGGAGGATCTGCTCGCACGGACGCTCGGCGAGAATGCACGGCTCGAGATCCGGCGGCAGGACGCGACCTGGCCGGTGACGACGGATGCCAACCAGCTCGAAAGCGCGCTGCTCAACCTCGCGATCAACGCGCGCGACGCGATGCCCGACGGCGGGCGGCTGACGATCGAGACCGAGAACACGCATCTCGACGCGCACTATACCGAGGCGATCGGCGATCTCGCGCCCGGCGACTATGTCGCGATCGGCGTCAGCGACACCGGCACGGGCATGTCGAAGGCGGTGATCGAGAAGGCGTTCGACCCGTTCTTCACCACCAAGCCGATCGGGCAGGGCACCGGGCTCGGCCTGTCGATGATCTATGGCTTTGCGCGCCAGTCGGGCGGGCATGTCCGGATCTATTCGGAGGAGGGCGAGGGCACGACGGTCAAGCTGTACCTGCCGCGCTTCCACGGCACTGCGGCGGCCAGCGTGCCGACCGCGGACCGCGACCTGCCGCGCGCGGACGGCGAATGCGTGCTGGTGGTCGAGGACGATGTCGCGGTGCGGATGCTGATCGTCGATATCCTCGGCAGCCTCGGCTACGGCGTGATGGAGGCGGGCGACGCGCACGCGGCGATCCCAATTCTAGAAAGCGATCGGCGGATCGACCTGCTGGTCAGCGATGTCGGCCTGCCCGGGATGGACGGGCGCCAGCTGGCCGAGGTCGCGCGGCGGCATCGCCCCGATCTCCGCATTCTGTTCGTCACCGGCTATGCCGAAAAGGCGGCGGTGCGCGGCGAATTTCTGGGTCCGGGGATGGAGATGATCACCAAGCCGTTCGCGCTCGACATGCTCGCCGAACGGATCCGCGAGATGGTCGCGCGCTGACCCCGGGCGAGCGCGAAGACGCGTCGCCCGTGACTTTACCGGTTGCCATCCCGGGGCCCCGGTCGGCATAGGCAGGCGCCACCCGCTCCCGGAGACCTTCATGCAAACGCCAGCCGCGAGTCCCGCACTGGGGCTCGACTTCGGCACGACCAACAGCGTCGTGGCGCTCGGGACGCCCGGGGGCACGCCCGAACTCGTGACCTTCGCCGCCCCCGCCGAGACCAGCCCGGTATTCCGCTCCGCGCTCTGCTTCTGGCAGGACGACAGCGGCAAGGGACTTGCGGTCGATGCGGGGCCGTGGGCGATCGCGGAATATATGGAATATCCGCTCGACAGCCGGTTCATCCAGTCGTTCAAGTCGGTCGCGGCGATGAAGACGTTCGAGCAGGCCTCGGTCTTCGACAAGCGCTATCGCTTCGAGGAGATGGGCAAGCTGTTCCTCGACAAGCTGATCGCGCATGCGGGCGGCAAACTCGACACGCGGCCGCAGCGGATCGTCGTCGGGCGACCGGTCGAATATGCCGGCGCGCGGCCCGACGAGGCGCTCGCGCGGACGCGCTACGACGCGATGTTCAAGGGGTTCGGCGCGGAGATCCATTACGTCTATGAACCGCTTGGCGCTGCGTACAGCTATGCGACGCGGCTGACCGAGCCCGCGACGATCCTGGTCGCCGATTTCGGTGGCGGCACGAGCGACTTCTCGGTTGTGCGCGTCGCCGAGCCGGGCGCGGCACGACGCTGTACGCCGCTCGGCCATGCGGGCATCGGCATTGCGGGCGACCGGTTCGACTACCGCATCCTCGACCGGCTGGTGCTGCCGATGCTGGGCAAGGGCGGCGCGTACAAGTCGTTCGGCAAGGAGCTCGAGATCCCGCGCGCCTATTTCGCCGATTTCGCGGACTGGTCCAGGCTCGCGCTGATGCGCAACCGCAAGACGATGACCGAGCTCGAGCGGTTGCAGAAGACCGCGATCGACCCCGATGCGATCGGCCGGATGATCGCGGTGATCGAGAACGAGCTCGGCTATCCGCTGTATGACGCGGTCGGCACGCTGAAGCGGGCCTTGTCGCAGGGCGAGGACGCGCATTTCCACTTTGCGGGCGCGGGGCTGGAGATCGAGGCGGAGGTGACGCGCGCGCAGTTCGAGGGCTGGATCGCTGACGACGTCGCGCGGATCGAGGCGACGGTCGACAGCGCGCTGGCCGCGGCGAAGGTCGGCGGCGGCGATATCGATCGCGTGTTCCTGACCGGCGGATCGTCGCTGATCCCGCGGGTGCGGCAGATCTTCGTCGAGCGGTTCGGCGAGGCGGCGATCATGAGCGGCGGCGAGCTGACCTCGATCGCGCACGGCCTCGCGCTGATTGGCGAGCAGGACGACATCGCGGCGTGGTCTGCGTGATCCCTCGGGTTCTTCTCGGGACGGCGCAGGTGCCGGGGGGCGGCGAGTTGCGGCTGCTCCAGCGCGGCGCGGAATTCTCGATCATGCTCGGCGCGAACGAGCTGATGAACAGCCGGCTGAGCGGGTCCGAAGAGGCGCTGGCCGAGCAGGCGTGCGAACGGATCGGCGCGCGGTCGGGCGTGCGGATGCTGATCGGCGGGCTCGGCATGGGCTTCACGTTGCGGGCGGCGCTCGCGCGGCTCGGGCCCGATGCCGAGGTGGCGGTCGCCGAGATCGTGCCCGCGGTGGTCGAATGGGCGCGCGGGCCGATGGCGGCGCTGCACGGCGACAGCCTGACCGACCCGCGCACGCGGATCTTCGAGGGCGATGTCGCCGCGGCGATCGCAGACGGGGAGTGGGATGCGATCCTGCTCGACGTCGACAATGGTCCCGACGGGATTTCGCGGCCGGGGAACGACCGGCTCTACGGCGCTTCGGGGCTGGCGCGGGCGCGTGCCGCGCTGCGGCCCGGCGGGGTGCTCGCGGTCTGGTCGTCGGCGCCGAGCAAGCCGTTCGCCCGCCGGCTCGACGAGGCGGGGTTCGTGGTCGACGAGGTCGTCGCGCGCGCGACGCGCAAGGGCGGCGCGCGTCACGTGATCTGGTTCGCGACCAAGGCATGATCTGGCGCTGGGCTCTGCTGGTCGCGCTGTCGGCGCTGGTGGCGGGGGCGCTGGAATGGATCGGACTGCCAGCCGGACTGCTGCTCGGGCCGATGATCGCGGCGGTCGTGCTCGCGGTGCGCGGCGGCTCGCTGGGGGTGCCGATCCTCGCCTTTCGCGGCGCACAGGCGGCGGTGGGGACGCTGATCGCGGGGTCGATCACCACCGGGATCGTCGCGACCGTCGCGCAGCACTGGCCGGTGTTCCTCGCGGTCAATGTCGCGACGCTCGCGGCCAGCAGCGTGCTCGGCTATCTGCTCAGCCGCTGGCAGGTGCTGCCGGGCACCGTCGCGGTATGGGGTTCGACGCCGGGCGCCGCGAGCGCGATGGTGCTGATGGCGCAGGCGTATGGCGCGGATTCGCGGCTGGTCGCGGTGATGACCTATACGCGCGTCGTGTGCGTCGCAGTCGTCGCCTCGGTGCTGGCGGCGGTGATGGTCGGCGGGGGCAGCGGGCATCATCCGGCCGCGGCGTGGTTCGCGGGCGTCGATCCGGTCGCGGTGCTGCGGACGGTGGCGATTGCCGGTGTCGGCGCGATTCTTGGCGTCAAGCTGCGGCTGCCCGCGGGCGCGCTGCTCGGACCGCTCGTGCTGGGCGGGGTGCTCAACGTCACCGGGATCGCGCAGCCGGTGCTGCCGCAATGGCTGCTCGCGATCAGCTATGCGGTGGTCGGGTGGAAGATCGGGCTGTCGTTCACGCGCGATACGCTCCGGGTCGCCGGCAAGGCGATGCCGCGGATCCTGCTGTCGGTCGGGCTGCTGATCGCGTTCTGTGGCGGCATCGCGGCGGCGCTGACGCGCTGGGCGGGGATCGACCCGGTCACCGCCTATCTCGCGTCGAGCCCCGGCGGGATGGATTCGGTCGCGATCATCGCCGCGTCGAGCCCGGTCGACGTGCCGTTCGTGATGGCGCTGCAGGTGATGCGGTTCCTGGGCGTGCTGCTGATCGGACCGCCGCTCGCGCGGTTCGTGGCGACGCGGCAGGGCGGGGTGGTCCCGGTCATTCCGACCTAGGGATGAATCGACCCGCCTAACCCCAATCCGTTCGTGCTGAGCGAAGTCGAAGCATCTGCGCGCGCGGCCTGCCCTTCGACTTCGCTCAGGGCGAACGGGGATGGGGGCGTTACCGGTAGCCTCGACCCGTCACTTCGACTTCGCTCAGGGCGAACGGAATGGGGGCGTTACCCCTTGGTCGGGCGATAGGCCTCGACGTCGATCTCGTGGCGTTTCAGCTTGTCGTAGAAGGTCTTGCGCGGGATGCCGAGCGCGGCGAGCGCGGAGCGGACGTCGCCGCTGACCTGGTGCAAGGTCGCGCGGATCATCGCTTCCTCGAACTTGTCGACGCGCGCGGGCAGCGGCAGGTCACCATCCTCGTCCGCCGGCGCATCCGCCTCGACGCGCAGCACCAGCCGTTTCGCCAGATTGTCGAGCTCGCGGACATTGCCCGGCCAGTCATGCTGGCCGAGATAGGCGAGCGTCGCGGTGTCGATCGTCGGCACCTCGCGCCCGAACCGCTCGGCGGCCTGGTGCAGCAGATGCCCGAACAGCAGCGGCACGTCGTCGCGGCGTTCGCGCAACGGCGGGATGCGCAGCCGCACCGCGTCGAGCCGGAACAGCAGTTCGGCGCGGAACCGGCCATCCTCGACCGCCTGGTCGAGCCCGGGCTTGGCCGCCGCGATCACCCGCAGGTCGAGCGCACGGGGCAGGTCGCCGCCGACCGGCATGACCTCGCGCTCCTCGAGCACGCGGAGCAACTTGGCCTGGACCGCGGGCAAGGTGCTCTCGATCTCGTCGAGGAACAGCGTCCCGCGGTTCGACGCCTCGATCCGGCCGGTGCGGGGCAGGCGCGAATCGCCGTCATGGCCGAACAGCTCGATCTCCGCGACCGCCTCGGGCAGCGCGGCGCAGTTGACCGCGACGAACGGCCGCGACCGGCGGTTGCTCCAGCGGTGGAGCAGCACCGCGACGAGCTCCTTGCCGGTCCCGGTCTCGCCCTCGACCAGCACGTCGATATCGGCCTGCGCGATCTGGCGCATCGTCTCGCGCAGCCGGACCATCACCGGGGTCTCGCCGATCAGCGGTTCGGCGCCGATCGTCTCCTCGGCGGCGGCGCGCAGCCGGCGATTGTCGAGGACGAGGCGGCGCATCTCGAGCGCACGCCTTGCGCCCGCGATCAGATGGTCGGTCGCAAACGGCTTGGGGATGAAGTCGAACGCGCCGTTCTTGAGGGCTGCGACCGCCATCGCGACGTCGCCGTGCCCGGTCATCAGCAGCACGGGGATCTCGTGGTCGATCGCGGCGATGCGGCGGAACAGCTCCAGCCCGTCCATCTTGGGCATGCGGATGTCGGACACCACCGCGCCGTCGAACCCCGCATCGATCCGCGCGAGCGCGACGGTCGGGTCGCGCTCGGCGATCACCGCGATCCCGGCGAGTTCGAACGACTGTTCGAGCGCACCGCGCAGCACGTCGTCGTCGTCGACGAGCAGGACGCTCTGCTCGCTCATGCTTTTACCAGGATCATGCGGAAGACGGCGCCTCGTGGAGCAGGGACGAGGTCGAGCGTGCCGCCGAACTCGGTCATGATGTCGCGCGCGATGCCGAGCCCGAGGCCGAGGCCGTCGGTCTTGCTGGTCGCGAACGGGGTGAACAGGTCGTCGGCGATGCCGGGATCGATGCCGGGGCCGTTGTCGGCGACGGTCAGCACGACGTCGCGGCCCTTACGCCCGACGGTGACGTCGACGCGCGCATCGGGCCGCTCGGCGACCGCGTCGAGCGCATTCTGGAGCAGGTTGACGAGCACCTGTTCGAGGCGGACGCGGCCGGCGATGACGGTCAGCCGCGCCTCGGGCCCGCTCGGCAAATCGAGCGTCACGCCCTTCGCGCGGAAGCGGTCGCCGATCAGCAGGCGGACGCCGTCGATCGCCGCGTCGAGCGCGACCGGGCCGATCGAGCCCGCGCCGCGCCTGGCATAGCGGCGTAGCCCCGCCGTGATCGTGCCGATCCGGCTGGTCAGCTCGACGATCGCCTGCAGGTTGGTCGCGGCGCGCGCGGGTTCGTCGCGCGCGAGGAACGCGGCGGCATTGTCGGCAAAGGTGCGGATCGCGGCGACCGGCTGGTTGATCTCGTGCGCGACGCTGGCGGTAATCGTCCCGATCGAGCCGACGCGATTGGCATGGGCGAGCTCCTCGCGCGCCTGGCGGAAGCGCTGGTCGGCGGCCTCGCGCTGTTCGACCTCGATCTGCAGCCGGTCGGCGGTGGCGCTGAGCTCGGCGGTGCGGCGTGCGACCTCGGCCTCGAGTTCGGCGCGTGCGCCGGCGTTGCGCTTGCGGCGCTGATGCAACCACCATGCGCCGAGCATCGCCGCGATCGTCGCCAGCGCGGCAATCGTCGTCGCCGAGCGCGTCCGCACCGCCGCACTGCGCAGCGCGGCGTCGAGCGGCTCCATATGAACCAGATGCCAGCCCGCGATCGGCACGGGCAGCGACACCGTCACCGCGGGCGTCCCGTCGCCTAGCCGCGACCGGTCGTCCGCCAGCGTCAGTGGTGCGCGGAGCAGCGGCAGCGTGCCGAACTGCCGCGTCTGCGCGAGTGTCCGACGCCGCGCAGGGGACAACGCGCGCGTCGTGTGGAATTCGAGTCGCGGATCGCTGGAGATCAGGATCACGCCGTCCGCATCGACGACGAAGGTCGCCATGTGATCCTGGATCCAAGCCTGCGCGATGCGGTCGAACTCGACCTTGACCACGACGACGCCGAGCGGCCGTCCCGCGCGGTCGATCCGCCGCGAGAGGTAGAGGCCGGGGCGTCCGCTGACACTGCCCAGCGCGAAGAACTCGGTCGCGCCCGAGGCCATCGCTTTGGTGAAATAATCGCGGTAGCGATAATCATGCCCGAGAAAGCTGTCGGGGCGGTCCGCGTTCGACGCGGCGATCGTCATCCCCTGTGTATCGAGCGCATAGATGACAGGTGCACCGGTGCGCGCCGCGAGCAGCGCGAGCTTGGCGTTGAGCGCCGGATCGACCGTGCCCGACGCGAGGGCCGCGCGGACATCGGTATATTCGCCGAGCATGACCGGGAGCAGGCGATAGGTCTGCAGTTCCGCCTCGAGCAGCCGCAGGTTGCTGCGCGTCTGTTGCATCGCCCGTAGCCGGACCGCAGCGGTCGCATCCGCCACCGTCCGCCGGCCATAGACGGAGGCGACCACCGAGACGATCACACCGAGCGCGGCGAACGCCATCAGCACCGCCAACGCGGTCGTCACCAGCGAGGATCGAGTCCGTCTCATCTGTGCGGATTATCACACACATTCGCATGACGCCATCGACAAAAATGTGCATTATCCGCACATTCGAAACATCGGTACGGAGCAAACTCACGCGAATCCAAGGGTTTGACGCACTTGACGTGATCACTTGTAGTCCGGGGTCCGGCCCGGCATTACCGCCCTCACTAACGTCCCGCGTGAGTGGACGAGACTTTCAGGAGGCGATGTTGACCCTACCATCCCAGACATATGCGGTCGCGGAAACGCCGGCACGCAAAGGCTGGACCAGCCAGCTCTATATCCAGGTGCTGATCGCGATCGCGCTGGGTGCAGCGCTCGGGCATTTCTATCCGACGTACGGCGCGGCGCTGAAGCCGCTCGGCGACGCGTTCATCAAGCTGGTGAAGATGATCATCGCCCCGGTGATCTTCCTGACGCTCGTCACGGGTATCGCCGGGATGAAGGAACTGGGCGCGGTCGGTCGCGTCGCGGGCAAGGCGTTCGCCTATTTCCTGTTCTTCTCGACGCTCGCACTGATCGTCGGCCTGATCGTCGCCAATGTCGTCCAGCCGGGCGCGGGGATGAACATCGACGCCGCCTCGCTCGATACCAAGGGCATCGCCGACTATACGGTCAAGGCGCATGAGACGACGATCACCGGGTTCCTGATGAGCATCATCCCGGACACGATGGTCAGCGCGTTCACCGACGGCAACATCCTGCAGATCCTGCTGATCGCGATCCTGTTCGGCATTTCGCTCAGCCTGGTCGGCGAGCCTGCCAAGCCCGTCCTCAACTTCCTCGAGCGTCTCAGCCTGATCGTCTTCAAGCTGGTCGGCATCCTGATGCGCGCCGCCCCGCTCGGTGCGTTCGGCGCGATCGCGTTCACGATCGGCAAATACGGGATCGGCAGCCTCGCCAATCTCGGCGCGCTGGTCGCGACCTTCTACCTGACCGCGGCGCTGTTCGTCGTCGTCATCCTCGGCACCGTCGCGCGTCTGACGGGCTTCTCGATCTTCAAGCTGATCAAGTATCTGAAGGCCGAACTGCTGCTGGTGCTCGGCACCTCGTCGTCGGAGGCCGCGCTTCCGAACCTGATCCAGAAGATGGAGGCTGCGGGCTGCGAGAAGTCGGTCGTCGGGCTGGTCGTGCCGACCGGCTATTCGTTCAACCTCGACGGTACCAACATCTACATGACGCTGGCCGCGCTGTTCATCGCACAGGCGACGAACACCGACCTGACGCTGGGCCAGGAACTGCTGCTGCTCGTCGTCGCGATGATCTCGTCCAAGGGCGCCGCTGGCGTCACCGGTGCGGGCTTCATCACGCTGGCGGCCACGCTGTCGATCGTGCCGACCGTGCCGATCGCGGGCATGGCGCTGATCCTCGGCGTCGACCGCTTCATGAGCGAGTGCCGCAGCCTGACCAACTTCATCGGCAACGCGGTCGCGACGATCGTCGTCGCCCGCTGGGAAGGTGCACTCGACCGCGACAAGCTGAACGCGGCGCTGTCGGGCCAGCTGCCCGAACTCGCGCCGGCGCCGATCACGACCGCCGCCGCTCCTGCCGCATGATCCCGACGGGGCCGGCGTTGGCCGGCCCCGCGACCAGTACCGGATAGCTTTTTTATGACCTCGATGATGATGCGCCGCGTGCGCCATGCGGCCGGCTTTGCCGTCGCGACCCTTCCCGCAATGGCGCTCGCCCAGGCCGCGCCGCAACAGGCTGCTCCCGAGAGTGCACCGCCCAAGGCGCGCGAACGGCTTGGTCCCGTGTCCAAGGACGCGGCCGGCACCAGCGCGGCCTCGCCGATCGCCGAGAGCTATCCCAATGCCGCGGTCGGCGACGGCGTCACCGCGGGCGGCTACAACCAGTCACGCTGGGCGGAGGACTGGTCGAAACTGCGCGACCCCGCCAAGCGCAAGGACATCATCGACCAGCTGAAATTCATCTCGATCGCGGGCGACGGCGACGTCTACCTGACGCTGTCGGGCGAGGCGCGGCTGCGCGTCAACCACACCACCAACCCCAATCTGCGCGACAGCGAGGCGCAGCGGCAGGACATCCTTCGCCTGTTCGGCGGCGCGGACCTGCATGTCGGCGAGCATCTGCGCTTCTACGGTGAAGTCGCGCACGGCACGCTCGAGGGTGAAAATCTCGGCAACGTGCTGCCGAACCTGCGCAACAAGCTCGCGGTGCAGCAGGCGTTCGTCGACCTGACGGGCACCGTCGCCGATGTCGATGTCGGGGTCCGCTATGGTCGCCAGACCTTTGCCGACGGCCCGAACCTGATGGTCGTGCCGCGCGACAACAACACGCTGTACTTCGGGTTCAACGGCTTTCGCGCCTGGGCGCGGACCGCGGGCGTGCGCGCCGACGTGTTCGACTTCAAGCCGACCGCCTATGGCACGCAGGGCACGCGCGACGACGATGCGGAAAGCGCACGGCGCTTCTCGGGCATCTCGACCGGCGTCGTCCTCCCCGACACGCTGCTCGGCGGGTCGAAGCTGTATCTCGACCCGTTCCTCTGGCGGCTGCGCAACCGCAATGCGGTCTGGGGCACCGACAATGCGCGCGAGGTCCGCAATTTCTACGGCCTGCATTTCTGGGGCGATGCCGGACCGGTCAATCTCGACTGGACCGTCAATTATCAGGGCGGCAGCTATGACAACCGCTCGATCAAGGCGTGGCTGATCCTGCTCGCGCAGACCTACAAGCTCGGCAAGGGGCGCAACGCGCCGCGCGTCGGCTTCCATGCGGATTATGCCAGCGGTGGTGGTGCCTATGGCAACGGCACGCTGCGCACCGCGCTCGCGCCGTTCGGCAACAACATCTATTACAGCTATCAGCTGTTCGCGACGCCGACCAACCTGATCGCGGTCGCGCCGAACGTCAGCTTCACCGTGCTCGACAAGCTGCGTCTGACTGCGGAATATCAGCTGTCGTGGCGCGATTCGCAGAACGACGCCGTGTACCGCGCCAATGGCAGCGCCTTTGCCGGCACGCAGAATGTGTCGGGCAGCAAGATCGCCGACACGATCCGCTTCCAGGCGGTCTATCCGATCTCGTCGCGGCTGTCCTTCACCGGCCGTTACGAGCATCTGATCGCGGGGTCGTCACTGACCCGCGCCGGGTACAAGAACTCGGACTTCCTCGCCGGCTGGCTCAGCTACCGCTTTTGATGACCTAGATCCTCCCCCTGGCGGGGGAGGATCGTGACGGCACGCGATACCGTCAGGATTAACCTGCGTCGCACCCACCCGTATTTTCCGTCCTTCCGACCATACCGGTCCTTCAATTTTGCGATCGACTGTGGCACATGGACTCCATCATCAGGAGTCACATGGTCATGGATCTGAGCTTCACACCCGACGAAGAGGCCTTCCGCGAGGAGGTGCGCGACTTCTTCCACGAAAAACTCCCCGCGCGTCTCTCGACGCTGGTCCGCGAGGGCCGCCGGCTGCGCAAGGCCGACATGGAGGAATGGCACGCGATCCTCAACGACCGCGGCTGGCTTGCCAATCACTGGCCGCGCGAATGGGGTGGGCCGGGCTGGAGCGTCATCCAGCGCTTCATCTTCGACAATGAGTCCGCACTCGCGCACGCGCCGCGCGTCGTGCCGTTCGGCGTCAACATGCTGGGGCCGGTGCTGATCAAATACGGCTCGGAAGAGCAGAAGCGCCACTGGCTGCCGCGCATCCTCGACGGCTCCGACTGGTGGTGCCAGGGCTATTCGGAGCCCGGCGCCGGCTCCGATCTCGCCGGGCTCAAGACCACCGCGGTGCGCGAGACGCGGAATGGCCGCGAGGTCTATGTCGTCAACGGGCAGAAGACCTGGACGACGCTCGGCCAGCATGCCGACATGATCTTCTGCCTCGTGCGCACCGATGCGACCGCCAAGAAGCAGGAGGGGATCAGTTTCCTGCTGATCGACATGAAGACCCCCGGCATCGAGGTCCGCCCGATCACGCTGATCGACGGCGAGCAGGAGGTGAACGAGGTGTTCTTCACCGATGTCGAGGTGCCGGTCGAGAATCTCGTCGGTACCGAGAATGACGGCTGGACCTATGCCAAATATCTGCTGACCTATGAGCGGACCAACATTGCCGGCGTCGGCTTCTCGATCGCGTCGTTCGAGCAGCTGAAGACGGTTGCGCGGACGCAGACGAAGAATGGCCGGCCGCTCGCCGACGATCCGCTGTTCGCGGCGCGGATGGCGCGCGTCGAGATCGACCTCGCCAACATGCAGACCACCAATTTGCGCGTCGTCGCGGCGGTGGCGGGCGGCGGTGCGCCGGGCGCGGAAAGCTCGATGCTCAAGATCAAGGGGACCGAGATCCGCCAGGAGATCACCGCCCTGACGCGACGTGCCTATGGCGCCTATGCCGCACCCTATATCCCCGAGGCGCTCGAGGCGGGGTGGAATGGCGAGCCGGTCGGGCCCGACGATGCCGCGACCGCATCGCCGAGCTATTTCAACAACCGCAAGCTGTCGATCTTCGGCGGATCCAACGAGATCCAGAAGAACATCATCTCCAAAGCCATATTGGGTCTCTGAGCACATGAACTTCGAGCATAGCGATGACCGCCGGATGCTGGCCGACACGCTCGTCCGCGCACTCCGCGACGGCTATCCGATCGAGACGCGCAACGCTGGTGCCTATGGCGAGGCGGGGTATGACCCCGCCGTCTGGCAGCAGCTGACCGAGCTCGGCATTGTCTCCGCGCTGTTCGACGAGGCCGCGGGCGGGTTCGGCGGCAGCGGGTTCGACATCATGGTGGTGTTCGAGGCGCTCGGCCGCGCGCTGGTGGTCGAGCCGTTCCTCGGCGCGCTGATGGCCGGCCGCGCGCTCGCCGCGGCGGGCGGGCACGACGCGGTGCTGGCGAAGGTCGTCGCGGGCGAGACGATCGCCGCCTTCGCGCACGAGGATGCACAAGCGCCCGTGACCGCGACGCGCGATGGCGACGGCTGGACGCTCAGCGGCACCAAGGCGGTCGTGCACCAGGCAGGCGCCGCGTCGGTCTTCGTCGTCAGCGTCGAACAGCCGGGCGATCCGCTCGTCCTGCTCGTCCCCGCCGACGCCGCCGGGGTGTCGGTCCGCCGCTACAGCGTCGTCGAGGGTGGCGGCGCGGGCGAGGTGACGTTTGACGGCGTCGCGCTCGGCCCTGACGCCCGGATCGGCACGGACGGGCAGGGGCGTGCGGTGGTCGACGCGGCGATCGAGGCGGGGCTGCTCGCGCTGTCCGCCGAGGCGCTCGGCGCGATGGCGTTCGTCAAGGACGCGACGCTCGGCTATCTGCGCGACCGCAAGCAGTTCGGCGTGCCGATCGGCAAGTTCCAGGCGCTGCAGCATCGCATGGCGACCGTGCTGCTCGAGATCGAACAGGCGCAGTCCGCGGTGATCAACGCGGCAGCGGCGTTCGACGGCGACGATGCGACCGCGCGCGCCCGCGCGCTGGCGGCGGCGAAATACACGATCGGCCGGACGGGCGCGCTGGTCGCGGAGGAATCGATCCAGCTCCACGGCGGGATCGGCATGACCTGGGAATATGCGGTGTCGCATTATGCCAAGCGACTGGTGATGATCGACCACCAGCTCGGCGACGAGGACCATCACCTCCAGCGCTATATCGACCTCGCCAAGGCCGCCTGAGGCGCGTCGAGCGGTCTCACCCGCTCCGTCACCCTGACGAAAGTCAGGATGACGGAAGGGTGGATGCGCGCGCGACCTACCGCCCGCGCTTGCCGATGATGGGCCGCAGGCGGACACCGAGGCAGATCACCGTCGGCCAGAACATCGTGTTCGCAACATCGACCAGCGTGTCGTCCCAGCGCCACGACCCGTAGTTCAGCCGGTCCATGATCTCGTTGAACGCCTCGCCCGCCGCGACCACCGTCCAGGGGATAAAGGTGCCGAACGAGCGCCGCGTGATGAGCCGTGCGATCATCAGCAGCGCCATGCCCGCATGGATATGCAGGATGGTGTCGGGCAGCCCGGTGCCGTCGCCGACCCAGTCGATCCACTGATGATAGAGTTTGGGTAACACGTAGAGCCTCCGCCGCGGGCAGGGTGCTGCCCGGGCGGGGGCTTACCGTGATGATCGGCGCAGCGATACCGGCGTGATCAGCCGCGCACCGCCTTGCGGCAGGCCTTGACCAGATTGACGATCAGCCCCGACAGCGTCGAATAATTGGCATGGTGATAGGACGACCCGTCACCAAGCTCGCCTGTCAGGCGGCGATGCGCCTCAGGCAGCGCATGATAGGGCAGCCCCGGCAGCAGATGGTGCAGCGCGTGATAGCGCAGGCCCACCGGCGCCCAGATCTCGGCGAGCAGGCCCGGCGGCGGCACGTTGACGCTGTCGAGATACTGGTCGGTGATGCTCATCGCATCGCCCTCATTCTCCCACAGATGCGCGACCAGCGTGCGGACCTGGTTGAGCACCGCGATCGCCGAGACGATGGCGAGGAAGGTGAGCGAGGCGGCAAGCGGGAATACGCCGGTCGCGGTCAGCACGACGAAGCTGATCGCCCAGATGCTCGCCGCGGTCTCCCAGATCCGCCAGCTGCGCAGCGCGGCGCCCTCGGGCGGCTTGCGGCGGAACTGCGGGTTGATCGCGAGCGCGGAATAGCGCGTGACGACGATCTCGCGCAGCTTGGGCGATAGTAGCGACAAGGGCGCGAGCACGCCGTAGCGCAGGATCAGCCCGATCGGCAGCAGCGCCGACACCAGCACGAAGATCGCGAGCGTCGCCGCCGGCCCGCGGGCAAGCGGCATATATTCCGGATCGCGGTTCGTGCCGTAGCGCGTCTTGGCGTGATGCAGCGTATGGACGCCCTCGTACATCAGCGACGGCATCATCACCGGCACACCGAACAGGATGTTCCACCCCGCCGTGAAGCCGCGCACGGCGTTCGGCTTCATGTGAGACAGTTCGTGAATGAAGCTGAGCGCGCGGTACAGCGCGAGCACCGCGACGACCGCGCCGAGCAGCTTGGCCCAGACCGGCGTCGCGACGATCGCCACCGCCATGCCCGCATAGCCAAGGCCCGCCGACGCGATCAGATCGGTCCAGTAGACGATCGGGCGCGCCGCATGCAGGTCGCGCGTCAGCGACGCCGCGGCCTTGATCATCGCGATATCCTCGCGACCCGCCTGCGCCGCCTTCGGGCGCGCAAGCGCGGCCGAGGCCCGCGACAGGGTCGCAGCAAGGGGGTCGGGCGTGACGAATGCGGTTGCCATGATCATACCATTTTCGGGTGACGTATCGTCGTCGATACAGAAGAATTCAGGCTGAAAAATGGTGATGGGGCGACCGGAATCAACCACCCGGCCGCGCCGCGACCCATTGCACGTCGACGCCACGACAGACGCGCGGGGCCGTGAAGACCCGCCTGCATCGTTAATCTGAATTAGGAACGCTTTGCTGGCGCAATCGTTAGGGCGGTGGTTCCCAACCGGGCTCATTTTTAAGAAAGCGAATTTTATGAAGACATTGATCCTTGGCGCAGCCGCGCTTGCCATGACTGCCCTCCCCGTCGCGGCGAGCGCAGCACCGGCAACCGGCAACGCTGCAAAGTCGCTGTCGGTCGCGTCGTCGGTTCGCACCGGCACCGCCACCAAGCGCTCGAGCAAGATCGCAGCGGACAGCATCGCACCGCTCGTCATCGGCGTCGGCATGCTCGCGGGCGTCACCTACCTTGTCATCGACAAGGAAAATGACGACGACAACTCGGACAGCAACTGAGTAGTGCGCGGGGGCGGCGGTCGCGCCGCCCCCGCAACCTCTGTCGCCCGGTATCGGGCGATAGACGTTTCAAGCCTGCGACGTGTAGGGCTGGGACATGACCCGTATCGTCCGATGCTGCGCCCTGATCGTCCCGTCGCTCGCACTGCCCCTGGCATTGTCGGCCTGCGATCCGCCACGCTGGGCACGCGGTGGCGCTGATACCGACAGCCGCGACCCGATGGCGCGGCGTGATGCCGATTTCAGGCGCACCGAGACGCAACGCGTCGCGCAGGATATTGCCCGGACCGAAGAGTCCGTCCGCCTCGCGATTGCCGAAAAGCGTATCGAGGCGCTCGAAAAATCGCTCGCGGAGATGCAGACCACGCCCGAGACGGTCGAGATCGACCTGCTTAAGGGCCGTCTCGCGGCGGTCGAGGCCAAGGCCTATGCGCTGCAGGATGCCCCGCCATCCGCACCGCCCGCGGCCGCCCCGACGCCCACCCAGCGCCGCGCGGCAAGCACCGACGCCACGACCACCCGTCGCGACCCGTCACGCCCGCCCTTGCGGCTGCCCCAGCTCGAATCCGCCCCGCGCCGCGCCACCGAGGCCGAGAAGGCCGCGTTCAACGCCAACCGTCGCTGATCCGATTCCCTATAATCCGGCCTGATCGATCATCGATGCGATCTCGGCCGGCAACGCGGTTTCCGCCTTGGGCAACAGGCGGTTGAGCGCGGTCTGCACGCGTTTGGTGGCGACCTGATACGCCTTGTGCCGGATCGCGCGCGTCGCGTTCGTCCGCCAAGAGGAACTCTCACCGAGCAGCGCCTCCCATTTGGCCTCCTCGGCAGCGAGAATCGAGAGTGCGAGACGAAGCCCGTCCCGCCGTCCGCGTGCATAATCGTCGGACATCGCCGGCATCTCCATCATGCGCCCCCGGTCCCTGACAAGCGAGGTTCGCTTTGTCCCCCGACCACCACGAAATCTCCCCGTGATCAAGGGCTTGGTCGCATGCCGACCGCAGCGCGTGGCGTCGGGGTGCAATACAGCTTGCCGGCAGGGCCGTCTGGCCTAGTGTGCGGGCATGATTACTCGGCGCACTGTCATCGCTTCTTCTCTCGCCTTGTGCGCGACCTCGGCGATCGCCGCGGCGCCCGCGCGGCGTGGCCGGCTGAAGCAGTCCGTCAGCCGCTGGTGCTATCAGGACATGCCGCTCGACGCCCTGTGCGCCGCCGCGGCGCGCATCGGGCTGGATGGCATCGACCTGCTCCAGCCCGCCGAATATGCGGTGCCGCGCCGGCACGGACTGCGCTGCACCATGGGCTATGCCGCCGACATCATGACCATCCCCAATGGTCTGAACCGGCGGGAAAACCACGCGGCGATCGAACGGGCGTTCCGCATCGGTATCCCGCAGGCCGCAAAGGCAGGCGTCCCCAATGTGATCGCCTTTTCGGGCAATCGCCGTGGCCTGTCCGACGCGGAGGGCGCCGACAATACCGTTGCGGGGCTGAACCGTCTCAAGCGGATCGCCGAGGATCATGATGTGACGATCTGCGTCGAGCTGCTCAACAGCAAGGTCGACCATCCCGATTACATGGCCGACCACACCGCCTGGGGCGTGCGGGTCGCCAAGGAGGTCGCGTCGCCCCGCGTGAAGCTGCTCTACGACATCTACCATATGCAGATCATGGAAGGCGACCTGATCGACACGATCCGCAAGAACATCGAGTGGATCGGCCATTTCCATACCGGCGGGGTTCCCGGGCGGCATAATCTCGACGGCACGCAGGAGGTCGACTGGCGGGCAGTGGCGCGCAGCGTCGCGGATCTCAAATTCCAGGGCTATTTCGCGCATGAATTCGTGCCGGTCGGCGATCCCCTGACGGCGCTTGCCCAGGCGGTCCGGACCTGCACGGTGTGACCGAAAGCCGGACGGTCGACGCTTCGTAAGTGCCGGGGCCAGCGCTTGGCCCGGGACTCAGCGCATCGCGAGCTGCGTCGTCAGCGCGCGCGGCGTGATCGTCATCACCCCGTCCTCGATCGTGACACGTCCCAGCCGCGCGATCTCGGGCTGGCCGAGCAGCGTATAGGGCATGCCGCGCTGGCCGATGCGCATCGCCATCCGGCCCAGACTCTGCCCGCCGATCTCGACCGAGGCGACACGCGCGACGCCGAGCCGGGTATAGCCGCCGATGCCGATCGCGGTTTCCTCGCGCTGCACGGCACGGTCGGCCCCTGTCGCGCGCGCATCGTCCGCCGACAGGATGGTGTAGGCCGCGCCGGTGTCGACGATCGCACGGATGCGGACGCCGTTGACCATCATCGCCGCGACGAAATGCCCGCCCCAGGGATCGCGATTGATCCGCAGGACATGCGGCTGCCCGAAGGTCACGGGCTCGTCGAGGTCGGCGGGGTCGATCTCGATGCGGGGTGCAGGCGGCGGCGCATAGCTCACCGCGGCGACCATCGTCCGCTGCGGCTCGATGCAGGTGACGACGGTGCGCGACAATATGTGCCCCTCGTCGTCCTCGTCGGTCGTCTCGGTCGTGGTGATCACCGCCATGCCCGGCGTCGCCGTGCCGCCGCGCCAGGCCGTGTCGACGATGCGCGTCCGACCGTTGATGGTGGTGACGGTGCGCACGGTGTTCGCCGGGACGTCCTGGATCTGCCCGCCGATCGCGACGCGGACCTGCGCGGCGGCAGCGGTAGCGGTCAGCGCGGACGCCAGCGCGATCGCGAGTGCCCCTGCGCGGACGGTTGCTCTGATGCCCACGGCAGTCCTCTTTTCCTCGTCCACGGACATCCGTCCCGGAGGATCAACAGAACCCTAGCGGCAGTGTGTTTACAGTTGGTTAGCGCGGCAGGACGCGCTGCGGTCGATGTCGATGTCCATGGCGCTTGGCGGCGCGGGCGGTCCGGGATCAGGGGAAGCCCGCACCGCCATGCGCGCCGACCGCGGTCCCGGTCGAGTAGCTCGCCTCGCCGGATGCCAGCGCGACGAACAATATCGCGAGTTCCGACGGCTGCCCCGCGCGGCCGAGCGGCGTGTCCTGGCCGAATTCGTGCATCTTGCCCGGCAGCTGCCCGCCGGCGACCTGAAGCGGTGTCCAGATCGGGCCGGGCGACACGGCGTTGACGCGGATGCCCTTCTTGGCGAGTTGCTTGGCCATGCCGCGCGTCAGGTTCTGGATCGCCGCCTTGGTCGACGCATAATCGATCAAGTCGTCATTCGGATCATAGGCGTTCTGCGAGATCGTGTTGATGATCACCGAACCCGGCGGCATCGCGGGGATCGCGGCCTTCGAAAAGCGGAAGACGTGGAACACGTTGGTCTCGTAGGTGCGGACGAACTGTTCGTCGCTGATCTCCATGATGTCCGCCTTGGACTGCTGATAGGCGGCATTGTTGACCAGGATATCGAGACCGCCGAGCTGCGCGATCGCTTTCCTGACCGTATCCTCGCAGGCCTTCTGGGTGCGGATGTCGGCGGGCAGCAGCACCGCCTTGCGCCCCGCCTGCCGGATCAGGTCGGCGACCTCGCGCGCGTCCGGCTCCTCGCTGGGATAATAGTTGATCGCGACGTCCGCGCCCTCGCGCGCAAAGGCGATCGCGGCGGCGCGCCCGATGCCGCTGTCGCCGCCGGTGAGCAGCGCCTTGCGACCGATCAGCTTGCCGCTGCCGCGATAGCTCTGCTCGCCATGATCGGGGCGGGGGGTCATCTTGCTGGCGAGCGCGGGCCAGGTCTGGCGCTGCTCGGGGAAGGGGGTGCGGGTGTACACGGTGCGCGGATCGCGCAGGCTGGGGGCGGGCCCGGTGGCGGAGGGCTCGGTCGATTGCACCCGCGCCATGCCCGGCGCAGCCGCGGCGGCAAGGCCGATGGCGGCACTGCCCAGGATGCTGCGGCGTGAGGTTTCACCGTTGCTCATGATCGGATCCTTGTCGGTGGTCGGGGTCGCCGGCGCGCTGGTCCCTGCTCGACGAACCGGCGCGCGGACCGTTCCATCGGCGCGGTCATCCGGTCCGACACCGCGGAAACCGCGGATGCCGAGCGGCGTTCATCCCCGATCTGCACCCGCGAGTATTCTGCCATGACCGACCGTCCCCGCATCATCTGCCTCATGACCGCGTCGGTCGATGGTGGCCTGCATCCCAGCCGCTACACCGACAGCCCGGATGGCACCGCCAAGGCGTGGACGCGCGCCTATGAGTCGCTGCACGAGCGCCTCGACGCCGATGGCTGGATCGTCGGACGCGTCACCATGGCGGAGATGGCGAAGGGAGAGCCGCGTGCGTCGACGACGGCGGACGCGCCCGCGCGACCGTCGCTGTTCCAGACGCGCGATGCCGCGTCCTTCGCGATCACGCTCGATCGCGCCGGCAAGATCCGCTTCGCCGGGCCCGACATCGGCGGCGACCCTGTGGTCGTGCTGCTCGGACGCGGGGTGAGCGACGCCCATCTCGCCGAGCTCGCCGTCAATGGCGTGTCCTACCTCGTGTCGGACAGCGACGAGATCGACCTCGCCGGTGCGCTCACAACGTTGCGTCGCGAACTCGGCATCGAAACACTGCTGCTCGAAGGCGGCGCCGGCATCAACGGCTCGTTCTTCGCCGCCGGTCTGGTCGACGAACTCAACCTCGTCATCGCCCCCGCACTCGACGGCGGCACCGATGCGGAGCGGATCGTCGCGGCGGGCGACGGTCTGAAGGGCAAGGTGACGCTATCGCTGCTCGGATGCGAACAATTGGCCGCGGGGGCGGTCAATTTGCGGTACCGGGTGGAGGCGGTCGGCTAAGCGCAGTCGGCGTACATAGCGGAACGGAATTGGTGCACCCGACTGGTCTCCGTTAATCGCGCCGGTTCAATATGTTGGCTTGGCTAACCACAAAGACGGCAAGCGCGGAAACCTGCGGTTTTCTGACGCACTGGCTAACCAGTCGTGAGCGCCCGTTCGCTGTTTCAGATTGCCGGCGGCAAAGTGAAAAAGGGCCATCGCACGGGCCAGCCGGTCCGCCGCAGCAGCTATCGCGCGGGTGAGCGCGAGCAGCGCTATTGGCGCCCCTTCAACAAGGCCGAACGCAACGCACGGATGCGCGCGGCCGAGGTCTACGACCGCAAGCACAAGATCGCCGGCAAGCGTAACGGGCCGCTCGGCGCGATCGGCGTCGACGTGCTGCGCGAGCTGATGCGCATGATCGACTTCAAGACCGGCCGGCTCGAGCCCGCCATCGCGACGCTCGCGGACCGGCTGCGGCGGTCGCGCGGCGCGATCGTCAGCGCGCTCGCACGTCTGAAGGATCACGGCTTCCTCAACTGGATCCGGCGGTTCGAACCGATCGAGGATCCCGACGCCTTCGGCCCCCAGGTGAAGCAGGTGACGAACGCCTATTGGTTCGAGCTGCCCAAAGAGGCGGCCGACATGGTTCGCCGGATGATCGGGAAGGGGCCTCTGCCCGACGACGAGGTCACGCGCAGGAAGGCCGAGGAAGAGCAGACGGCAGCGATGCTCGCGACCGTCTCCGCCGAGGACCTGGCCGCGTTCCGGGCCGGCAACGAGACGCCGCTGGCCAAGGCCCTCGCTTCGCTGGGGCGGCGTGTAGACCTCTGTAACGCGAATTCACCGGGTGGTCAGAACCCATCCCTACAAGGTTAAATATAAGAGGAACGCCGTTGGCGTGCGCAGGTTTGTGGTTTCACCAAGCCCCCGAGGCCCGAACCCAACGGGTTCAGCATCCAGCGACTGCGGGTGAGCGTGCCGGCTTGCACCGTCCCGTGCATCCTGGGGAGGATGCGTGACTTCGAGGTCTGACACCCGTTAGCGATACATACTCATGGCAAGGCAATATTATGGTCTGGACGTCATCCGTTCGTCCCCGTTTAGAGGACAACGGCCCACCTGCATTCTGGCTAAGACGACGTTGGCGGATGTTTGTTTACGCGTTGTCGGCTCCGAGGAGTTTGCGGCAGTATTTCTTATGGAGCAATAATGTCGAAAAAATAGCAATTTCAGCTGCAAACGGAGGGCGTTAATCTACAAGACCTCATGGCTCCGCATATTGCGCTTTGCGAATGAGTCGGATGAAATCCGTGCTAATTTAGCCCTAGCTTGGATAACGCCCGATCAGCCGCGGTGCGTAAAGTCACATCCTTAGTGTTCGCTTCAATCTGTTTAAGCCTGCTACGTACGGTCGAGGCCTGCGCGGTCGTAAGCTTAGGTAAAATAGCGGATCTATCTACTGCGACTGCTACTCCTAGCTGCTGGCGGTAGCTCCGAGATTTTGTGGCGTCGACGATTGCCGCGAAGCGATCGGCCGTGAACTCTTCAAATTGCAATGCGAGCTCGCGTCGCGCTCCTCGCCTTGCCGTCGCATTTTCCGAATCGAGATCGACAAGAATGCGCTCGAGGGCATCGGGGGTCACAGCCCGCCCCGTTAGCGCCGCCGCGGGTCTTCCCGCTACAGTCGTTGTGGTGGTGAACTGGTCATCCGATGGCGGCTTTGCGCCAGCGGGATAGAGACGAGCGACCAGAGCCTGGTCCTTGGCCGAGACGATATTCTTCTCAATGACGTAGCAGCGACTTGCTTTACCCGTGCGAAAGATGGCGGCGGGCTGCGCGTACATCATAATTGAGTCCGGGTCGGGATCGCCAGCTTTGGCATCTGGATCAGCAGCGGCGATCGGGCCCAGGTTGCGGTCCACGGTCTCTCGGTCCCAGCTATTTGGATTGCGCCCATAATAATCGTAAACGTTGCCGGGTCCGGTCCAGATGATTTCAGCTTGGCAACCGAGGACCGGGTTTTGGTGTTCGTGCAGCAGTCCGAGCGCATGTCCAAACTCATGCAGAATCGTCCCCCTGTCGCGAGCATCAGCAAGTTGGACCACATTCGCGGGGGTGTAGAAAATACCTGCTCGCGTTCCCTGATTAGGGTTGTAAATGTTGCTGAAGCTTTCGAAGTTCATCGAGGGTTGATAAACAGTAGCCTCATCTTGGGCGTCAAGGCCGATCAGCGACCAGTAGCCTTCGCCGGAAAAACCGATTCTGATGCTGCTTAGGCCGGAGGTTGGCTGACGACAGTCTCGCCACTTCCCCGGCGTGCCGAAGTCGAACCGGATATTGGCATACTTTGACCATTCGGAGGCAACCGTCGAAATTAATGTCTTTACGACGGCGTTACCCCCGAAGAAGCAGACTTGCAGGGTGTCGCCGCCGTTCCAAAGGCGATCTGCCGCGTGGAGCTGCTGCAGGGTTCCCGTCGGTTTGCGGGCTGACTTCAGCCAACCGAGATGTTCGGGCAGTGACTCGACGATCAGCGGCGGATCGCCGTCGGAGACCTGCGACTGAACGGGCGCTGCCGCGCTTACAATTATCAGCAGCGTGACCAATTTCTTCATGTTCGGTCCCTCCCAAATGGCGGCTTGGTTATTATGCGCGATCTAGGATCAGGATCTGTCGAGTTGAGCTTCCAAGATCGCTACTAGATCTGCCTTCGTTTTTTCCTCATCGAGGCGGCGCTTGGTCGCCGTAAGCCTGCTGTCGAAGACGTTTGGCGCCACGGCATTTACTGCGTCGACGACAGTGGCGGTGTTCTGCGCGTCCCCACCCTTGTCATATTGCAAACTAATTGGTTCGCCGAGAGGGTCAAACTCGGCTGCAACGGTACGTTTGCCGAAAATGCTGCCGCTCCCAGTCGGCACCATTTGCAGCCGTGAGAGCTGAGGGAGTGTGGTCGACGTTCCAGTCGTAGCTTCTCGGCCCCACCCTTCAGGGCAGCGCATGACCTTACAGTCTTCAGCGACGGGGGTCAGGGAAGCCGCAGCAGGCACAGGTCGCAAATACACCAGATCTCGACCGCCGCGAACGGTCGCTTCGCTTCTATCCAGCGGTGAACACGGTGCGGGTTCGGCATCCGCCGCGCAGCCGAGCAAGCGGTCCATGCGCGCGTCGACAGAGACGTTGATCGTATAACCTCTGCGTCCCACGATAGGCCTTCCCGCTGCCACGCCCTCACGGTCGAGCATCACGTTTAGGCTGGGCCGGACTGCCTCATCTTCCAAACCTGGACGAGCAAACACCAATCGGGTTTCAACGACGAGCCATTGTTCAAAGGAGGGGGCAGGGACGAACGCCACGAGATCGTCCACCGTGCCATCATCTCTTCGTTTCGGATCAAGCGCACGGCTCGTCGACGTGGTTATCGTTAGAGAGTCCTGCAGCGCGGCAGCTTGTACTGTTCGTCGGTCTAGTAGAGCGATGAGTGCCGGATCACCGGCCGAAGCAAGTCGTGCCTCCAAATCATTCATCTCCGTTTGCACCTGCTCGAGTTCGGCAATGGTTGCGGCGATCCGGTCGGAACACCGAAGAAGATGAGCTCGCACAGTGGGTTTCGGAAGAGATCGAGAACGGCGCGCGGCCGCGTGAAGAGGTCGACGCGCGCCTGCAGTGGCCACAAAAACCGCAGGGACTGCCAAAGGCGCTGCCGATAGCGTGTAAGCCGTAGCCGCAGCCTTTAAGAGTGAGATCATTAGAGTGCCGGCTTGTCCCGTCGCACTCGAGTTGAACGTCCTGATTATCCCCCCGTCGAGCCCGACCTTCGTGGATCTATCTACTAGGAAGCCGGAGCCCGCATCAATTACGACCATGCGCCCGCGCGACGCTTTCGCCGCGATCGCGGGCGTGTAGGCGATAGCGAGGGTAGGATCCTTGTCGCTGGGGCAGCGTAGGATCCGATGAGCAATAGAGCCTGAGATTCTAGTTTTCGGCAGGAAATAGCTCAGCTGCGGGCGAGGGGCAGTCGAATGACCTGTTGCAGCGAGCACGGCAGCCAGCAAAAGCATGGCGATCCCTTTCATCACGGACTCTTACACACGCGTGCGCTACATAACTGACAGCAACCATATCGCTCCCCATTTCGGCCTGTCAATGCATTTGCCGAATGTTTCTAAAGACTAGCTATAAAAATGCTGGCCGTCTCACATGTTGATTCTCATGGGTTCCGCTACTCAATGCGAAGAGGCCCAGACAGAATTCAAAACTTGTAAAACATTGTGGCATTAGAACTGTCGTAAGACCCATAACGCAGATAGAGATCACAAGGTTCTTACAACTATGAGGTTGAATGGTGCGGCCGTACAACCGTCATGTAAAAATCGCGGTTTTGCTGACCCAACAAACCAAATAGACATTGAGTAAAGCGTCTGGGTATGGGCCGAAACGAAGTGGTACTTTGGCTAGCTCCCGCAGGCTATAGTATGGCGTTGGAAACGGCGGCCAAGTGCATCAATATGCATCAGCGGATGATCCTCAAAAGGGCCAAGGAACCCGCATTTTTCATCGGGCTGGCATCAAAAACTTGGTTTGCATCAAAAGAGACCCAAAAAGCCCGCGGGCGAGGCGGGGGTTCTTGCGCTGCTTTTGGGGGTCGCGGGCTTCTGGCCGCTTGGTCCGGTCCGGACCGCTTGGTGGGCTTCGACGGATAGTCGGCCCTATGCCGTGACTGCGCGACCAAGCGACTGACGCGCTCTGATCACGCGCGTCAGCGTCAAATGCCCGCACCTCACTGAAATCATGTGTTCCCTTTCTGTTCTGACTCACGCTAGATGGCGGTCCAAAGAGTCGCGGGAACAATCATGCACCACCTCCACCTCCACGATGTCCCGTTCGACCTGATACCGTTCGAAGTGCCGTTCTTCCTGTCGCGAACGCCAGCTGGCTTTCCGTCGCCGGCACAGGACGACATGGAGGAGCCGATCGACCTCGGCGCCTGGCTCGTCCAGCACCCCGCCGCCAGCTACATCATGCGCGTCGACGGCCATTCCATGCTGGGCGCCGGCATCAACGACGGCGACCTGATCGTCGTCGACCGATCCAAGACGCCGCGCGCCGGCGCGATCGTCGTCGCCATGGTCCATGGCGACCGCACGCTGAAGCGCCTGCGGCACATGGATGGCCGGCACTGGCTCGTCCCCGAGGCTGAGGGTTACCCGCACACGCTCGTTGATGAGAATGTCGAGATCTGGGGCGTCGTCGTCGGCGTCGCGCGCCAAGTCCGGTGAGCGGGCCGATCGCGCTCATCGACTGCAACAACTACTATGTCTCGTGCGAGCGCGCGTTTGACAGCAGCCTCATCGGGGTGCCCGTCATCGTGCTGTCGAACAATGACGGGTGCGCCGTCGCCCGCTCGGCAGAGGCCAAGGCGCTTGGCATCAAGATGGGCGAGCCCGTCCACCTGCTGCGCGACAAAATCCGCACGCACGGGATTCGCGTGCTGTCGTCGAATTACACCCTGTACGGCGACATGCAGCGCCGGGTGGTCGCGGCGTGCGATGCCTTCGCACGGGACTTCGAGATCTACTCGATCGACGAGACGTTCCTCGACCTGACCGGCTTCGAAGACCGCGACCTGGTCGCACACGTCAACGCGATGCGCGCCCAGGTCCGCCAGTGGACCACGATCCCCACCTGCGTCGGCATCGGCGACACCAAGACGCTGGCGAAGCTCGGCAACGCTGCGGCCAAGAAGAACCCGATGTTCGACGGCGTCGCCGATCTGCGCGACGATGCGGTTCGCAAATGGGTGATGGACCGGTTTCCGGTCGAGGACGTCTGGGGTGTTGGCGGCGCGACGGCCCGAAAGCTGCTGGCGCTCGGCATCGGCAATGCCGGCGCGCTGCGCGACATGCCGATGAAGCAGGCGCGCGCGGTCGGCACGGTCGTGCTCGAGCGCCTGGTCGGTGAGCTGCGCGGCGTCCCGTCCGATGCGGTCGAGACCATCGCCCCGCAACGCAAGGGCATGGCGGTCACGCGCTCATTCGGCACGCCAGTGAGCGACTTCCACACGCTGTTCGGCGCGCTCACGCAATATGCGATGCGGGCGGGCGAGAAGCTTCGGTCGCATGGGCTCGTCGCAGGCCGGCTGACCGCGTTCTTCCATACCAACAGGCACAAGCCCGACCGGCCGCAATATGCCGGCTCGCGCACGGTGGCGCTGCACCCGATGACCAGCGATAGCCTGGAGCTCATAGCCGCGGCGAAGCGCGGTGCGTCGGCCGCCTGGCGCGATGGCTATGCGTATACCAAGGCCGGCATCATGCTCGACGATCTGATCGCGGCAGATATGCGCCCCCGAACATTGTTCGAGGGCGACACGGACAAGCGCGACCGGTTGATGGGCGCGCTGGACGAGATCAATACCCGCTTTGGAAAGTTCGCCGCCACGACCGCTTCGCAAGGCTTTAAGCGGCAGTGGAAGATGCGATCCGAAATGAAATCACCCGCTTGGACAACCGACATCCGTGAGGTGCCGAAAGTTCGTGCAGGATAGGCTGGCGAGCGCACGCGAACGTCCGGGATTGGTGGACAACGGACAGGCAGCTTCGAGCGTGAGAAGGCGGTAGCTGCCGTCCGGCGAACGATGTTCCGGGACATTGTAGGTTTTGGTGTAATTCATTCGATCACCTTAGCGCGTCGGCTAGACCCGTTGACCGTTGGTGTGGCAGCTATACGTCAGCAGGGTTATAGAAAATGTCAGCGAATTGAGCGCTGCGAGAGGCGAGGCGGAGTAGCGCGTGAGCAGTTCGGAGGACGAGGCACGAATTAAGCCGTTGAGCGAGATTAGCCACGCACACCCCTTTTTGAGAGGGGGCGGTGAAATGGGTGCGCGCATGCGTGCCTATAACTGGGCGGAAACACCACTCGGTGATCCCGACGATTGGCCTGAGACCCTGCAGACCATGGTGTCAGTTATATTGAACTCCGCGCTACTTGGGACTGTCCTGTGGGGACCAGAGCTAAGGCTCCTCTACAATGACGCCTACGCTCCCGCTCTTGCTGGTCGACATCCCATGGCTCTCGGCCGTCCGATAGCCGATGTGTGGGGACCGGTGTGGGACCAGATTGCGCCTCAGTTCCTCCCCGTCATGGAGACCGGCGAACCGATCTTTGATCGTAGACTTCCGCTCTTGATCGAAAGGGAGGGCCGGAGCGATCTGACCTACTGGACCTATAGCGTATCGCCAATCCGAGGCCCCGATGAACGTATTGTTGGGCTTCTGAACCAAGCAATCGAGATCACGGGAGAAGTTCGCGCAGAACGGGACCGCGCTGAAGCTGAGGAACGTCTACGTAATTTGAATGTGGATCTGGAGTTACGGGTAGCCGAACGAACGCAGGAACGCGACCGTCTTTGGCGTAACACGCAGGATGTGCAGCTCATCTGTGACACGCTGGGAATGCTGAAGGCCGTAAACCCAGCATTCACGCGTATCCTCGGCTGGACACCCGATGATGTGATCGGTCGAAACGTGTTCGATTTCATTATCCCGGACGAGGAAGCGAGCACCGGCGCGCTTCGGCAGGCGAGCGAGCAGCAGCTTTTGGCATTCGAAAACTGTTACCGCCACAAGGATGGCAGCGTGCGCTGGTTCGCTTGGGTGGCGTCCCCCGAAGCAGACCTGGTTTATGCCAGCGGACGGCATATCACGGCCGAAAAGGAACAGGCCGAGGACTTACGTAATGCCGCCGAGGCGCTACGCCAAAGCCAGAAGATGGAAGCAGTAGGCCAGCTCACCGGCGGGCTCGCGCATGACTTCAACAACTTGCTCACCGGCATAATGGGGAATCTGGAGCTGCTCCAGATGCGGGTCGCACGGGGACGTATCGAGGACCTCGACCGCTTCATCAATGCCGCTCAAGGTGCAGGCCGTCGTGCCGCCACCCTGACGCAACGTCTGCTCGCGTTCTCGCGCCGTCAGACGCTCGATCCCAAGCGGACTGATGTCAATCGGCTGCTGGTTGGGTTGCACGACCTGCTACACCGCACGGTCGGAGCGACCGTCGACATCAAGGTCGTGCAAGCCGCTGGGTTATGGACGACTCAGATCGATGGCCCGCAGTTGGAAAATGCGCTCATCAACCTGTGCGTGAATGGACGCGATGCTATGCCAGAGGGTGGCAAGCTAACGATCGAGACGGCCAATGAAACGATAGACGATCGCATCGGACGAGAACGTGACTTGCCGGCAGGCCAGTACGTCTCCGTGTGCGTCACCGACACTGGGACGGGCATGTCGGAGGAAACGATCCGCCGTTCGTTCGAGCCGTTTTTTACCACCAAGCCCATGGGCCAGGGCACGGGCTTGGGACTATCCATGATTTACGGGTTTGCCAGGCAGTCAGGTGGGCAGATCCGCATCCACTCTGAGCTCGGCCAAGGCACGACAGTCTGCATCTATCTGCCGCGTCACCATGGCGAAGCGGAAAGCGACACTGCCGACGTCGAAACTACGTCTACGCAAAAAGCTGAAGGCCAGACGGTGCTAGTCGTCGAAGACGAAGCGACGATCCGCCATGTCATCGACGAGGCTCTGGACGACCTCGGCTACACTGTGATCGGGGCAGCGGACGGCGCGGCTGGGATCAAGGTGCTCCAGTCGGGCGCCAGAATTGAACTGCTCATTACCGACGTCGGCCTACCTAATGGCATGAATGGTCGACAGGTGGCGGACGAGGCACGCAGGCTTCGGCCAGGCCTGAGGGTGCTGTTCATCACAGGATTCGTCGAAAACGCGGCAGTTGGGAATGGCCACCTTGAACCCGGAATGGAACTACTTACCAAGCCGTTCACGTTGAAAGCGTTCTCCACCAAGGTCGCGGACATACTGAATCGGCCTGCCCTCAGCTAGACGGCTGAGCGATCATCAGGGCACACGGTTTTTTGAACGGCCGCTTCCGGGCACCCAGATTGCCCAGCTGAGTGACCGGGTTTGGGCGGAAGCGGTCATTCGGCGCGATAGGCTTGAACGTTCGGGATCAGTAAGGGAACGATCCGGCCGCTTTTAGCGAGGAGTGGCTTATACCTCCCGTGCCCTTTTCTCTAGTTCCAGCTACATCGGATTTTCAACACTCGCCGGGGAGGCGTTCATGCAAATTTCGGTTTTGACATTCGAAGGGTTCAACGAGCTCGACTCCTTTATCGCAGCAGGAATACTGAATCGGATGAGGGCACATGGCTGGACCGCGCACATCACCTCGCCGACCGATTCCGTCACGTCCATGAACGGCGTCACGGTCAAGCGTCAGAAACCCTTGGAGTTCGCTGCCGAAGCGGATGCCGTGATAATTGGAAGCGGGATCAGGAGCCGCGAAATCGCGACTGATAATGACCTGCTGTCCCAGATCAGCCTTGATCCATCCCGCCAACTGATCGGCGCGCAGTGTTCGGGCACCCTCTTGCTCGCAAAGCTGGGCTTGATTGGCTATCTTCCTGCCTGCACCGACCTGACAACCAAGCCCTGGGTGATCGAGGCGGGCGTCGAGGTGATCGATGCCCCCTTTGTCGCACATGGCAACGTGGCGACGGCCGGAGGCTGTATGGCCTCACAATACTTGGCGGCGTGGATAATCGCCCGTGGCGCTTCGCTGCGCGATGCTGAGGAAGCGATGCACTACGTCGCACCGGTAGGCGAAAAGACGTTTTACGTTGAACAGGCTATGAGAGTTGTTGCGCCTTTTATCTCGCCGGCAGCCTCTATCGCCGCTTGAACACGACGCGGTGACCGGCGCCTTCTCGGTGCCGTTCACCGCGCCGGAATAACAATTTGTGGTCGGAAGCGGCGGGGCAGTGCAAACACTGCCCCGCAACGTTCAGAGCAGGGCGAGGTTCGACACGATCAGCTCGCCCGCGCGCTGCGCGGCGCCGGCCCCGACCGTGTACGTCGTCTCGGCCGTCGCGACATGAAACCGCGCGAACGTCGCCCGCGCCCCCGGCGTGTCGTTGATCGACAGGATGAAGCGCCCCTTGATCCCCGCCAGCTGGTCGGCGAGCTGGTCGAAATCGGCCCGGCCGAACACGTCCTGGCCGTAATCCGTCTCGCACCCCCAATAAGGCGGGTCGAGGTAGAACAGCATGCCGGCGCGGTCATAGCGTCGGATGAAGTCGGCATAGCCGAGCTGCTCGATCACGACGCCGGCCAGACGCTCGTGAATGTCAGCCAGCAGCGGCTCCAGCTTGATGACGTTGAACCGCGCGCCCTGCGTCTTGTCGACGCCAAAATGCCGACCGTTGACCCGTCCACCGAACGCCAGGCGCTGGAGGTAGAGGAAGCGACACGCGCGCTCGAGGTCGGTCAACGTCTCGGGCGGCGTCGCCTTCAGCCGTTCGAACTCGGCGCGCGACGCAACGCGGAAGCGCAGCATGTCGATCATGTAGGGATAGTGACGCTGCAGCACGCGGAAGAACGTCACGACGTCGCCCGACACGTCGTTGATGACCTCGACCTTCGGCCGCGACCGGCGCCGCAGGAAGATGCCGCCCATGCCGACGAACGGCTCGGCATAGCCGTCATGATCGACGTGCTCGATCATCGCGACCAGGCGCGACGCCAGATTGCGCTTGCCGCCGATATAGCCC
Organism: Sphingomonas sp. CFBP 8765; assembly: GCF_014841445.1. Lineage (NCBI taxonomy): Bacteria > Pseudomonadati > Pseudomonadota > Alphaproteobacteria > Sphingomonadales > Sphingomonadaceae > Sphingomonas > Sphingomonas sp. CFBP 8765. The sequence continues at coordinate 665,179 of NZ_JACYTY010000001.1, read as the reverse complement.
GCGGCAGGTGCGACGGGCTGAACGGAATTAAGGGTATACATGTTGGATTTCCTCGCCTTGTAGAGATCCCGCCCGCGCAGATCGCGCGGGTGCGGGACGGCCGATGGCCGTTGGTCGTGGCGAGAAGCTCCTCGTCGGTGTGCCGGGCTGGACTCCGGCATCCCCCGCCCGGCTATGCCGGACGCGAAAGCTATTTCGCCGGCGCGGCGACGCGCGGCGTGAACCGGACGGCGTCGAAGCCAAGCCGGTCGTTGATCTCGAGAAACGCCATTTGCAGCGGCACGATCTCCAGCTCGAAGAACATGTCGACGGCTTCGCTGATCTTGCCGAGCTGCGAGCCCTGCGCCGGCACGATCCCCAGCACCGAGGGCGGCGTGCGGTGCGCGGCGAGCACGTCGTCGCGCGTGGCGTTCTTGATGCCAAGGAACTCGTCCTTCGCGCCGACCTCGGCGATCGGCAGGATCTTGATGCTGCCCTCCTTGCCGCCCGGCGCATGGACAAACAGGTTCTTGAAGTTGCCCGGGCCCTTCGAGTTCTTCAACGCGTCGCGCAGCTCGTCGGTGTCGTTCTCGTCGATGTCGCCGGTGGCGTAGAGGATGTAGACGGCATGGCTGCCGTTCAGATAGTAGCGGCGCCGGAACAGCGTTGCCGCCTCGTTCAACAATGCCGACTGCAGGGCGCTGAGATATTCGGGAACGCCGTAGATCTCCTGGTTGATGTCCGGCTGCATGATCTGGATGACGCTGCCGGGCTTGAATGGCGTTGCGGCCGCTATGCCGGGCGACCAGAAGAACTCGCCATCGACCAGACCGCGCCGGGTATATTTCGCCAGGCTGTGATCGAGCCGCAGTGCCCCGCCGATGACGCTGTCCCGGCGTTCGAGATAGGCGTTTCCGAAGACGAGATAATCCTGCACCGCACGACCGAACGCCGAGCGCGACAGGGTCGGCGTCGCGCCGGTGCCGCGCATGACCGGATCGAACGACGCGACGACGAGGTTGCGCTTGAGCATGATTGCCGAGCTGTGATGCGGCGACACGCGGAACGCGCGCGCCAGCCCGTCGAGCGACAGGGGCGGCTCGTACCAGCGGTCGGTGCGGTAGCATTCGACCATGTCCATGATCTCGCGCCGGTTGAGCACCGGTTCGGGATCCCCGAACGAAAAGGCGGTCGCCTTGCTGGCGCGTGCGGGCGGCTGGTCCATCAGAATATCTCCATTCGTGTTTTCGGGCGCGCCTGGCCGTCGAGCGGTTCGTTGATGAAAATGTGCATCGCCGCCCAGGCGAGGTCGGCATGGCCGACGGACCCGGTGCGATTCGCCTTGAAGGTCACGCTCTTGCCGCTCTGGGTCAGTGCCTTCTTGATCGACAGGAAGGCGGACTGCAGGTCGATCCAGCCGCGGTCATATTCGATGCGCTGACGGGCGAAGCTGTGCTGCGCCTTCATGACGAGCCCGGTCTTCACCTCGAGCGAATATTCGATCGCGACCACGCCGCGGACCTTGGCGTCGCGCAGCAGCTGATAGACCGCGGCGCCCACGCCCTTCTTGTCGATGCCGAGATAGGTGCAGTTGTACCGTGCGAGCCGCGCCTTCACAAACTCGGCCTGCGCCTGAAAGTCGCCCTTGATCTGGTGGCGCTCGAGCAGGCGAAACTTGCCCGCCGGACCTTCGGGCGGCAGCGCGATCACCAGCGCAGCATTGTCGCCGTCAACGCTCTCCTGCGGATCGTATCCCGCCCAGACCTCGCGGTTGCCGACCGGGCGCTTGGCCAGCATGTCGACATCGGGCCAGTCGACCATGGCGTCGACGCCGCAGCGCTGCAGCTCGTTGAACTTGAACGCCGACAGGCTGTCGTCGACGAACCCGCACATGAGCAGGTTGGCGAATTCATCGGGCGCATATTCGATGCGCAGCTCGTCGATGTTGAACAGGTCGCAGCCGCGCGCGGCCGCGTCTTCGATCGTCACGATCTGCCGCCAGATCTGGTCCTCGCACAGCACGCCGGCCTGCAGCCGGGCATGGCCGACATCGATCTCGATGCGGTCGGCCTTCTTGACCCGCCGGTTGCGACGCTCGCCCGTCCAATAGGGATGCGCCTGGTGGGCGATCGTCGACGGCGTGGAGAAGTACGTGCGGCGCCAGCGCTTGTGCATCGCCATCGCACTGGCGACCTTGTTCAGCTCCTCGAAGCCGTAGGTCCAGAAGAACTCGTCGAAGTAGAAATTGCCGTGATAGCCCTGCGCGGTGCGCGCATTGGTGCCGAGGAAGATCAGCTCGGCTGCGGGCTCGCCATCGGGGATCGTGTCGGCCGTCAACACGATGGGGTCGCCCTGCAGCTTCACACCAACGCGGGTGGCAAACTGGACGATGTAGTTGCGGAAGATGTGCGCCTGGTTTTTCGACGCCGACAGGAAGATCTGGTTGCCGCCCCCGCGTAGCGCGTCGAGCAGCGCCTCGCGGGCAAAATACCAGGTCGCGCCGATCTGGCGGGATTTCAGGATCATGCGGGTGCGCTGATCCTTTGCGCCCCACCAGTCCTCCTGATAGCCGAACAACTCGTCATGGAAGAGCTGCTCGAGCTGTTCGACCTGCTCGGTGGTGAAGTGGTTCCTTGGCTTGCCCGCCTTGCGCTCGCCGGCGTTGCGGTTAGCGACCTTCTCGTTGAGGTCGCCCTCGTGACCGCCGGGTGCTTCGAAGCGGCGCACGCGGGCGCCGGCCACAACCGCGCGCATTAACAGGTCGATCTCCTTGAAATCGCCGCCCGTCTTCGCATCCTTGGCGATCAGCGTGTTGAGCCGGCATTCGAGCGCGTCCTCGATCTTCGACAGCGACGGCGCCTCGTCCCATTTGCGGCGCTGTTTCCACGCCTCGACCGTCGGGCGCTTCAGCCCCAGCTCGTCGGCGATCTGGGTCACGCCCCAGCCGCGCCAGTAGAGGCTGCGCGCTTGGCGCTCGGCGTCGATCGGGATCGGCATTGTCGTTGGCGGCAGCGGCATGCCGGTATCTGCGGGTAGCTTGTCCATGTCGCGGCGGACCTTGCCGCGCGATCATGCCGGTCCGCACGGCGTCTAGAGTGTGGAATGCGATCCCACACCTGCCCGCGCTTGAGACATGACCCGGTTTCGGTCCCTTTGCGGCTTCCAGACGCCGCCTGACGCGGCCCACCGATAGCGAACCCCGAGGGACCGACCGCCATGGGCACCAAGAGCAAGTTCTTCCGCGCCTTCGTCGAAGGCCAGACCATCAGCGACGGCCGGAAGATCGATGCCGACTGGATCGACCAGATCGCCGAGACCTTCGACACCGCCACCTATACGCCGCGCATCAATGTCGAGCATCTCGCCGGCTACAGCCCCGAACCCCCGTTCAACGGATACGGCGACGTCGTCGCGGTGCGCGTGCAGACCGACGACATCGCGATCGCAGGCAAGACCGAGCAACGCCGCGCACTGTATTGTCAGGTCGACGGCAATGACCAGCTCGTCGCGCTGGTCGCGAACAACCAGAAGCCGTTCCCGTCGGTCGAGCTGACCGACAGCTATGCCGGCTGCGGCAAGGTCGGGCTGCTCGGCCTTGCCTTTACGGACAAGCCCGCCTCGATCGGTACGCAGGCGCTGCAGTTCTCGCGCACCGCGCCGGGCTCGCTGTTCGCACCGGGCGCCGAGGCCATCGCGCTCGAATTCGAGACGCCGCCATCTGATCCGGCCAAGGTGGAGGGCGCCGTCGCCGGCTTCTTCTCGGCGCTCGCCGCCCGGCTGAAGGGTGAGCCCGAGAAGCCCGCAACGCCTGCCGCGCCCCCGGTCGCCGCCAATGACAATTTCGATCCGGCCGCCTTCTCGACTGATATCGGCCAGGCGGTCGCCGCGTCGATCGCGGCTGCGCTGAAGCCCGTGACCGAGGCGCACACCGCGCTGCAGGGCGAGTTTTCGGCGCTGCACGCGAAGCTCGAGGCGACGCCCGAGCCCGGCTTCAGCCGGGCGCCCGCCAATGGGGGCAGCGGCGAGCCCGTCACCGACTGCTGACGCCCCCCGCCGACCCGAACAGAATCGCCCCAGGAGCCGCTCCCATGCGCAACGAAACCCGCCTCAAGTTCAACGCCTACACCACGCAGATCGGCAAGCTGAACGCCGTCGAGGATCCCAGCCGCTCGTTCACCGTCGCGCCCGCGGTCGCACAGACGCTGCGCGGCAAGATCCAGCAGTCGAGCGCCTTCCTCACCAGCATCAATATCATCCCGGTCGTCGCGCAGGAAGGCGACAAGGTCGGCGTCGGCGTGAAGGGCACGATCGCCAGTCGCACCGACACGCGGATCCACGACCGCCAGCCGCGCTACCCGGGCGATCTCGACGAGACGCGCTACCGCTGCGAGAAGACCGACTTCGACACGCTCATCCGCTATGAGACGCTCGACGCCTGGGCGCATCAGCCGAATTTCCAGCCACTGATCCGCGACGCGATCGTCAAGGCCAAGGCGCTCGACATCATCACCATCGGCTTCAACGGCACGCATGTCGCGGTCGAGACCGACCCGAACGCCTATCCGCTGCTGCAGGACGTCAATATCGGCTGGCTCCAGCACATCCGCCTCGATGCGCCGGCGCGCGTGCTGAGCGAGGGTGACCTTTCGCCCGCCACCAGCGTCAACGGCGTCGTCACCGTTGCCGGCGCGATTTATGTCGGCGCGGGCGACGTTGGTACCGAGGTCGACTTCGTCAACGTCGACGCGCTGATCTACGACGCGATCGAACTGCTCGACGAGAATTACCGCGACGATACCGACCTGGTCGCGATCGTCGGCCGCGACCTCGTCCACGACAAGTATTTCTCGATCGTCAATGCGGCCGGCGACAAGGCGACCGAACAGCTCGCCCGCGACGTCCTGCTATCGGACAAGAAGCTCGGCGGGTTGCAAGCGGTGCGCGTGCCCAAGTTTCCTAAGAACGCGCTCCTGATCACCACGCTCGCCAACCTGTCGGTCTACGAACAGATCGGCAGCGAGCGGCGCAAGATCGAGGACAACGCAAAGCGCGACCAGATCGAGAATTACGAGAGCGTCAATCAGGCCTTTGTCGTCGAGGACATGGGCAAGGTCGCGCTCGTCGAGAACATCGTCATGGGCAAAAAGCCGGCCGCCTAAGCGCCGACCCACCGCCCCACCAGTTAGCCCGCTCTCCACAGGACATGCCATGAGCCTTGCTCGCAAACACCGGGATCGTATTCTCGCATCCCAGATGGCATCGGCTCCTGCCCTGGGGAGCGGGTTATCCTCTCCTGCCTCCGACGCCGGCACCCCCGCCGAGCGCGCCGCCGCATCGATCGCGATGCGGCTGCAGCACGATCTGCGCCGGCTGAAGGAGATCCAGTCGATCGCCCGCCGCATCGACGTTAAGCGCGAGATGCTGCCCGCCTATACCGACTGGGTCGCCGGCCTGCTCGACGGCGGGCGCAATGCCGGCGCTGGCATTGCCGAGGACGTGCTGCCGACCGTCATGGTCTGGCTGATCGACACCGGCGACTATGCCCGTGCGCTGCTGCTCGCCGAGCACGTCATCGCCTATGACGTGCCGCTGCCGTCGCGCTACGAACGTTCGGCCGCAGCGCTCATCGTCGAGGAGATCGCCGATGCCGCGATCCGCGCGCAAACCGCCAAGGCGCCGTTCCCGCTCGACGTGCTCGAGCATGTTGCCGAGCTGACCGCCGACGCGGACATGCACGACCAGGTGCGTGCCAAGCTGCACAAGGCGATCGGCACCGAGCTGGCGCGTGCGGCTGACGCGATTGACCCCGCCAAGCCGGAATTCGCGGCGCTCGCACAGCGCGCGCTCGACCCGCTTCGCCGTGCCGTCGCGCTGCACGACCGGGTCGGCGTTGCCGGCCAGATCAAGCGGCTCGAGCGCGCGCTGGCGCCGCCAAAGCCGACCACGAAATCCGCCGGCACCGTGCCGGCGACATAAGCTCGCCCCCGGCGCTCGGGGGCGGATCACGCGGGATGGGAGGGCGCTGCGGCGCTGAGGGCCATCGTCCGATCTGATCCCCACCCCCGAAAACACGAAGGACCGCCCGATGCCCGCCAAAATCGCATTTGTCGCATGACCGGCTTCAGCTGCCCGCCCCCGCTGATGCCGGCGCCGGTCGTGTCGACCGAGGCGCCAATCCGCAATGACGGCTGGTTCCCCGACATCGACCCAGCCGAGCTGCGCGCCGCGCGGCGCATCCGCCACGTCATCACCCCCGAACGCCTGAAGCTCGCCGTCACCGGCGCGATGATCACCGTCGGCAACCAGCTTGCCGTGTGGCAGGCGGCACATATGCTCGCCGGCATCGCGGATCTCGCCGCGGTGCCATCACGCAAGCTCGGCGACACCAGCCGCCTTGTCCTTCTCTACACCCGCGCGATCGGCGCCTATGCCAAGGCCGAGCTCGTCGAGGCGTACCGCGACACGGATCTGACGGGACAGGGCCAGCACGACGCCGAAACCGTCGAGCCGTCGATCATCGAGCTGCGCCGCGACGCGATCCACGCGATCCGCGACATGCTGAGCCGCCCGCGGCTGCGCGCCGAGCTGATCTGATGGCCGACATGCTCACCGCAAAGCAGGGCGACACGCTCGACGAGCTGATCTGGCGCGAGCGTGCGCTCGGTGCGCCCGACATCGGCCGCGTCCTCGCGCTCAACCCGGGCCTCGCCGACGTCGGCACGGTCCTCCCACTCGGCACCCGCGTGACGATGCCCGCCAGCATGTCGCCGGCCGCGCGCACGCTCCCGCTCATCCAGCTCTGGGACTGACCGCATGAAGGATTTTCTCCACGATTTCGGGATCGCGCTGTGGGCGTTCGTCGTCAGCCTCATCCCTGCCGGCCTTGGCTCGGTCGTCAGCCTGCTGGTCGAGAGCGGCCTCACATGGGGGCAGCGGTTCGCGCAGGTCTGGGTCGGGATCGTCGTCAGCTATTTCGTCACCAACGCGGCCGGCGCGCTCTTCGGCATGCACCCGTTCGTGTCGCAGGCGATCGGCTTTCTGGTCGCGATGGTCGCCTTCAAGGGCGCGCCCGGCTTCATCGCCGGCTGCAGCGCCGTCCTCGCCGAACTCCCCGGCAAGCTCAGCGAGCGGCTGCTCGCGCTCATCCCGCGAAAGGACCCCAAGTGATGCCCCAGCCTGATAAGGGATCGTCCGCGCCCGCAAAGCGCAAGACGCTGATCGGCGTGATCGGAGCGGCAGCGGCGCTGATCGTCACGCCGTTCGTGTCGGGCTGGGAATCGGGCGGCACGCCGCGGCTCGTCGCGTACCAGGACATCGTCAAGGTCTGGACGATCTGTGGCGGTGAGACGCTCGGCGTGAAGCCGGGCATGGTCGAGACGGTCGAGGGTTGCGCGCTTCGCGAGGAAGCCGCGCTCATTCGCCACGCCGAGCCGGTTCTCGCCTGTACGCCCAGGCTGCGCACCCATCCCAACCAGCTCTCGGCTGCGATCAGCCTTGCCTACAATATCGGCACCGGCGGCTATTGCGGCTCCACCGTCGCGCGGCGCTTCAATGCGCGCGACTGGCGGGGCGCGTGCGACGCCTTCCTGATGTGGAACCGCGCTGGCGGGCAGGTCGTGCGCGGCCTCGACCGCCGACGCCGCGCCGAGCGCGACCTCTGCCTGAAGGAGCTGCCCCGATGATCCGCGCCCTCTTTGCCAAGGTAAAGGCCGAGGCCTTCTTCCTCGTCCTGCTCGCCGTCGCGGCGGTCGGTGCCTGGCTGTACGTCCAGTACCGCCAGGTCAGCGCCGACCGTGACGATCTGCAGCACCGCGCCGAGCTGATCTGCGCAGGGTCGGGCACCGACTTCGCCGCGACGCCCAAGACGGCGCGCGGCGTGCGCTGCGCCCAGACCATCGCCGGCCTGGTCAAATTCAAGGGCGACAGCGACCAGCTCGCCGCGGCGACGCTCGCCCAGGCGATGGCCGATCACGACGCCCGACAGAACGACGACACCCGCGCCGCGCGCGCTGCTGCCGAGGCAGCAAGCTCGGCCGCACAACGAATGGAGATGGCAGATGCGCAAGCTGAACGGACGAACCTTGTCGATCGTGACTGGTTTCGCGCTGTCAACGGCGTTGCCGGCCTGCGCGCGGCACGCTGAGGCACCGCCCGCGGTCGTGTCGACGCCGATCGTCATCAGGGTGAAGGACACGCCGCCCGCCGAGCTGTTGCGGTGCGCCAATCGCCCCGAGGGACTGCCCGAGGATCCGGCGCTGATCGCACAGATCCCGACGCGGATCCGCGCCGGCATCATCCGCCTCGCGCGATCCTTCGCCGCCAACGCCGACCACCTCGACCGCCTCATCAACTGGAACACGCCCGCCGCGTGCCCGTCGCCCAGGGGATAAGACATTGGCCGTTACCCGCCACGTCCACCGCGCACGATCGCCGTAGATCGCCCTCTGGTGAGCTTCATGACCGATTCCGAAACCAACACGAAAGGAGGTGATTTCATGCGTTATTGGCCCGTTGGCAAACCCATCCGTTAATTGATGCGCCCGGTTTGCAAGAGCCGGGCGACTTCTTCTGGCAGTGCAATACACCCTTGAGACGAAGGACGTTCGTTGAAGAAGCCGGAAAGCCTGCGGCAGACGCTGCAGATGTTCGTGCCTGCGCTCGCAGCGGATCCGTCCAGATTGTCGATCTTCGTCGACAAGGGGCGGATCGCGGCAGGCGCGGGGTCGCTCAGCCTCGAATATCGCTACACCGCCAATATCGTCGTGCAGGATTACGCCGGCGACGTCGACGATCTCATGGTGCCGATCCTGGCATGGATCGCCCAGCACCAACCCCAGCTGTTGCAGCGCACCGACCAGGAGCCGTTCCACTTCGAGTCCGAGCTGCTCGACGCCGAGACCGCCGATGTGTCGATCTTTATCGACCTCGACGAAGCCGTGCGCGTTTCGGCGAAAGAGGGCGGCGGGTTCACGGCCGAGCGCGCAGAGCCTGCGAGCGATGCCGACAGCTTTGGGATCGGGTGCGTACCCCTGTGGCACCTGTTGATGGGTGACCGGGTCGTGGCGCAGACCAGCGACCCGCGCTTCGCGGGGAACCCGTGAGCAACTTCGCCGACATCGAAGCGCTCGCAGGCGCGTTGCTGCGCCGTGTCAATGCCGACGAACGCAGTAAGATTTTGCGCGCCATGGCGCGCTCGCTGCGTAGCAGTCAGGCGGCACGCATTGCGCGCCAGCAGGATCCGGACGGCCAGCCGTTCGCCGCGCGCAAAGCGCAGCCCGCTGGCCGGCTACGGCGCGGCGGGACGATCAAGCGCAAGGCCATGTTCCGCAAGCTCCGCAACACGTCCAACCTGAAGGCGGGGTCGACTGACACCGAGGCGTGGGTCGGGTTCAGCGGGCGTGCAGCGCAGATCGCACGCGTGCACCAAGAGGGGCTCGAGGACGCGCCGGCGAAGGGTGTGAAACCGGTCAGGTACACGCGCCGCCTATTGCTAGGCGGCAGCGAGGCAGAGCGTCAGACGCTGCTCGACATCTTGTTCGCTCATGTAACGGACACGTAGGTGTAGTCAGCGCCTATATCGCTGATCGCATAACTTGTCAGTGGCGGACACACGCCATGTTGGTATTGTGTAGCACAGGAGCATTCGAACGATGCGGTCACCGGTCTAATGAAAAGCCCCGCCAGAGCGGGGCTTAGTTAGAAAGCTTCTACACGTTCCCGCATGCGCTCATGCAGTTGCCCGCCGAATCGCGAGCTTTCGCACTCTAGTAAATCATTGGCGACACTAACCACAGCGGCTTCGATAGCTATGGCGCGCGATAGCCGATCGTGCTTATAAAGCCATAGCGAAACGTCCGCCCAATCCCACAGGGGGCTATTGGTCGTGACGCGCGCCACGGGCGCCGGAAATCCGTCGCCTCGATGACCCTTATAGTAGTTTGTCATCGCAGACCGGCTCATGTCTGAGCGTGAGGCAATGTCTGACAGGCTCACCAGTGGATCAGGTTCAACTCGCTCAACTACGGCACCCGCCTGCTTACAATTCTCCACGGCCGTCGCGATTGCATCCTCTAGGGAAGCCGCCTCGCGGCTGAAATCGACTAAGATATGTCCTTTTTGGAAGGACACTAAGGCATCGTCACACCCCGCGTCGTAAAAGCGACCCTCGAAATTTTCATCCTGCGGATCTAGGCCGGTGGCAATGATCGTGAAATCATGCGTTTCCATCATCTACCTCCTCTTTCTCAGTTTCATGCGGACAACGGGTAACAGCCCGCTTAATCTGCTTGGCGTGGTCCCCGCCGTTCCTCGGCGTACCGGAAATTCCAAATTGACATCCATCGCGGTCGGCTTGTGCACAATACATTCGGCCCCAATGGCCCTGCATGCGTATGGTCCAACCCAGGCTTTCCGCGTACTGGACCGCGTCCTCGACATCCTTGTCGGGGTGCTTTGGCCTAGCCAGCGTTACCTCCCGAAACTAGTGCATTGTGAACATCTGTCAACACCCTTCGTTCCCCCTTTATGATTCTCGTCATGAATTTCACGTTAATCCGCAATGCTCCATGCGGCGATAATCGTGACGGTCATAGCTAGAAAAGCGAAGTTGTAGGGGCCTTAGGTCCGCTTCTCACACAGTCTGCGAGCCTGTGCCCTGGCATTGATCCGCGCAACGATGCCATTGGCGGCCAGGACCGATCAGTCACGCCGGAGGCCCTTGCCTGCCTCATGCGCAGCGCCTTATGGCTCTCCTCAAAATTGTGCAGGACGAAAAGGTTCGAAAACGCGTGAGTAGTTGTCGAGCTTCTTAGAGAGGGCAATGGTCGGGTGCGTGAAGCGGCGCATAGATATGTGCATCGTCAGGTTCTGGCGCTCGGCATAGCTCGTCGAGACATGGACAGCGCCCGGGCTACCTCGCGGCGGATCTGCTTGACCCCGTTGCACTCGACAGGGCTGTAGGGATCGGGAGCACCAATCGTGGGGCCGTGCATCTTCGCAATAGTCGACGGCGAATGCGCGCTCACAGTCCCTGGATACTCGCAATGACCGTTTGTGAGGGGCTTTGCGCACCGTGTCGGCATATTAAAGCGGAACAGGCTTTCCCTGTCTTTAACGGGCGCAAAGCAGCTAATCAACCGCATCAATCAACCATCGAACAGCATTGCAAAATTTTAAGTACACTTATTCCTAAGAACACATGTTCTCTTATAATTATACCATTTTTTATGCTTCGTATCAGGCAACACGTTCATTATCGACAATTAAACTAAGACCCTTCGACCGAGAGTTTTTTATCGAGACCTCCCGTTCGTCCCTCTTACCTGCAAGTCCAAATACTAACGTCTCGAACTCGTCCTCCGGTATATTAATATCACGAGCAATTTCTGCCTTAGTAATTTTTTCATTCCATAGTTCTTGAAAGACGGTTCGCCAAATATGAGAGGTCTCAAACGGCATAGGATCAGGTTCTTTAGTTCGGGTTCCGTCCCTATTCATCTGTATGAAGTAACCCCGAGCTTGCCACTCTGACAGAACTCCAATCTTGGACAGATGATAGGTCAAAGCGGCCAGCGATACACCCCACCTCTTTTTATGGTTTTGTATATCCCCGAGGGAGCGTACGCGACCGATCCTGCTCCGTACGGCGCTTGCCGGCATCAAGAAACTAGCTGCGAAAGCGTTAGCTTCCGGCTCGGCTGATTTATGACCTGACCCGCCATGTTGGTGCATGCACAAATGACCTAATTCATGAGCTGCATCAAACCGGCTATGCTCTGAGGACTTAAGAGTATTCAAAAATATAAACGGAATTCCCGAACGCCAGCATGAAAAGGCGTCTACACGAACTGTCTCTTCAGCTAGCGAGTAAACTCTAACACCTTTTGCTTCCAAAAGATCTATCATGTTTCCGACAGGTCGATCACCTAGACCCCAGTGAGCCCTAAGCGTCTCAGCAGCCGACTCCGGAGTCCGCTCATGGCTAAGATTTGGCACGTCCATCTCTGGGAGACCAAACTTTTCGTCGATTTTATCTGATACCAAAAATGCCAAAGATGCCGCAGCAAGTGCACGCTTGCGCTCCTTCGCAGTCATGGCTTTTAGACTTCGAAAACTTGCATCATCCCTATCAACCTCGTCCAGATCATCACCAAAAAGAAAAGCCTTGGGATACCTTAAGGCATTAGCCAAGGCTTCAATGGTTTCCGGCTCTGGCTGGTTGTTTTTGTTTTCTATTCTCGAAAGCGTAACAGGACTTATGCCGGCAGCATCTGCAAGCGCCTGACTCGTCATCTCTCTACGGCTTCGTGCAAGTCGCAGACGTTGGCTATTAAATGATGCTTCCATTTACTTCTTCTGTATGGTCGGCTTGATCTCGAATTTGTCATCGTCAGTATCGCCCGCGCCGTGCTGGCTTCCTAACTTCTCAAATTCACCGTGCTTAAAGACTAGTATTCTTTCATAAAATCCGCAGAACTGCTCGTCTTCTACAGCTTTTGGCCTAGAAATCTCGCAGCAGACCGTGCCGTTGGCGTCGATCGACATCATGACGTACCAACATTCAGAGTCGGCGAACGTGGCCTCTCTCGCCTCCTGCTCTCTTGCCTGTGATTCCCACTCTGGAAATAGAAAACCAGACCTTGACGCCTCGATCAATCGACGCTTTCCATCGCCAATTTTTGACTTTGGCTGAGGGTCTTTAATGCCGCATGCAGCATCGACGGTTTGGAACATCAATTTTCGACCGTTCAAAGGATCGAAAACTCCTTCCATGTTGTTCTTGGAAAAATTTTCATAGCTCACAGTGCCTATAGATAGGCAAACAGTACGAAGGGCCTCGACGCCAAAAATGTATTTAAGGCTGCCTTCGGCAGTCCTAGGTTGAAGCTCAGACGATAGGTTTCTACCGTGCAGTGCCCCTTCGCAAATCTGCGCGACCAATTCTTTAGTCAAGCCAAATTCCCATAACCTGCTGTCGGCTGGGATGGGCGGCTTTGGTCGCTTGAGGGTCATTGCGAGGCCTTGTTAATTTCTGACCCCTCAAATGTGGCACAGAATTTTAACAAGGGCAATAGCGAGCTTACTACCCTACCGACTTGTGGCAGCCGCCTTTGCGACGTCGCCCGTGGTTCTGGGGCATGCTCTCCGCATGTTTCTCCTAGCCCTAGCGTCCCATTTGGGCGGCGGCGCTGGGTCATTTTTTCGTGCTCGTTGTTAATCTCGCCGGTAGTGATCTTGCTGATTACCACCGCAAGGTCGATTGCGTCGACGGGGCGAGTCTCGTCATTAAGGCTCTAGGCGGTTGACCCACCCATATAGAGAATGAAGGGCCGAATCACCCGCAGCAATGTCCGCTAACTTCCCATAATGGACATCCTGACAAGGTGTGAAATCCCATCCCACACCCAAGCATGATGGCGCTGCCCTGACCTGACCGACGACATGGCCGGATGGCCGATCCGTCAACTTTCACCGCTGTCGATCTGTCGCGCCTGCCGGCGCCGACCATCGCCGAGACCCTCGATTTCGACACGATCTACGGCGAGATGCTCGCGACGCTGCAGGCACTCGTGCCCGCGTTCGATGCGACGGTCGAATCCGATCCCGTCATAAAGCTGCTGCAGGTCGCCGCCTACCGCGAGATGCTGCTGCGCGCGCGCGTGAACGATGCCGCGCGCGCCGTCATGCCCGCTTATGCCCTCGGCGCGGATCTCGACAACCTCGCCGCGCTGATGGGCGTCGTCCGCCTCGTCATCACGCCTGCGATAGCAGGAACCGGCGCCCCCGCGGTCCTCGAAAGCGACGACGACTTCCGGCGCCGCCTGGTGCTAGCCCCGGAGGGCTATTCGGTCGCCGGGCCCGAGGGCGCGTATATCTTCCACGCGCTATCGGCGTCGCCGGACGTGCTCGACGCCAGCGCCACCAGTCCGGCGACCGGCGAGGTACGGGTGACGGTGCTCGCGCGCGCCGGCAACGGCACCGCGTCACCCGCCTTGCTCGACACGGTGCTCGCCTATGTGTCGGCCGAAACGCGCCGCCCGCTCACCGATCGCGTTACGATCCGCTCGGCGGAAATCGTCGAATATGCAGTCGACGCGCAGATCACGACGTTTGCCGGTCCCGATGGTTCGATCGTTATCGTCGAGGCGCGCAACCGGCTTGCCGCCTATGTCGCCAATTCACACCGCCTCGGCCGCGACATCACGCGCTCGGGGATCTTCGGCGCGCTACACACCGAGGGCGTGCAAAACGTCGTGCTGACCAGCCCGGCCGCCGACATTGTGCTCGACCGCACCCAAGCTGGTTGGTGCACTGCGGTCTCCGTCGTTCATGCCGGGCTCGGCGAATGACGCTGCTACCTCCCAACGCTACCGCGCTCGAGCGCGCGGTCGAGACGAGCATGGCGCGGATCGGCGACGTCGCGGTGCAGCTTCGATCCCTTTGGAACCCCGATACCTGCCCCGTCGATCTGCTGCCCTATCTCGCCTGGGCGTTGTCGATCGACAGCTGGTCGAGCGGCTGGTCGGAAACGGTCAAGCGCGCCCGCGTGCGCCAGGCGCTCTCGATCCAGCGCAGCAAGGGCACGTCCGCTTCGGTGCGCGATGTCGTCGCCTCGTTCGGAGGCGTCGTGGCGCTGCGCGAATGGTGGCAGATGACGCCGCCCGGCGAACCGCACACCTTCAGTCTGGTGCTCAACCTCACCGACGATACCGGCACCCCAGTCGACGCAGCCTTTGCCGATGCCGTCATCGCCGAAGTCTATCGGACCAAACCGGTCCGTTCGCATTTCACCTTCAGCCAGGCGCTCAGCGCAACCGCGGGCATCGTCCCCGTCGCCGCAGCCCGTCCCGCCACCTTTGCCCGCCTCACCATGACCGCCCCTGCGGCCTGACCCGGAGAGATCATGTCGATCACCCTACGCATTACCGACGCCGGCCGCGCAGCGCTCGTCAACGCTTCGCACGACGGGACCAACGCCGTGCGCATTGCGAACGTCGGCGTCTCGCCGCTGGCGCTTTCCGCCGGCCCCGCCACCGCAGTGCTGCCCGGGGAAGTGAAGCGGATCAACACGATCTCTGGCACGGGCGTGGCGGCCGACGTGATCCATGTCGTTGTCCGCGATGAAACCGCCGACACCTATACCGTGCGCAGCTTGGCGCTGTATCTCGCCGATGGGACGTTGTTCGCCGCTTACGGCCAGGCCGCGCCGATCATCGAAAAATCCGCCGCAGCGCTGATGCTGCTCGCGATCGACGCAACGATGCTCGACGTCGCCGCGAACCAGATCACGTTCGGTGACGCGAACTTCCTTAACCCGCCCGCGACCGCCGACACCGCCGGCGTCGTCGAACTAGCTACCGTCGCAGAAGCGTCCGCCCGTGTCGGCGATCGTGCGCTCACGCCCGCCACTGCAGCTGCAGCTCTACTTGACTGGCTCGGTTTTACTCCGGTCAACAGCGCTGGCGATACGATGCACGGCCGTCTCATATTCGCGGACGAAATTGGCAACTGGTCGGTTGGCCTGCGCCCTGGCGCAGATCTGTGGACAGTACGGGACGAACAGTTCGGTACCGACACTTTGGTCCTCGATCCGGCGGGTAACCTCATCATTGGCTCCGCCGCGCGTCCAGGCGAGCGACGATTTTCGCTTTCCAACCTCGTCACCGACTTCGGGATCGTCACGAGCGGATCGGCCGGGGGCGGTTCGCGGATCGTCAATTCATGGGTGACCGGTGGCCAGGGGCCGTTGGTGATGGAGAATGCCGCCGGCGAGATGGCTCGGTTTTCACCGACCGGTGTGCTGCAGCTCAAACAAGTAGCGACGCGCGCCGGCAATGCGTTGTGGGACGCCGGTAACGACGGCGCAGGCTCCGGTCTCGACGCCGACCTGCTCGATGGGCGGGATGGAAGCTGGTACAGCGACATCGTCGGGCGCCTGGGATTCATCCCCGTACGTCAGACTGCCGGCTTCGTCGTCGAGGTTCGGTTCAGCGACGGCCAGCTCAAAGCCCGCGTCAATCTCGACAACGATCTGGGCGCTTTCGTCTTTGGCGGTGACATTGCCGATGTCTGGCGTGCCAGTAACGACGGGGCGGGTTCCGGTCTCGACGCCGATCTGCTCGATGGTCGCGACGGGTCCTGGTACGCCGATATTACCACCCGGCTGGGATATTCACCCATCAACCGGGCAGGCGATACCATGAGCGGGCGGCTGCGCTTCGCTGACGCGCAGGGTCTTTGGTCGGTCGGTCTGCGCACTGGCGCAAATCTATGGACGGTGCGGGACGAACAATTCGGGACCGATACGCTGGTCCTCGATCCGGCCGGAAATCTGATCATCGGATCCGCCAGCCGCCCGGGTGAGCGGCGGTTTTCGCTTTCCAACCTCGTCACCGATTTCGGGATCGTCACGAGCGGCTCGGCCGGCGGTGGCACCCGCATCGTCAACTCATGGGTCACCGGTGGCCAGGGGCCGCTGGTGCTGGAGAATGCGGCGGGCGAGATGGCGCGGTTCACCCCGGCGGGCGCGCTGCAGCTGAAGCAGGCCGCGACGCGGGCAGGCAATATGCTGTGGGACGCGGGCAACGACGGCGCAGGCTCCGGGCTCGATGCGGATATGCTCGACGGACTCGACTCGACTGCCTTCATGCAGAAAAGCGGCGGTGCATTCACCGGGCCGATTACACTCAAATCGGTGACCTTCGGCGGAAACGCGGGCAACTATACGCTTTCGATTCCGGACGGCACCGACCAGGTGTTGTTGCGTGACAATCAGTTCGGCCGGGATGTCGCGTCGCTGTCGCGAGCATCCCTGACGCTGGGTGACGGTGT
The DNA here is from genome assembly GCF_014841445.1 of Sphingomonas sp. CFBP 8765. NCBI lineage: Bacteria > Pseudomonadati > Pseudomonadota > Alphaproteobacteria > Sphingomonadales > Sphingomonadaceae > Sphingomonas > Sphingomonas sp. CFBP 8765. Next base: position 648,370 of record NZ_JACYTY010000001.1, on the reverse strand, counting down.
GGCGCTGAAGCGAGCCAATAGCGGGCGCTTCGTCCACTACAAAGACGATCTTCCTGGAGACACCATCACCCGCAGCACGGCCGCCCCGGCGGGCGGAAGCGACGGGGATATCCACTACGAAATCAACACCGCGGCCGGCACCATGCGCTTCTGGCATAATTACGGCGGAACATGGGTCCACACCTGAGAGGAATGTTCATGAAGACGACTATCGGCAAATATGATCCGGCAAGCTGCAGCGTCCCGGTTACCTTCGAAACCGATGATGTGAAGCACGAACGCTTCGTCAACGCATGCCTGAAGAACGGAGTATATGATAAAAAGGCGACCGCCGAACGCGTTACACAGGTCGCGCTGGGCGTAGCTGCCAAGATCGAAGTCGGCGCGATCGTCACGCCGGCCGCGCCGGAAAACGCGACCGAGGTCTAGATTAACGCCTGACCCATCGGGTGTGGGATCACATTCCACACCCGCCACCCCGCGCACGGCGCGGCCGACAAGGCCAATGTCGCGCGTCATGAACGCGCTTCCCGATCCCCGCCGAATTATCGGCAACATCATCCGTCTCGGCACCATCGACAGCGTCGATCGGGCCGATGCGACGTGCCGCGTGCGGATCGGCGAGATCGTCACCGGCGACATCTGCTGGATCGTGCAGCGCGCTGGCAACACCCGCATCTGGTCACCGCCGACGATCGGCGAGCAGTGCCTGCTGCTCTGCCCCGAAGGCGACACCGATGGCGGCGTCGCTGTGCTGGGGCTGTTTTCCGATGCGATGCCTGCGCCCTCGGCCGAGGATCTGGACCTGATCCAGTTCGGCGACGGCGCGATCCTGTCCTATGACGCGCATGCGCATCTACTGGTCGCGCAGCTCCCCGCGGGCGGCAAGGTCCGCATTGACGCGCCGAGCGGCGTCACGATCACCGGACCGGTCTCGATTACTGGCGACGTGACGATCACCGGCAAGGCAACCGCCAGCGATGACGTTATCGGCGGGGGTAAGAGCCTGAAGTCCCATGTGCATAGCGGCGTTACCGCGGGCAGTGCAGTCTCGGGTCCGCCACGATGATCGGCATGAGCGCCGTCACCGGCAAGCCGCTCGAAGGGCTCGATCATCTGCGCGAGTCTATCGCGGACATACTGTCGACGCCGATCGGCTCGCGCGTCGGCCGGCGCGAATACGGCTCGCTGCTCCCGGATCTGATCGACCAGGCGATGAACCCCGCGGGGCGCATGCGTCTACTCGCAGCGACCGCGCTCGCGCTGCTGCGCTGGGAGCCGCGCATCGTGCTGACCAACGTCGCAATTCAGCAAGTCGGCGAGGCGCTCTTCGCGCTCGTCCTTGACGTCCGCCGCACCGACGTCCCTGCGGTCGCCGCGCGGACCCGTCTCTCCATCCCGCTTGCCGGCGCGCTGCCGGCGTTCGCCTAAAAGGATCTGTTCGCATGGCCTATCAGCATGGCATTACCGTCACCGAAGTTACCGAGGGCGCGCGCGCATTGGTCGAGACGGCCACCGCCGTCATTGGCATGGTCGCGACTGCCACCGCGCCGGCGGGTGCCGCAACTGCAGCGCTGGACGCAGCTTTCCCGCTCAATCGCCCCGTGCTCGTCACCGATATCGATGCCGCGATCGGCATTGCCGGCACGGGCGGCACGCTGCGCCTCGCGCTGCAGGCGATTGCCGACCAGGTCCGCACGCCCGTCGTCATCGTGCGCGTTGCCGCCGGCGCCGATGCCGCCGCGACCAACACCGCGGTGATCGGCGGAACGGTAAACGGCATGAAGACCGGCATGCAGGCGCTGCTTGCGGCCGAGGCGCAGCTCGGCATCAAGCCGCGGATCCTCGGCTGCCCCGGGCTCGACACGCTCCCCGTCACGACCGCACTAATCGTCGTTGCGCAGAAACTGCGCGCGATGGCCTATGCCGCGGCGATCGGCGCCGACATTGCGGCTGCGATCGACTACCGCGCCGGCTTCGACGCGCGCGAGCTGATGCTCGTCTGCCCCGACTTCGTCGCCTTCGACACGCTCGCCGGCGCCAACGCCACCAGCTTTGCGGCCGCCCGTGCGCTCGGCATGCGCGCGCGGATAGACCGCGACGAAGGCTGGCACAAGACGCTGTCGAACGTGCCCGTCGTCGGCGTGCTCGGGCTCACCAAGGATGTCCAGTTCGACGTACAGGATCCCGCCTGCGAGGCGAACTTGCTGAACGCCAAGCAGGTTACCGCGCTGATCCGCAGCGGCGGAGGCTTTCGCTTCTGGGGATCGCGCACGACCGCTGACCCGACCTCGCCCTTCACGTTCGAGTCCGCGACGCGCACCGCGCAGATCCTCATGGATACGATTGCGGGGGGCATGATGTGGGCGATCGACAAGCCACTGCGCCCAAGCCTCGTCAAGGACATCGTCGAGACGATCAACGGCACGCTGCGCGGCATGAAGAGCGCCGGGCAGATCCTTGGCGGCAGCGCCTGGTTCGATGCCGACAAGAACACCGCCGCGACGCTCAAGACCGGCAAGGTCGTCATCGATTACGACTACACGCCGGTCCCGCCGCTCGAAAACCTGCTGCTGACCCAGCGCATCACCGACAGCTATCTCGCCGACTTCGCCGTCGCCTGATCGCCCTTTTTCCCGACTGACAGGAGCCGAGCATGGCACTCCCCCGCAAGCTGAAGAACCAGAATTTGTTCAACGAAGGCCGCAGCTATCTGGGCGAAGTGCCCTCGGTGACGCTGCCCAAACTCACCCGCAAGCTCGAGGAATATCGGGGTGGCGGGATGGACGGCACCGTCAAGCTCGACATGGGCGCCGAGGCGATGGAGCTGGAATTCAGCGCCGGCGGTCCGCTGCGCGACGTGCTGCTACAGAGCGGGTCGCCGACGATCGGCGGAATCTTCCTACGCTTCGCCGGTCAGTATCAGAACGACGCGACCGGCACCTCCGACGCGGTTGAGGTGACCGTGCGCGGCCGCCACGAAGAGATCGACATGGGCGAGCAGAAGGTCGGCGAAGGCGGCGAGTTCAAGGTCAAGATGGCGCTCGTCTATTACCGGCTCGAATGGAACGGCGTGACGCTAATCGAGATCGACGTGCTCAACATGGTCCACCTCGTCGGGGGCATCGATCGCCTCCCCGACTTCAAGGTCACGCTCGACGGCACCGACCTGACCGACCGGATCCGGCCCCGCCTCATTACGCTGCGGCTGAGCGAGCGTCGTGGCGGCGACGCCGACCAGCTCGAGATCACGCTCGACGATTCGGACGGCCGGCTGGCGATGCCGCGCGAGGGCGCGACGCTGAGCGTGCAGCTCGGCTGGTTGGCCGGATTCGGCGTGACGGTCGGCCTGGTCGACAAGGGCAAGTTCACCGTCGACGAGGTCGAGCATAGCGGCCCGCCCGACCAGATCACGATCCGTGCCCGAGCAGCCGACTTCACCAGCGCGATTGCCACGCGTCGCGAGAAGAGCTGGCACGACACGACGCTCGGCGCGATCGTCACCGAGATTGCCGGGCGTAACCGGCTGGTACCGCGTTGCGCGCCCGCGCTGGCGGCGATCGCGGTCAAGGCGATGGCACAGACCCGCGAGAGCGACATTGCGCTGCTGCGCCGGCTGGGGCGCGAGCATGACGCGGTGGCAACGGTGAAGGGCGGCGCATTGATCCTTTCGCCTACCGGCGCCGCGACAACGGCAACCGGCACGGCGATCCCGGCAATCACGATCCGCCGCGGCGACGGCGATCGTCACAGCTTCCGGATCCGCAAACGCGAAGAAGCGGGCAGCGTTTCGGCCGATTGGCATGATCGCAAGGGCGCGAAGAAGAAGACCGTGACGGTCGGCACCGGCGCCGGCGAGGTCAAGCGTCTGGCGCGGACCTATCCCAGCGAGGACGCTGCCCGCCGCGCAGCGGCTGCCGAGCAGGGCCGCGCCGCACGCGAGCCTCGCTCTTTGGATCTGGGCCTCGCGCTGGGGCGGCTAGAGATCTACCCGGAGCGGCCCATCATCATTCAGGGGTTCAAAGCGGATATTGACGCGGCAAAATGGCTGGTCGCGGACGTCTCGCACGAATTGATTGCGGATCGCGGATTTACCACTGCCCTGACATTAGAAAATGCCGGGTGATAGATCGACATCCTTCGCTCGCTGCTGCTGAGCAAATTAAGATCCCATAGAACGCTGAAACATATCGCGGTAATAGCGAAGTCGGGCATTTTGAGCGTCGGCTGCGTTCATGCGGATCAAGATCGGCCGCTGCCACGGCTTGCGACTATCGGCCATATATAACGTCCCGTTCATCGATGAATCGGCGCAGCTTAGAATGCGCTAGCAATTAATCAATATTCAAGTGTTGTAAATTTATGAATACGGACAAGCAGTATTTATAAGCAACTGGCTGATAGCGGCCTTAAGTTGCACCCATCAAACTCGTTTTACGACTCTCGTAATGCGACCAATAATATTGATTTCATCAGGATGCGCCGAGTCATCCGAGACTTCAGAACTATCTGACATGATAATCACTTTATCGCCGCGAATACGAAGACGCTTTATCATCGCCATATCGCCAATCGTAAACGCCCAGATCAGATCCTGATCGCCCACACGCCGTTCCGACCGGTCTATGAGCACCATATCATTGTCGTTGATCGTGGGCGCCATGGAGTCGCCCTTGCCCCGCGCCCACGCCAAGTGCGTTGCCGCACTATGGGTCAACTGATCTACCCAAGCTTTTGGAAAATGAACCATTTCAACGCCGATTTGACCGTCGGCGAAAGTCGCTCCCATGCCGTAAGCCATATCGACCATTGCGATTGGCACTAAATCCAGATGCGCTGCAACTTCGCTTTCGGTCGGCGCTGGAAGGGCCCCCTCACTCGCGTCGTCAGTTTCGCCCGTCAGATATGCCGTCGTCGTACGTAACTCCCGAGCGATCTCGTGTAGGCTCTTCGATCCCGTCTTATTTCGGTTGATCAGCGCGTAGATTGCGGGCTGCGATAGCCCTACGCGGCGGGCAAGCTCGGACTGTGAAAGTCCGAGCATTTTCATCCGAGCGCTGACGCGTTCTCCTAAAGTCATCCGCTCATCCTATAGCGACAGTTATAGCGCACCATCTAAATGCAGCTATTGACTGATCCATAAATGCAGTTATAGATGCATTTATGGATGACACAAAGACCCCGTTTGAAGCGCTAGAGGCCGCGGTAGCCCGTGTCGGCTCGCAAACGGGTCTTGCCCGTATTTGCGGCGTATCGCAGCCAGCTGTGTGGAAGTGGCTAAAGACCAGCAAGCGCTTGCCGCCTGAACATTGTATCGCAGTTGAGGCTCAGACTGGTGTGTCGCGTCATAATCTCCGCCCCGATATCTATCCACTTGAGCCCACGTCTAATGGCGTACCGGATCAGATTCGAAATATCTCGTGCGATCGCACCGGCATTTCGCACCGAATGGTTCGCGCATGACTACCATCCGCACCCCCCGCACTTTCGCGAACGCCATGACACGCGTCGCGGCTTCGCTCTCTTTTGAGACGTGCCGGAAGATCGCTCACCGGTCCAACCGGACGGTGCGCTACTGGTCGGAAGAACGCTCGAAAAAGCGACCGACGATCGAGCAGGCGTTGCAATTCGACATCGCCTACCGGCTGGCCGGTGGCGAGGGTGCCCCGTTTCTGGACACCTACATGCACAAGCTCGACGTTGCCGTGGAGGCTGCGATCGCCTGCAGCGATGCGCTTGCCGGGGATTTCGCAACCTTCGCGCGTGAGTCCGGCGAAGCCGTCGCCGCCGGGTTTGCCGTAACGCTTTCAAACGCCTCCGAGCGCGACATCATCCGTGCCGTCGGCGAGGTCGAGGAGGCCGAGAGCGCGCTAACCGCGATCCGCCGTCGGCTCGCCAGCATCGCAAGGCTCGGCGCGCGATCGAACACAGCGCCAGTCCGGGGAACACAATGACGATCTCGAAACCTACCAAGCATCGCATTCCCGGCATCGCCTGCCCGCATTGCAGCGGGCCGGCGGGGATCCGCAACAGCGCGGCGTTGACCACGATGGTGCGGCATATCCGCTATCGCTGCGAGAACGACACCTGCGGGCATGTGTTCGTCGCCGAGCTGCAGGTCATCCGCACGATCGTGCCGAGTGCCTGCCCCAACCCGGACATCCGCCTCCCTTTTTCCAACCCGAACATTTGCGGGAGCCGACCGACGCCGGCGAATGACGATAACCGCACCCCGGCCAATGACGACGTCGTGACGTCGCCCGCCGCGATCACGCCCGCCCCGGGCTGATCGCGCGCGGCAGCGCCGCACTCCACCTCCCACACCGTATCCCACCGACCCACCGCCCCGCCGGAAGCCCGTGCTTCCGGTGACGCCAAAGCCTTGCCTCAAAGGATCGAGCCATGCTCCACGTCACTCCGTCGACCGGTCGCTCCGTGCCGCTTGCCGCCGCGCAGGTCGCCCCGCTCACGCCCGCCGCATACCTCCGCCTCCGCCGGGCCGCGGCAGGCCTATCGGTCTCTGACGCCGCCAGACGGATCGCACCGAACAACCAGGCCGACGCCGCCAGACTGATCCGGCAGCTGGAAACCGACGGCACTGCGGCTCGCTATGTCGAGACGATCCACGGTCTGCGCGACGCCTACCCACTCGACGTCGACGTGTACCTGCAGCTGCGCGATGCGCCTGCCGATGCGCGTCCGCGGATCTGTGTCGGTTGCGGGTGCAGCCACTGGGATCCGTGCGGTTTGCCTGATGATGCCGGCAGCTGTGCCTGGACGAACGAAACGACCTGCACAGGCTGCAGCGGCGAGGCCTTTCCGATCACGGTGTACCAGTGAGCATCGTCGCCAACGCGTCGGGTACGCGTCAGGTCTCTCGCCGCATGCGTCGTCGCCGTGCCGCCAAACTCACGCTACTGATCGCGTTCGCCTTTGTCTGGATCCCCGTCGCGATCGTCATGGTCATCGCGGGCATGCCGGATCGCCGCGCATGATCGTGCCGCACCTCATCCACGGTGCCGGCATCGGTTTGCTTGTCGGGGGCGGCGCGACGGCGCTCGGCGTCATCACCGCCAGCCTGATCCCGCAATGGCCCCGCATCGTCCGGCTCGCGCTCGGCAATGTCGAACCCGTGCAGCGAGTGTCGGACGCCATTCCACACCGCGGGACCGATGGCGGCCCCCGTCAGCCAAGCCAGCCAGGGCATCCGCCCACGTTTCCGCGCGCCCTCTGCCCCCTCCACACTTCACAAAAAGGTTCGATCGCATGACCCAGACCACCGCAGACCGGAACGAAGGCATGGGCGGCGGTCACGTCGCGGCCGACGAGCTGCGCCTTCTGATCGAACGCGCCGAGCGCCTCGAGGAGGAGAAGAAGGGGATCAGCGACGACATCAAGGACGTGATGGCCGAGGCGAAGGGTCGCGGTTACGACCCCAAGGCGATCCGCAAGATCCTGTCGATCCGCAAGAAGAAGCGGGAGGAGTATCAGGAAGAGGAGGCCATCCTCGAGGTCTACCTCCAGGCACTGGGGATGCTGTGATGGCCGCCCCCGCCGTTGCCTCCCTTTCGCTGCGCTCGCGGGTCGTCCTCGTCATCGCCGCCAGCTTCTTCGCGTGGATCCTGACGCTGGCGGCAGCCGCTGCCGCGGTGCTGCCATGATCCGCCAGCTGACCAAAGCCGAGCGGGGGAGCGTCCGGCACCATGCCCGCCGTCAGTGGCGTACAATCCTGGTGCCGTTCGCGTTAATAGATGTGCAAGATATTGGCCGCTCAGTCGTCTGTATGCGCCGACTTGAAACCCGGTGGAGTGATCGGCAACGCCGCCGACTCTGGCGCCTTCCTGTCGCACAACTCGCCCGGCGTCCGATGGCGCCAAACCAACTAATTGACGGGGCCGACGCATGAGTGCGCGAGCGTTGATCAAGCAGGCTGATCTTACCCGGGTGCTTCGCGCAGCCGAGAAGGTCGGCATTCCCGTGCGGGTCGAGATCGAACCCGGCCGGATCATAGTCACGACCGGGGCAGGGGGCGTCCCCGCCGGTGCGAACAGCCTGGACGAGATGTTCGCATGAAGCGGCGCTGGCTTCCGAAGCACGTCAGCACGTTCCGCGACCGGCATGGCAAGGCCCATTATCGCTACCGCCGGACGGGCTTCGTCACCTATTATTTCAAGAACGAGCCGGGGACCGACGCGTTTCTGGCCGAGCTTCGCGCGTGCAACGAAGGCGTCAGCGCGCCCGCGATCGAGGCCGGCGCCAACCGCGCCGCCGTCGGCACGTTCGACGACCTGCTGTCCCGCTATTACCGTTCGCCCGACTTTCTCGATCCGGGCGAGCGCACACGCGTCGTCTATCGCGGCACGCTCGAGCGCTGGCGCTCGCGGACCCGCAAGGGGCGGCGATACGGCGAGATCATGGTGCGCGAGCTGCAGCCGCGTCACGTCGAGGCGATGCTCGCCGAGCTGCTGCCGCATCGGACGTCGGCGAACATGCTTCGCAAGCGGCTTTCCGCGCTGATGAAGTTCGCCATGCGCATCGGCATGGCCGGATCGAACCCGGTCATCGTCACGCGGCCCTTCAAGGTTAGCGGTGGCGGATTCCACAGCTGGACCGAGGAAGAGATCGCCGCCTACGAACGGCGCCACGCGATCGGCACGGTCGCCCGGCTGGCGTTCGATCTGATGATCTGGACCGGCCAGCGCGGCGGTGATGCCCGCAAGATGGGTCCCGCCAGCGTTCGCGACACCCGGCTCGAACTGACGCAGGAAAAGACGAAGGTCTTCGTGTCGCTGCCGATCATGCCCGGCCTGGCAGAGTCGATCCTCGCGACGCCGACGGTCGGCGCGTTCTTCGTCGTCACCGAGTTCGGAAAGCAGTTCTCGGTGAAGGGCTTCGGCAACAAGTTCCGCCAGTGGTGCGACGAGGCTGGCCTGCCGAACTGCTCGGCACACGGGCTGCGCAAAGCCGCCGCGCGCCGCTTCGCCGAGGCCGGCTGCTCGAATCAGGAGATCAAGGCGTGGACCGGTCACACGACCGACAGCGAGGTCGCGCGGTACACCGCCGCAGCCGATCAGCGCACGCTTTCAGACACCGCCGCGGACAAGCTTTTGGCTAACCTTGCGGAAAGGTTAGCCAAAGATGCCGCTAAGGCATTGAAATCAGGAGAGAAAAAGTGAAGTTTGGTGCACCCGACTGGATTCGAACCAGTGGCCTCTGCCTTCGGAGGGCAGCGCTCTATCCAGCTGAGCTACGGGTGCCTGAGGCGTGCGCGTAGCAAAGCCTAGTCGGGTGCGCCAGCCATTTTCTTGGCCGCGCCGATCTTGGCGGCGACCTTGGGCGGCGGGGTCTTGGGCTTGAACGCGCACAGGTCCGCGACGAGGCAGCGCCAGCATTCGGGGGTGCGCGCTTTGCAGACATAGCGGCCGTGCAGGATCAGCCAGTGATGCGCGTGGAGGCGGAAGGGCTGGGGGGTGGCCGCGTCGAGCTTCAGCTCGACCGCGAGCGGGGTCTTGCCGCGCGCGAGGCCGGTGCGGTTGCCGACGCGGAAGATGTGCGTGTCGACCGCGAAGGTCTCCGCGCCGAACGCGACGTTGAGCACGACATTGGCGGTCTTGCGGCCGACGCCGGGCAGGCGTTCGAGCGCGGCGCGGTCGTTCGGGACGACGCCGTCATGCTCGTCGACGAGCATCTGCGACAGCGCGATGACGTTCTTGGCCTTGGTGTTGTACAGGCCGATCGTCTTGATGTGCTCCTTCAGCGCGTCGAGCCCGAGCGCGAGCATCGCCTGCGGCGTGTCGGCGATGCGGAACAGCGCGCGCGTCGCCTTGTTGACGCCGATGTCGGTCGCCTGTGCGGACAAGGCGACCGCGACGACGAGCGTGTAGGGATTGACGAATTCGAGCTCGGTCTCGGGATGCGGATCGGCCTCGGCGAGCCGCGCATAGAAGTCGACGACGTCGGCCTTCTTCACTGGCTCACAGCCCCAGCACGTCGCCCATCCGGTAGCGGCCGGCGGGCTGGTCGGCGAGCCAGAGCGCCGCGCGCACCGCACCGCGTGCGAAGATGCTGCGATCGTCGCCGCGGTGGTTGAGCTCGATCCGCTCGCCTTCGCCCGCGAAGATCACGCTGTGGTCGCCGATCACCGACCCGCCGCGCAGCGACGCGAAACCGATCGTCCCCTCGCTGCGTGCGCCGACCAGCCCGGCGCGGCTGTCGACGCGCAGTTCTGCAAGCGTCGAATCGCGCCCGCGCGCGGCGGCCTCGCCGAGCAGCAGCGCGGTGCCCGACGGCGCGTCGACCTTGTGCCGGTGATGCATCTCGACGATCTCGACGTCCCAGTCGGGGCCGAGCCGCGCCGCGGCCTCGCGTACCAGGATGCCGAGCAGCGTGACGCCGAGCGAGGTGTTGCCGGTCTGGAGGATCGCGATGTCGGCAGCCGCCGCGTCGATCAGCGACTGGTGCTGCGGGGTCAGGCCGGTCGTGCCGATGACGAGCGCGGTGCCCGCCGCGCGCGCGGCGGCGAGATGCGCCTCGATCGCCGAGGGGGTCGAGAAGTCGACCAGCACGTCGGCGGCGGCCGCGAGCGGGCTGGGGTCGTCGCCCGCATCGACGCCGCCCGCGAGCGTCGCGCCCGCGGTCTCGATCGCGTCGGTGATCGCGCGGCCCATCCGGCCGGCGCTGCCATAAATGCCGATCGCGGTCATGCGGGCCCGGGGGGCGGACGGAGGCGAGGTCGGTGCAATCATGCGCGCGCTTTCGCACGAAGCGGGGGGTCGCGAATAGACCCCAAATCCGCGCGATAGCGTTATCGCGGGACGGGCGGGACGGGCGGGACGGGCGGGAGCGACCGGACGAGGTCGAGATCGGCGGGCTTGTCGACATCGACCGCGGCCAGCCCGTACGGCGTCGCGACCGCTGCCGCGACCAGCCCCGCCTTGCGCCCGAGATGCGCGATCGCATCGCCGAGCGTCAGCCGGCCCAGCGCATAGCGCAGCAACAGCCCCGGGCCGAGCCGGCGGACGATCCGCCACGGCCGCTTGCGATCCGCCTCGACCTGCCGCCACAGATCGATCGCGGCGATCGACCTGGGGGTAGCGAAGCGGAACAGGTTGCACCCCGACCAGCCGCCATCGGCGAAGCGGAGATAGGTGCGTCGCGTCCCCGGCGCCGCCGCCTCGACCACATCGCGTCGCGCGAGCAGCACCGCGACATCGGCGTCGGCGGGGATGTCGGACTGGAACCGCGTGATCCATTCGGGCCGAAGCAGCGCATGATCCGCGGTGGTCACGAGCAGCGGGGTGCCAAGCGCGGCGATCCCGTCGCCGACGCTCAGACTCGGGCCGCTCGCGGCGTCGAGCACCCGCAGCCCCAGCGCGACCGCATGATCGCGCACCGCGGCGTCCGATACCGATACCGCGATCACGCCCGCGCCCGCCTGTCGCAGTGCGTCCGCGACCCGCGCGAGCAAGGTCCGTCCCTCGAGCAGGATCAGCGCCTTGTGCGCGACGCCCGCATAGGCCGCGAGCGGATCGACGCCACCGCGCGACCCGGCGAGGATCAGCGCGTTGAACGGGGTAGGCACGGCGTCCGTCATGCCGCCTGCCGCGCGCGCCAGACGCGCCACAGCACGCCGGGCGCGGCAAGGATCGGATGCCGCTCGGCCCAGGGCGACAGCGGCACGGCGATCCCGGTATGCCGCTCGATCTTCCACGCGCCGTAACGGGCGGCGCCGTCGAAGGTGAAGGCGGCGCGCATCAGCCGGGCGATGTTGATCGGCTTGCCCGCGCGCCGTCGCAGCCGCCACGCGCGCAGCACCGCGGCGCGGCGTGCGGGCGGCAGGGCAGGGCGCAGCGCCTCGCCCTCGGCCGTCACGGCGATCCCGTCCGCCGCCCAGGCGAGCGGGAGCAGCCGGTCATAGCGGTCGGGGTCGAAGCCGATGATCTGATCCTCGCGCCCGCCCTTTTCGACGCGGAATTCGGCGGCATAGGTCTGGCGGAACAGCGCCCGCCAATAGTCGCGCGGGGTGCCCGTCTCGGGGCCGAGCGCGGCGGCGAACCGGGCGGCGGAACGTGCGGCGGCGGCGATCGCCTCAGCGATCCGCGCGGTCGTCGCCTCGTCGCGCGACCACACCAGCGCACAGGGCTGCACGAACCGCGTCCAGATCGTGGTGTCGAGCGTCCCCGCGTCCGCCGCCTTGGCGAAGGTCGACAGCCGCATCGTCGCGATCTTCGCGCGCAGCGTCTCGCCCGCCTCGTCGAACTCGCGGTAGCTGACGGTCGGCCAGATGCCGCGTTCGGGCGGACCCGCAGTGAGCACGTAGAAGTCGAGCACGCCCTCGGTCGCCCCGGTCCGCAGGTTCGAGCCGTAGAACAGGATGCCGATCGCGCCGGGCGTCGCCGCGAGCGCCTCGGCGACACGCCGCACCGCAGGGATCACCGGGGCGGCGAGCTGGTCGCGGACGAGCGCGCCGAGCGTCGCGCTCACGGGACGACGAAGCTGATCGGCGCCGCTTGGCGGATCGTCAGCGCGCCGCCCGGATAGACTTCGCCGTCGAGGATGAAGCCCGCCTCCATCGTCACGTCGAGCGCGGGCGTGTCGATCCGGTGATAGCCCGCCCGGTCGAGCCATTTGGCCGGCGAGCCCGCGACGATCAGCGGTGCGGCGGCGGCGAGCCAGCGCGGCGGCGCATCGACCAGCAGCGTCTTCAGCCCGTCGCGCGCGGCGCCGAACGGCTGGACGCCCAGCGGCATCCGCGTCAGCGTCGAGGCGAGCAGGATGTAGCGATGCGTGTCGGTGTCCGCGACCCGGCCGGCATCGGCGGCGGCATCGTAGCGGACGTGCATCCGGTTGCCCGCGCGCCACATCCCCGATGCGCGCCCGAACAGCGTCTGGACGATCGCCCAGCTCAGCGCGACGCCGACCGCGAAGCCCTTGAACGCGCCCGCGCGGTGCGCGCGCTGCGCCAGCCCGGTCGCCTCGACGAACGCGCCCGCGCCGAACAGGAATCCGCGGAGTTTCTGGCCGGTGCCGGCGCGTTCGACCTCGACCGGGCGACGGACGATGCTCGCGCCGTCGCGCGCCGCGGCGAGCGCCTGGTCGAGCGTCCAGTGATCGGGGATGCCGAGATCGAGTGCGAGCGCGTTGGTCTTGCCCGACGGCACGATCGCGACCCGCGGCATCGCGCCCGTCCACACCGTCGCCGCCGCGGTCAGCACGTCGCGGATCGTGCCGTCGCCGCCGTCGATCACCAGCAGCTCGATCCCGTGCTGCGCGAAATCGGTCAGCACCTCGGCTAGTTCGGCCTGGGTCCGCGGCGTGACCGCGAGCACCGTGCCCGACACGAACGGCCGCGTCGCCTCGACGCTGCTGCGATTCCGGTGGCTCTTGGGGTTGCAGATGATCCCGGTGCGGATCTGCGACGCAGCACTGCGCGCGGTCACGTCCGGTGCCGCGCCGCGTCTGGCCGCTGGAAACGGCACGCCATCAAAGGCCTGGAAATTGGAAACGGCGTCGCTCACACTCTTGGCTACCTGTCGCAGGCTAGTATCGCTACATTTTTATGGCACGTCTGCCCCTGATCGACGCTAGCGCCGATACCGCATCTTCATCCGCACGACCGTCCCCCCGGCCGGCAGCGCCACCCGCGCCGACGCGAAGGAGGGCAGGCCGACCGATGTGGGGGCGTCGTTCGAAAATCCAAACCCCTCCTTGGGCAGGAACAGCGTGCGGTTGAAATCATGGTCGCTGTTCTCGTCATGATATTGCGCGATCGCGTAATAGCCGGGCTTCAGCCAGAAACAGGCATGCGGCTGCGCGGCGGACACGCGCGCGCGCGCCAGCTTGCCGCCCTTGGACAGGAACCGGCCCTTGTCGTCGGGATAGACGGTGAACGCGACCTCGCCGACCGCATTGTGCAGCGTGGTCGCCTCGAGCACGAGCTTGGCCGCGCCGTTCCCGGGCGTGCCGACGCACGTCTCCGCGGCAGCCGCGGACGTCGAGGCGAGCGTTGCACCCGCGGCGAGCGCGAGCAGGAGAGGCAGATTCGTCATGGGGGACCCTTGCAATCGCATAACGGCAATTTGGAGGCCAATGACGTCGGCTCTGTGAACCCGCGCTTTATCGACGGCGGCGGGGCGTGCCGCCCTCAGGGACGGCTGCGCGTCAGATTCGCCGCAGCAAAGCCGAGCAGGATCGCGACCGCGACCGAGCCGATCGCGACGCCCATCGCCACCCCGGACGAACCATAGAGCGGCATCAAGGCGAACGCGCCGATGAACAGCAGGACGACGCCCACGACGCGGATCGCGAACACCGTGCCCGCGCGGTTGACCGCGGTCAGCACGGTGTCGAGGCTGACGGTCGCCAGATCGAAACACCCCGCCGCCGCGAGCCACAACAGCACCGGATAGGCGCTGCCGAACGACTTGCCGCCGACCAGTTTGAGCATCGGCTCGCCGATCAGTGCGACGACCGCGAGGATCGCGAGCGCCGCCGCGCTGCTCGCCAGCATCGTCCGCACCAGGATATAGCGCAGCCGCTCGGGCGCCGCGGTGCGGACCGCGCGGACGATCTCGGGGAAGGCGGCGCGCGACAGGAGCTGCGACAATTTGGCGAGCGCCTGCGCGACCTGTGCCGCCAGCCGGAACGCACCCGCCGCGGCGGGGCCGATCGACGCACCGACCAGCAGCAGCGGGATCTGCTTGCTCGACAGGCCGAGCGTCGCGCTGGCATTGGTACTCAGCGCGAACTTCACCACGCCGGGATTCTCCGCGACCAGCGCGCGCCAGCCGCTGCGCCCGCCGAGCATCAGCGCGAAGTCGCCGCTGCGCCACACCATGATCCAGTAGGTCGCCGCGGTGACCAGCTCGGCCGCGGCCCAGGCGATCATGAAGCCGCGGATCGTCGGGTCGAACAGCATCGCCGCGCCCGCGCCGACGAAACGGATCACCGGCGTCATGCTGTCGGCGAGCGCGGAGAGCGAGAATTTGTCGCGCAGCCGCAGGATGCCGAGCGGGGTCGAGCGGATCGTCAGCAGCTGGATCACCGCGAAGACGAGCGTGTAGTGCATCAGGTCGCGCGGAATGCCGAACGCGTTCGCCCAGATCTGGAGGATGCCGATCGTCAGCAGCGCGCCGAGGATCGCGCTCGACAGGTCGAGCCGCGCTGCCAGCCGGAACAGCCGCGCGAGCCGCGGGCTGTCACCGTCATGGAGCGGCTGGACGCCGTACTGGACGATGATCTGCCACGTCTGGAAGCCTACGAACGTCGTCAGCGCCTGGACCGCGCCGGTGATCAGCGCGAACCGGCCGAAATCGACGACCCCCAAGGTGCGCGTCGCAAAGCCGAGATAGAAGAGCGACAGGATCGCCAGCACGCTGCGGCTCGCGAGCAGCCAGCCCAGGTTGCGCGCCGCCGAACGCAGCACGCCACCGAAATCCTTGGTCGTGGGGGAAGGGGCGGGGGCCTGGGTCATGCGCCCTGCGGCCCCTAAAGCGCGCGGTGCGGTGCGGCAAGTCGCGGCTGGCGGGTCGGGGCGTTCGACGCGATCAGGCGAGCCAGCTCGTGATCGCGCCGCCCTTCGCGCGCCGTGCCATCGCCTGGAACAGCCGGACGAGATGGACGACCAGCGAGATCGCGGTCCACGCCGCAACGCCGATGATCCCCCAGTCGGGCCGCGTCACGACCAGCCCCGCGAACAGGATCACCATGTTCGGGTTGCGCCGCGCGGTGATCAGCCGGAACCAGCTGTCGAACCGTTCCCAGACATGGATGTGCATCCCGAACCGGACGATGAACGCGCCCTCGATCAGCCGCTGCGCGACATAGCCGAACAGCATCGTGCCGATCACCGCCCAGAAGGTCGCATCGTCGAGCGGCCGGCCATAGGGCGCGCAGCCCGCGGCCCAGGCCCACCACCAGAAGGGCGGATGGACCAGGTCGACGCCGTGATCCCATGCATTGCCGAGCTTCGACGCGGTGATCGTGCAGCGCGCGAGCTTCCCGTCGACGGTGTCGAGCACCATGAAGACGAGGCCGGTGGCAAGCCCCGTCCAGAACCAGCCATACCAGAAGGCGATCGTCGCGACGATGCACAGCACCGATCCCATCGCGGTGACCTGGTTCGGCGTGATCCCCGCGCGCGCGCAGACCCGGGTGATCGCCAGCGCCCATTCGGGCCAGAGATATTTGGTCAGCAGGTCGGTGACGCCCTTGTACGCGCCGACATAGCTCGCCCGCTCGATCGCGGGGACCGCGGCGGGGACGAGCCGTTCGGCAAACGGCTTTTCGCGCTTGCGCAGCGCCTCGTTGAGGATCCCCTCGTCCGACTCGGCGGCGATGATCGTCAGCCCGCTGGCGGCGTCGAGGGCTGCGTCCGCGTGCATCGCCGCGGCGACCCGCGCCCGCTCCTCGGCGGTCCGGACATGCGCCAGCACGGGAACGCCCGCGCGCGTCATCACGGTGCCGGGGCGCGTCTTCAGATGCGCGGTCCAGACCGGGTCGAACGCGAACGCCATGTTGGCGAGGATCGCCGGGCCGTCTGCCGCGTCGCTTCCGGCAAAGCCCTGCGCCACGCCGATCCGACGCAGCCGCTCGTCATTGCGCATCCCCCAGAGCAGGGTCGGATTGTCGCCCAGGGGCACGAGTGCTGGCATGTCTTGCATCCGCTGCCCGATAGCCGATTGCGCGCGGATTGCGAGCCCGGGCTGGTTCAGCGCAGCGCGGCGAGCACCGCCTGCGCCGCGCGCGCGGGTGCGCCGCCCGCCACGTCGCCGAGCGCGGTCTCGACGAACCGCGTCTGGAAATCCCGATATCCGGGATGCAGCGCGGGCGCTGCGTCGATCGCCGGGATCAGCACGTCGAGGCTGTCGACGACCGCGCCTGCGCCCCACATCGCATAAGAGGGGTCGCCCACCCAGTCGGCCCCCAGCGCGTTCAGGAACACGCACGGCCGCGGGCGCATCATATATTCGACCACCTGGCTCGACGTGTCGCCCAGATACAGGTCGGCGGCGGCGGTGTAGCTGCCATCGACCATCGCGAAACTGTCGAGATCGGCATGCACGCCCGCGCGGCCGGCGAGCCCGGCGACGAAGCCGCGCAGCTCGGGCGCGCGCTCGACGAGCCGCTGGTGCGGCGCGAAGATCAGATTGTAGCGCCCGTCGGCGAGAATGCGCTCGACCACCTCGGGCCCCCAGCGCCACCAGGACGAGCGGTGCGCCTGCCAGTGCGGGGTGTAGAGGATCACCGGCCGCGGATCGGCAAACAGCCGCGCGGCGGGGGTGCGCTGGCGGAACGCGGCCTTCACATAGCCGGTGGTGACGATCCGCTCGGGCGCGTCGCCGCCGTCGATCAGCGCCTGCCGGTCGCGCTCGGCCGCGACCAAGGTGCGCCACCCTGCGCGCCGCCGCCAGTGACCGCGCGCCATCATCGACCCCGCACCGTGGAACGTGTCGATGAACCGCGTCCGCAGCGGCAGCGTCGCGGGCAGCCACAGGCTGGTCTGTTCGGCGCACACCACCACCGGCGTGCGCAGCAGGTGCGGCAGGAGGCGGAACAGCGTCGGCAGCTTGGGCGGCAGCGGCGGATTGTCGCCCTCGGCATGGCCGGGCAGCGCGCGAAACCCCGGCGCGCGCCGGATCGTCACCTGCCCAAGCCCCGTGCTCCAGCGTGCAAGCAGCGCTTCGTGCACCGACGTACTGACCCACAATTCGATCGGCAGCGTCGGCTCGGCGGCGGCGAGCGCCTCAACGATCGGATAGAGATGCGGGATCAGCAGCGTCTCGCCGAGGAACAGGAACGCGACCTTGCGGGTCATGACGCCTGCCAATGCGCGATGTCCTCGGGCCGGTCGATCTCCTGCCAGCGCGCGCCGGCGGGGATCCGCAGCGCGCGGACGCCGGCGCCCTCGGCAACGCGGCGGACGACCGCGTGGTGATAGGCATGGATCCCCTCGTCCTCGCCGATCACCGCGCGCAGCGCGTCGGCATAGGCGGTGCCGCCGCCCGACAGGATCAGCCCGAGCGACCGGTCGGTCGCCTGATGCCCGACCAGATGCTTGCCGACCGCGATCACCCGCTCGCCCTCCGCCTCGACCAGCATGTCGTCGAGGCCGGGTTCGTGGAGCGGCTCGACCACCAGGGTCACGCCGGGCGCGGGCTCGGCGCGCGCCGCCTGCAGGATCGCGGCGTCGAACAGCGTGTCGCCGTTCATCAGTGCGAACGCGGCGCCCAGATGCGCGCGCGCCGCCCAGACGCTGCCGATGCTGTTGGCGACCGACCAGAAGGGGTTGAAGAGCAACGTCGTCGGCGGGTCGCCGCGTCGCCCGGCCAGATGCGCGGCGATCTGGTCGATGCGATACCCGCCGACGATCACCGCACCATCGAACCCCGCCGCCGCGACCGCGTCGAGCTGCGAATCGAGGATCGCCCGCCCACCGACCTGCACGAGGCATTTCGGCGTGCTGAGCGTCAGCGGCAGGAGCCGCGATCCGTGGCCCGCGGCAAGGATGATGGCCTTCATGGCACCCGCTTATGCATCAACTGTGGCAGGAAAATGCAGCGCTTCGTCCGTGGATGCGGGGGGCAAAGTCGCGCCTGCCGTCCTGCTTTGATTCTGGGCACCCGCCTGCGCGGGGGAACGGTGGCGAATCCGGTGTGGCAAAACCTGTTCTCCCGCGAAGGCGGGAGCCCAGGGTTGCAGGCGGCGGCCTGCGTAACCCTGGGGGCACGCCCCTCAGCGCCGCACGATCGCCGCATCGTCGCGCGACCAGCCGCCGCCCATCGCCTGGTAGAGCGTCACATAGGCCGTCAGACGGTCCGCGCGCGCCTGGACCAGCGACAGCTCCGCGGTCAGCAGCCCGCGCTGCGCATCGAGCTGGTCGATATAGGCCGAATAGCCCGCGCGGTAGCGGTTCGAGGCGTTGCGCAACGCGCCCGCGAGCGCATCGCGCTGTGCGGCGAAGGCATTGGCCTGTTCGCCCGAGCGGCGGACGCCCGCAAGGCTGTCGTCGACCTCGCGGAACGCCTGGAGCGCGGTGCGGCGATAGGCGAACGCCGCCTGGTCGCGGCGTGCGGTCGCGGCATCGGCCTGCGCGCCCAGCCGCCCGCCGTCGAAGATCGGGCTGAGCACGCTCGCGCCGATCGAGAACACCGCGATCGGATCGGCGAGCGCGCTCGACAGCACGACGCCCGCCGATCCGGTGAGCGCGAGATTGGGCAGCATCGCCGCGCGCGCGCTGTCGAGCGAGCGGTCGGTCGCGACCAGCGTCTGCTCCGCCTGATAGAGATCGGGGCGGCGGCGGAGCAGGTCGGCGGGCAGCCCGTCGGGGATCGCGGGCGCGGCGAGCCGGTCGAGCGGCAGGCCGCGCGGGATCGGCCCGGGGACATCGCCGAGCAGCAGGCTGAGCGCGTTTTCCTGGCGGCTGATCGACAGTTCGGCGGCGGGGACGAGCTGTTCGGTGGCGTGATATTCCGCCTCGGCCTGGCGCAGTTCGAGGTTCGAGGTGTAGCCGGTCTCGGCGCGACGGCGGGCGATGCGCAGCCCCTCGGCGCGCGCGTCGAGCGTCTGGCGCGCGACCGCGAGCCGCTGGTCGAGCGCACGCAGCGTGATGTAGCCGGTCGCGACGCTGCTCGCGATCGCGAGCCGGACGGTGTCGCGCGACGCTTCGCTCGCGAGCAGCTGCGCCTGCGCCGCGCGGCTCGCCTGGCGAAGCCGGCCGAACAGGTCGAGATCATAGCTGATGCTGACCGCGGGCTGCGCGCCGATCGCGTCCGACGGCGTGCCGAACGCGCTGACGGTCTGGCCGGTGGTGCCGGGCGCCGACCCGTTGACGAGCGGCGTCTGTTGCGCGCGCGCGAGCCGCGCGGCGGCCCGCGCCTCGTCGATCCGCGCCGCCGCCGCCCCCAGATCGGGGCTGTTGGCAAGCGCCTGCGCGACGAGGCTCGTCAGCGCGGGATCACCAAACGCACTCCACCAGTCCGCCCGGATCGGCGTACCCGGCCCCAGCGCGGTCCGCCACGCCGGCGGCGGCGCGACCGCGGTCGCAGCGGGCGCCTCGGGGCGGGGGCCGATACACGCGGTGGCGAGCAGCGCGAGGGGGAGGGCGGCGGCGGTCCGCCATGCGTGTTTGCGCCGCCACGTCCGCACGCCGCCCCACGCTCGCACCCCCTGCCACCACCCCGGCGAAGGCCGGGGCCCAGTTGGGAAGGTCGCAGTAACGGCGGACAGCGCTCCGTCATCGCCGTCCCCCAACTGGGCCCCGGCCTCCGCCGGGGTGGACGTTCTCGCCAGGGTAGCGGTTTTGATTGCGGCGGCGGCGTGGGTCGACGCAGCGCCCTCCCCCAAAATGTCTCCCCGCGAAGGCGGGGACCCAGGCTGGGCTCCCGCCTCCGCGGGAGAACAGGCCTCGCACGAAACGTCGGGTATCGCCCGCATCCCCTGCAACCACCCCGGCGAAGGCCGGGGCCCAGTTGGGAAGGCCACAGTAACGGCGGACAGCGCTTCGTCATCGCCGTCCCCCAACTGGGCCCCGGCCTCCGCCGGGGAGGGGATTCTCGCCGGGGTAGCGGTTTTGATTGCGGCGGCGGCGTGGGTCGGCTCAGCCACCTCCCTCAAAATGTCTCCCCGCGAAGGCGGCGATCCAGGCTGGGCTGGAGAACAGGGACCGAGGGGGGGTCGCGACATCACCGCGGCCCCGGCCCGCCGGCGGTATCGACCCGCGCCTGCACCGACATCCCCGGCCGCAACCGCGCACTCAGCGGCTGGCCCGGATCGACGCGGATGCGGACCGCGATCCGCTGCGGCACCTTGGTGAAGTTGCCGGTCGCATTGTCCGCCTTCAGCACCGCGAATTCGGACCCCGCCGCGGGCGAGATCCGTTCGACGCGCCCGGTCAGCCGTTCGTTCGCGAGCCCGTCGACGGTGAACGACGCGGGCTGGCCGACCGCCATGCGCGCGGTCTGCGCTTCCTTGAAGTTCGCGATCACCCAGGTTTCGGGCGGCACGAGGAACATCAGCTGCGACCCCGCGGTCACATATTGGCCGAGCCGGACACCGACCTCGCTCAGCCGCCCCGTCTCGGGTGCGCGGATCACCGTGTTGGCAAGGTCGATCCGCGCGAGCTGGCGCGCCGCCTCCGCGCCCGAGACGCCCGCCTCCTGGCCGCCGCGTCCGACCTCGACCGTGCGGACGTCCTGCCGGGCGATCTCGCGCGCGGCCTTGGCCTGCTGGACCTGTGCTTCCGCCTGGCGGAGCGCGGCGAGCGTCTGGTCGCGTTCGCGCAGACTGACCGAGCCGTCGGTGACGAGGTCGTTGACGCGCGCCATGTCCGCCTGCGCGCGCATCAGCTGCGCCGCGGCATTGGCGACCGCTGCGTCCTGCGCGGCGAGGCTCGCCTGGCGGCTGCGCGCGGTCTGGAGGCTGTTCGACAGCGTCGCCGCCTGCGCGTCGACCTGCGCCTGCGCCTGGTCGATCCGCTGGCGATAGATGCGGTCGTCGATCTTCACCAGCGGGTCGCCCGCCTTCACATCCGCGAAGTCGCGCACGAGCACCTGCGTCACATAGCCGCTGACCTGCGGGCTGATCACCGTGGTGCGGCCGCGGACATAGGCATTGTCGGTCGATTGGTAGCTGGTCGCGAACGGCGGCAGCCGCCACGCCGCGAGCACCGCGCAGACGCCCGCGATCACGAGCAGGACGATGACGCCGATGACCCGCGGGCTCGGCGGCTGCGGTCGCCAGCCCGAGCCGACCGGGGTGGCGGGCGTCGCTGCGGGCGCAGGCGCAGGTGCGGCGGTCGGGGCGGCGGCCGTCTCCGCCTGTTTCTCCTCCGTCGCGGGTCCTTCTGCCACCGGGCTGCGGGCGTCGGTCATGTCGTCCTCTCAAGTCGCGCACGGCGTTCGCGTCGTTGGCGTCGCACCATCAGGAAGACGAGATACCCGAACGTCCCTCCGGCGAGAATCGCGACCAAGCGGAAGACGTCGGCATAGGCAAGCACGTTTGCTTCGCGCGTCGTGGTCTGGGACAAAATCGCCGCGCCTTCCGCGCTGCGCAGCGTCGGATCGACGATCACCCGGCCGACCGCGGCGCCGCCCGCGGCGATGCGCTGCGCGACGATCGGGTCGGTCGGCGAGATCTGCTGGACGAGCGCCGCGCTGTTCGCCTTCTCGCGGACCACCTGATAGCTGCCAAGCAGCGCGGTACCGCCCAGGCCGCCCAATGAGTTGATGATCCCGAACAGCGCGATGAAGCTGATGATGTGCCCCGCCCCCTCCTTCAGCGCGCGCGTCATCCCGAACAGCAGCGCCGGCCCCAGGAAGAAGGTCGCGGAGAAACCGATGATCGCCTGCGTCACGTACATCTGCGGCGCGCGCGTCAGGCTGGTCGCATAGGAGTCGAACCACGCCGCCACCGCGACCAGCCCGATCGCGAGCATGATCGGGTGGCCGAGCCGCTCGACGTCGAGCGTCACCGCGCTCGCGATCACGCCCGCGACCGAGGCGACGAAGATGATCAGGAAGAACGGGATGAGCTGGTCGTTGTTCTGCCCCAGCACGGTCAGCAGGCCGACCGCGGCATAGGTCTGTTCGGACAGCACGATCCGCGCCATCACGATGACGACCGTGAAGCGCAGGATATCCGCGCTGCCGAGCCAGCGGGTGTTGAGCAGCGGATTGACGCGGTGATGCTCGACGACGATCGCGGCGGCGAACATCGGGATCGCGACGATCAGCGCCCAGCCGATCCACGGCGCATTGGTCCACCACAGGATCCGCCCGAGCCCGAGCACCGCGGCGAACAGCGCGGTCGACCCGGCGAACAGCACGAAGGTGAGGAAGTCGAGCGGCTCGAACGCCTTGCTCCGCGTAGTCGGCGGCAGCCGCAGCGCCGCGACCGCGGCGAGCGACAGCAAAGCGAGGCCGAGTTCGAACAGGTACAGGGTCCGCCACTGCGACATCGCCAGCAGGTCGGGCGAGAACAGCCGCGCGAGCGGCGTCGCGCATTGCGGGATGCCGATGCCGAGCACCACCGCCTTCAGCCGCCATTTCGCGGGCAGCGACTGCATCACGTAATAGAGGCACAGGCTGCTCAGCGCGGCCCCCGCCATCCCGCTGATCGCCCGCACCGCGATCGCGGTGGCGAACCCGTGGACGAACAGATGCGCGAGCGTCACCAGCACGTAGAGCGTGAGGAAGATCAGCGCGAAGGGCCTGAGCCCGAACTGCGCGCGGAACTTGATCATGAGCAGGTTGATGCTGACGTTGGTCATCACATAGACCGTCGGCAGCCACGCGATCTCTGCCGGATCGAGCCCGAGCGCACCCTGCAACGTATACGTGTTCGCACTGATAAGCGCATTGCCAAAGCCGACCGTCAGTCCGAGCAGGATGCCGATCAGCGCATAGGCGATCTGGCGATGCCGCGGATGCGCGGGCGAGCCCGGTGAGCCGGGGAGGACGGGCAGTTCGTGCGGTGCGAACGTCCAGTCTTCCTCGCTCAGGAAGCGTCTGATTCTCCGGGCGATCATGGTCGCTGTCTTGTGGCATGATCACGGAGGCGCGTCATCCGGGAAGACGGGGCGCGGCGAGCGATTTTCCCAGGGAAAACACCACCCCGGCGAAGGCCGGGGCCCAGTTGGGGGACGGCGGTAACAGCGGGCCGCCCTCCATTACTGCGACCTTTCCAACTGGGCCCCGGCCTCCGCCGGGGAGGTGCGCATTTCCAACGCTCGCCCCCCCCCATGCTGCACCGCAGCGGAACATCCCAGCACCCGCACCGTTGCGCTGTCATGCGCATATTCAGATCGCTCCACATACCACCCGAATGGGTCTGGCTGGAAAGCGTCGCCGTGGTCTCGGCGGCGGTGCTCTTCGCGTTGATCGCACACTGGCTGACGATGCGGATCGCCGGCCATGCACAGCGGCGGTCGACCGCCAAGACCGACGGCCTCGTCCTCGCGCGCGTCCGCCGGCCGTTGCGCGCGGTGTTCGTCGCGGTCAGCGTCGCGTTCGTCGCGCGGATCCTGCCGATGGATGACGATATCGAGGAATTGTGGAAGCAGCTGCTCGGCTTCCTCGTCCCCGCTCTGCTCGGCTGGCTCGCAGTCGCCGCCCTGCGCGCATTCCAGGACGTGATCGAGATCCGCTCGGACATCACCGTCGAGGACAATCTGCGCGCGCGGCGCAAGCGCACCCGCGCGGCGATCCTCGGCCGGATCGGCACCTTCTTCATCATCTTCATCAGCGTCTGCCTGATGCTGCTCAGCGTCCCCGGCATCCGCTCGATCGGCGTCACGCTGATGGCGTCGGCGGGTATCGCCGGCCTCGTCGTCGGTGCCGCCGCCCAGCCTGCGCTCAAGAACCTGATCGCCGGCGTGCAGATGGCGTTTACCGAGCCGATCCGGCTCGACGACGTGTTGATCGTCGACGGCGAATGGGGGCGCGTCGAGCAGATCAACCTGACCTTCGTCGTCATCAAGATCTGGGACGAGCGCCGCCTCGTCGTGCCGGTGTCGAAGTTCCTCGAACAGAGCTTCCAGAACTGGACGCGCGAGACCAGCCAGCTGATGGGCTCGGTCTTCTGGTATGTCGATCCGTCGACCGACGTGCCGCGGCTGCGCGAGAAGCTCGCCGAAGTGGTGAAGGCCAATCCGCGCTGGGACGGCCGGTTCTTCAACCTCCAGGTCACCGACATGAAGGCCGACGCGGTCGAACTCCGCGCGCTGATGACCGCCAAGAACGCCTCGGTCGCGTTCGACCTGCGCTGCGACGTGCGCGAGGCGATGCTGGCGTATATCACGGCGGAAATGCCCGAGGCGATGCCCCGCGGGCGCCTGCTGATGGCCCCGGACCCGGTGCGCGGCACCGCGTCGTAACGCGGGCGCGGCGTACGACACCCAAAACCCGTCACTCTGACGTTGGTCAGGATGACGGGTCTTGGGGAGAACCCGTCACCGCTCGGCGTCATCCCGACCCAAGCCGTCATTCCCGCGGAGGCGGGGATCCATATTGGCTGGCCGTGGAGAGGACTCGCGGGGGTAGCCAGTCTGGATCCCCGCCTGCGCGGGGATGACGAAGCTAGTTACGCCTCGACATGCTCCGGCGCATCTTCAAGCGCGGTGATGAACAGTTCGCACCACCACATCACGTCCTCCTTGCGGACGTTGTCGATCAGCTTCTCCCAGCGCGCCTTGCGCTCCGCGAGCGGCATCTTGAGCGCGCGGGCGATCGCGTCGGACATCTCCTCCGGGCTGTACGGATTGACCAGCACCGCATCCGACAGCTGCGCCGCCGCGCCCGCGAACTGCGACAGGATCAGCACGCCGGGATCCTCGGGATCCTGCGCCGCGACATATTCCTTCGCGACCAGGTTCATCCCGTCGCGAAGCGGCGTCACCAGCCCGACCCGCGCCGCGCGGTAGATCCCCGCGAGCACGTCGCGCGGGAAGCCCTGGTTGACGTAGCGGATCGGCGTCCAGTCGATGTCCGAAAACTCGCCGTTGATCCGCCCCGACATCGAATCGAGGTTCGCGCGGATCTCCTGATAGGTGTCGACCTTCTCGCGGGAGGGCGGCGCGATCTGGAGCATGTAGACCAGCCCGCGGTGATCGGGGTGCGACGCGAGGAACCGCTCATAGCCCGAGAAGCGCTCGGCCAGACCCTTCGAATAATCGAGCCGGTCGACCCCGACGATCAGGCTGCGCCCGGTCGCCGACATGTACATGCGCTCCTTGGCATGGCGCGCGGTGTCGCTGCTCGCGGACTTTTCGAAATCCGCGGTCTCGATCCCGATCGGCGTGGTGATCGCCTTGATCGTGCGGTCGCCGACCGTCACCCAGCCATCCTCGCCGACCACGCCGTCGAGCTGGCTGGTGACGTAATGCAGGAAGCTGTCGAGCCAGTCCTGCGTCTGGAACCCGACCACGTCGTACGCGAACATCGATTCGACCAGCGCGCGGTGGCTCGGCAGCGACAGCAGCATGGCCATCGGCGGCCAGGGGATATGGAGGAAGAATCCGATCTTGTTCTCGACCCCTAGCTTGCGCAGCTCGCGCCCCAACGGGACGTGATGATAGTCGTGCACCCAGACGAGATCGTCGGGCTCGATCAGCGGCAGCACCGTCTCGGCAAAGCGCTTGTTCACCCGCGCATAGCCGCTGGAGAAATCGCGTTCGAACTCGGTCAGATCGATCCGGTAATGGAACAGCGGCCACAAGGTCCGGTTCGCATAGCCGTTATAATATTCGTCGAAATCCTGTTCCTCCAGGTCGATCGTCGCGGTGGTGACGCCCTTGCCCTGCTGGAAGTTGATATGCCCGGTAAAGGTCTCGGTGGTCGCGCCCGACCAGCCGAACCAGACCCCGCCCTTTTCGCGCAACGCCGCGAGCAGCGCGACCGCGAGGCCGCCCTGGTTGCCCGACGGCGCGTCGACCGATTGCACGCGATTCGAAATGACGACCAGGCGACTCATCGTACGGCGCTCCAGGGTTTGCTGAGGAGGACGGCGCAGTTGATCAGCCCCACCAGCGAATAGGTTTGCGGATAATTGCCCCACAGCTCGCCGGTATTGGGGTCGATATCCTCGGACAGCAGCCCCGCGGGCGTGCGCCGCGCGACCATTTCGGCGAACAGCGCGCACGCATCGGCGGTGCGGCCGGTCGCGTGCAGCGCCTCGATCAGCCAGAAGGTGCAGACGTTGAACGCGGTATGCGGCAGGCCGAAATCATCCTCGGTCGCATAGCGCAGCATGTGGCTGCCGCGGCGGAGACCCTCTTCGACCGCCTTCAGCGTCGACTGGAAACGCGGATCGTCGGGCGCGAAGAAACGCAGGTCGAGCAGCTGGATCAGGCTCGCGTCGAGATCGTCGCCGCCGAACGTCGCGGAGATGCGCTGAGTCTCCTCGCGCCACGCCGAGGTCTCGATCGTCTTGCGGATCGTGTCCGCGCGCGCGTTCCAGAACGTCCGGCGATCCTCGAGCCCGAGCACGCCCGCCGCATTGGCGAGCCGGTCGCACGCCGCCCAGCACATCGCCGCGGAATAGGTGTGGACATGCGCCTTGGTGCGCAGCTCCCACAGCCCCGCATCGGGCTTGTCATAGGTCTCCCAGGCGCGGTCGCCGACGAGTTCGAGGCTCTTGAAATCCTCATGGCTCGACATGCGGAACAGCCGCTGGTCGAAGAACGCCTGGACGTCGGACAGGATGATCTGGCCGTACGCGTCGTGCTGGATCTGCTCGTATGCCTGGTTGCCGACGCGGACCGGACCCATGCCGCGATAGCCCGGCAGCGCGGGCGCGACGCGCTCGACCAGGGTCGCCTCGCCGCCGACGCCGTAGAGCGGCTGGACATGCCCGCCCTTCGACGCGTCGACGATGTTGCGCAGATATTCGAGATACCCCTCGAGCACGTCGAGCGCGCCGAGCCGGTTGAGCGCCTGCACCGTGTAATAGGCGTCGCGGATCCAGCAATAGCGGTAATCCCAGTTGCGCTCGGACCCCGCATGTTCGGGGATCGACGTGGTAAGCGCGGCGACGATCGCGCCGGTCTCCTCGTGCTGGCACAGCTTCAGCGTGATCGCTGCGCGGATGACAACGTCCTGCCATTCGACCGGGGTCGCGAGCCCACGCACCCAGTGGCGCCATTCGTCCTTGGTCCGCGTTAGCATCGCCTCGGCCGCCTCGTGCAGCACGCCGGCAAAGCTCTCGTCGGGCCCCAGGAACAGGTGCATCGGCCGTTCGAGACGGAACCAGCGCTCGCCGAC
Organism: Sphingomonas sp. CFBP 8765; assembly: GCF_014841445.1. NCBI lineage: Bacteria > Pseudomonadati > Pseudomonadota > Alphaproteobacteria > Sphingomonadales > Sphingomonadaceae > Sphingomonas > Sphingomonas sp. CFBP 8765. Next base: position 620,615 of record NZ_JACYTY010000001.1, on the reverse strand, counting down.
GATATGCCCGACCGGCGCATCGGTGGTGAGCCGCAGCGTCTGGTCGTCCATCAGGAACCGGATATGGTTCGAGCCCTGCGTGTGAACGGTGGGCTTACCCCAGTTGGTCGCGACGCGCAGGCGGATGCGGATCCGCGGGCTGCCTGCGACCGGCTTGACGATCCGCACGAAGCTGGTCGGGCGATAGGTCCGCCCCTCGCGCACGAAGCGCGGGCAGAAATCGGTGACCTCGACCGCGTTGCCCGCCTCGTCCTCGTGCCGGGTGACCAGGATCGGGGTGTTGCGGATATAGGTCTGAGTCGTCTTCGCGCTGCCCTCGAGCTCGATCGCCCACAGCCCCGTCTCGGGGGCGTCACCACCGAGCAGCGCGCAAAAGGCGGGGTCGCCGTCGACCCGGGGCACACAGCCCCAGACGAACGTGCCGGTGCGGTCGATCAGCGCGGAGACCTGGCAATTGCCGATCGGCCACAGGTTCATGTCCGGCGTCGGGTTGCTGTCGGACGGGCGGGGGGCGAGCGGGGTAGCGGTCATCATGATTCCAATATGGCGGCAATCCAGCCGCGAAGGGCTGCGACATCGTCGAGGCGGTAGGTGGCGGCGGTAGGGCGTTCGGGGCCGATCAGGATGCCCGCACCGCCCAGCGCGTGTGCGGCGACGAAACCATCCTCGTCGGTGACGTCGTCGCCGAAGAAGAACGGGCGGCTGCCGACCAGCGCCGGCGCGGCAATCAGGTCGCGCAGCGCCGCGCCCTTGTCGCCGGGAGTGCGCAGCTCGACCATCATCTTGCCGCGCTGAAGCGTCAGGCCGTGCGTGCGGGCGAGCTCTTCGGCAAGGCTCACCGCATCCGCCTCGAACGCCGGCGCCATCCGGTAATGCAGCCCGGCGCCGAGCGATTTCGCCTCATAGACCAGCGCATTCGCCTCGGCATAGGCGCGCAGCGCCTCCGCGGCGGTTTCGAGCGAGGCGGGGCGTTCGGCGGCGACATGGCCGTCCTCGGGCGTGCGGCGTTCGGCGCCGTGGCTGCCCGCAACCGCGAACCGGCGCGCATGCTGGCCGAGCATCGCGTCGAGCTGCGCGATCGACCGCCCGCTGATGATCGCGACGCGCGCCGGGAAGCGCAGAGCGAGCCGGTCGAGCTGGTCGAGCAGACCTTGGTCGACGACCACCGCATCGGGGGTCGGGGCCAGATCGACCAGGGTGCCATCGAAATCGAAGAACAGGCTGGCGTCGTCGCGGACGTGCGGCGGGGGTGCGAGGACTTCAGTCGCAGGCTGGCGTTCGGCAAGCATGGTCGTCTAACCCCCGGCTGTGACGCTCCGTTCCGCTGCACTGCAAAATTGGAACGGGTGCGGTTCGATTGCCGTCATAGCAGGGCTTGGGGTTCGGGGCGATGCTTCGGGGCCGTCACGCCCTTCTTCGTCATCCTGACGAAAGTCAGGACCCAGAGCCACGAGCGTCACGCTTTGTTACCCTGGGTCCTGACTTTCGTCAGGATGACGGGCGAGAGGCCACCCACCCACAGCTCGCCCCGGTTGCGACAGGTTGCGACACGAAACCACTGGACGAGGGAAGGGGCATTGCGTCATGCCTGCCGCCCATGTCCCGCGTCCGAGCTTTCCTCCTCATGCCCGTCCTGCTCGCCGGCTGTTCGGTCGGGCCGGATTATCGTCCGAAGGCGGCGGCCGAGCTAGGGGTGCCCGACGCCTATTCCGTCACCCCCGCGACCAGCCCCGAGGACCTGACACGCTGGTGGCAGCGGTTCGATGACCCCGTGCTCGGCCAGCTCGTCGAACAGGCGGCGGCGACCAATCTCGACATCGCGCAGAGCGTCGCCCGCCTCCGCCAGGCGCGCGAGAGCCTGGTCCAGAACCGCGCGTCGCTGCTCCCCACGCTCAGCGGCTCGGGCGGCTATCAGCGCAACGAGAATCTGCGCGGCGGCGGCCGGTCGTTCACCTTGCCCGACGGCACCGTCGTCGACACCGGTGGCGGCGGCACCAACAGCTTCACGCTGGGGGCAAGCGCCAGCTACCAGGTCGGCGTATTCGGCGAGATCCGCCGCACGATCGAGGCGAGCCGCGCGGAATATGCCGCGTCGGGCTTCGACTACGCGACCGTGCTGATCTCGATCGAGAGCGAGGTCGCGCGCAACTATGTGCTCGCCCGGCTGTATCAGCAGCAGCTCGCCAATGCGCGCGCGTCGCTGACGATCCAGGACGACAATCTCGAAATCGCCGGGTTCCGCGTCCAGGCAGGGCTCGTCTCCAGCCTCGACCAGGAACAGGCGCGTGCGCAGCGGGCGCAGACCGCCGCGACGGTCCCGAGCCTCGACCAGCAATATGCCGCAGCCGTCGCGCGGATCGGCGTGCTGACCGGACAGGCACCGGGCGCGCTCCGGCCGCTGCTCGCGCCGGTCAAGCCGATCCCGGTCGGGCCGAAGGCGGTCGGCGTCGGCATTCCCGGCGACACGCTGCGCCAGCGTCCCGACATCCGCTCGGCGGAGCGCGCGCTGGCCGCCGCCACCGCGCGGATCGGGGTGGCCAAGGCGCAGCTCTATCCTGCGCTCGCGATCACCGGCAACATCAACACCAACGCCACCTCGATCGGCAATATCGGCGATGCGATCACCGGCGGGCTGTTCGCGGGGCTGACCCAGGCGATCTTCAACGGCGGCCGGCTGCGCAGCCAGGTGCGGACCAGCGAGGCCGCCGCCGATGGTGCGCTCGCCTTCTACAAGTCGACCGTGCTGACCGCGCTCGAGGATGTCGAGAATGCGGTTGTCGCGCTCCAGACCGCACAGGAACGCGAGCGCCAGTTCGCCATCGCGCTCGATGCCGCGAACAACTCCGCGATCCTCAGCCGCAGCCAGTATCGCACCGGGCTGACCGACTTCACCACGCTCAACCAGCAGGAGGTCGCCCTGCTGTCCGCGCGCAACGGCGCGACCCAGGCGCGCGCCGACGCCGCGACCGCACTGGTCGCGCTCTATGCCGCGCTTGGCGGCGGCTGGGACGCGACCGTGATCCCGCAAGCGCCCATCTCCAATCCAGAGGCACGCTGATGGCCGACGCATCGATCGACGACTTTCTGGGCGTGAGGCCGCAGGCCCCCTGGAAACGCTACATCAAATGGGTCGCGATCGCGGTCGGCGTCGTGCTGCTCTGCCTGCTGCTCGCCAAATGCTTCGGCGCGAAGGAGCAGACGCAATATTCGACCCAGGCGGCCGAGCGCGGCAACCTGACCGTGACGGTGTCCGCGACGGGCAAGCTCGCGCCGACCAACCAGGTGACGGTCGGGTCGCAGCTGTCGGGGCTGGTCACCAAGGTGGTCGCCGACGTCAACGACCGCGTCGTCGCGGGCCAGCCGCTCGCGCTGATCGATCCCGAACAGCTCGACGACCAGATCCGCCAGGGCAATGCACAGCTCGCCGCCAACCAGGCGCAGGTGAACCAGGCGCAGGCGACCGTCGCCGAATCGCGCGCACAGCTCAACCGGCTCGAGGAGGTCGCGCGGCTGTCGGGCGGGCGCGTGCCGTCCAAGACCGAGCTTCAGGCCGGCCGCGCCGACTATCAGCGTGCACTCGCCGCGCAGAAGGTCGCCGAGGCCAATGTCGTCGCCAGCCGCGCCGCACTCGCGCAGAGCCAGACGCAGCGCGCGCGCGCGATCATCCGCTCGCCGGTGACCGGCGTCGTGCTCGCGCGGCAGATCGATCCCGGCCAGACCGTCGCGTCGTCGTTCAACACGCCGACGCTGTTCGTGATCGCCGAGGACCTGACCAAGATGAAGCTCGAGGTTGCGATCGACGAGGCGGACGTCGGCGAGGTCAAGATCGGCCAGCGCGCCAACTTCACCGTCGACGCCTTTCCCGGCAAGACCTTCCCCGCGACGATCACGCGTGTCGATCTCGGCTCGAACCTGACGGTCAGCTCGGCGACGTCGTCGAGTTCGAGCACCAGCACGACGACCACCACCGGCCAGGTCGTGTCCTATGCCGCAGACCTGACCGTGGCCAATCCGTCGCTCACGCTGCGCCCGGGGATGACCGCGACCGCCGATATCGTCACCTCGGACAAGCAGCGCGTGCTGCTCGTCCCGAACGCCGCATTGCGGTTCAAGCCGACCGCCGCGTCGGGCGATGCGGGCGGCGGCATTGCCGGGTCACTGACCTTCAGGCCGCGGCGCGGCGGCGGGGCGGAGCGCACCGCGACGCTCGGCCGCGGCGCGCAGCAGACCATCTATGTGAAGGGCGCCGACGGCACGCCGCAGCCGGTGCAGATCACCACCGGCGACACCAACGGGACGATGACCGAGGTGCTGTCGGGCAATCTCCAGCCCGGCGCGCAGGTCATCACCGGCCAGCTCGCGAGCGGCTCGGACGAGACGAAGCGCGGTGGCGGTGGCCGTCGCGGCGGTGGCGCGAGCAAGGGCGGGGGCGGTGGCCAGTAATCCGCCCCTGATCTCGCTGCGCGGCGTCACCAAGACGTACGGCGCGGGCGCGACGATGTTCCAGGCGCTGAAAGGCGTCGACCTCGACATTGCCGGCGGCGATTTCGTCGCGGTGATGGGCCCGTCGGGGTCGGGCAAGTCGACGACGATGAACATCCTCGGCTGTCTCGACGTGCCGAGCGCGGGGACCTTCCTGTTCCGCGGCCATCATGTCGAGACGCTCGACCGCGACCAGCGCGCGCTGCTCCGCCGCAAATATCTCGGCTTCGTGTTTCAGGGGTTCAACCTCCTCTCGCGCACCTCCGCGCTCGAGAATGTCGAGCTGCCGCTCCTGTACCGCGGCGACGAGAAGCGCGCGCGCCGCGCGGCGGCGATGGCCAGCCTCGACACGGTCGGGCTCGCCGACTGGTGGGACCACACCCCCGCCGAGCTGTCCGGCGGCCAGCAACAGCGCGTCGCGATCGCGCGCGCGCTGGTGACGAACCCCGACGTGCTGCTCGCGGACGAACCGACCGGCAATCTCGACAGCGAACGCTCGGTCGAGATCATGCAGCTGCTGACGCGGCTCAACGCCGAACAGAACATCACCGTCCTGATGGTCACCCACGAACCCGACATGGCCGCCTTCGCGCGCACCGTCGTGCACTTCAAGGACGGCCTGGTCGAACGCATCGAAAGCCGCCACGAGCAAGGCGAAAGGGTCGAGTCGTGATGGCCCAACCCCCGATAAGCCCCTCCCCTTCAGGGGAGGGGTTGGGGTGGGGAACCACACTCGCCAAGCGAGCAACGCACATGCGTCGCGACCCAACAGAACCCGAAAAACGCCTGTGGCGCGGCCTCTCGAACAGCCAGCTCGGCGGCTTCAAGTTCCGCCGCCAGGCCGTACTCGGCACGAGGATCGTCGATTTCTTCTGCCCGGCCACCGGGCTGATCGTCGAAGTCGATGGCCACACCCACGACCCCGACATCGATCGAAACAGGGACGCCCTGATGCAGCAACTGGGCTTCACGACCATAAGGGTCGGCAACACCGACGTGATGGAGAATGCCGAAGGCGTTCTGCTCCACATCCTTTCCGTCGCGCAGGCGTTGCCGGCGCGGGCACGCTGGCGGCTGCCCCACCCCAACCCAGTGCCGGGTGAAGGATGCCCCGCATCCTTCAGGCCATGCCGGGGGCATGGCCGATCCGACACTCCTGAAGGGGAGGGGCTTTAAGTCATGTTCGGCACCACCCTCTCGCTCGCGCTGCGCTCGATCCGCCGCCATATCCTGCGGTCGTTCCTGACCATCCTCGGCATCGTCATCGGCGTCGGGGCGGTCGTGACGATGGTCACGCTCGGCAAGGCGACGACCGCCGCGGTACAGCAGTCGATCTCCGCGCTCGGCACCAACATCCTCCAGATCCGGCCGGGCCAGGGCTTCGGCCGCGGCGGCGGCGGACCGCGGCCGCCCGATTTCAAGCCCGAGGACGTCACCGCGGTCGCCAACCAGATCGCCGGCGTCACCGCGGTCGCCCCCCAGGCGCAGGCGACCGCCACCGCGATCTATGAAGGCGCCAACTGGTCGACGACGATCAACGGCACCACCAGCGCCTATTTCCAGGTCCAGCCCTGGCCGCTGGCGACCGGGCGGATCTTCACGCCGGTCGAGGAAGCCTCGGGCAAGGCGGTGTGCATCATCGGCAATACCGTACGCACCAACCTGTTCCGCGGCGGCGACGCGGTGGGCCTTCGCATGCGGATCGGCGCGATCAGCTGCGACGTGATCGGCGTGCTGTCGACGCGCGGGCAGGCGGGGTTCGGCGGCGATCAGGACGACGTGGTCATCATGCCGATCAAGGCGGTGCAGCGCCGCTTTACGGGCAATCGCGACATCCGCCTGATGCTGGTGGGCGTCGACCAGAAATTCTCGACCGCGACCGTGCAGGCGTCGATCACCGACCTGCTGCGCGAACGCCGGACGATCACCGCGGGCAAGGAGGATGACTTCAACATCTTCGACACCAAGCAGATTTCCGACACGCTGACCGGCACGACGACGTTGCTGACCGGCATCGTCGCGGCGGTCGCGGGGATCAGCCTAGTCGTCGGCGGGATCGGGATCATGAACATCATGCTGGTATCGGTGACCGAACGCACGCGCGAGATCGGCATCCGGCTCGCGATCGGCGCGGTGGCGCGCGAGGTGCTGTTGCAGTTCCTCGTCGAGGCGATCGTGCTGTCGTGCCTGGGCGGGCTGATCGGGCTGGTGATCGCACAGCTGGCGATCGCGATCATCGCGCCGTTGATCAAGGTTCAGTGGCTGTTCGTGCCCGAGATCAACCTGTTCGCGTTCGGAATCTCCGCGGTGATCGGCGTCGTCTTCGGCTATTTCCCCGCACGCCGCGCCGCCGCGATGAACCCTATCGACGCGTTAAGGCACGAGTGATCGCCGCGCGCGGGTCATGGACCAGCGCCTGCAGCCGCTCCAGATCCTCGGGCGTGTCGATGTCGATCAGCTCGGCCGGCGCAGTCACCACGTGCCGCCCCGCCTTCACCAGGTCGCGGGCACCCGCATCGCCGTCGAGCGAGAGCAGGAAATCGAACCGGTCGCGGGCGAACAGGGCAGGGGGCGACGGCTTCACCCCGTCGCTCGACGCGACCACCGCATCCGCGCTGTCGGCGGCGTCGAGCATCCGGTAGACATGCGCCGCGGTCACGCGCGGCATGTCGGCCAGCGCGATCAGGACCGCCTGCGCGCCGTCGTCCTTGGCGCGCTGCACGCCCAGCTTGACCGACTGCGCCATCCCCGCCGCGGGATCGTCGTTATGCACCACCGCATAGCCATGGCTCGCGAAATCGAGCGTGCAGTCATCGGTGACGACCAGCCGGTCGCGGAACGGGATCGCCTCGAACGCGGTGACGACGTGGAGCCCGACCGGCTTGTTGAGGAACGGCACCTCGAGCTTGTTCGGGATGCCGAACCGCTGCGAGCGACCCGCGGCGAGCAGGATGAGGACGACGTCTTCAGCGGCGATCATGGAAGGCTCCGATCATGGCGGCGGCGACCGACAGCGCAATCTCGGACGGCCCGATCGCGCCGATGTCGATCCCGACGGGCGCGTCGATCCGGTCGATATTCTCAGGGGTCACGCCCGCCGCGGCCAGCCGCTCGCGCCGCGCCGCATGGCTCTTGCGGCTGCCGAGCGCACCGACATAGGCGGCGTCGCTCGCCAGCGCGGCGATCAGCGCGGGGTCGTCGATCTTGATGTCGTGGCTCAGCGTCACGACTGCGGTCGACGGACCCGGGCGCAGCGCGGCGATCGCCTCGTCGGGCCAGCGATCGTCGAGCGTGACGCCGGGAAAGCGCTCGTCGGTCAGGAAGCGCGCGCGCGGGTCGATCACGACCGTCGCGATCCCCAGTTCGCGTGCGAGACCCGCCAGCGCCTGCGCGATCTGCACCGCGCCGACGATCAGCAGGCGGCGCGGCGGATCATAGCGGTTGACGAACACCTCGCCCGTCTCCGCCGGCCGCGCATCGCTGTGCCCGGTGGCGAGATCGGTGGTGACGGTCAGCGCATCGCCCTGGTCGCGCGCCTCGGCGATCCGGTCGAACAATTCGGGGTCGAAGCCCTCGGCGGACACCGGCTGGACCATCACCGCGATCTCGCCGCCGCAGGGCAGGCCGACTTCCCACGCCGCCGCATCCGCGACACCGTAGTTCCGCAGCTGGAACGGCGCGCCCGCGATTACGTCGGCAGCGGTGGCGAGGATGTCGCTCTCGACACAGCCGCCCGAGACGGAGCCTTCGAACCGGCCGTCCTCGTGGACCAGCATGTGGCTCCCCTTGGGACGCGGCGCCGAGCCCCAGGTCGAGACGACCGTGGCGATCGCCATCTTCTCGCCCTTCCAGGTCTTTGCCGCGGCAATCACGCTATCGTTTTCGGCCATGTCTTCTCTCTCTTCTCGTTCCTCCGCATCGGCGTGGGAACAGACGTTATACCGCGGGCAAGCCCTCGAGCAGCTTGTCGAGCGTCACCGGGAAATCGCGCACCCGCACCCCCGTCGCATTGTAGATCGCGTTGGCGACCGCCGCGCCCGCACCCGAAATGCCGAGCTCGCCGACCCCCTTGGCGCCCGCAGGGTTCGCCGAATCGTCGATCTCCTCGATGAAATAGGCCTCGAGCTGCGGAATGTCGGCGTTCACCGCGACGTGATATTCGCCGAAATCGGGGTTCACGAACGCGCCGGTGCGCGTGTCGACGACGCCCTCCTCGGTCAGCGCATAGGCGATGCCCCAGGCCATGCCGCCGATGATCTGGCTGGTCGCGGTCTTGCGGTTGAGCACGCGGCCGACGTCGAACACACCGAGCATCCGCCGCACCCGCACCTCGCCGCTGACCGCGTTGACCGCGACCTCGACGAAATGCGCGCCATGGCTCGCCTGGCTGGTCCGCTTGCTCTCCTTGCCCGGCCCGGTCTTGCCCGTCGCGACGATCGGCGCCCCGCGCAGCAGGTCGGCAAGCTTCACCTGCCGCCCGCCCGCGCTGACGCACCCGTCCTTGAGGCTCAGCTCCTCGGGCGCCGCGTTCATCCGGAGCGCGAGCTCGGCGAGGATGTCCTCGCACGCCAGCACCACCGCGGACACCGCGCTGCCTGCACCGAACGACCCGCCCGACCCCGCGGTCGGCGGGAAGTCGGTGTCGCCCAGCCGGACGTCCACGTCCGCGACCGGTAGCCCGAGCATCTCGCCCGCGGCCTGTGCCAGGATCGTGTAGGTGCCGGTGCCGATATCTGTCATGTCGCATTCGACCGCAGCGCGGCCGTCCGCCTCGAGCCGCACGCGCGCCTGCGCCTGCACGGTGAAATTGCCGCGCAGGCTGGCCGCCATGCCGATCCCGATCAGCCATTCCCCCTCGCGCACCGATGCGGGCGCGGGGACGGCGGCGGGCCAGCCGAACCGCTCGGCGCCTTGCGTGTAGCAGTGGAGCATGCGCCGCGTGGAGAAGGGCTTGCCGCTGCCCGGATCGCAATCGGGCTCGTTGCGGCGGCGCAGCTCGATCGGGTCGATCCCGAGCTGGACCGCGAGCTCGTCCATCGCGCATTCGACGCCGAACGTGCCGACCGCCTCGCCCGGCGCGCGGACCGCACCGCTCGCGGGCAGGTCGACGCGGACGAGGTCGGTCCTGAACCGCCGGGACTCGCCGCGATAGAGCGGGATCGTCCCGAACGGCACGGGTTCGAGGAACGGCGCGTCATCATTCTGCGCGGCGACGCTCTCATGCCCCATGCCCTGGATCACGCCGCGTTCGTCCGCGGCGATGCGGATGCGCTGCGTCGTATGCGAGCGGTGGTGGACGACATAGGCGGTCTGGCGCCGCGGCAGCGCGATCTTGACCGGGCGTCCGACCGCCTCCGCGGCGATCGCGGCGAGGATCGCCTCGGGGCCGACGCCGGTCTTGCCGCCAAAGCCGCCACCGACATAGGGCGCGAGCACGCGGACCTTGTCGGCATCGATCTTGAGCACCTTGGCGATCGTCTTGCGCGCGGCGCCGATCACCTGGTTGCTCGACCGCACCGTCAGCCGGTCGCCGTCCCACCAGGCGGTGGTCGCGTGCGGTTCGAGCGCAGCGGGGAAATGCACCGGCGTCGTATAGGTCGCATCGAGCGTCACGGCCGCGTCGCGCATCGCCGCATCGAGGTCGCCCATGTCGACCGGCGGCACGAAGCCGATCGCCGGATCGGTATCGACCGGCTGTGCCTCGACGTCGAACCGGTCCTCGCCCGCCTCGGTCTCGACGCGGACGAGCGCTGCGGCATCGCGCGCGATCGCCTGGTCCTCGGCGACGACGACTGCGACGGGCTGGCCGAGATGAAGGATGACGTCGGTGTCGAGCAGCGGCAGCGCGCTCGAATTGGACTCGCCCGCAGGCATGCGCGGATCGCCGTGGAGCACCGCGATCACGCCGGGCATCGCCTCGGCCGCGCTCGCATCGATGCTGAGGATCCGGCCGCTGCCGACCGGTGTACCGACGATCGCGGCATAGGCGATCCGCTCGGGCGTGCCCTCATAGGCATAATCGGCGACGCCGGTGACCTTGGCCGGCCCCTCGACCCGATCAATCCCGCGCCCGAGAACCCCCTGCGTCGCCCGGTCGAGCCCGGCCGGGCGAAACGTGGCGTCCATTACATGGTCGGTCATAGGCTCGTCCTCGGGTGTGGAGGGTCTGAGATAGGGGGGGCGGGGGTGTTTGACGAGGGTGGCGGCGTGGTCTCAGCGCAACCCCGACGCAGGCCGGTGCCACGCCAGCCCGGCTCACGCGAGGCTCGCTGCCGTCCCCTCACCACCACCCCGGCGGAGGCCGGGGCCCAGTTGGTAAGGTCGTCATAACGAAGGACGATCCGCTGCCAGGAAAGTCCCCCAACTGGGCCCCGGCCTTCGCCGGGGTGGTAGTAGGGAAGGTAGCGCCCACTCCACCTGTTTCCCCGCGAAGGCGGGGATCCAGGGTCACAAGCGACACCGCCCGTGACCCCTGGGCCCCCGCCTCCGCGGGGGAACAGGTCAGACGGCCGGCAACTGATCCAACAGCTTGTCCAACGTAATCGGGAACTCCCGCACCCGGATCCCCGTCGCATTATACACCGCATTCGCAACCGCGGCGCCCGCGCCCGAAATCCCCAGCTCGCCAATCCCCTTGGCGTGGATCGGGTTCGCATGGATGTCGCGCTCGTCGACGAAGTGGACGTCCATCTGCGGCACGTCCGCATTGGCCGGCACGTGATATTCGCCGAGATCGTGGTTCACCAGCTTGCCGGTGCGCGTGTCGTGGATCAGATCCTCGGTCAGCGCGGTGCCGATGCCGAAGGTCATGCCGCCCAGGCACTGCGACCGCGCGGTCTTCGCGTTGAGCACGCGCCCCGCCGCGAACGACCCGAGCATCCGCCGCACGCGCGTCTCGCCGGTGATGACGTTGACCGCGACCTCGGCGAAATGCGCGCCGAAGCCTGCCTGCGACGTCTCCTTCTCCTGCTTGCCCGGCTTGATATGCCCGGTCGCCTCGAGACCCTTGCCGACCAGCTCGCCGATCGGGGTCGAGCGGTTGTCGCCGATCGCCTTGCCGTCCTTCAGCGTCAGGCCGTCCTCGTCGACGCCCATCGCCTTGGCGATCTTGCCGCGCAGCATCTCGCAGGCGAGATAGACCGCGGTCCCCGAAGAGGCCGCACCCCAGGACCCGCCCGAACCTGCCGCGGGGGGATCGTTGGTATCGCCCAGCGACATGGTGATGTTCTCGACCGGGATGCCCAGGATCTCCGACGCGATCTGCGCGAGGATCGTGTAGCTGCCCGTGCCGATATCGGTCATCGCCGACGATACGGTCGCGGTGCCGTCGGGATGGATTTCGACCTTGGCGGACGATTCCATCATCATGTTGCCGCGCACGGCGGACGCGACGCCCATGCCGATCAGCCACTCGCCCTCGCGGCGCGAGCCCGCCTTCTGGCGCTTGTCCCAACCGAACCGGGCCGCACCCTCGTCGAGCGCGCGCGTCAGGTTGCGCGACGAATAGGGGACGTCCTTCTCCGGATCGATCCGCGGATCGTTGCGCTTGCGCAGCTCGATCGGATCCATGTCGAGCTTTTCGGCGAGCTCGTCCATCGCACCCTCGAGCGCGAGCATCCCGACCGCTTCGCCCGGCGCGCGCATCGATCCCGACAGGACGAGGTTCACGTCGACCAGCTCATGCGTGATAAGCCGGTTCTCGCCGCCATAGAGCAGGTGCGTACCGATGCCCGCGGGCTCGAAATAGTCCTCGGTCGACTGGTTCGACGCGAGCGTCTCGTGCCCGATCGCGGTCAGCTTGCCCTCGGCATTGGCCGCGAGCCGGACGCGCTGCTCGGTGTTCGAGCGACGCACGGTCGCCTCGAACACCTGCGGGCGCGACATGACCGCCTTGACCGGACGGCCGAGCTGCTTGGCGGCGATCGCCGCCGCGACGCTCTCGGGCGCGATGCCGAGCTTCGACCCGAACCCGCCGCCGATATAGCGCGCGACGATCCGGACCTTCTTCTCCGACAGGCCGAGCGACTTGGCGAGCTGCTGCGCGTCGGACGTCGGCATCTGATAGGCGCCGTACAGCGTCAGTGAGCCGTCCTCTTCCCATACCGCGGTCGAGGCATGCGGCTCCATCGCCGCCGAATTCTGGCTCGGCGTGACATAGGTCGAATCGACCGTCACCGCCGCGTCGGCCATCGCCGTGTCGACATCGCCCTGCTTGAAATGCGCAGGGGCGGCATCGTCGGGGGGCGTCCGCGTCTCGTCGCGGTGCGCGGCGAAGTCATACTGGCCCTCCGCTTCGTCATAGACGATCGGCAGGCGGGCCGCCGCATCGCGTGCGACCTCGAAGCTCTCGGCGAGCACGATCGCGACGATCTGGCCGAAGAACGCGATGTCCTTGACGCCCTGAGTCGGTGCATCGGTCGCGCCGCCCTGTGCGGACACGCGGATGAACTGGTCGAAGTCGGTGACGACGTCGAGCACGCCGGGGATGCTCTTCACCGCGTCGACGTCGATCGACACGACCTTGCCCGCAGAGATCTTCGTACCGACGAGCACGCCGTAGGCCATGTCGTCGAACTGATATTCCGCCGCATAGGTCGCGGTGCCGCTGACCTTCAGCGGACCGTCGATGCGGTCGAGCGGCTTGCCGATGACGCCCTGGACGCCGCTGTCCAGAAGACTGTCCGGATGCGGCTTGTCCATCGTCAGGCTGTTGGTGGTTCCAAAACCGAACATGATTATGCTCCCGTTACGGTGCGCAGCGTCGCGATAAGCGTGCGACGCGCGAGGGGGATCTTGAAGTCGTTCGAGCCATAGCCCTTGGCATCGGCGAGCAAGGCGGTCGCCGCGGCCTCGAAGGCCTCGTCCGACGGCGCCTTGCCGACCAGCGCGGCCTCGACCGCCGGATTGCGCCACGGCATCGGCCCGAGCCCGCCGAACGCGAGCGAGGCGGACGCGATCACGCCGTCCTGCACGTCGACCACGGCCGCGACCGAGACGAGCGCGAAGGCGTAGGACGCACGATCGCGCACCTTGCGATAGGCCTGCTTGCCCTTGGGCGGTGCGGGCAGCTCGATATGCGTGATCAGCTCACCCGTCTCGAGCACGGTCTCGATCTCGGGCGTCGATCCCGGCAGGCGGTAGAATTCGTGCACCGAGATGCGCCGGCGATCGCCGTCCGCCTTCAGCGTCACGATCGTCGCGTCGAGCGCGCGCATCGCGACCGCCATGTCGCTCGGATGAGTCGCGATGCACTGCTCGCTCGTGCCGAGCACCGCGAGGATGCGGTTGAAGCCGCCGATCGCCGAACAGCCGCTGCCGGGCTCGCGCTTGTTGCACGCGGCGGCGGTGTCGTAGAAATAATAGCAGCGCGTCCGCTGGAGCATGTTGCCCCCGGTCGACGCCTTGTTGCGCAGCTGGCCCGATGCGCCCGCGAGCAGGGCGCGGCTCAGCACCTCGTACTTCGCGACGACGCGGCGGTCGGCGGCAAGGTCGCTGTTCGGCACCAGCGCACCGATCGTCAGCCCGCCATCCTCGCGCTCCTCGATCTTCGCCAGATCGAGGCGGCTGATGTCGACGAGCGTGTCGGGCGTCTCGACCTGCAGCTTCATCAGGTCGAGCAGGTTGGTCCCGCCCGCGATGAACCGCGCGCCGGTCGTCCCGGCATCCCGGACCGCGGCCTCGGGGGTCGCGGGTTTCTCATAGGTGAAGGTCTTCATGCTACCATCTCCCCGCGCGCATCGGCGTCCATCGCCGCATCCTTCTCGTCCGCGGACCGGCCCTTGGGCGCGGTGTCGCCGACTTCACGGATCGCATCGACGATGTTCGGATAGGCAGCGCAACGGCACAGATTGCCGCTCATCCGCTCCGAAATCTCGGCATCGTCGAACTTCGGATCGGTCAGGTCGCCCGAGGCGTGGCTGGCCCAGCCCTTCTTGACCTCGTCGAGCATCCCGACCGCCGAGCAGATCTGGCCGGGCGTGCAATAGCCGCACTGGTAACCGTCATGCCGCACGAACGCATCCTGCAGCGCATGAAGGTTGCCCGGCTGGCCCAGACCCTCGATCGTCGTGATCTCGTCATCCTGGTGCATGACCGCGAGCGTCAGGCAGGAATTGACGCGGCGGCCGTTGATCAGGACGGTACACGCCCCGCACTGGCCGTGGTCGCAGCCCTTTTTCGAGCCGGTGAGGCCAAGATGCTCGCGGCACAGGTCGAGCACCGAGGTGCGGATATCGGGCTCGGCGTCATATGATTGACCATTGATCGTGAAATGCATGGGGTCGCCCCTTCTGGAACCGGGAATTATGAGGACTGAACGCCGATGCGCCGAATGGTTTCCTATTGCGATTGGCTCTCACGGATTGCCGCACTGGTGCTTGGCGTCGCTGGCGGGCAATCTGTTGCGATGACACCGAAAAATCCTCCCTCGACACCCCCGATCGTGATCGCGCACCGCGGTGCGAGCGGGCTCCGGCCCGAACATACGCTCGCCGCCTACGACCTCGCGATCGATCAGGGCGCGGACTTCATCGAGCCCGACCTCGTCCCGACGAAAGACGACGTGCTCGTCGCACGGCACGAAAACGCGATCGCCGACACGACCGACGTCGCCGACCATCCCGAATTCGCCAGCCGCCGCACGACGAAGACGATCGACGGGCAGAGTCTTACCGGCTGGTTCGTCGAGGATTTCACGCTCGCCGAGCTGAAGACGCTGCGCGCGAAGGAGCGGCTGCCGAAACTCCGCTCCGCCAACACCGCCTATGACGGCCGGTTCGAGATCCCGACGCTCGCCGAGATCATCGCGCTCGCCAAGCGGCGCTCCGCCGAGACGGGCCGCACGATCGGCATCTATCCCGAGACCAAGCACCCGACCTATTTCGCCGGCATCGGCCATCCGACCGACCTGCCGCTGGTCGCGCAGCTCAAGGCGGCAGGCTGGGATTCGGCGACGGCACCGGTGTTCATCCAGTCGTTCGAGGTGAAGAACCTCCAGCGGCTCCACGCGGTGACGCGGGTGCGACTGATCCAGCTGATCGACGGCGAGGGCGGCCCCGCCGACGCTGCGCAGCCTAGCTATGCGGCGATGATCACGCCCGCGGGCCTGAAGGCGGTGGCGGGCTATGCGTACGGCATCGGCCCGAACAAGGGCATGCTGTGGGCGGGCACGACGCCGTCGCCGCTCGTCGCGGACGCGCATGAAGCGGGGCTGCGCGTCCATCCCTGGACCTACCGCGCGGAGAACATGTTCGTCCCCGACCGCTTCCGCCGCGGCACCGACCCCGCCGCGCAGGGCGACATCGCCGCGGAGATCGACGCCGGGCTTGCGCAAGGTATCGACGGATTCTTCACCGATTTTCCGCTATACGGGGCGCAGGCGCGCGATCGGCTGCGCGCGGGAGTGAAGTAGATGCGTAAGGTTCTTCTCGTTCTGGCGATCCTGCCCCTGATGACTGCGGGCTGCATCAGCACCGCGACGTCGATCGTGAAGGCGCCGTTCCAGGTCGCGGGCAAGGCGGTTGACTGGACCACCACCAGCCAGGAGGAATCGGACCGCAACTATGGCCGCAAGATGCGCAAGCAGGAGGCCGAGGAGGGCAAGCAGCGCAAGGAACTCGCCAAACGCTGCAGGAAGGACCCCCGGCGCGGCGAATGCGGGCAATATCAGGGGTACCGCGCGGGGGAGTGATAGCCCAAAAAAAACACCACCCCGGCGAAGGCCGGGGCCCAGGTGGGAAACGGAAGTAACCTAGCGCTGCCCTCAGTCAGCAACGTCCCCCAACTGGGCCCCGGCCTCCGCCGGGGTGGTAAGGTGAAATCCCTCCCGCTTCCTGTTCTCCCGCGAAGGCGGGAGCCCAGTCTGGGTCCCCGCCTTCGCGGAGACACAAAGGGGGGGGCAACCCTTCAAAACCACCACATCACCGTAGCCGGAAACGGCGTCCACCACCCGACCCGCACGCCTGCGAACCGCAGCGCATCCCCCGTCCACGCGTTGCACGTCGCCACCCCGCTATAATGCCCCCGCGCGTCGTAGAACGCGTCATAGGCGGCATAGCCCGGATAGGACCGCCCCCCCGGCCGGATCGTCGCCGCGATATACCCCGCCAGCCGCCGATACTCGCCCTCGCTCAGCATCACCGCGCGCACATCGCCACCGGGCACCGGCGCGGCGAGATGCTCGACATGCAGCAGCACCGCGTCGCTGCCGGTCGCCGACGCCACCACGGTCCGCAGCTTCACGTCCGCCCAGGTCGGCGTCTCGAGGAAGAACGCCTTCTCCCCCCAGCCGATCGCGAGGTGATCGGACGCGGCATAACGCGGGTCGCGCAGGTCACCGGGTCGCGCGAAGCCGCGCCAGTCCACCCCGGCCGCGACCTTCGGGACGATGATCCCGGTATGCACCCCGTTGCTCTCGACGAAGATGCGGATGCCG
Source organism: Sphingomonas sp. CFBP 8765 (assembly GCF_014841445.1). Classification (NCBI taxonomy): domain Bacteria; kingdom Pseudomonadati; phylum Pseudomonadota; class Alphaproteobacteria; order Sphingomonadales; family Sphingomonadaceae; genus Sphingomonas; species Sphingomonas sp. CFBP 8765. Next base: position 603,700 of record NZ_JACYTY010000001.1, on the reverse strand, counting down.
CGCGGGGAAGGGCGCCAGTCCCGGTTGGTCTGGATCGCCCCGCCGACCAGCCCCGCCACCGCATAGCCCGCAGCCAGTGCGAGAACGACTGCAAGGATCCTTAACGACCAATGAATCCAGCGCGTTTCCGTTGTCATTCGGTCATGCTAGACGATGGCCATGCTAGAAGAAACGCACGTGCTCAGCACGCCGCCCGAAGGGGCACCCGACTGGACGATCCCGCAAAACTGGTCGAGCTATACCGCCGAGGATCACGCGACCTGGGACACGCTGTTCGCGCGCCAGTCGAAGCTGCTCCCCGGCCGCGCCTCGAACGCGTGGCTGCGCGGGCTCGACGTGCTGAAACTCTCGAAGCCCGGCATTCCCGATTTCGAGGAACTGTCCGAACGGCTGATGAAGCTCACCGGCTGGTCGGTCGTCGCGGTGCCCGGCCTCGTCCCCGACGACGTGTTCTTCGATCACATGGCCAATCGCCGCTTCGTCGCGGGCAATTTCATCCGCCGTCCCGATCAGCTCGACTATCTCCAGGAACCCGACGTCTTCCACGACGTGTTCGGGCACGTGCCGATGCTCGCCGACCCGGTCTTCGCCGACTATCTTGCGGCTTATGGTCGCGGCGGCCAGCGCGCGCTCGGGCTCGACGCGCTCAAATATCTCGGCCGGCTCTACTGGTACACGGTCGAATTCGGCCTGATCGCCGAGCCCGAGGGGCTCCGCATCTACGGCTCGGGCATCGTCTCCAGCTTCGCCGAAACCCGCTTCGCGCTCGACGACCCCAGCCCCAACCGCATCGCCCTCGACCTCGCCCGGGTCATGCGGACGGAGTACCGGATCGACGATTTCCAGCAGAACTACTTCGTCATCCCGAGCTTCGACGAACTGCTGCGCCTGACGGTCGAAACCGATTTCGCACCGCTGTACGAAGATCTGAAGGCCCAGCCAGACATCCCCGTCGCCCGGATCGAACCCGGCGACGTCGTGCTGACACAAGGCACGCAGGCCTATGCGAACGCCAAGGCCACAGGCGCCGCATAAAGCCACCACCCCGGCGAAGGCCGGGGCCCAGTTGGGATAGCGGTGCGATTCATGCGCGAAGCTTCACCCAACTGGCCCCCGGCCCCCGCCGGGGCGGTGTAGAGTGTGAGGCAAGGCGCAGGCCGTACCCCAATGTTCCCCCGCGAAGGCGGGGGCCCAGACTGGACCCCCGCCTTCGCGGGGGAACAGGCGTCCTGGGGAGGCGCTCTCGGAGGCCCCGGGCCGAGCCGTATCACCTGGTAAGACCGAACGCCCCCCACCCACGAACCACCCCGGCGAAGGCGGGGGCCCAGTTGGGTGAACCCCGGAGATGGAACCGAACCGCCATCCCAACTGGGCCCCGGCCTCCGCCGGGGTGGTGTCCGGTGTGAGGCGAGCGACTGGCCGCACGCCAATGTGCCCCCGCAAAGGCGGGGGCCCAGTTTAAACCCCCGCCTTCGCGGCGGAGCAGGATCAGATATCCAGCGCCCACCCGTCGCGCCCCTTGGGATCGAACGGCCCGTCCGCCACGAACCGCGTCGCCCCCGCGCGCAGCCGCAGCACGCTCCAGTCGCCGCGCCGGTCGACCGCGTCCAGCGAGCACCCGCACGCCGTGTACGCCGCGACCACGCCCGCGCGCTGCGTCTCGAGCAGCCCCGCCAGCACGATCGTCGCCCCCGCATCGGCAATCGACGCGATCTCCGGCGCCATCGACACCAACGGCCCCGCCAGGATGTTCGCGATCACCAGGTCATAGGGCGCGCGCGCGACGATCGCGTCGTCGAGCGTCCCGTCGGCCACCACCAGGTCGATCCCCGCGACGCCGTTCAGGTCCGCATTCTCCTGCGTCACCTCGATCGAGACCGGATCGATATCCGTCCCCATCACCGCCGCATCGGGCCACAGATGCGCCGCGGCAAAGGCGAGCAACCCGGTCCCCGTGCCGATGTCGATGACGTTGGCGAAAGCCGCATCCGCCAGCCCGTCGAGCATCGCCAGGCACCCGCTGGTCGTCTCGTGATGCCCCGTCCCGAACGCGCGGCTCGCCTCGATCAGGAAGGCGCGCTTACCCGCGGGCACCGCATCGGCATGCGCGCGGGTGTGGACGAAGAACCGCCCGACCGACAGCGGCTCGAGCCCCGCCTGGCTCATCGTCACCCAGTCCGCCGCGGCCAGCCGCTCGACCGCGATTCTGGCCCCCGCCGCGCTCGGCACCAGCGCACGCACCGCCGCGACCGTGTCGGCCCCCGGCTCATGCTCGAAATACGCATCGAGCCGCCAGGATTCGACGTCGTCCTCGATCTCCTCGGTGGTCATCAGCACCGCGTCACCCGGGATCGCGTCCCCCAGATCGCCGCTCGCATCGATCGCCTCCGCTTCCGCGCGCGTGCAGGGGAGGGTGAGTTTCCAGCTCTCAGCGGACATGGCTCGCCCCGTTCACGTCGATCACCGCGCCGGTCATCGAGGGCGGCGCCTCGAGCGCGCAATAGCGTGCGACCGAGGCGACTTCGGCGGGGTCCGCCACCTTGCCGAGCGGAATGTCGGCGAGCAGCGCATCACCGCCGCGGCTCGACAGATAGTCCTCCGCCATCCCGGTCATCGTGAAGCCCGGGCAGATCGCAAACGCCAGGATCCCTTCGCGGGCATAGCCGCGCGCGATCGTCTTGGTCATCGCCACCATCCCCGCCTTCGACGCGGCATAATGCCAGTGCGCGGGCGAATCGCCGCGATAGGCGGCGCGGCTGGCGATGTTGACGATCCGGCCCGCAAACCCGCGCGCCTGCCAGTGCAGCACCGCAAGCCGGCACAGCTCGGCGGACGCGGTCAGGTTGATCCGCATCGTCCGCTCCCACTGAGCGGTCCAGTCGCCGTCACCCAGCGGGCTCGCCTCGAACACCCCGGCATTGTTGATCAGCACGTCGATCGTGCCGCCGGCCTGTTCGAGCGCGGCGGTCCACAAAGCGGTCGGCCCGGCGGGGTCGGCAAAGTCGGCGGGGAGCCCGCTCGCGCTGCCCCCGTTGCTGCTCTTGTGCCCGATGACAGTGGCGCCCGCGTCGGTCAGCGCCTGGTGAATGGCCGCGCCGATGCCCCGGCTCGACCCTGTGAGTAGGATGGTCATGACCCAGGGCCTTAGCGCGCCCGGTAAGGGTCCGTCACCTGCCCGATTGCACGGCGGTGATGTCGCTCACGCGACGCTGGACGAAAACCCGTCGGCGGCGCCGCGCAGCACGCTCAGCTTGTCGTCGATCAGCCCGAAATCCTGGCCCAGCAGCGTGATCTCGTTGGCGACCGCCTCCGCATCGCCGCGGATCATGTCGATCGTCGCGGACATGGTGTCGGCGGCCAGCGCGGTCTCGTCGACCGCGGCGGTGATCGACGCGACGGTCCGCGCCTGCGCGTCCATCGCTTGGCGGATCCGCAGCGCGCTGTCCTGGACCTCGCCGACGGTCGTGCGGATGCCGACGCTGGTCGTCACCGAGCTGTGCGTCGCGGCCTGGATCGCGGCGATCTTGGTCGCGATGTCGTCGGTCGCGCGCGCGGTCTGGCTGGCGAGGCTCTTCACCTCCTGCGCCACCACCGCAAAGCCGCGCCCGGCATCGCCTGCGCGCGCCGCCTCGATCGTCGCGTTGAGCGCGAGCAGATTGGTCTGCCCCGCGATCGTCCGGATCAGCCCCAGGATCGACTCGATCGACTGGGCATGCGCGCTCAGCGTCTCGGACATGCCGACCGCGTCGGTCGCCTGTGCCGACGCGCGATTGGCGATCTCGGCGGCCGCCTCGACCTCGATCCGCGCGCCCTCGATCGCGCAGATCAGCCCCGAGGCGGTGTGCGCGGCCTCGCGCATCGCCAGCGCGGACTGTTCGGCGGCGGCGGCGACCTCGCTCGTCTTGCCCAGCACGCTGCGGGTCGAGGTCGACGCGCCCATCGCCTGGACGCGGATCCGCGCGCCCAGCTCGGCGGTGTCCTCGATCGACGTCGCGATGCTCTCACGGAACGCCGCCGCCCGCGCGCTGCGGGCGATCCGCGCCGCCTCGGCATCGGACGCGCTCAGATGCGATGCCATGATGTCCGCCTCGATCAGCGCGAGCCGCTGGATCACGTCGCCCAGCATCCGCATCGACGCGGTGTCGGTGCCGACCCGTTCGGCGATCAGCCCGAGCGTGACGCTGTGCGCGAACGCCAGCGCGGCGAGCAAGGCGGGCAGGGGGATGTTCGCCTTGCGCGACTGGACCGCATGGTCGATCGCGATGTCCCGCCACGCCAGGTCATAGGGAGAGAGATATTTCAGCCGGACATACTCCGCGCTCGCGACGATGCTGCGCTCGAGTCGCTCGGGGGTGAAGGCGGGCCGGACATGAAGCGCGCTCTCGAGCGAGAGGTAATGCCGCCAGAACGTCTCCGCGATCAGCCGGTGGTCGGCGGCATCCAGCATCGCGGTCAGCGTCGCGCAGCTCGGCCCGATCGCGCCGTCCCAGTCATAGTCGCGCACGCGTTCGTACAGCGGCCGGCCATCATTGCCCCAGTCCAGCGTGCCGTGTGGCACGCCATTGCTCATGCGGTCGATTGGCGCGGTCATGCTCCCCCCTTGTGCCCTCCGTTATGCAGCCACCTTCGCGATGAATACGCCCGCGCTGGTCTTCAGATTGCTCAGCCGGCTGTCGAGCATGTCGAAGCCCCGGCCGACGCCGTCGATCTCGGTCGCCACCATTTCGGTATCCGCCCTGATCGCCGCGATCGTCGTCGACATCGAATCGGCGGCGAGCGCGGTCTCGTCGACCGCGGCGGTGATCGCGGTGACGGTCTGCGCCTGCGCCTCCATCGCGTGGCGGATCCGGTCGGCGCTGTCCTGCACCTCGGCTACGGTCGCCTTGATGCTCGCATTGGTCGCGACCGTACCGCGCGTCGCCGACTGGATCGCGGCGATCTTGGCGGCGATGTCGTCGGTCGCGCGCGCGGTCTGGCTGGCGAGGCTCTTCACCTCCTGCGCCACCACCGCGAAGCCGCGCCCGGCATCGCCCGCGCGCGCCGCCTCGATCGTCGCGTTGAGCGCAAGCAGGTTGGTCTGGCCGGCAATGTCGCGGATCAGCCCCAGGATCGACTCGATCGACTTGGCGTGATCGCTCAGCGCCTCGGACATGCCGACCGCGTCGGTCGCCTGTGCGGATGCGCGATTGGCAATCTCGGCCGCGGCCTCGACCTCGCTGCGCGCATCCTCGATCGCGCGGATCAGCCCCGCGGCGGTCTGCGCGGCCTCGCGCATCGCCACCGCGGACTGTTCGGCGGCGGCGGCCACCTCGCTCGCCTTGCCCAGCACCGCGCGGGTCGAGGCCGAGCTGCGCACCGCCTGCTCGCGCAGGACATGCCCCTCGTCGGTCGCGGTCTCGACCATCGTCGCGATTCCGTCGCGAAATTCGACCGCGAGCGTGTCGCGCGCGCCCTGGGCCGAGAAGTTGCGATATTTGGTATAGATCGCCACGGTGATCTCACCTTCCAGCGCCGACAGCCTCATCAGCGTGTCGATATACAGGGAAAGTCGGTCATTGTCGCGCGCCACGCTCTGCATCAGCACGCCGAGCGCGGCACGGTCGCTCGCGCTGATCATCGACAGCAACGCCATCGGCGACACGTCGGCGGCATAGGCCGCGGCGACCGACCGCTCGACCGATTCGACCCAGCCGCGCGCATTGGTGTTGAGGAAGCGGTCGCGCAGGAAATTGCAGCCGACCTCGATCATCGCGTCGGCCTCGTGCGGCGACCAGATGCGCTCGTTGCTGAAACAGCGCTGCCACTGTTCCCAATAGGCCTGGGAGATGGTGACGACATGCGGTTCGATCAGCGCCCAGAGCTCACGGCTCGCCGCCGCGAGCGAGCCGTCAAAATCGAACGCGCGCAGCCGTGCGGCCAGGTCGATCTGGGTGGCGATCGACCCGGGGGCCGGCATGTCGAGTGAGGTCAAAGGGTAAACTCCGGATCGCGTTGCCCGGCCAGCGCTAACGGTGATTCCTTAAGGCCAGGTTAGGGATCGATGTCGCGGGGCAGGGGGCGCCCGCCGCCCCGCCCGACCAACCGTCCGGCACCGCCTGCGCATTGCCCTGGGTTATCAAGCCGGGCGGCGATGGGTTGCATCGCAGCACATGGCGTCTAATAGACCGGCAAACCGTTCGTTACTCGCCCTTCGTACTCGAGGACACAGCCCTTGGCATCGCGCAACCCGGCACGCCCGCTTTCTCCCCATCTGCAGGTCTATAAATGGGGCCCGCACATGCTGGTCTCGATCCTGCACCGCGCGACCGGCAGCGGCATGGCGACCGTCGGCAGCCTGCTGCTCGTCTGGTGGCTCGCCGCGATCGCCTCGGGGGATCAGGCCTATGCGACCTTCGTCGACGTGTTCACGACCGATACGGGCGGGCTCAACATACTGGGCTATGTCATCGGCATCGGCCTGACCTGGTCGCTGCTCCAGCACATGATGACGGGCATCCGCCATCTGGTGATGGACACCGGCGCCGGCTTCGAACTCAAGCGCAACCGCATGGGTGCGCGCGCGACGATCCTGGCCAGCACGCTGCTGACGGTCGCCTTCTGGCTCTACATGGGGATGAAGTAATGGGTTCGGGTACGCCAGTCGGCCGCGTCCGCGGTCTGGGCAGCGCCAAGCACGGCACGCAGCATTGGTGGCAGCAGCGGCTGACCGCCGGCGCCAACATCTTCCTGATGGCCTGGCTGATGGTCGCGGTCGCGCGGATGCCCGCCTATGATTACGCCTCGGTGCATCTGTGGCTCCAGTCGTCCTGGGCGGCGATCCCGATGGCGCTGCTGATCCTGTCGGTCTTCTACCACTTCCGTCTCGGTCTTCAGGTCGTGATCGAGGATTACATGCACGGCGAAAGCCGCGTCGTGACGATGATCCTGCTCAACCTGTTCACCTTCACGCTGGGCGGCATCGCCCTGTTCGCGATCCTGAAGGTCGCCTTCTCCGGAGCTCCTGCGTAATGTCAGCTGCCTACAAGATCATCGATCATACCTATGATGCGGTCGTCGTCGGGGCCGGCGGCTCGGGCCTGCGCGCCACGATGGGCATCGCCGAGAGCGGGCTGAAGACCGCGTGCATCACCAAGGTCTTCCCGACCCGGTCGCACACCGTCGCAGCCCAGGGCGGCATCGCCGCGTCGCTCGGCAACAACTCGCCGGATCACTGGACCTGGCACATGTTCGACACCGTCAAGGGTTCCGACTGGCTCGGCGACCAGGACGCGATCGAATATCTGTGCCGCGAGGCCCCGCAGGCGGTCTACGAGCTCGAACATGCCGGCATGCCGTTCAGCCGTAACGAGAACGGGACGATCTATCAGCGTCCGTTCGGCGGCCACATGCAGAACATGGGCGAGGGCCCCCCGGTCCAGCGCACCGCCGCTGCCGCCGATCGCACCGGCCACGCGATGCTCCACGCGCTCTACCAGCAGAGCCTGAAGTACAATACGGACTTCTTCGTCGAGTATTTCGCGCTCGACCTGATCATGGAAAACGGCGTCTGCCGCGGCGTGATCGCCTTGTGCATGGAAGACGGTTCGATCCACCGTTTCCGCAGCCACCAGACCGTGCTCGCCACCGGCGGCTATGGCCGCGTCTATTTCTCGGCGACCTCGGCGCACACCTGCACCGGCGACGGCAATGCGATGGTGCTCCGCGCCGGCCTGCCGCTGCAGGACATGGAGTTCGTCCAGTTCCACCCGACCGGCATCTACGGCGCGGGCGTGCTCATTACCGAGGGCGCACGCGGTGAAGGCGGGTACCTGACCAACTCCGAGGGCGAGCGCTTCATGGAGCGCTATGCCCCGTCGGCGAAGGACCTCGCCTCGCGCGACGTCGTCAGCCGCTCGATGGCGCTCGAAATGCGCGAAGGCCGCGGCGTCGGCAAGAATGGCGACCACATCTTCCTGCACCTCGATCACATCGATCCGAAGGTTCTGGCAGAGCGCCTGCCCGGCATCACCGAGACCGGCAAGGTCTTCGCGGGCGTCGATCTCACGCGCCAGCCGCTGCCCGTCACGCCGACCGTGCACTACAACATGGGCGGCATCCCGACCAACTTCCACGGCGAGGTCGTCAACCTCGTCGGCGGCAACCCCGACGCGGTTGTCCCCGGCCTGTTCGCGGTCGGTGAGGCCGCCTGCGTCTCGGTTCACGGCGCCAACCGTCTCGGCTCGAACAGCCTGATCGATCTCGTGGTGTTCGGCCGTGCGACCGGCCTGCGGATCCGCGACACGCTCAAGCCCGGCACCGCGCACGCGCCGCTGCCCAAGGGCTCGGAAGACCTCGCGCTGACGCGTCTCGACACGTTCCGCAACGCGAGCGGCGGGTCGCCGACCGCGCAGATCCGTCTCGACATGCAGCAGACGATGCAGAAGCATTGCGCCGTGTTCCGCGACACCGAACTGCTCAACCAGGGCGTCGAGAAGATGGCGGGCATCTACAACCGGATGACCGACGTCGCCGTGAAGGATCGCAGCATGATCTGGAACACCGATCTGGTCGAGACGATGGAGCTCGACAATCTGATCGGCCAGGCCGTCGTCACGATGAACTCGGCCGCCAACCGCACCGAGTCGCGCGGCGCGCACATGCACGAGGATTTCCCCGAGCGTGACGATGCCAACTGGATGAAGCACACCATCACCACCTTCGACGGCTGGGGCGGCAAGGGCGGTCAGACCAAGATCGATTTCCGCCCGGTGCACGACTACACGCTTACCGACGACGTCGACTACATCAAGCCCAAGAAGCGGGTCTATTGATGATCTGGGCCATCATCGCGATCGGGTTCCTCGTGCCCGTCGCGGTGGGGCTGCTGACGCGGTTCCCGCCGATGATCGCCGGCTTTCTCTGGCCGGCGATCGTCGCGATCGGGACCGCGATCTATATCTACGGCATCGAAACGCGCGCGCCCGGCGAAGACCCGCAGAAGATCGCCATCACCTTCTTCGCGCTCTTCTCGCTCGCCGGCGGCGTCCCCGGCGGCCTGGTCGGCTGGATCCTCCAGCACAGGCGACAGGCCAATCCGGCACTCGACCGGGACATCTGACCTCAAGGGCTGGCGGGGCCTTTCGCCGTCGCTTCCAGACGATCCGCCAGCCACATCTTGATGAGCGCCTGACGCGTGACGCCACGCTTGCGGGCTTGCACGTCGAGACTCTCTACCATCCACGTGGGGAAATCGACGTTCACGCGCTTGGCCTCCAGCGCAGGCTTGCGCGGGCTGGACCAGTCGAAATACGCGCTGACATCCTCGCCCTCGTCGAACCGCCGGTCGAGTTCGTCGGCTGAGATAGCCTTGTGCAGCACGGATTTAGCCGGTGCGGGCGCGTTCATAAGCCAGTTCCTCATAATCTCTCGCGCGGCGAACCGAGATGATCCGGGTCGCCGTACCGCGATCGGTGACGATCGCCGTCCACAGGCGATCGCCGATCCGGCCGATCACCAGTTGCCGGTCTTCGCCCACATGGCGCTGGGCCGATCCGACGACGATCCGCTCGTCATCGCCCCACAGCGCCTGAGCTTCGACGAAATCAATCCCGTGCTTGACCGCGTTGGCCGCGCTCTTGTCCGGGTCGAATTCGAACATGGCCAACTCTACCGCAATTTCGGTATAGAATCTATACTCCCGGTCTTTTGCGGACGACATCGGAACCGCGCGATACCGCGGTAAGTTTGCCCGCGCATGACCGACACCTCCCCCGCTTCGAACGCGCGCAACTACCCGTTGCTCGCCGTCCCCCATGTCCAGCTGCACGGCCCCGTCGACGACGCGATGTACGACAGCTTCAAGGCGCAGGTCGCGGCTGCGCCGACCGAGGGGCCGCTCGTCGTCTCGATCACCACGCTTGGCGGCGACCCCGAAATGGCGCGCGCGATGGGCGACCATATCCGCCTGCTGCGCGAATATACCGATCGCGAGACGCTGTTCCTCGGCAAGGTCGCGGTCTATTCGGCCGGCGCGACCTTTATGTCGGCCTTCCCCGCCGACAGCCGCTTCCTCACGCGCAACAGCCGCCTGATGATCCATGAGCGCCAGATGACGAGCACGATCCAGCTCAACGGCCCGCTCAACGCGCTGTCCTATACGCTCAAGGCCAAGCTCCACGAGATCGAGGATTCGATCAACATCCAGGAAGAGGGCTTTCGCGATCTCGTCCGCGGCACCAAGGTCGATATCGAGGAGCTCAAGGCCAAGGCGCCGTCCAACTGGTATATCGAGGCGGAGGAAGCCCGCGATCTCGGGCTGATCCTCGACATCATCTGACGGTTGCGGCGGTCCGTGCCGCGCCCCACATGTGACTCATGTTGCACCCGCGAAGCTAAGGATTTGCGGGCAGGGCCCCTGTCATGTATCGGCTCTGACAACCTTGTCATCACACCACGGACGGACCGCTCGCAATGGCCGAATTCTCGCTCCCGAAAAACAGCGTCGTTAAGAAGGGCGTCAAGCATGCCTCGACCAGCGGGGGCAAGCGGCTGAAATCGTTCAAGGTGTATCGTTATGATCCCGATAGCGGCGAGAATCCCCGCTACGACACGTTCGAGCTCGACCTCGACGAGACCGGGCCGATGGTGCTCGACGCGCTGATCAAGATGAAGGGCGAGCAGGACAGCTCGCTGACCTTCCGCCGCTCGTGCCGCGAGGGCATTTGTGGCTCCTGCTCGATGAACATCGACGGCAAGAACGGTCTCGCCTGCACCACCGCGATCGAGGACTGCAAGGGCGAGGTCCAGATCACCCCGCTGCCGCACATGGACGTGATCAAGGATCTGGTCCCCGACTTCACGCATTTCTACGCGCAATATTCGTCGATCAAGCCGTGGCTCCAGACCGTCACGCCGCCGCCCTCGGGCAAGGAGCGTCTCCAGTCGCCCGAGGATCGCTCGAAGCTCGACGGCCTGTACGAGTGCATCCTGTGCGCCTGCTGCTCGACCTCGTGCCCGAGCTACTGGTGGAACGCCGACAAGTTCTTAGGGCCGGCGATCCTGCTCCAGGCCTATCGCTGGCTCGCCGACAGCCGCGACGAGATGACCGGCGAGCGGCTCGACGAGCTCGAGGATCCGTTCCGCCTCTATCGCTGCCACACGATCATGAACTGCGCGAACGCCTGCCCCAAGGGCCTCAACCCCGCCAAGGCGATCGCCGAGATCAAGAAGATGGAAGCCGAACGGATCGTCTGATTTGAAGGGGGGAGGGGGGTCCCCTCCACCCCGCTCCCGCCCGGCCTCGCTCCCCGTTCGTGCTGAGCGAAGTCGAAGCACAGGCCCGGGGCAGGGCGCGGCGCTCCCCCACCCCCGTTCGTGCTGAGCGAAGTCGAAGCACAAGCCCGGGGCAGGTGGTGGCGCTCCCCCAACCCCGTTCGTGCTGAGCGAAGTCGAAGCACAGGCCCCGGGGCAGGGGGTGGCGCTCCCAAAAGTCCTTCGACTTCGCTCAGGACGAACGGAACTCATGACCGATACCCCCCATTTCCTCGACGCCGAAGACCCCGCAAACCCCGGCTGGCGCAGCTGGACCCTGTCCGACCCGACCCGGTTCAACACGCTGCTCGGCCCCATGCTCTACCGCGTCGACGGCCACCGCGTCCGCGTCCGCATCACGCCCGAACGTCGCCATTCGAACCTGCAGGACAATGTTCATGGCGGCGCGCTGCTCGGCTTCATCGACGTCGCGCTGTTCGCCGCCGCGCGCGGCTTCGGGCTGATCACCGCCGGCACCGCGGTGACGCTCGACCTCAACACCCAGTTCATCGGTGGCGGCCGCATCGGCGCCCCGATCGAGGCGCAGGTCGAGGTGCTCAAGGAAACCGGCCGCCTCTTGTTCCTGCGGGGCCTCGTGGTGCAAGGCGACGACGAAGCGAAGATCGCGGCCTTCTCCGCGACGATCCGCAAGCCGTCGCCTAAGCCGCCGAAGGGCTGACCCCGACCGCTATCACCACCCCGGCGAAGGCCGGGGCCCAGTTGGGACACGATCATTGTTCAAGCGTAGCGTTCTATCACGGCGACCTTCCCCCCTGGGCCCCGGCCTCCGCCGGGGTGGTAAAGGCCAATGACCGTCCTCGCCGCCTACGAAGCGCTCGTCGCCTCGGGCGAACTCCGCCCCGACCCCGAACAGGCCGCCGCCGCCGCGCGCCTGAACACGCTCGCTACCGAACTCGCCGCACCCGTCGCGACCGGCTTCTTCGCGCGCTTTGCGAAAAAGCCGGCGCCGCGCGGCGTCTATCTCTGGGGCGGGGTCGGCCGCGGCAAGTCGATGTTGATGGACCTGTTCTTCGCCGAGGTCGCGGTCGACCGGAAGCGCCGCGTCCATTTCGGCGAGTTCATGCTCGAGGTCCATGCCCGCATCGCCGCCGAGCGTCGCAAGGAGGTCGGCGACCCGATCGTCCCCGTCGCCACCGCGATCGCCGAGGAGACCCGGCTGCTCGCGTTCGACGAGATGATGGTCACCAACAGCCCCGACGCGATGATCCTGTCGCGGCTCGTCACCTCGCTGCTCGATTCCGGCGTGACGATCGTCACCACCTCGAACCGCCCGCCCGCCGATCTCTACAAGAACGGCCTCAACCGCGAGCATTTCCTCCCCTTCATCGCGACGATCGAACAGCGGCTCGACGTCCTCCCGCTCAACGGCCCCGTCGATTACCGCCGCGACCGGCTCGGCAGCCAGGACACCTGGCTCGTCCCCAACGGGCCGGAGGCGACAGCCCAGCTCTCCGCCGCGTTCTTCCGCCTCACCGACTTCTCGCCCGACGACAGCGAGCACGTCCCGTCCGAGGAGCTGATCGTCCAGGGCCGGGCCCTGCGCGTGCCCAAGTCGCTGAAAGGCGTCGCGGTGTTCAGCTTCAGGAAGCTGTGCGGCGAGGCGAGGGGGGTGGCCGACTATCTCGCCATCGCCCGCAAATTTCACACGATCATCCTCGTCGGCATCCCCAAGCTCGGGCCTGAAAACCGCAACGAGGCGGCGCGCTTCGTCGGCCTCATCGACGCGCTCTACGAGCACAAGGTCAAGCTGCTCGCCGCCGCCGACGCGCAGCCGGGCGATCTCTACGCGAGCGGCGACGGCCAGTTCGAATTCGACCGCACGATCAGCCGTCTGGAAGAGATGCGCTCCGAGGAGTATCTGGCGGAAGGGCATATCTAAGCCGCCCCCGAGCCAGATTCACACCCACCCGTCATCCTGACGAAAGTCAGGATCCAGAGCCACGGGCGGCGCCGATTGTTACCCTGGATCCTAACTTTCGTCAGGATGACGGTGTTATTGCTCCTGCGAACGATTTGCAATAACGACACCACTTTTCCGCTTTAACGGTTGCCGTAGCGCCATAATGCGCGTAACCGGCGTCACCAATCACCCCGCACATCAGACGGAGACGGATTGGAATGGCTCGCAAGAAGATCGCGCTGATCGGCGCCGGTAACATCGGCGGCACGCTCGCGCACCTCGCAGCACTCAAGGGTCTGGGCGATATCGTCCTGTTCGACGTGGCTGAGGGCATCCCCCAGGGCAAGGCGCTCGACCTGTCGCAGTGCGGACCGGTCGAAGGCTTCGACTCGACGATCACCGGCTCGAACGACTATGCCGACATTGCCGGCGCGGACGTCATCATCGTCACCGCCGGTGTCGCGCGCAAGCCCGGCATGAGCCGCGACGACCTGCTCGGCATCAACCTGAAGGTCATGAAGGCCGTGGGCGAGGGCATCAAGGCCAACGCGCCGGGCGCCTTCGTCATCTGCATCACCAACCCGCTCGACGCGATGGTGTGGGCGCTGCGTGAGTTCTCGGGTCTGCCGCATCACATGGTCGTCGGCATGGCCGGCGTGCTCGACTCGTCGCGCTTCAGCCACTTCCTCGCCGACGAGTTCAAGGTCTCGGTCAAGGACGTCACCAGCTTCGTGCTCGGCGGCCACGGCGACACGATGGTCCCGGTCATCTCCTACTCGACCGTCTCGGGGATCCCCGTCCCCGATCTCATCGCGATGGGCATGTCGAGCCAGGAAAAGATCGACGCGATCGTCAAGCGCACGCGCGGCGGCGGCGGCGAGATCGTCGCGCTGCTGAAGACCGGCTCGGCCTATTACGCGCCCGCCACCAGCGGCATCGCGATGGCCGAAGCCTATCTCTACGACCAGAAGCGCGTCCTGCCGGCTGCGGCCTACGTCTCGGGTGAATACGGCCTCGACGACCTGTATGTCGGCGTCCCCGTGGTGATCGGTGCCGGCGGCGTCGAGAAGATCGTCGAGATCAAGCTCGACGACGAAGCCAAGGGCAACCTCCAGGTCTCGGTCGACGCGGTCAAGGAACTGATCGTGGCCTGCAAGGGTATCGACGGTAGCCTGAACTGATTTGAGGATTTGAGCTGAGGTAGGAGCGTACCGAAGGGAATAGCCACCACCCCGGCGCAGGCCGGGGTCCAGTTGCGAAAGCCACGATGATGGAAGAACAGGCGTTCGTTTACATCATGGCCAACTTCCCCAACGGGGCGATCTACCTCGGCTCGACAGTGAACCTGCCAAAGCGCGTGTGGGAGCACCGCAACGGTTTGAGCGGTTTCACCAAGCGTTATGGCTGCAAGCTACTCGTCTGGTACGAGGCGTGCGGCGAATGGGAAGCGGCGCGGCAGCGCGAGCTGCAAATGAAGGAGTGGAAGCGGGCCTGGAAAGTGCGTGAGATCGAAGGGCTTAATCCCGCTTGGGATGACCTGTACGATCGTATCGCCCTACCATGACCGCCTTCCCAACTGGACCCCGGCCTTCGCCGGGGCGGACCGGACTGGAGATAGAATGAGCATCCTCGTCGACAAGAACACCAAGGTCATCACGCAGGGCATGACCGGCGAAACCGGCAGCTTCCACACCAAGATGGCGCTGGAATACGGCACGCAGATGGTCGGTGGCGTCACCCCCGGCAAGGGCGGCACGACTCACCTCGACCTCCCCGTCTACAACACCGTCGCCGAGGCGAAGTCGGTCACCGGCGCGACCGCGTCCGTGATCTACGTGCCGCCCCCCTTCGCGGCCGACTCGATCCTCGAGGCGATCGACGCACAGATCGAGCTGATCGTCGCGATCACCGAGGGCATTCCCGTGCTCGACATGGTCAAGGTCAAGCGCGCGCTCGCAGGCTCCAAGTCGCGCCTGATCGGCCCGAACTGCCCCGGCGTCCTGACCCCCGGCGAGTGCAAGATCGGCATCATGCCCGGTTCGATCTTCAAGAAGGGCTCGGTCGGCGTTGTCAGCCGTTCAGGCACGCTCACCTATGAGGCGGTCTTCCAGACGTCGAACGCAGGCCTTGGTCAGACGACCGCGGTCGGCATCGGTGGCGATCCGGTCAACGGCACGAACTTCATCGACGTGCTCGAGCTGTTCCTCGCGGACGACGAGACCAAGTCGATCATCATGATCGGCGAGATCGGCGGCGACGCCGAGGAGCAGGCCGCGCAGTTCCTGATCGACGAGGCCAAGCGTGGCCGCAAGAAGCCGATGGCCGGCTTCATCGCGGGCCGCACCGCACCTCCGGGTCGTCGCATGGGCCATGCCGGTGCGATCGTCTCGGGCGGCAAGGGCGATGCCGAGAGCAAGATCGCGGCGATGGAAGCTGCCGGGATCAAGGTCTCGGAAAGCCCCAGCCTGCTCGGCGAGACGCTGCTGAGCGTGCTGAAGGGTTAAGTCAAAGAAGGCTGTTCCCCCGCGAAGGCGGGGGCCCAGTCTGGGCTCCCGCCTTCGCGGGAGAACACGGAAGGCGAGTGACATGGGCTACGAAGGCCAGGATTTCAGCGATATCGCAGCCGGCGTCAGTCCGGCGTTCGTAGAGACGCTCTACGCCAAGTTCACCGCCGATCCGGCCTCGGTCGAATCCGGCTGGCGGACGTTCTTCGAGGGGCTCGAAGGCTCCGCGCAGGGCCCGAGCTGGGAAAGCGCGCGCTGGCCGCTGACCACCACGGATGATCTGACCGCGGCGCTCGACCCGACCCAGATGGAGCCCGCGCCCAAGCCCGCAAAGGGTGGCGGCAAGCCCGCTCCCGCCGCCGCCGCGCCCGCGCCCGTCTCGAAGGACGAGATCGCCAAGGCCGCGGCCGACGCGATCCGCGCGCAGCTGCTGATCCGCACCTACCGCGTCCGCGGTCACCTCGCCGCCAATCTCGATCCGCTTGGTCTCTCGAAGCGCGAGATGCCCGAGGATCTGAAGACCGAATATCACGGCTTCTCCGACGCCGACATCGACCGCAAGGTCTATCTCGGCGGCACGATGGGCTTCGAATGGGCGACCATCCGCGAGCTCGTCGACACGCTCCGCAAGAATTATTGCGGCAATGTCGGCCTCGAATACATGCACATCGCCGATGTCGAGGAGCGTCGCTTCCTCCAGGAGCGCATGGAAGGCCAGGACAAGGCGATCGAATTCTCCGTCGACGGCAAGAAGGCGATCCTCAACAAGGTCATCGAAGCCGAGCAGTGGGAGAAGTTCCTCGGCAAGAAGTATGTCGGCACGAAGCGCTTCGGGCTCGACGGCGGCGAATCGATGATCCCCGCGCTCGAATCGGTCATCAAGTATGGCGGCCAGATGGGCGTGCGCGAGATCGTCATCGGCATGGCGCATCGCGGTCGTCTGAACGTGCTCGCCAACGTCATGGCCAAGCCGCTCCGCGTCATCTTCCACGAATTCGCCGGCGGTTCGGCCAACCCCGATGACATCGGCGGGTCGGGCGACGTGAAGTACCATCTCGGCACCAGCACCGACCGCGAGTTCGACGGCCACAAGGTTCATATGAGCCTCGTCGCCAACCCGTCGCATCTCGAGGCTGCCGATCCGGTCGTGCTCGGCAAGACGCGCGCGATCCAGACGCTCAACAACGATCTGAAGGATCATGTCGCGTCGCTCCCCGTGCTGATCCACGGCGACGCGGCGTTCGCAGGGCAGGGGATCGTCTGGGAGTGCCTCGGCTTCTCCGGCATCCGCGGCTACAACACCGGCGGCTGCGTCCACTTCATCATCAACAACCAGGTCGGCTTTACGACCAGCCCGCAGTTCGCGCGCTCGTCGCCCTATCCGTCTGACGTCGCCAAGGGCGTCCAGGCGCCGGTCTTCCACGTCAATGGCGACGATCCCGAAGCGGTGACCTTCGCCACCAAGATGGCGATGGAATTCCGTCAGAAGTTCCACCGCGACATCGTCATCGACATGTGGTGCTATCGCCGCTTCGGTCATAACGAGGGCGACGAGCCCTCCTTTACCCAGCCGCTGATGTACGACATCATCCGCAAGCATCCCGGCGTCAGCTCGGTCTATGGCAACCGCCTGATCAAGGAAGGCGTCATCGACCAGCCCTGGATCGACGAGAATGTGAAGCAGCTCACACTCCGTCTCGAGGGCGAGTTCGAGGCGGGTGCGTCGTACAAGCCGAACAAGGCGGACTGGTTCGGCGGTCGCTGGACCGGCCTCAGCGCGCCGACCGATGGTGCGTCCGCGCGCCGCAACGTCGAGACGGGCCTCAGCCAGAAGCTGTTCGACTCGCTCGGCCGCACGCTGACGACCGTTCCCGAGAGCGTGAAGATCCACAAGACGCTCGCGCGCGTGCTCGACGCGAAGCGCGAGATGTTCAAGTCGGGCAAGGGCTTCGACTGGGCGACCGGCGAAGCGCTCGCGTTCGGCGGCCTGCTCTCCGAAGGCTATGGCGTCCGTCTGTCCGGCCAGGACTCGGGCCGCGGCACCTTCTCGCAGCGTCACGCGGTCTGGGTCGACCAGACCGACGAGCACAAGTATGTGCCGCTGCAGGAAATCGAGCACGGCAATTTCGAGGTGCTCGACAGCCCGCTGTCCGAGTACGGCGTCCTCGGCTTCGAATATGGCTATGCGCTCGCCGACCCGAAGACTCTGGTCCTCTGGGAGGCGCAGTTCGGCGATTTCGTCAACGGCGCGCAGATCATGATCGATCAGTTCATCACGTCCGGCGAATCGAAGTGGCTCCGCGCCAACGGCCTCGTGATGCTGCTCCCGCACGGCTATGAAGGGCAGGGGCCAGAGCACAGCTCGGCCCGTCCCGAGCGCTTCCTTCAGTCCTGCGCCGACGACAATATCCAGGTCGCGAACTGCACCAGCCCGGCGAACTATTTCCACCTGCTCCGCCGGCAGATGCATCGCAACTTCCGCAAGCCCCTGATCGTGATGACCCCCAAGTCGTTGCTGCGTCACAAGCTCGCGGTGTCGAACGCCGAGGACTTCCAGGGCGACAGCCACTTCCGTCGCCTCCTGTCCGACACCAATGGTGCGGCGGATGTCGACACCAAGCGTCTCGTCCTGTGCACCGGCAAGGTCGCGTACGACCTGATCGAGGCGCGCGATGCGGCGGGCGACACCGACACGCAGATCGTCCGCGTCGAACAGCTCTATCCCTTCCCCGGCAACCCGATCGCCGAGCGCGTCGCGAAGATGCCGAACCTGGAAGAGATCGTCTGGGCGCAGGAAGAGCCGAAGAACAACGGCTACTGGTTCTTCGTTGAGCCGCTGATCGAGGAGGCGCTGGCCAGCGTGAATTCGCCGGTCAAGCGTGCGCGCTACGCCGGGCGCAGCGCCTCGGCCTCGCCCGCGACCGGCCTGATGAAGCGTCACCAGGCCGAGCAGGGCGCGCTCGTCGCCGACGCACTCGGCCACAGCGTCCGCGACGAAATCCGCCGCACCCGCGCGAACTAAACTGTCTTCTACCACCCCGGCGAAGGGGCACCCATCAAAGTAATACTTTGATGGGACCCAAGCCGGGGCCCAGTTGGGATGGTAGATATAATTGAGCGAAACGCCGGCCAATCAGCGTTTCGTAACTGGACCCCGGCCTACGCCGGGGTGGAGGAACCGAGAAAATGGCAACCGAAGTCACCGTCCCCGTCCTGGGTGAATCGATCACCGAAGCCACCCTCGGCGAGTGGCTGAAGCAGCCCGGCGATCCCGTCGCCGTCGACGAGCCCATCGCCAGCCTCGAGACCGACAAGGTCTCGGTCGAGGTGCCGTCGCCGGTCGCCGGCGTCATGGGCCAGCACGCCGTCGCGGTCGGCGACACGGTCCAGGTCGGCGCGATGCTCGCCACGATCGACTCGGGCGACGGCGCCGCTCCCGCCCCAGCCCCTGCCAAGGCCCCCGAGCCCGCCGCAACCGCAACACCCTCCGCACCCGCCAAGGACGAGTCCGGCGCAGGCTATGGCGACCAGCCCGGCGCCGGCACCAGCGACTCGCCCGCAGCCCTCTCGCCGTCGGTCCGTCGCGCGGTGCTCGAGCACGGCGTCGACCCCGGCACCGTCAAGGGCACCGGCCGCGACGGTCGCATCACCAAGGAAGACGTGACCGCCGCCGCCTCGAGCAAGCCCGCACCGGCCGCAGCACCTGCGCCCGCACCGGCCGCAGCCCCCGCAGCCTCGGGCCGCGGCGAAGAGCGCGTCCGCATGACGCGCCTGCGCCAGACGATCGCCAAGCGCCTCAAGGAAGCGCAGAACACCGCCGCGATGCTGACGACGTTCAACGACGTCGACATGACCGCGGTGATCGAGGCGCGCGCCAAGTACAAGGACCTGTTCGAGAAGAAGCACGGCGTCCGCCTCGGCTTCATGGGCTTCTTCGTGAAGGCCGCGACCATGGCGCTGCGCGACATCCCGTCGGTCAACGCGTCGATCGACGGCGACGACATCGTCTATCACGATTACGCCGACATCTCGGTCGCGGTCTCGTCGCCGGGCGGCCTTGTCGTCCCCGTGATCCGCGATGCCGACCAGATGTCGGTCGCGACGATCGAGAAGACGATCGGCGACTTCGGCAAGCGCGCCAAGGACGGCGCGCTCAAGATGGACGAGATGAAGGGCGGCACCTTTACCATCTCGAACGGCGGCGTGTTCGGCTCGCTGATGTCGACCCCGATCATCAACCCGCCCCAGTCGGCGGTCCTCGGCCTCCACCGCATCGAGGAGCGCCCGGTCGTCGTCAACGGACAGATCGTCATCCGCCCGATGATGTACCTCGCGCTCAGCTACGATCACCGCCTGATCGACGGCCGCGAAGCCGTGACGTTCCTCGTCGCGCTCAAGAACGCGATCGAAGACCCGACGCGGATCCTGATCGACCTGTAAATATCTAACCACCCCGGCGCAGGCCGGGGCCCAGTGGGGAAGGCCGCGGTGACGAAGCGCCTCGCCCTCCCCATATATCTCCCAACTGGGCCCCGGCCTGCGCCGGGGAAGTAAGAGAGAAGCGACAATGGCTGACTATGACTATGACGTCCTCGTAATCGGTGCGGGCCCCGGCGGGTACGTCGCCGCGATCCGCGCCGCACAGCTCGGGCTGCGCACCGCCTGCGCCGAGAGCCGCGAGACGCTTGGCGGCACGTGCCTCAACGTCGGCTGCATCCCGTCCAAGGCGCTGCTCCACGCGTCCGAGATCTATGAGGAGGCCAAGAGCGGCCACCTCACCAAGTTCGGCATCGATTTCCAGGGCGTCACGCTCAACCTCGACCAGATGCACGCCGAAAAGGCCAAGGCCGTCAAGGAACTGACCGGGGGCGTCGAATTCCTGTTCAAGAAGAACAAGGTGACCTGGCTCAAGGGCAAGGCCGCGTTCCAGGACGCGCACACCGTCGACGTCAACGGCCAGACGGTCACCGCCAAGAACATCGTCATCGCCACCGGCTCGAGCGTCATGCCGCTCCCCGGCGTCGCGGTCGACCAGACCACCGTCGTCGACTCGACCGGCGCGCTCGCGCTCCCCAAGGTGCCCGAGCACATGGTCGTCATTGGCGGCGGCGTGATCGGTCTCGAGCTCGGCAGCGTCTGGCGTCGCCTTGGCGCGAAGGTCACCGTCGTCGAATTCGTCGACCAGATCCTCCCCGGCTTCGACGGCGAAGTCCGCCGTGAGAGCGCCAAGCTCTTCAAGAAGCAGGGCATGGAGCTCAAGCTCTCGACCAAGGTCACCGGTGTGACCGTCGACAACGGTGTCGCGACCGTCACCGTCGAGCCCGCCGCGGGTGGCGCGTCCGAGACGATGACCGCCGACGCGGTGCTCGTCTCGATCGGCCGCAAGGCCAATGTCGACGGCCTCAACCTCGAAGCCATCGGCCTCGAGCTCAACAAGCGCGGCCAGATCGAGACCGACCACAGCTTCAAGACCAAGGTCGACGGCGTGTGGGCGATCGGCGACTGCGTCCCCGGCCTGATGCTCGCGCACAAGGCGGAGGACGAGGGCGTCGCGGTGGCCGAGAACATCGCCGGCCAGAACGGCATCGTCAACGAGGACGTCATCCCGTCCGTCGTCTACACGATGCCCGAAATCGCCGGCGTCGGCCTCACCGAGGAAGCCGCGAAGGATCTGACCGCCGAATCGGGTGGCATCAAGGTCGGCAAGTTCCCCTTCGCCGCCAACAGCCGCGCCAAGACCAACCGCGACACCGACGGCTTCGTCAAGGTCATCGCGGATGCCAAGACCGACCGCGTGCTCGGCGTCTGGATCGTCTCGAGCCTCGCCGGCACGCTGATCGCCGAAGCCGCCATCGCGATGGAATTCGGCGCGACCAGCGAAGACATCGCCTACACCTGCCACGCGCATCCGACGCATGCCGAGGCGCTCAAGGAAGCGGCGATGGCAGTCCAGGGCAAGCCGATCCACATCTGAGTCCGACCGCGCGACGGCCGTAGCGAAGCTACGGCCGAGCACCCGGCGGTCAGACCGGCCGGCGGCGCTCCAGCGCCGTCCGACGACAGGGGCTTCGCCCCTGTCAGGCCAAGCCCGCTCAAGCTACGTTTCGGAAGGGCGTCGGTGGAAACCCCACCGGCGCCCTCTCCACGTCTGCCGATCGCGCGCGAAACGTCCACGCTCTCAAGCCCAAACCCCATGAGCGACCCTCACCCTCCACCGTCATCCTGGCGAAAGCCGGCACCCACGGTCACGGCGAACCCGGCGATACCGCACTATAATAACCCGCTCCGCTACGATGAGTCCCGACGTCCGCCGGGACGACGGGGAGTGCGGGCGGGGGCGGGGGCGGGGGCGCGCGCGATAAAATCCCACCCGCAATCCCCGGAGCCGCGACGTTCGCCCCGCGGCAGCCCGCACCCGCAGCCCCGCACCCGCAGCCCCGCACCCGCAGCCCCGCACCCGCAGCCCCGAACCCGCAGTGATCCACCCCGGAGCAGCCCGTCCCCACAACCCTCCGGAGCCGCAACGACCTGCAACCCCATCCGTCATCCCGGCGAACGCCGGCACCCACGGTCACGGCGGACCCGGCGATACCGCGCCGTCATAACCCGGTCCGCGACCATGGGTCCCGGCGTCCGCCGGGATGACGGGGGATGGGGGCGGGAGCGCGATAAAGTCACACCCGCAGAGCCGGAGCCGCGGCGTTCGCCCCGCGGCAGCCCGGACCCGCAGCCCCTGGACTCGCGGTGAACCACTCCGAAGCAGCCCGCCCCCACAACCCCCTGGAGCCGCAACGACCCGCACCCCATCCGTCATCCCGGCGAACGCCGGGACCCATGGTTACGGCGGACCCGGCGATCCCGTGCCGCCATAACCCGGTCCGCGACCATGGGTCCCGGCGTCCGCCGGGATGACGGGAAGGGGAGGCGCCACAAAATCGCTCCCGCACCCGCCACAACCCGCCCCCTCCCGTCATCCTGGCGAAAGCCAGGATCCAGAGCCGCAAGCGTAACCCCCTGCGGCTCTGGATCCTGGGTCGAGCCCGGGATGACGGCAGGGGGTAGGCGCATCCTGTCTTTAGCCATCGATCGCCTGGCCACCGCGGCTGCCAAACTCGCGACGACCCGCCCCCGCAAAGGGCCGCGCACGCCACCGTCACGCCCACCCCCCTCTCGTCATCCCGGCGAAAGCCGGGACCCAGAGCCCCAAGCGCACCCGCCCGCGGCCCTGAGTCCCGGTTCGGGCCGAAATGACGACAGGCAGGGGGTTGCCTCGCACCCCGCCAATCTCCACCAACCGCTCACCCGCACCTCACCGCATCCATCCCTCACCTCGGGTCGAAACTGAGCCAGATCAGTGCAGTTGTTAGCAATCCGTTTACCAGCCCGGCATAGCCACTCGTCTCCACGCCGCGGCGACGCCATCGTCGCGACCGGCCGTGCAAGGAGCCTGCCCGTGCGTGCGTTGATGATCCTGGCGATAGGAACGGCCTGTCTCGCCGGCTGCGCGACGCAGCCCCGGGGCGGCAGCGCGGACAAGGCCCCGGCGGTGGCGGCGGACCCCGCACCGGCCGCCCCAAACTGGACGACGATCGCGACGCCCGACGACCGCGCGCGGCTCGCGGCGCTCGACGCCAGCTGGACGCGCGCGCGCGCCGCCGTGCCCAGACGGCTGGCGGGCCGCGTCGCGGCCGAGGGTGCGCTGCTCGATCCCGCAGGCGCACTCGACCTGCCCGCGCTGTCGCCGGGCTCCTATCGCTGCCGGCTGGTCCGGCTCGGCGGGCGGGCGGGCTATGCGAGCTTCGCGCCCGATTTCTGCTATGTCGACGGCGACGGCGCGGGGCTGTCCTTCACCAAGCAGACCGGCACGACGCTGCCCGGTGGCTGGCTGCACCCCGACGGCGACCGGCGGCAGGTGTTCCTCGGCACGGTGCGCACCACGCCCGCGCAGGTCGCGCCGCCCTATGGCACCAACCCGGCGCGCGACGTCGCGGGCGTCGTCGAACGTGTCGGCCCGCTGCGCTGGCGCCTCGTGATGACGCGCGCGGGGCAGGGCGCGATCCTGGATCTCTACGAGCTGGTCCCGGTGCCGCCTGCGACGCCCGCGACGCCGCGCTGAGCTTGGAATCCTCCCCCTTGCGGGGGAGGATCGGAAGCGTCAGCCCTTTGGCGGCTTGGCGAAGTTCGCCGCGAAGCGCTCCAGGCCCGATGCGAACGAGTCGATCACCTTGGCGAATTCGGGCGGCAGCGCAGCAGCGTCGCTCCTGGGCGGTTCCGGCGTCTCGCCCGCGAACGGTCCGCTGCCCGCCGACGACGCGCCCGGAGCCTCCGGCGAAGCCTCGGCCGAGGGTTCTGGCGGCTTGGGCGGCTTGGGTGGCTCGGGCGGTGCAGGTGGCGGCGTCGCACCGCGCATATCCTTCGCCGTGATCGCGGTCGCCGCCATCATCAGCCCGGCCGCGATCACCTGGCGTCCCGCGGGCGTCCCCATCTGCCGCGTCAGCGCCGCCGCGATCCCCGCGAACGGTGCCGCGCCGCCATGCTTGCCCGCCTTGGCGGACCAGCGCGCCTCGAACCCCTCGCCTTTCGTCGCGCCCGTCTCGGCCTCGCGCTCGCTCGCCTCGCGTTCGCGACGCTCCTTCTTCTTGCCCATCTCGGTCTCCAGCACTGTATTGTACTAACAATACACTATGTAACTATCGTCGGCACCTTGGACAATGGTTCGGCGTTACCCATCTTTGCGAGCACCCGCCCGGCGCCCTCCCGGGCTTGTCGCGTCCGAACAAATGTGGAACAGACTCTCCTATGCTGACCAAGATTTCCGTACGCGGCGCGCGTGAACACAATCTCAAGGACGTCGATATCGACATCCCCCGCGACACGCTGACGGTGATCACCGGGCTGTCCGGCTCAGGCAAGTCGAGCCTCGCCTTCGACACCATCTACGCCGAGGGCCAGCGCCGCTACGTCGAGAGCCTGTCCGCCTACGCCCGCCAGTTCCTCGAGCTGATGCAGAAGCCCGATGTCGACCATATCGAGGGCCTCAGCCCCGCCATCTCGATCGAGCAGAAGACGACGAGCCGCAACCCGCGCTCGACCGTCGCGACCGTCACCGAGATCTACGATTACATGCGCCTGCTCTGGGCGCGCGTCGGCATCCCCTATTCCCCCGCGACCGGCGAGCCGATCGCCGCGCAGACCGTCAGCCAGATGGTCGACCGCGTGATGGCGCTCCCCGAGGGAACGCGGCTCTATCTGCTCGCCCCCGTCGTCCGGGGCCGCAAGGGCGAGTATCGCAAGGAACTCGCCGAGTGGCAGAAGGCGGGCTTCACCCGCGTCCGCATCGACGGCACGATCCACGACATCGACGAGGCGCCCGCGCTCGACAAGAAGTACAAGCACGACATCGAGGTCGTCGTCGACCGCCTCGTCGTCGGCGGCGAGATCGCCACGCGCCTTGCGGAATCGTTCGAAACCGCGCTGAAGCTCGCCGAAGGCCTCGCCTATGTCGACCCCGCCGACCCGGTCGAGCCGCACACCCCCAAGTCCGAGATCCTCGGCAGCAACGCCCCCGACGGCCGCATCGTGTTCAGCGAGAAATTCGCCTGCCCGGTCAGCGGCTTCACCATCTCCGAGATCGAGCCGCGCCTCTTCTCGTTCAACGCCCCCCAGGGCGCGTGCCCGGCCTGCGACGGCCTCGGCGAGAAACTGCTGTTCGACGAGGACCTCGTCGTCCCCAACCACATGCTCAGCATCAAGAAGGGCGCGGTCGTCCCCTGGGCGAAATCCAACCCGCCCTCGCCCTATTACATGCAGGTTCTCGGCAGCCTCGCGCGCGAATATAAGTTCGACATCGAGACCCCCTGGGGCGAGCTCCCCGAAGAGGTCCAGCGCGTCATCCTGCACGGCTCGAAGGGCAAGCCCGTCACGCTCACCTTCATCGACGGCAAGAAGAAATACGACGTCTCCAAGCCGTTCGAGGGCGTCATCGGCAACCTCAACCGCCGCCTGCTCCAGACCGAGAGCGCGTGGATGCGCGAGGAGCTGAACAAATACCAGTCCGCCGCCCCGTGCGAGGTCTGCGCCGGCGCGCGCCTGAAACCCGAAGCGCTCGCGGTCAAGATCGCGATGAAGGACATCAGCTACGCGACCCACCTCTCGGTCGTCGACGCGCTCCAGTTCTTCACCGACATGCCGCAGCATCTCGGCGACCAGCAGAACGCGATCGCCGAACGCATCCTCAAGGAAATCGTCGAGCGCCTCGGCTTCCTCAACAATGTCGGCCTCGACTATCTCAACCTCGACCGCACCAGCGGAACGCTCAGCGGCGGCGAGAGCCAGCGCATCCGCCTCGCGTCGCAGATCGGCAGCGGCCTGTCGGGCGTGCTCTACGTCCTCGACGAGCCCAGCATCGGCCTGCACCAGCGCGACAACGACATGCTCCTCAAGACGCTGCGGCGCCTGCGCGATCTCGGCAACACCGTGCTCGTCGTCGAGCATGACGAGGACGCGATCCGCACCGCCGATTACATCATCGACATGGGCCCGGGCGCAGGCGTCCGCGGCGGCCAGGTCGTCGCGCAGGGCACGCTGAAACAGATCCTGAAGTCCAAGACCAGCATCACCGCCGACTATCTCAACGGCACGCGCGAAGTGCCGGTCCCCGCCACGCGGCGCAAGGGCAACGGCAAGAAGCTCACCGTCCACAACGCCACCGCGAACAACCTGACGGGCGTCACCGCGAGCTTGCCCCTCGGCACCTTCACCTGCGTCACCGGCGTCTCGGGGTCGGGCAAGTCGAGCTTCACGATCGACACGCTCTACGCCGCCGCCGCGCGCGAGCTCAACGGCGCGCGCATCGTGCAAGGGAAACACGACAAGATCACCGGCCTGCAATATCTCGACAAGGTCATCGACATCGACCAGTCGCCGATCGGCCGCACCCCGCGCAGCAACCCCGCCACCTATACCGGCAGCTTCACGCAGATCCGCGACTGGTTCGCCGGCCTCCCCGAAGCCCAGGCGCGCGGCTACAAGCCCGGCCGGTTCAGCTTCAACGTCAAGGGCGGCCGCTGCGAGGCGTGCCAGGGCGACGGCGTGCTCAAGATCGAGATGCACTTCCTCCCCGACGTCTATGTGCAGTGCGACGTCTGCCACGGCGCGCGCTACAATCGCGAGACGCTCGAGGTGAAGTTCAAGGGCCACAGCATCGCCGACGTGCTCGACATGACCGTCGAGGACGCCGCCGAGTTCTTCAAGGCGGTCCCCCCGATCCGCGACAAGATGGCGATGCTGGTCGAGGTCGGCCTCGGCTACGTCAAGGTCGGCCAGCAGGCGACGACGCTCTCGGGCGGCGAGGCGCAGCGCGTCAAGCTCGCCAAGGAACTCTCGCGCCGCGCGACCGGCAACACGCTGTATATCCTCGACGAGCCCACCACCGGCCTGCATTTCGAGGACGTCCGCAAACTCCTCGAAGTCCTCCACGCGCTCGTCGAGCAGGGCAACACCGTCGTCGTGATCGAGCATAATCTCGACGTCATCAAGACCGCCGACTGGGTCCTCGACCTGGGGCCGGAGGGCGGCGTCAAGGGCGGCGAGATCGTCGCCGAAGGCACGCCGGAAAAGGTCGCCAAGGCCAAGGGGAGCTTCACGGGCAAGTATCTGGCGCCGTTGCTGGAGAAGCGGGTGGCGGCGGAATAAGCCAAACTCCCGCTCCCTGTGCGCAGCGACAGACCGCGCGGAAGCATGGGAAGGGTGAGGATGCGACGTTCGGCTATTGCGACGCTATGGCCGACTCGACAACGCCAATAAATATTATAGGTTACGTTGCGAAGGGAAGCGCAATGGTAGCAGACTTAGGAGAGCAGGAGCTTCTGTCGGGCCAGGATTCACAGTCAGTTAGCCTAAAGGCAAGTTCCGAGAAAAAAAGAGAAATAAAAGGCGGGCTACCTTACTCCACTTCTCCCGTAACTTTTAAAAATACGCTTGATTCGATCATTGTTGCTGAAAGGCCAGAACGTTTTTCGAGCGACTTTATGGCTACAGTCTTGAAAGTGTCTGGAGGGTCAGCGCGTCCGATTCCTCCAATGCTGAAAAAGATGAACTTTATTACAAGCGACGGGATTCCCACCGATTTATATTCGAAATTTAAATCTGATTCGGCAAGGGGGCAGTCTGCTCTTGATGGATTAAAGGCGGCGTACGGCGAACTTTTTAAGCGAAACGAGTTTGTATATCGCGCTGAAGAGAGTGGCGTAAAAGACATTATAGTCGAGATCACTGGTCTCAAAAAAGCTGATCCGATTGTCAGTTTAATCTACCGGAGCTTCGACGCGATAAGGCAGTTTACAGACAGAGCCGCGACACCTGCCGGTGATAGCTCTGTTGTCACTGCTCGCCAAGACGATCCAGATGATCGCCCAGCCGTGGCTGACGTTACGACCGGCCATCGGAGGGGAGGGCTTGGGCTTTCTTATCACATTAACGTGATTCTGCCAGAAACTGAAAACATAGCAGTCTTTAACGCTATATTTCGAAGCCTGCGAGAGAATCTATTGTGACATCAACTCAGGCGATAGAACTACTTATCCTAAAATCGGCTGTTATTACCCGAGAGCTAAATCGGGTTATGTCGACTTTGAAGGTAACGAACGTTCGGTCTGCGCTTGAGCGGGAAACCGACACTTTAATAAGTGGCTACATCGATCAGATCAATTTCGAGATCGTTAGCAACGCCGAGAGAATGGCGGAGTTCTATAAAGTATTCTTTGCTCTTGAGAACGATATTAGAAACCTAGTCGAAGAGACGCTGCAATCTGAACGCGGTGACGAATGGTGGAGTAACGCCGTACCACAGAGCGTTCGAGAGAATGCGCAAAAAAATATAGACAGGGAGGCGTCTGAAGGTCTCCCGCCCCGGTCAACCAGACCGATAGAGTACACAACGTTTGGAGAGTTGAATGATATTATAAAGGAGAATTGGACTAGTTTTTCAGGAATATTTTCGAGGGTGTCAAAGAACCGAGTGCTTCGGGTTCTCATCAGGCTTAACCATGCTCGGGGACCGATCGCTCATTCTAATTTGCTACCCGAGGAAGAGGCTGTCCGCCTCAAATTGGCAATCAGAGACTGGTACAAGTTAATGGAGTAAAAACCGAAGAGAGGGCGATTGCTTCACAATCACCAGCAACGCCGGCTCGCTCTGCCCCTGGGCACCTCGGGCTGCTCTAGTTTAACTCTGCCAGTATATCGGGTCGATCGGCAGCTCCACCGGCTGCTTGGCGCGATCGCGTAGCAGCCGCCATGCAAGCCGCCGTACAGGCCGAAACATAGGCCAGCTTCCCGCCAACAGCTTCCGGGTCCCGTCGCCGCCTGCTATACTATGCGTATGGCCAAGCTCTCGCCCATCGGATCCGAATTCGAGACCACCGAAGAGGCGGAAGCCTATGACGCGTGGTTCCGCGCGAAGGTCGAAAAGGCGATGACGTCCACCGAGCCCGGCATCCCGCACGATCAGGTCATGGCGATGGTGCAGGAGATCATCGAGCAGCATCGGCCGCGGTGACGCTGCCGCTCGTCTGGACGGACGACGCTACTCGCGACTTGCTGGCAATCGCCAACTATATCGCGCCGCGAAATTTCGCCGCCGCGCAACGGCTGATCGTCGCGATCAGGCACACAGCGGAGACGCTGCCTGATCACCCCTATATCTACCGCCCCGGCCGCATCGCCGGCACCCGCGAGGCGGTGGTCCATCCCAACTACATCCTCGTCTACCGCGTCACCGGGACGATCGAGATCCTTGCCATCCTCCACGCCCGCCAGCGCTACCCCTGAAGCCCCGCCGCCGCGCACAACGCTGCATTGATCCGCCCCCGCCAGCCCGACCCGCCGTCGCGAAACTCCGCGCGGACGTCGGGATCGACCCGCACCGTTCCCTGCGGCCTGACCCTGCAACCCCTCGGCCGAGCCGCGCCGTCTCAGCCGCCCGATCCGGCCCCCCACCGCCGCCCGACCGCCGAATTGCACGAAACACCTCGCCAAAAGGTACGGAATGACCGCCCCGGGGGGCTGTCCTACTACCCCCGTTTCAGCATATCTGATCGGTCCTCTCCCCTCGGGATAGGATCAAACCGTGAACAAACGTTCCGACACGCCGCCCCGCGCACCGGCCTTCGCGACGGTCCCCGGCACCGACTATGCCGCGCTCTACGCGCCCGAGCCCATAAAGCCGCGGATCACCTCGACCGCCGACACCCCCAGATGGGGCGGCACGCCGGCGCGGCTGCGCGTGCAGCCCGGCCCCGCCGTCCCGGGCGCCGGTCTGTCGGTCCCCCGCGCGATCGTCTCCGGAGGCGGCGCCCCCGCGAGCTATCCCCGCACGGACGATCGCTACACGGCCGTGACGGCCTCGCCGCCCACCACCTTCGTCACCGGCGGCACGGAGGACGATGACGACGACCCCCTCGACGCACCCGCCGCCGTGGCGCCGCCCCGCGCGCCCGGCGACCCGGACGCGCCCGGCGACCACCCCGACCCGCACCAGCCCGCGCGCGACGCGCTCGACCTCATGCCACCGGGCGCCGCCTGCGGCTCGCGCCGCCAGGACGGCTGGTCCGCCGCCAACCAGCGCCGCTTTCTCGAGGCGCTCGCCGAGGGGCACGGGGTCGATGTCGCCGCGCGCCGCGTCGGCCTGTCCGCCACCTCGGCCTATGCGTTCCGCCGCACCGCCAAGGGCGCGGTGTTCGCGCTCGGCTGGCGCGCCGCCGCGCTCGTCGCGCGCGATTCGATCGCCGAGACGTTGCTCGTCCGCGCGCTCGAGGGGACGGTCGACACGATCGTCCGCGGCGAGACGGTCATCACCCGGCACAAATATGACAACCGGCTCGGCCTCGCGCTGCTCGCCCGGCTCGATCGCCAGGCGGAGAGCGCGCCCGATGCCGATGCCAAGGCCGCGCGGCTCGTCGCGCAGGAATTCGACGCCTATCTCGATCTCGTCGGGCGCGATCAGGGCGCGGCGCGCGCGGGGCTGTTCCTCGCGCGGCGGACCGGCGGGGCAGGGGCAGGGGCAGGGTGTGCTGACGAACCCGCGGGCGGCGACGCGCATTATCTCGGGCCGATCTACGCGCTCGCCGCCGCCGACCGGCTCGTCCGCACCGGCGTCGCGACCGCGGCCGAGGTCGATATCGCCGATCTCGATCCCGCCGCGCGCGCCGGCTGGAGCGGCGAGCAATGGGCGCGCGCCGAGGCCGCCGGGATGGTCGCGTTCGCCCCGCCGCCACCCGCGGCCCCTCCCGCCGGGGACGACGAAACCGCTTTATCGTCTCAACATTCGCAACATTCGGCCGAGGGGGAGGACGACGACGACGATTATGACGACGACGATGACTATGCGGAGGCGGGGGACGTCGGGGGCGCGGTGCCCGGTTTCGACCCGCCGGTCTGGCGCTGCGCGGCGACCGGCGCATGGCGCACCCGCTTCCCGCCGCCTGCGGGGTTCGCGGGCGCGGTGGTCGGCGACTATGGCGACGACGACTATGCCCGCGCGCTCACGCCGGCCGAGGCGGAGTTGATGGACGCGGCGCAGGATCTGTCGCGCGCGTCGCTCGCGGCGTCGGAGCGGCAGGATCGCGACCGCTGGTTCGCGCGCGTCACGAAGCGGATCGCCGCCCTGACGGTTCAGCTCGCCGCGTCGGCGGATCCCGGCGACGGTTCCGGTGCCGAACCCGGCCTCGATCCGGGAACAGGGTTGCACGCAAGCCGTTGAGGCTGCGCAACAACCAGGACATTCGTCATGCCAACCCCCGTGCGTCATCCGCACCGCAAGCCCAAGACCTTCGGTCGCACCGCGATCGCCGCGGGGGTCGCCGCGCTCGGCCTGGGCGGTGCGCTGCTCGCGGCCTGGCTGCGCCGCGCGCCCGCCAATCCGGCCGAGCATGCCGCCCCCGATCTCGCCCCCGCCCGCCCGCATCCCGGCCCCGCCGACCGCGCGCCGGAGGCCTTTCGCCCCGATCCCACCGCGGTCCCGACCAAGGCGGAATATGACTCGCTGCGTCCCGCGACGCTGCCGGTCACCTGATTTCAGTTTTTCTTTTTTGCGGAGAGTTTCATGAGCATTTTCAGCAAGATCAAATCCGCCATCTTCGGCGAAAAGGGCCCGCTCGGCAGCGGCCATTTCGGCACCCCCAAGCCCGCCGCACCGGCACCCGCGCCGGCCCCCGCCGCCATCGCCCCGAAGCCCGCCCCCGCTGCGCCGGCGGCCCCCGCTCCACAGACCGCCCCAGCCGCCACCCAGCCGGTCGACGTCGAGGCGGTGCTCTCGGGCATGGCGTCGCGCAAGAATTCGGACCTCAACTGGCGCAGCTCGATCGTCGACCTGATTAAGCTGCTCGACCTCGACTCCAGCCTCGACAACCGCAAGGAACTCGCGACCGAGCTCGGCTATACCGGCGCGAAGGACGGCAGCGCGGAGATGAACATCTGGCTGCACAAGGCCGTGATGCGCGAACTGGCCAAGAATGGCGGCACCGTTCCCGCAGGTCTGCAGGACTGAGTGGTCGGGCGCCGGCAACCAAGGCCGGCGCCAAGCATTGAGGTGATACCGACAACCCTCTGAAAGGACGCGAAATGCGCGCTATGACGCTGGGCCTTATGGCTGCCTCCACCCTGATCGCCGGTTGCGTCGGCGGTGGCGGCGACCGCTACGTCGTCGACCCGCGCTATCGGTCCTACGACTATAACCGGCCCGACCCTGCCTATGGCAGCTACGACGCCGGCCGCTACTACCGCGACGACCGCCGCTACCGCGAACGCCGCCTGTCGAACAACGACCGCATCTACCGCGGCAATGACGGCCGCTATTATTGCCGTCGCAACGACGGGACGACCGGTCTGATCGTCGGCGGCGTGGCCGGCGGCGTGCTCGGTAACGTGATCGCACCGGGCGGTTCGGGCCTGCTCGGCACCGTGCTCGGCGCCGCCGGCGGCGCGCTCGCCGGACGTGCGGTCGATCGCGGCAACACCCCGGCACGCTGCCGCTAATGTCCGGGGCTGGCGGCGTTCTGTTACGCCGCCGGCCTTGGCGCTGCGGGGGATCTTTCTGATGGTAATGGTCGTCTAAAAACACCGCCAGATTTGCAATTTCGGGTCGTCTGGCCCATATGGAGATTTGCTACAGTCGCATATCGACGGTTCTTGGCGCTTTGCGGCACCTTTCTCCTTCTTTCCCTGCTCCGCGGCATCGGGCGGTCCGAACCTCGGATTGCCCCATAACAAAGAAGGAGCCATCGCATGGCTATCACTGGCACCGTAAAGTTCTTCAACGCCGACAAGGGCTATGGCTTCATCGCTCCCGATGGCGGTGGCAACGATGCATTTGTGCACATCACCGCGGTTGAGCGCGCCGGCATGCCGACGCTGAACCAGAACCAGCGCGTCACCTACGAGCTCGAGCCCGACAAGCGCGGCAAGCAGTCGGCTGTGAACCTCCAGCCGGCCGACTGAGGCTGTCGGCGGACTTGTCCGCCGATGACTGATTTCGGTTGCGGCGCGGCGACCCCTCTGGTCGCCGCGCCTACTTCCTCTAGGTCCTCAGGAGCGCAGCAGCATGGCCGATAATCCAGAATTCTACCGGGCCCGCGCTGAAGAAGAGCGTCGCAATGGCGATGCCGCCTCGCTCGACAATGTCCGCGACCGCTGCCGCCGCGCCGAAAAGGCCTGGGATGACATGGCCAACCGTGCCGAGCGCACGCAGACGTTGCGCGCCGCCCGCGAAGCTGCCCCTCCCGGTGGCGAGCGCATGGCAAATACCACGATGATCCCCGCCGAATAAGATCGGCTTAGAACGGCCGCCGCCATCGGCGGCCGTTTCCATATTTAGCGTTTGAGCGTGGCTACACGCCGCACCGTCAGCGCACTCCACCTGTATCCTTCCATTTGTCGAGGATTTCCGGCGCGGGCGGTAATCGATCCGCTTCGATTGGCGTCGACGCACGAGCGACCGCACTTGTTGGAACCGTCGCCGACATGGTGTCAGCCGGACCTGAATCGCCTCTGGTGCCACCCGCGCTATCAGGCAGCGCTGTGGTCGAGAGTACTGCAAATGCCGCCCCGGTGGCCCCGCCTGGCACGGGCTCGTGACCGAGATAGTGCTGGTTAAAGGCAGCAACGGTGCCCCAATAGTCTCGCCACCGGTGGAAGAAATGTGCACCGACGACCGCCGTCATCACCAGACTACGGCTCCAGGGCGGCGTGACGGCATAGGTATGATAATGCGTTGCCAGTCCGACCGGAGTGTAGACATAGCCCGCCAAAGCCATCGCCGCATTCCGCTCAGCCCGGACCCAGGCAAACCTGGCCGGCGCGTGCGCGGTGGCACCGTCACAGGCAAAGCTAAACTGACATGCAGTCGGTGCCCCGCCCGAATGCGGCCCCTGATAGACCACGCCGCAGACGCTTGCCGGGAAGGCGGGATGGCGGACACGATTGAGAATGACCTGAGCAACCGCGCGTTGCCCGGCATCGGGCTCGGATGCGGCCTCGTAATAGATCGCAGTCGTCAGGCAGAACAACGCCCGCGCCCGGTCCGCCGCGCTGGTCCTCGTCATTGAAAAGGGACGCGCCGCCACGATGCCGGGATCCCCTGTACGAATATCAACGGAACTGGGCACCTTGGGGAGGGCGGTCGTTCCCGTCACCCCGGGGACGGGAGCCCCAAAGTCCCCGGGAATGCTCTTGAGGGCATTGCTATGGGGCCCCTCGCCATCACCGCCGCGCAGAGGTGTCCCGGCATCCCTTGGCGCGTAGCGGAACGCCGCGTGCGCAAACAGCGCGGTCGACGCGATCACGCCGGATATGGCCACCGGCAACCATCGACGTCTCGATGACCGGGAGGCCCAGCGCGTCGTGTTCAAAATCCCGCTATCCTTGCGCCACCGTCATCAAAGACGGCCAGCCATATCGCAGGAAACCCTACCGTTCCGCTACCGAATGCCCGCGGTCCTCCCGACGAGAGTCATTTAAGTGCGGCGGTATCGAGCTTTAACGCAGCCTCGGGGATCAGCTCGGTCTGCGGGTAGGCTTGACGGAGCGAGGGGGCGAACTGCCTGGCATCGCCGACAACCACAATACTGGCCTTTTTGGGATCGAGCAGCGCCGCGGCTGCGGTTTGGACCGACGCGGAATCAACTGCGCCAACCTTTGCCGTAAACTGCTGCAGTTCATCGACGCTGACGCCGTTCTGGACATAGGATCCCAGAATTCCCGCCACGCCGGACGTCGTCTCGATCCCGCGCCCGAAATTCCCGACAAGTACCGCCTTGCGTGTCTCCAGTTCGCCCGGGGATACGGGCGCCTTGCCCATGCCCGCCAGCTCCGCTGCGATCAGCGAGACGACTTCCGTTGCGGTAGGGTTCTTGGTCTGTGTCCGCGCGGCAACCGTTCCCTGTGTCTTCCCCGCGTCCAGCGTGCTGCCTGCGCCATAGGCCAGACCGCGCTTGATCCGGATTTCCTGGTTCAATCGTGAAGAGAAGCCTCCGCCAAGCACGGTGTTCGCTACCGCTAGCGAATAATAGCGGGGGTCGGTACGTGCGATCGCCGGCCGGGCGACGACGACGCCAGCTTGGCCCGCATCGGGCATGTCGACGACGATCACGCGAGGCGCCGGGTAATCGATCGCCATGGCGGGTGTCGTCGCCGCGCCGGTCTTCTTCCAGGGGCCGAATTGGGCGTCGGCCAGCGTCTTCGCCTGCGCTGCGGTGACGTCGCCGACCATGATGAGCGTAGCCTGATCGGGGCTGAAGCTGCGCGCATAGGCCGCGGTGATGTCGGCCCGGGTGATCGCCTTCAACGAGATCGGGGTGCCGCCGATCGGTGCGCCATAGGCGGACGCGCCGAGAACCGCCCGGTCGGCGACCAGTGCGGCAAGCTGCGCCGGATTCTTGAGCGCGAGCGATACCGCGTCGATTTGCTGCGTCCGTGCCCGTTCGATTTCGTCGAGCGCGAACGCGGGGTGCATCGCTACATCGGCAAGGATCGACAGGGCAGGGGAGAGCTGATCCGCCTTCACCGTGACATCGACGGCGGCACCGTCGCTGCCCGCATCGCTGCCGATCGATCCGCCGAGCCCTTCGATCTGCCGCGCAATCTGCGTGGCCGTCCGCGTGCGCGTGCCTTTGGTCAGCAACTCGGCCGCCAGGCTGCTGACACCTGCCCGATTAGCAGGATCGGTTGCCGCGCCGCCACCGGTAACGAGATAGGCGGTGACGATCGGCAGATCGTGCCGCTCTACGGTGATAAGCCGCATGCCATTGGCGAGCTGGGTCGAGATCGGCTGGGGTAGGGTCGGCGAAATCGGTGTACCGGGGGCGGGGGGAAGGACGCGCTGTCCTTCGGCGGCGGGGGTAACAATCTCGACGCTGGCAGGCGCCTTAAGATCGGCGACGCGGACGGTGGGGGCCACATCGATCGTCGCGACCCGCGTCGCGGCCGGCTTGGCATCGAGCGGGAGATACCGGATCGTCGCGGATTGCGCGTCAGCCAGATAGGTCCGTGCGACGCACTGGATATCTGCGGCCGTGACCTGCGCAATAGCCGCGAGCTGGCGGTCTGCGGCGCGCGGATCACCATCCACGATCACCGATGACGCAAGGGTGCTCGCCTTTCCTTCGGCGGTTTCCCGGGCGATGATCGACGCTGTCAGAATTTCGTTCTTCGCCTCGGCCAGTTCGGCAGGCGTGACGGGGGCATCGCGCAGCCGTGCGATCTCTCGCTTGAGCGCGGCCTCGCCAGCGTCAACGCTCTTGCCCCCGGCCATGATGGCATAGACGACCAGATTGCCAGTCGACTGCTTGCTGTCGATCATGGCGTCCGCGGACTGTGCGAGTTGATCGCGGTAGACGACGCTTTCGTAGAGCCGCGAGCTCTCGCCCTCCGACAATATCGCTTTCAGGAGACTGAGCGCGGGGATGTCGGCAGCGCGGTCCGCCGGAATATGATAGCTGATCAGCACCGCGGGGAGCGGCGTGTTGGGCTCGTAGACGGTACGCGTCACGGCTTGGGTACGGGCCGGCTCGGCGACCGTCACCCGGGGAATTTCCCCGCTCGGCTTCTTGATGGGGGCGAAGTAGGTGTCGATCCACCGGTCCAGCTGTGCAGGTTCGAAATTGCCCGAGACGACCAGAACCGCATTGTCGGGTCGGTAATAGGTTGCATGAAAGGCGCGGACGTCGTCGATGCCGGCGGCTTCGAGGTTTTCCAGGCTGCCGATTGTGCCACGTGCATAGGGATGTCGTACATAGGCAAGCGCGGGATAATAGAGTGAGAACAGCTTGCCATAGGGCCGGGCCAGCGTGCTCTGGCGAAGCTCCTCCTTCACGACGTCGCGTTCGGAGGCGAAGCTCTTGGGTTCGACCACAAGGCTCGCCATTCGGTCGGCTTCGGCGAACAGCAGACGCTGCAAGTGATTGGCCGGCACCACCTCGTAATAGTTTGTATAGTCGTCGTTGGTCGATGCGTTGTTATAGCCGCCGACGTCCTCGGTCAGCCGGTCCATCTGTTCTGACACCAGGTTGCGGGTCGATTTGAACATCAAATGTTCGAACATATGGGCAAAGCCGGACCGGCCCTTGGGATCGTCCTTCGACCCGACGTCATACCAGACCTGGACCGACACGTTGGGTGTCGCCGTGTCCCGGATGGCGTAGACACGCAAACCGTTGGCCAGCACGCGCTCAGTGAAGGCGAGCGGCTTTACGGAAACGTTCGACGTAGATTTTGGGGGGGCGGACTGCGCCACCACCGCTGCAGGACAACAGGCTGCACCAAGCAGCAAGGCGGAGCGGAGGAGGCGCATCTGTGTCCTTACTTCTGGGTACGCGAGCGGTTAAAAAGCACCGCGCCGGCGATGGCGGCTGAGCCTATGCCGACGCCAAGCCCGATCTTCGCAAGTGGCCAGGTCTTCGCTTTCTCTACGGTCGCCTTTGCCGCGGCTTCGGCGTGAAGCTTTGCTTCCTTGGCTGCGGCGAGGATTTCGTTGGGGGTATCGTCGTCGGCAGCCGTTGTGATGGGATCGGTCACGTCACTCTCCTAACTCGATTTCCGACCATACTCCGCTCGGAAATCATTTGCGAACTTCGTCAATGTGCCGGCGGCGATCGCAGCGCGCAGATCTGCCATCAGCGTTTCGTAGAACCAGATATTGTGCTCGGTCATCAACATCGCGCCCAGCATCTCGCCCGCGCGGACGAGATGATGCAGATAGGCCCGGCTCCAAGTGGCGCAGACCGGGCAGGCACAGTCGGCCGCCAGCGGCGACTGGTCCTCGGCAAACCGGGCGTTGCGGATGTTGATCGGCCCCTTGCGCGTGAACGCCTGGCCGGTTCGCCCTGACCGGGTCGGCATGACGCAATCGAACATGTCGATTCCGCGCTCGACAGCGCCCACGATATCATCAGGCTTGCCGACGCCCATCAGGTAGCGGGGTTTATCGGCGGGCAATTGTCCCGGCGCGAAATCCAGGCATCCGAACATCGCCTCCTGTCCTTCGCCGACCGCCAATCCGCCGACCGCATAGCCATCAAAGCCGATATCGATCAGCGCGTCCGCCGAGGATCTGCGGAACGACTCATTCAGCGCGCCTTGCTGGATTCCGAAGATCGCGTTGTTCTCCGCATGCGCACCGCCTGCATCGAAGGCATCGCGTGATCGCTTCGCCCAGCGCATCGATCGTTCCATGGCGGCGGCCTGAACCTCCCGCGTGGAGGTCGTCGGGACAAGCTCGTCGAACGCCATGACGATGTTCGACCCCAATAAACGCTGGATCTCGATCGACCGTTCGGGGCTGAGCAGGTGCCGGGTGCCGTCCAGATGCGATTTGAACGACACGCCCTCCTCGGACCGCTTGGTAAGATCGGCAAGGCTCATCACCTGATACCCGCCCGAGTCGGTCAGGATGGGCTTCGACCAGCCCATGAAGCCGTGAAGCCCGCCCAGTCGCGCGACGCGTTCCGCGCCCGGACGCAGCATGAGATGATAGGTATTGCCAAGGATGATGTCGGCCCCGGCGGCCGCCACGTCGTCGGGCTTCATCGCCTTGACCGTCGCGGCGGTGCCGACCGGCATGAAGGCGGGGGTACGGATCACGCCGCGCTGCATCGCGATCTGGCCCGTGCGTGCTGCGCCATCGGTGGCGGAAATCGTGAAGTCGAAACGTGGGGACACGGGATGATCCATTAACGGCGCTTGCCGCGCGGTGGGGCGTTGGGGGCGAAGCTCCTGATCGTCAGCAGTTCCTCGCGTACGAGTACGCCGTCGCGGTTGCGGTCGAAGCGGAGAAAGAACTGCGCAAATCGGGCCTGAAGTTCGGCAAGGGTGATCGCGTTGTCGCCGTCGCGATCGACTTCGAAGGGGCTGGGCAGGGCGTTGCGATCGCCAAGCCATTTCAGCGACCAGTCGGCATAGGCGATATAGCCGATCTTACCCGTCGTGCTGCCCTCGGCACCCGCAAAGCTCCGCGCGAGGCAAGCGTCGAGTTCGGGCCTGGTCACCCGCGCGTCGCGATCCGCATCGCAGGCGGCGATCAGCATTGCGGCCGGTTCGGCAAAGATCGTTGCGGGCGGTTGCGCGATCCCAGCGGAAGGCACGACCTGCAAGGCCAGAATCAACGGGATCAACATGGGCCGGTCATGGCAGCAGCAGGCTGGCATCGCCATAGCTGTAGAAGCGATACTTGGCCGCAATTGCATGCGCATAGCCGGCCTGCATCCGCTCGCGTCCCATCAGCGCCGATACCAGCATGAACAACGTCGATCGCGGAAGGTGGAAATTGGTCATCAGGCCATCGATCCCCTTGAAGCGGTAGCCCGGCGTGATGAAGATCGCCGTGTCGCCCTCAAACGGGCGGATGATGCCGTCGTCACCGGTCGCGCTCTCGATCAGTCGCAGCGATGTCGTGCCGACCGCGATCACCCGGCCGCCGGCGGCGCGCACCGCATTCAGCTGGTCCGCCGTGGTGGCATCGATCCGGCCCCATTCGGCATGCATCTGGTGATCGTCGGTATCGTCCACCTTCATCGGCAGGAACGTGCCCGCACCGACGTGCAGCGTCAGCGTTGCCTTCCCGATGCCCGCAGCCTCGAGCGCCGCCATCACCGATGGGGTGAAGTGCAGCGCCGCGGTCGGCGCCGCGACCGCGCCGGGCTCGGCGGCGAACATTGTCTGGTAATCCTCGGCGTCGCGCGCGTCCGTCGGGCGCTTCGCCGCGATATAGGGAGGCAAGGGCATTCGCCCCGCGCGATCGAGCAGCAGTTCGATCGGTTCGTCGCCTGCGAATTCGAGCGCGTAGCTGCCGTCTTCTGCCCGGTCGACCGCCCGGGCGACGACGCCGTTGCCAAAATCGATCGGATCCCCATCGCGCAGACGGCGCGCATTTCGAATGAAGGCGCGCCAGCGCCGCGGCCCCTCGCGCTTGTGCAGCGTCGCCCCGATCTTCGCCCCGGACGAGAGCTGCCCGTCCTGCTCGATCCCAGCACGACGCCCTTCGAGCTGCGCCGGAATGACCCGCGTGTCGTTGAACACCAGCAGGTCGCCGCGACGCAGCTGTCCAGCCAGATCCGTGACGCGCAGGTCGCGTGTTGCATCCCCGTCTAAGACCAACAGCCGTGCGGCATCGCGCGGCGTTTCGGGCCGGAGTGCGATACGGTCGGTCGGCAGGTCGAAGTCGAAAAGGTCGACGTTCAACGGATTCTCACTTCTTCGCGGGGGCCTTCTTGGCAAGCTTGGGCTTTGCAACGACCGCCGGTGCTGGCCTCGACTTGCTGCTGCCGGTCCCCGGCAGGGTTACAGGCACGCCCAGTGCCGGTGGCGGGGTAACGGGCGCGGCGACATAGGCCGGTGGGCTGTCCGCAGCGATATAGGCGTGCAGGATACGCGAGGGGTTTGCCGGCGGCTCGCCGCGCTCAATGGCGTCGACATATTGCATGCCGTCGATCACCCGGCCGAACACGGTATATTTCTTGTCGAGGCTGAGGCGCGGCTGAAAGACGATGAAGAACTGGCTGTTCGCGCTGTCTTCCTTTTCCGAACGCGCCGCGGACACCGCGCCGCGAACGTGCGGCAGATAATTGAACTCGGCCTTCACGTCGGGCAGGGGTGAGCCACCGGTACCGTCACCCTTTGGATCGCCGCCCTGTGCCATGAACCCGTCGATCACCCGGTGAAACGCCAGGCCGTCGTAGAAATGCTGCCGGGTCAGGGTTTTGATGCGCTCGACCATCAAAGGGGCGACGTCGGGACGAAGCCAGATCGTGACCCGGCCCCCCGTCGACAGGTCAAGCAGCAGCAGGTTCTGCGTGTCCGTCGTCAACGGCGGGGTAGCGCGTCCGGCAACGGCGGGATCGATGATCTGGGCGGACGCAGGCGCCGCGACGAGGCACCCGAGGATCGCAAACATACCGGCGAAAAAGCGCATCAAATCCCTACTCGCATTGGCCATGAGGCCGGGGCCGACCTTGAAGCCCGCCGCTTAGAACAAATCCGTGCTTGCGCCAAACTGAACATCGTCTG
Organism: Sphingomonas sp. CFBP 8765; assembly: GCF_014841445.1. NCBI lineage: Bacteria > Pseudomonadati > Pseudomonadota > Alphaproteobacteria > Sphingomonadales > Sphingomonadaceae > Sphingomonas > Sphingomonas sp. CFBP 8765. Next base: position 562,432 of record NZ_JACYTY010000001.1, on the reverse strand, counting down.
CCGACTGGCGTCCCGCGCGCGTCAACTTCCCTTGCGGCCGATCTGATTGACGCGGGCAATGACCTCTTCACTGACGGCAGGCGGCACGAATTTGGCTATGTCCCCGCCGAAGAGCGCGATTTCCTTGACCAGCTTGCTCGCAATCGGCTGCAGCGCGACATCCGCCATCAGGAACACCGTCTCGACCCGCGGATTGATCTGCTGGTTCATCCCCGCCATCTGATATTCATATTCGAAGTCGGCGACGGCACGCAGACCGCGGACGATGACCTTTGCCCCTTCGCGCTCGGCAAAATCCATCAACAATGAGTCGAACGCGACCACGTGGATCTCGCCGGCCACGCCGTCTACCTCACGCCTCACCATCGCCATGCGTTCCTCGATCGTGAACATCGGCGATTTGGAGGCGTTCGTCGTGACGCCGACGACCAGCCGGTCGACGAGCTTCGCGCCACGCCGGATGATGTCCATATGGCCTAGCGTGATCGGGTCGAACGTACCCGGGTAAACACCGACCCTTACGGTCTCTTGGCTTGCCGTCATGGTCGGTGTCTCCGGAAGAGGTCAGCGGTCGCGATCAAGCACGAAGCGTGCGATCTCGCGGAGCAGATCGGCCTCGCGGCCATAGCTGTGCAGATGCGCGATCGCCTGCTCGACAAGCATGCGGGCCTGTTCACGCGCGCGCTCCGCGCCGAGCAGCGACAGGAATGTCTCCTTGCCCGCACCGGCATCCTTGCGGAGACGTTTGCCCGCCGCCGTCTCATCGCCTTCGGCATCGAGCAGATCGTCAGCAATTTGAAAGGCAAGTCCCAGGTCGTGCGCATAGCCGCGCAGGCCAACCCGGCCCTCGGGCGCAATCCTGCCAAGAATGGCGCCTGCTTCGACGGACGCCAAAATCAGCGCACCGGTCTTCATCTGCTGAAGCCGGGTGACAGTGTTGAGATCAAACCGGGCATTCTCCGCCTCGAGATCCATCATCTGGCCGCCGGCCATGCCAGTCGGGCCGGACGCCTTGGCAAGGTCGAGCACCAGATCGGCGCGCACGAACGGATCGGGGTGCGTTGACGGGTCGGCGAGGATCTCGAACGCCAGCGCGTGAAGGCAGTCACCTGCGAGGATCGCGCATGCTTCGCTGAACATCTTGTGGACGGTCGGCTTGCCACGACGCATGTCGTCGTCGTCCATGGCCGGGAGATCGTCATGGATCAGCGAATAGACATGGATCGCCTCGATGGCCGTGGCCACCCGCGCCGCACAAGCACGGTCGACCCCAAACAGACTGGCGGTCGCGAAAACGAGCAACGGGCGTAGCCGCTTGCCGCCGCCGATCGCGGCATGACGCATCGCGCGATACAGGTCCGCACGCGGATCTTTGGGGATCGCCAGAAGGACGTCGAACTGCGCGTCGATCTCTGCGGAAACCTCCGCGAGCGCTTCTGCCAGCGATTGCGGCAAGGTCGTCATGCGCGGCTCAACCTGCCGCAAAGGGGCGAACCCCAGCCGGCTTACCCTCGGCATCGAGCCGGATCGCTTCGATCCGCGCCTGCGCAGCGTCGAGCCGATCGGCACAACGCTGGCGCAGCTTGTTGCCGCGTTCGTAAAGCTCGATCGCCTGCTGCAGCGGCGTATCGCCACGCTCGAGCTGCCCCACGATCGTCTCCAGCTCTTTCAATGCCTCTTCGAATGAGAGGTCTTCGGTCGGCGTTTCCATGCGTGCTGCTATGGAGCAGGCGCGCGACGGGGGTCAAGGACGCGTCGACGGCGGAGGCTATGCCGTGACCGGCACGCGCCGAGTTTGCCGCGAATTCTAGCGCAACCGGTCGACGGTCCAGGTGTAAAGCACCGATATGCCGATCAGCCCCAGGTCGACGGCAGCCTGCATCCTGTGCGGCGCGGGGTCGGACGGGTCATGCGTGATGAGGCGGATATCCGCCGTCGGTCGCGGCATTACTGCGAGCGTCAGCACCAGCGCTGCGACAGCGAGGCCAGCCTTACGATTACGCATCGTCATTCCCCCGGCGGAAGCTGCATCCTGACGTCGTCAATCCGCTTTGACAAGCCGCGGCACCAGGCACCGCATTCAGGCAGCCGAGACGAGGCTGACCGCGCTTCGCGATCGATCGCGCCCCGCCGCTTTGGCCTCGAACAAGGCGCGGTCGGCGTCGCGGTAGAGCGTCTTCCAGTCGGCGTCGTGCAACAGGGGGCCGGTGCATGTACCGATGCTGGCGGTGACGGTGATATCGTACGGCATCGACTGGCCGCGGACACGGTCGCGGATTGCGCAGGGCGAAACCGATGTCGAGGCATCGACGAGGATAGCAAACTCCTCGCCACCAATTCGCGCGATGAGCGTATCGGTTGGCAGTGCGCTGCGGAGCGCACGGGCGAAGGCCCGCAACACCTCGTCGCCGCCATCATGACCGATCGTCTCGTTGACCCGCTTGAAATGGTCGATGTCGGCGATCAGCAGCGTCTGCTCGCCGGGGCGGCCAATCGCGCGTGCCAGGAAGGCGCGACGATTAAGCAGGCCGGTCAGCGGGTCAGTATCGGCGAGCAGGCGCGCCGCGATCTCCTGTTCCCGCGCAGCGTCGCGTTCGCGGCTCAGCAACAGGATGCGATAGGCAATCGCCGTGCTCGACAGAAGCGCCTCGATCGCCATCGCGATGACCGTCGAATTGTCGACCAGCAGGCTCGGCTCGACCATCCCGAAGCTGCTGGCGATGCGAAGCCCGGACATGACGATCGGTGCACCCCACGCAAGCGCAAACAACCACAGATAATTGCTGCGGACGCGCCACGCGCGCCACAGGATGATCGCCACAACCCCGATGAACCCCAGATATGCGATCGACATGCCGGTATCGAGGACATGGATCGCGCGGGGGGCGAGCATAACCCAGAGCCCCGCCATGCCGACCAGCCCGACCATCACCGCACTGCTGAGCGGCCGTACCCAACCCGAAAACACGGCGCGTTCGAAAAAGCTGCGGGCGAAAAGGAGTGCTGTGCTGGCGGATGCGGCCAGGAACAGTATGTTGAGCCGCTGGCGGTCGTTATTGTCGAGGCCCGTAAAGACTTGGCCCGCAGCACCTGATGACGTCGATACATAGGCCAGAAGGCACAGGACGAGCAGGCAGTAAATTGGCTGGAAGGACTGGCGAAGCGCTCCCCAGAGCGCCAGATTGTAGACGATCAGCGCGATCGCCATGCCGGCAAACGCGCCGTAAAGTGCGCCGCGCACGATCTCGGTCGTCGCCGCCTCGCCATGATCCGCCAGTGCCGGCTGCAGGATGACGCCGCGAAGGTTCGTGGCGCCTTCGACATGCCACAGGAGACGTACCGGTGGCGCGTCATGGCGCGGCAGCGGTTGCGAGAGGACGGCGCCGAGGTTCAGGATCTCATGGGCGGTTTTTGGCGTGACGCCGACATGGCGAATCGCACCATCGGCATAGCGGACATAGAGCGTGATGCGCGTCATCCAGATACTGCCGATACGCACGCTGGTGCCGCGTAGCTGAGCGGCGGGAAGCGGCTGTGACAGGACCCAGAAATCACCCGGGCCGAATCGGCGCTGTGGGGTGGTGCAGTCGAATCGTTCCGGCGTCTTGAACAGGGACGGCGCCGTCATGCCGGGTGCTGCGCGGACGAGACAGGTCGCCAGAGGGAAGGCGGTCGCGGCGGCGGGCGGTGCAGTCACCAGGCTGAGCGTCCACAGCAGCAAGACCATGACCCACCGCATATATGCCCGTATCCCCATGACATGCCTCGTAAAGCGCGTTCGGCAAAGAACGGTAAACGTGGCTGGCTATGGCACAAAAAAACCCGGCGGCAAGCGCTGCCGCCGGGTCTTATAAACACGGCTTGACGCCGTCTCGCTGCTACTTCGCAGAGACGGGTTCAGCCTTCCCCTTCTTCTTGGGCTTTTTCGGCGCTGCACTTTCAATCGCGAACGATAGCGCACCATCCTTCATCTTCACCGTCACCTCGCCGCCATGGACCAGTTTCCCGAACAGCAGCTCCTCGGCAAGTGGCTGCTTGATCTTTTCCTGGATCAAACGGCCCATCGGACGCGCTCCGTAGAGCTTGTCATAGCCCTTCTCGGTGAGCCACGCCTTCGACTCGTCATCGAGCTGGATATGGACGCCGCGGTCCGCCAGCTGAAGCTCGAGCTGAAGAATGAACTTGTCCACGACCCGGGCGACCACAGTCGTCGGCAGATAGCCGAACGGCACGATCGCATCGAGGCGATTGCGGAACTCCGGCGTGAACATCTTCTGCACCGCCTGTTCGTCCTCGCCTTCACGCGTAAGGTTACCGAAGCCCACCGTCTCGCGCGCCATGTCGCTGGCCCCCGCATTGGTCGTCATGATCAGGATGACGTTGCGGAAATCGACCGACTTGCCGTGCTGGTCGGTAAGGCGCCCGTTGTCCATTACCTGCAACAGGATGTTGAACAGGTCTGGATGCGCCTTCTCGATCTCGTCGAGCAGCAGCACGCAATGCGGATTTTGGTCGACCGCATCGGTCAGCAGACCACCCTGATCGAACCCGACATAGCCCGGGGGCGCACCGATCAGACGGCTGACCGAGTGCCGCTCCATATATTCGGACATGTCGAACCGCTGGAGCGGGATGCCCAGGATCGAAGACAGCTGCTTGGCCACCTCCGTCTTGCCGACGCCGGTGGGGCCGGTGAACAGATAGTTGCCGATCGGCTTCTCTGGCTCGCGTAGACCCGCTCGCGCCAGCTTGATCGCCGAACTGAGCTTCTCGATCGCCGCATTCTGCCCGAACACCACGCGCTTTAGATCTGTTTCGAGCGTGGCGAGCGCGAGCTTGTCGTCGGTCGAAACCGATTTCGGCGGGATGCGCGCCATGGTCGCGATGACCTGTTCGATCTCCTTGGGGGTGATCGTCTTCTTGCGCTTGTTCGGCGGCACCAGCATCTGCATCGCACCCACCTCGTCGATCACGTCGATCGCCTTGTCGGGCAGTTTGCGGTCGTTGATGTAGCGCGCGCTGAGCTCCACCGCCGACTTGATCGCGTCGGGGGTGTATTTGACGTTGTGGTGATCCTCGAACGCCGAGCGCAGGCCCGCCAGAATCTTGATCGTGTCCTCGATCGTCGGCTCGTTCACATCAATCTTCTGGAAGCGCCGCAGTAGGGCGCGATCCTTCTCGAAATGATTGCGGAATTCCTTGTACGTCGTTGAGCCGATGCAGCGGATCGTGCCGCCCGAGAGCGCCGGCTTGAGCAGATTTGACGCATCCATCGCACCGCCGCTCGTCGCGCCTGCACCGATGACTGTGTGGATCTCGTCGATGAACAACACCGCGTCCGGCATCTTCTCCAACTCGTTGACGACTGCCTTCAGGCGTTCCTCGAAATCACCACGATACCGGGTGCCTGCCAGCAATGCGCCCATGTCGAGCGAATAGATTACCGCCGGCTTGAGCACGTCGGGGACCTCGCCCTCGACGATCTTGCGCGCGAGGCCTTCCGCAATCGCGGTTTTTCCGACGCCGGGATCGCCGACATAAAGCGGGTTGTTCTTCGACCGGCGGCACAGGATCTGGATCGTGCGATCCACCTCCGGCCCGCGCCCAATCAGGGGATCGACCTTCCCGTTCTTGGCTTTCTCATTCAGGTCGACCGTGAATTGTTTGAGCGCGCTTTCCGTCTTGCCCTTCTCCTGTCCCTTGGTCGGCTTCTCGTCGTCGGCACCCTTGGGCGTCGAAGCTTCGGTCGGCTGCTGTCCGCCCTTGCCGACGCCGTGGCTGATGAAGCTGACCGCATCGAGGCGGCTCATGTCCTGCTGTTGCAGGAAATAGACGGCATAGCTTTCCCGCTCGCTAAACAAGGCAACGAGCACATTGGCACCCGTCACTTCGTCGCGGCCCGAAGACTGGACATGAAGGATGGCGCGCTGGACGACGCGCTGGAAGCCGCTCGTCGGCGAAGGATCGGTCGCGGCATCGACCTTGAGCGCATCGAGCTCGGTGTCGAGATAATGCGCGACCGTGGTTTTCAGTTCGCCCAGATCGACGTTGCAGGCGCCCATGACCTTCGATCCGTGCTCGTCGTCGATCAACGCCAGCAAGAGATGCTCGAGCGTCGCATATTCGTGGCGTCGGGACGATGCAGCCTCGAGTGCCTTGTGCAGGGTGGTCTCGAGGGCGGGTGCAAATGACGGCATTTACATTACTCCTGTCGGGCCACGCAGACGCAGGCCCTTTGGCACTATGTCGGAACGGTAATCGATCGCATCAAGCACTTGACCCCGCCGGCCTGCGTTCCTGCACCGTCCAAATGCGGACCGCCGAGACGAGGTCGAGGACATCACCGTCTAAATAGGTCGTCGGCGCTGGCGCGGTGGCTGATCGCTCGATCTTTTTTCAACTGGCAGCGCGCAATCTCGCCTTGCAGCACGGTGATCCGCGCATCGAGCTCGGCGACCGAGAGCGAGTCGATGTCCTGACGCACGAGCGCATCGAGGAAATCGTCGGGACGAGAGGGGGCGTCATCCGGATCCATTGCGCCTGTAACGTTGACCCGCACCGGAGTGATGTCAATAAGGCACGGGAATCCAATGGGGCGTCTCGATCACATGACTGCAAAAACCGTGACTCCGCGTTACATCGTCCCTGACGTCATGAAGGCAATCGATCCCGAAGCCCCGGGAGGCCCTGAAGTGCTCGTCCTTGTGGAGCGCGCCGTGCCGCATCCCGGAGCCGGCGAGGTCCTCGTCAAGGTTGCGGCGGCGGGCGTCAATCGTCCCGAGGTGATGCAACGGCAGGGTAAATATCCGCCGCCGCCCGGTGCCCCGTCGATCTTGGGCATGGAGATTGCCGGGACGATCGTCGCGGTCGGCGACGGGGTCGGCGAGGAACAGATCGGGCAGCGGGTCTGTGCGTTGATCACGGGCGGTGCCTATGCCGAATATGCGGTTGCGCCGTTCGGCCAGTGCCTCTCCGTGCCCGAAGCGCTGACGATGGTCGAAGCCGCGGCGATGCCCGAGACGTTGTTCACGGTGTGGACCAACCTGTTCGAGCGTGCCTATGCGACCGAAGGCGATACGGTACTCGTCCATGGCGGCACGAGCGGGATCGGCACGATGGCGATCGGCTTGTGTGCCATCTTCGGGATCGACATCATCGTCACCGCGGGCTCGAAGGCGAAATGCCAAGCCGCGCTCAGCCTCGGCGCGACGCACGCGATCGACTACAAGACCGAGGACTTCGTCGAACGGGTCAAGCAGATCACCGGCGGCAAGGGTGTTGCGGCCGTACTCGATATGGTGGGTGGCGACTATGTCGCGCGTAATCTGCAATGTCTGGCCGAAGACGGGCGGCACGTATCGATCGCGGTTCAGGGTGGGGCGAATGCGACAGTGCCGCTGTTCGAGATCATGCGCCGTCGTCTGACCTTGACGGGATCGACGCTGCGCCCGCGTGATACCGCGTTCAAGTCGCTCGTGGCCGATGAACTGGCACGGACGGTCTGGCCGCATGTCGAGGCCGGCAAGCTCAAGCCAGTGATCGATCGCGTCTTTGCCTTTGCCGACGCCCCGGCGGCGCATGCGCGGATGGAGGCGGGCGATCACGTCGGGAAGATCGTGCTGTCCATGACGTGACGCGGACATGCCTGACCAGGCTGTCCCCGAGCCGCCTCTGTATTCGTGACGGAGGCTGTGCGTCGTCCGATGACTTAGAATAGTCACCGGACTGCGACTGCCATGTCATATTGCGCCGCTAGACAGGACCGCAACGAACAGATTTGCGGGGCAGGCCGATGGACATCGTCACGTTTCCAACCGACGCGTTGCCGATAGCCGATGTGGCGGACATCGCGGACTTCATCCATTCGCGACCCGTTGTGCCCGAACGCGTGGTCGACCGGCGGCAATATCGCACGATCTGGATTTCCGACGTCCATCTCGGCACGCGTGGCTGCAACGCGGCGATGCTCAACGACTTTCTCGACCATGTCGACAGCGAGACGATGTTCCTGGTCGGCGACATGATCGATGGCTGGCGATTGAAGAAGAAATTCTACTGGCCGGCGGCGCATAACGACGTGCTGTGGCGGCTGCTCAAGCGCGCGAAGCGCGGTACGCGGGTCGTCTATATTCCGGGCAACCATGACGAGGTGTTCCGGCAATATTCGGGGCTCGACTTCGGTGGGATCTCGATCCGGCGCAAGGCGATCCACGAGACCGCCGACGGCCGCCGCCTGCTGGTTCTGCACGGTGACGAGTTCGACGCTATCACGCTGGCGCATCGCTGGGTCGCGCATATTGGGGATGCGGCGTACACATTGCTCATGGGGCTCAACCGGTGGGTGAATGGCGCGCGCCGACGCCTCGGCATGCCCTATTGGTCGCTCTCGAAACACGCCAAGGCCAAGGTCAAGAACGCGGTCGCCTTCATATCGCATTTCGAAGAAGTCGTCGCGCACGCGGCCGGCGTGCGGGGGGTCGACGGCGTCGTGTGTGGACACATCCATACCGCGGAAATGCGCGATATTGCCGGCGTTGCCTATTATAACGACGGCGACTGGGTCGAAGGCTGCACGGCACTTGTCGAGCATTTCGACGGGCGAATGGAACTGCTTCACTGGGCAGACGAGATCGCCGCACGCGAAATCGACAACGTCGTCACGCTGGCCGCCTGACCCACGTCAATTCGGCTCATGCCGCGATTACCCAAGGAGACCCCGATGCGTATCGCGATCGTCACCGATGCCTGGAGCCCGCAAGTCAACGGCGTGGTTCGCACCCTGCAGTCCGTCCGACGGGAACTCGAAGCGGTGGGTCATCAAGTGCTGATCATATCCCCCGCGCAGTTCGCCTCGATGCCGTGTCCGACCTATCCCGAGATTCGGCTGGCCTTTGCACGGTCGGGCGCGGTCGGACGATTGCTCGAAAGCTTTGGCGCCGATGCGATACACCTCGCGACGGAAGGTCCGGTCTGCCTCGCTGCACGAGCCTGGTGCCTGGCCCGAGATCTGCCGTTCACGACCGCCTATCATACCCAGTTTCCCGATTACATCGCGGCACGGACGGGCGCGAACCCCGCCTGGATATGGCGCTATATTCGCTGGTTCCATCGTCCCGCCGAGTCGATCCTGGTCTCCACGCCGTCCGTCGCGGCAACACTTACCGCACAGGGGCTGCATCAGGTTCGCGAATGGGGGCGAGGCGTCGATTTTGCACAATTCGGGCTGGACGGCGCCCGCGATCCGGAGATGGCGGCGCTGCCCGGCCCGATCCTGCTCTATGTCGGGCGCGTCGCCGTCGAGAAGAATGTCGAGGCCTTCCTGTCGTCCGCGCATCGGGGAACGAAGGTCGTCGTCGGCGACGGACCCGGGCGCGCCACGCTTGCACGTCGCTTCCCCGATGCCGTGTTTCTTGGCCAGCGTGACGGACAAGGGCTGGCGGCGGCCTATCGTACCGCGGACGTCCTCGTCTTTCCCAGCCGGACCGACACCTTCGGGCTGGTCATGATCGAGGCGCTCGCGTGCGGGACTCCCGTTGCAGCCTATCCCGTCGCAGGCCCGATCGACGTACTCGACCCGCGCGTTGGCGTGATGCATGAGGATCTCGACGAAGCGATCGCGGCGGCACTGACCCGCGATCCTGTCGCCTGCGCCGCCTATGCTGCCCGGTACAGCTGGCCCGCAAGTGCGCGCCAGTTTCTGCGTGCCCTTGTTCCGCTTGCCCGTCCACTCGATCGACCGCGCATGGCGGCATGATGCGACGCGACGATCGCGCGCTTGCCTGTTAGTCATGGGCGCACTAAGTCGTGTGTCATGTCAGGCCGCTCCGAAAGGGGCGGCCCTTTCTATTTTTACGGAGTTTCCGCCGTGGCCCAGCCGCTCATGCCCCATGCGACCGCCGCCTGGATGGTCGACAATACTGCGCTCAGTTTCGAACAGATCGCAGACTTTTGCGGTCTGCACATTCTCGAGATCCAGGCGATCGCCGACGACACCACGTCGACCAAGCTGACGGGGCGCGATCCCGTCCGCGCGCATGAGGTCACGCAGGACGAGATCGACAAGGGCGCGGCCGATCCCGATTATCAGCTCAAGATGATCAAGGGTCCCGAGCAGGTCCGCCGGACCAAGGGCCCGCGTTACACGCCGGTGTCCAAGCGCCAGGACAAGCCCGATGGCATTGCCTGGATTATCCGTAATCATCCCGAGATCACCGATGGCGCGATCTCGCTGCTGATCGGCACGACGCGCACGACGATCGCTGCGATCCGTGACCGTAGCCACTGGAACATCGCCAACATCACGCCAAAGGATCCGGTCACGCTCGGCCTGACGTCGCAGCGCGAACTCGACGCCGCGGTTGCCAAGGCCGCCAAGGCGGCAGGTATGGAAGCACCGACCGACACGCGTCTCGAAGGTGATCGTGAGGCGCTGCTCGAGCAGCTTCGTAACGAGCGTACGCAGGCAGCGGCGGACGCGCAGTTCGTCGCAGAGGGCGGTGTCCTGCCGGTCAAGCCGCTGTTCGACGACCCCTTCAAGCGCTGAACGTTCCCGGTCCCCGCGTGGCGCGGTGCGGGGGCGGTACGGGCTATCGGATAGGTTTGCGGTCCTGACGGCGCGGGGATGGCCGGCGGCACAGGGCGTTGAGGGCATGCGGCATGGCTGATGCGCGTGTCGGCCCGGGGACTATCTCTGGCGCCTGGTGGTTGCTACCTGCGGCACATGACGTCGCCGCCGGCTCCACAGGATGAACCGCTAACACACAAGGGGCTGGTCTACCCCTTAGGCCACCGCGAGCCCGAACCCGGTAACGTATTTCGCATCGCTCCCGGCGTTGACTGGGTACGCCTCAAAATTCCCGGTCCGCTGCGCCACGTGAACTGCTGGATGCTCGCCGACGGCGACGGCGACGCGCTCGTTGATACGGGCATGAATACGCCGGAAGCTCGCGACGCGTGGACCGCAATCCTGGCAGGGCCGAAGTCGGGCGTCCGCATCACCCGCGTGATCGGCACGCATTTTCATCCTGATCATATCGGCCTTGCTGGTTGGCTGTGCGAGGCGCACGACGCGGCCCTCGTCATGACCCGGGGCGAATGGTTGACCGCACGAATGCTGGCCGCTGATGCCCGGGATGCCGTTCCTGCCGAAATGCTGGCATTCTGGCGCGGTGCGGGCTGGGACAATACGCAGATCGCGCATGCCAGTGCGAAGGGGTGGGCGGGATTCCGCAAGATCATCACGCCGCTTCCCTTGGGTTACACGCGGATCACCGACGGTGACGTGTTGACGGTAGGCCGCGATGACTGGCAGGTCGTGATCGGGTCGGGCCACAGCCCAGAGCATGCATGCCTTCTCAACGAAGCATCGGGCATCCTGATTGCCGGGGATCAGGTTCTGCCCCGTATCAGCCCGAATATCTCTTTGGGCATCACCGAGCCGCATGCGGATCCGCTGGGCGAATGGTTTGCCGCGATCGCCCGGCTCAAGACATTGCCCGCAGATTTGCTGGTCCTGCCGGGGCATGGCGATCCGTTTACTGGTCTTCATACCAGGCTTGGCGCGATGGATCGTGAGCACCGCGAACGGCTCGACGAACTCGCTGCCTTTCTCGCCGAGCCGCGTCGTGCGGTTGAGTGTTTCGGACGGCTGTTCCGGCGCGCAATCGGCCCCGATCTGCTCGGCATGGCGACGGGTGAAGCGCTCGCGCATCTGCGTCGGCTCGAGGTCGAGGGTCGCGCCGTTCGGGACAGTGTCGATGGCGTGTGGTGGTGGCGCGCAACGTGAGCTAGCATCGGATCAAAGCCGGCAGGAGAGGCCCCATGTGCGACGAGCATACCGCAGACGATAACGAACACTATCTCGCCGCGATGTCGCGGCGCCAGTTCGGCGTGATGACCGGGGCCGCAGGTCTTGCGATGCTGTTGCCCGTGCCGGCCGATGCGAAGCCGATCAGCGGACGCGACGTGTCGATCAAGACGCCCGATGGTCAGGCTGACGCCTATTTCGTCGCGCCGGCCACCGGGGCTTATCCGGGCGTGCTTGTCTGGCCAGACATCATGGGCCTGCGTCCGGCGTTCCGTCAGATGGCCGATCGGCTCGCGCAGTCGGGTTATGCCGTCCTGGTCGTCAATCAATTCTATCGGTCGACCAAGGCACCGTTCCTTAGCCCCGGTGAATCCTACGACCAGCCGGCCGTCCGCGCGCGAATTGCACCCTTTCGTGACGCGCTTACGCCCGAGGCTACGGTCCGTGACGCCAAGTCCTTCACCGCCTTCCTGGATGCGCAACCGCAGGTGGATCACAAGCGTGGTCTGGCGACCACCGGCTATTGCATGGGTGGGCCGATGGTGATCCGCACTGCGGCTGCGGTCTCGGGGCGCATTCGTGCGGGGGCGACGTTTCACGGCGGTGGGTTCGTGACCGACACACCCGATAGCCCGCACCGCCTGATCCCCGCATTAAAAGGCGGCTATCTGATCGCAATAGCGGCGAACGACGATGCGCGCGCGCCGACCGAGAAGGATGTGCTGCGGGCAGCCTTCGCGGCAGCAATGCGTCCGGCGGAAATCGAGGTCTATCCGGAAACGATGCACGGATGGTGCCCGCCCGACAGCAAGGTCTATAATCCGGTGCAGGCGGACCGTGCGTGGGGCCGTATGCTCGCGCTGTTCGCCACGGCGCTGGCGTAGGACACATCGCCGCTTCGTTCGACGGCACAACCCGCTGGGTGCGATCCGCGATCGCATCTTGACGGGACGGCATCGCCATGAGACCATCGTTCACTCTATGTTCTTGAGGGGCGGGCCATGACGTTGACGCTGTATTCGAATCCGATGTCGCGGGGGCGTATTGCTCGCTGGATGCTCGAGGAGACCGGGGTCGCTTACGATACGGTAATGCTCGATTATGCGACGACGATGAAGGCGGCGCCGTATCTTTCGGTCAATCCGATGGGCAAGGTGCCGGCTATCGTCCATGACGGCCACGTCGTTACCGAATGCGGCGCGATCTGCGCCTATCTGGCCGACGCCGTGCCCGAGGCGCAATTGGCGCCGACGGCCGACGAGCGGGCCGACTATTATCGATGGCTATTTTACGCGGCCGGGCCTCTGGAGGCCGCGATTACCAACCGATCGCTCGGCGTGGTCCCGACCGAGACGCAGCAGCGGATGGTCGGTTATGGAAGTTTCGAGGCCGCGATCGCGGGACTTGAGCATGCCGTTGCGGCGCATCCCTATATCGCGGGCGAACGCTTCACGGCAGCCGATGTCTATGTGGGTGCCCAGGTCATATGGGGATTACAGTTCGGCACGATGCCGAAGCTTGCAGCATTCGAGGCCTATGCCGCCCGCCTGACCGGACGCGCGGCCTATCGGCGGGCAGCAGCGCTGGATGATGACGCTATGGCTAAGATGGCGTCATGAGGTTGCGCTATGAGGTCGAATGCCCGATCAGGCGGCCCAGACGCAACCCCCGGCAGCGCCTGTGACCCCATAGCGCGGGCATTCGTCGACTCGGCCACGTACCTCCGCACTCCCAAGGCGATCGCTCCGTGGATCAACGATCAAAACGGCAAGCGCGCTTGTGTCGCTATCGCTCCTATAGTGGGCAAGCCTGAAGCTAAGCTCTCGGCATCACTCGTATCCGCCAATCACGGCATTCAGGAAGCTGGGGAAGGGGCCGTTCCACCCGTCAACCGGCGCGTCGGGCACGGTACTGCGGCGGGTGGCCCGCACGGGATCGACCTTTGGCTCGCGTGCCTGCTCGGGCATGGCGGTCGACGGTGCTGGCGGCACTGTCGGCACCGGGGCCGCGGCAGGACGTTCCGCGACCGGCGCGATGGGCATTGCCGGAGCAACACGGGGAAGCGCAGGCTGTGCGGCTGGGACCGGTTCGTCAATCGGCGTCCGAGCCCAGCGCGATGGTTTCGGCGTGGCAGCGGCCATGGGCGCTGCGATTTCGGCAGCTGCCATCACTTCGTCCTCGACGGCATGGGCAACGACATCGGCACGCGGCACCCGCCGCGTCCGCGACCGCTCGCGCCGCGGTGGCAGCTCTTCATTGCTATCGGACGGCGCGGTAGCCGCCGGAGCCAGCGCTCTCGGCTCGGACAGCTTGAGCCGCTCGATCGTCTGGCCCGTCAGCTTTTCGATATTCTGGATATTCTCGGAATCGTCGGGTGCGACGAAGGTATAAGCGGTGCCCGTCGCGCCCGCACGGCCCGTGCGGCCGATCCGGTGGACATAATCGTCGGGATGCCAAGGCGCGTCATAGTTGAAGACGGTCGACACGCCCTTGATGTCCAGACCACGCGCAGCGACGTCCGAGGCGACGAGGATCGTCACCGCACCGTTCTTGAACAGGTCCAGTTCGGCGAGGCGCTGGGGCTGCTCCATGTCGCCATGGATTTCGCCGGATTTGTAACCCGCCTGCTTCAACACCTTGTTGAGGTCGCGCACGGTCGTCTTGCGATTGCAGAAGATGATCGCGTTGGTGACCTCGTCCTGCGCTAGGATCCGGCGCAGTGTCTCGCGTTTCGCGGTCTGGCTGGCGACCGGGACCAGATACTGCTTGATGTTGAGGTTGGTCGATGCAGGGCGCGAGACCTCGATCGTCTTGGGGTTCGAGAGAAACTTGTCCGCCAACTTCTTGATCGGCGGCGGCATCGTTGCCGAGAATAGCAGCGTCTGGCGCGACTTGGGCAGCTTGGTGCAGATTTCCTCGATGTCGGGGATGAACCCCATGTCGAGCATCCGGTCCGCCTCGTCGATGACCAGCAGCGAACAGCCGTTGAGCATGATCTTGCCGCGGCCGAACAGGTCCATCAGCCGGCCCGGCGTCGCGATCAGGACGTCGACGCCCTTTTCGAGCGCGGCGAGCTGGTCGCCCATCGACACGCCGCCGATAAGCAGCGCCATCGAGAGATGCGAATTGACGCCGTATTTCTCGAAGTTTTCGGCAACCTGCGCGGCCAGTTCGCGGGTCGGCTCAAGGATCAGCGAGCGCGGCATCCTGGCGCGGCTTCGGCCATGGGCAAGAATGTCGATCATCGGCAGCACGAACGACGCGGTCTTGCCGGTGCCCGTCTGGGCGATGCCGATGATGTCACGCATCATCAGAACCGAAGGGATCGCGCCGGCCTGGATCGGCGTCGGCTCGGTATAGCCGGCGTCAGTGACCGCCTTCAGGAGTTCTTCGGAAAGGCCGAGATCGGCAAAGCTCATTTATATGTCCGGGAAAAGGAGGGCGCGCATTATTCCCTCAAGCGCCCCGCCGCTCGCGGATTTCCAGCAAAATGTCAAGGAAAGCGGGTGGCGGCACGACGAAAGTCGCACATCACCCGTACGGTCTTGTCTATTGCTTGAGCTTCAGCGTCTTGAAGTCATCGATTTCGCAGCGCGCGCCGGACCGCATGCGAATCGCGTCGCGATCGCGACATATCAGACCGTCACCGCTCGGCCGCAGGTAGAAGCCCGGATAATAGTCGAGTGGTTTGCAGTCGCCATCAAGCTTCGCGCGCAACCGCGTGCCGTCCTGCATGACGAGATCGACCGAGCCCGGCTGGCCGAGAAAGGCGCCCGCTATCTCCGCGACGGCGACGCATTTGGGCCCCTTGCGCTCCTTCCACTCGCGCGGCTTCGACAAGGGCGCGCTACCGACGGGTTGGGCCGATCGCCTGAACATGCGGGGGACGCGGATGATGATCCGCTCGTGGATCGAGACCTGCGTGATCTCGACGCGCGCGTGCGTCGGCACGGCGGGGTTCGCCACGGCCGCGAGGGGGGCGGTGAGGGCGAGGAGGGAGGCGGGAAGCGCAGGGTGAATCATGATGTCGCTAAGCAGCGTTAACCGCGATCGTTGAACGGGAGGTGAATTGCGCTTAGCGGCGCAGTCATGACGCCCGAACAGATACAGATGCTCGACGCGCTTGCCCCGCAGCTCGAGCGCAAGTCCATCGTCACCGATGCCACAGATATCGCCCCCTGGCTCGAGGACTGGCGCGGCCGGTTCCATGGTGCAGCCCCGCTGATGCTCGCCCCGTCGTCGGTTGCCGAGGTATCGGCGATCGCCCAGGCCGCGCTGGCGTTCCGCGTCCCGCTGGTACCGCAGGGCGGCAACACGTCGATGGTCGGAGGGGCAACGCCGCCCGCCGACGGCCGTGCCGCCCTGCTGTCGCTGCGCCGTCTCAACCGCATCCGGTCGATCGATGCCGAGGCCGGCCTCGCGGTGGTGGAGGCAGGCGCTATCCTCGCCGATCTCGACGACGCTGCGCAGGCGGTCGGCCAGCGCTTCCCGCTGACGCTCGGCGCACGCGGCAGCGCGACGATCGGCGGCCTGGTCTCGACCAATGCCGGCGGCACGCAGGTGCTGCGGTTCGGGACGATGCGCGGGCTGGTTGCAGGCGTCGAGGCGGTGCTGCTCGACGGCAGCGTCCATGACGGCCTGTCCGCGCTGAAGAAGGACAATCGCGGCTACGACATCGATCAGCTGCTCGTCGGATCCGAGGGAACGCTGGCGATCGTCACCGCAGCCACATTGCGGCTGGTGCCAGCCGTGGCCGCACGCGCGGTCGCCTGGGTCGGGGTCTCCGGACCCGACAGCGCGCTCCGGCTGCTGCGCGGCCTGCAGGCGGCGACCGACCGTGTCGAAAGCTTCGAGATCCTGCCGCGTGAAACGCTAGCGGCAGCGGTCGCGCATCTCCCCGGAACGCGTGCGCCGCTCGACGGCGACCATGCCTGGCATGTCCTGATCGAGGCAACCGCACCGTCCATGGACGGCGAAACCCCCGCGGCGCTGCTCGAACGGCTGCTGGGCGCCGCGCTGGAGGCAGGGCAGGCTGAGGATGCCGTGATCGCCGCCAGCGAGGCGCAGGCCGCGGCATTCTGGCGGATCCGTGATTCCCTGTCCGCGGCCGAACGTGCGCTCGGCCCCGCCACCCAGCATGACATCTCGGTCCCGGTCGAGACGATGCCGCGCTTCATGATCGATGCCGCGCGGGCCTGCAACGCGCGGTTTCCCGGTACGCATGCCAGCGGGTTCGGCCATCTGGGCGACGGCAATGTCCATTTTCACGTCCGCGCCCCGCAGGGCACCGATCCCTCGCGCTGGTATGCCGAGGATGCGCCGGTCGTGACGCGCTTCGTCGACGATCTGGTCGTCGCGGCCGGAGGATCGATCTCCGCAGAGCACGGGATCGGCCAGATGAAGATTGGCGAGCTGGAGCGGTTGTCGTCGCCCGCACGGCTGACGATCCTGCGCGCGGTGAAGACCGCATTCGATCCGCACGGGCTGCTGAACCCCGGCAAGCTCGTCACGCTTGCACGGGCAGGCGTCACGCCATAGAGCCTCGCGCCAATCGCCGGCGTCCTGCCGCCCAGATCCTCTGACGAAACACTGGAGATACATGATGGCCAGCGCACCGCAGCTTCCGCTCTTCTACAACGGCCTGGAGCCGCTTTCGAGCGACACGCACGCCGATTACAAGGTCCGCCCGCAGGAGAGCGCGCCGTTCCTCGTCGGCCAGCATGCGATCCCGATCACCGTCGACGAATTCCCGCTGGTGCAGCGTCACATGCCGATCGTCTTCTCGGTCGGCGACGATGCGATCCCGCTGGCGCTGATGGGCCTCAACGAGGGCGTCAACGTCTTCATCGGCGACGACGGCAAGCTGACCGAGAACACCTTCTACGTTCCCGCCTATATCCGCCGCTATCCGTACATGCTCGCGCGGCTGCATCCCGATGCGCAGGAGCTGTCGCTCTGCTTCGATCCGACCTCCGATGCGCTCGGTGCGTTCGACGAGGGCGACGCGCTGTTCGCGGATGGCGCGCCGACCGAGGTCACCAAGTCGATCCTGGCGTTCAATGAATCGTTCGAACAGGCCGGCGCGCGCACGCAGAACTTCATGAAGGAGCTGCGCGAACTCGGCCTGCTGATGGACGGCGAAGTCTCGATCCAGCCCGACGGTGCCGAGCAGCCCTTCGTCTATCGCGGGTTCCAGATGGTCAACGAGGAGAAGCTGATCGACCTGCGCGGCGATGCGCTGCGCAAGATCAGCAAGTCGGGCATGCTGCCGCTGCTGTACGCCCACCTGTTCTCACTTGCGCTGATGCGCGACATCTTTGCGCGCCAGGTTCAGCTCGGCAAGACGCCGCTGCCGCAGCTCGGCGGCTGATCCGTCCGCGCCGACCGATCGCAGCGCGGTCGGTCGGCGCACCAGATACCGCGCGCTCGCGCCGGGATCCCGAGCTGCGATCGTTGCGGCGCAGAATTTTTCGCGTCGGGGTTGAACCAAAATCCCGCTCGCCCATTTTAGACCTGTACGGCACCGTGTCCCCCCCTTTCGCGGCGTCGTACGGCACGCTTCTAGCGTGCCTCCTCCCTGAACCTTGGCCACCTCGTGCTTCGCGCACGGGGTGGTTTTTTTATGTGCCAAGCTGGGGTCCCGCTGCGGGTGATCGGTGTCGCTAGCGCTGGCCCTTATTCGGCCGCTGCGGCCCGGGTGGTGGCCGATGCGCCCATGGCCAGCGCCTCGTTCGTCAAGGCTGTGAGAAGGGCCTTGAGCAGCCGCACCGTCGCATCCACGCCGGTGCCCAGCCCGTCGAACTGGCGATCCAAGTAGAGCAACCGATCGAATTCGAGCTGGATCGCGTGGATCCCCGCGGTGGGACGCGCGTGTCGTTCGAGGATATGCCCCCCGGCATAGGGCGCGTTGCGGGCAAAGGGGAGGCCTGTGTCCGCGATCTCGGTCTCGAGGCGGGCGAGGAAGCGCGGATCGGCGCTGCGGCCGAAACGGTCCCCCAGGACGATCCGGGGCGGGCTGCCGCCCGGTACGCCCGCCGCCGAGAGCGGCGGCATCGAATGGACGTCGAGGAGGATCGCGATCCCGAACCGCGCCTGCGCTGCGGCCAACGCGTCGCGCACCGCGTCATGATAGGGGCGGTGGTCGTTGGCGATCCGGCTGGAGATGTCCGCGTCTGTAAACCGGCGCCGCCAGAGGTCGGGCGCGGCGGCTGCCCGACGCGGCACCAGGCCGAGGCCGCTTCGCAGCTTGGCGGAGGGTTGAGGCTGCGCCATCGGGTTCGCCCCCTCGTCCACGCGGGGATCGCGTTCGGCCTCGCTGCGGTTCAGGTCGATCCAGGCGCGTGCCCGGGTCTGCACGATCATCGTCTCGACCGTCCGTGCCCGGGTGGCAACGATGTCGATATGACGGTCCTCGAGCGCCACGACGGTGTCGAACGGGACGCGTAACGCCTCGCGCAAGGCGGGCGGATAGTCGCGACCGGCATGCGGTACCGACATCACCACCGGGCTGGCAGGCGGCAGGTCGCCGAAGCGCGTGAACGAAGGAGACTGCATGCGGAAAAGCGTAGGGCGCATTGCATGAACGGGCAAACGATCTGGAAATCTTAACTGCTTATGGAGTAACGGACCGCTAAATCACGGGAATATATCGATGTTGCGAATCCTGCTGGCCGAGGATGATCAGGTCATGCGCGAATATCTTACCCGCGCCTTGCAGCGATCGGGGTATGCGGTGACCGCGGTCGACCGTGGCACCGCGGCGATTCCGCTGCTCGAGACCGAGACGTTCGACCTGCTGCTGACCGATATCGTGATGCCCGAGATGGACGGCATCGAGCTGGCGCAGCGTGCCGGCGAGCTCTGCAAGAACCTCCGCGTCATGTTCATCACCGGCTTTGCGGCGGTCACGCTGAAGGCGGGCAAGACGATGCCGCAGGCGCGCGTGCTGTCCAAACCCTTCCATCTCCGCGACCTCGTGGCCGAGGTCGATCGGCTGTTCGAGATGGATAATGCAACAAGCTTCAATTGAGTGCTTGCGCCCCGCGATAAGCGCGGCTAGTGGAGCGCTCCGGCGGGCGTGTAGCTCAGTGGTAGAGCACTGTGTTGACATCGCAGGGGTCGCAAGTTCAATCCTTGCCACGCCCACCATGGAATTGACCCTACCCGGTCTTTCTCGTCTTTGCAGACAGAAAGCCGGGTAGGGATAATTCGAAGCAGAGGATGTCCTCAGGGACTTCCGGGCTTCCCAAACCCCATCATGTCATTTCTGGATCTTCGTGAGCACGGCCCTTTAAGGGGGCCGGACTCGGGAGCGCGGATCACTGCGCTCCTGCGGGATCAGAAGCCCAGCCGCGCGCGGGCGACGATACGGTCGCCGCTGTGTCGCGCATCCGCAAACGGGCCGGTCGCATCGGCGCGTGCGATGTCGGTGCCGATATAATCGACCCCGAGCGTCAGCGACCCCTGCTGGCGTTCCACGCCCAATCGCCAATCGGTATAGCTGCCACCGGGACGCAGCCGCTGTATGCGCAGCGGATCCGTCGTGGTGCCCGAGGAGTGCCCGATACCTGCGAGCAGCGTGTAGGGCGTCCCGGGGATCCCGGCATCGGCATTCGCATAAAGATAGACGTTGCTGCCCCCCAGCGCATCCTGCGACGGGGCGAACTCGATCCCGCCGACCAGACGGGCGGGACCATAGCTGTACCGCGCGGACGCGCCGATCTCGGCATAGTCCATCCCGGTGCGCGCGCCGGCGAACAGATGCCCGGTCGCGGACGTCCGGAGCGTGACCGCGCCCAGATCCCACCCCGTCGCCAGCATGACGTCGACGACCGCGTCGGCGCCCGCGTGGCGGTCGGCGTTGCGGAGCGTCGTCACGCGCGCTGTCGCGTCGATCCTGCCGAGCGAGGCCGCCGCATCCGCGGACAACACCGCGCGGCCCTCGCTCCAACTGAGCCCGCGGCGTGCCTCGTCGGTGGCGACCTCGATCCCGCCGGAGGGCGCGACCTGTGCCCGCACGGACGTTGGGAGAAAGGCTGCCGTGCTGCACAGGGTCAGCGCGAGTGTGTGCGTGAAGGGGCGCGTCATCCTGCGGCCAACGCTCCGTGGATCTGATCAAGTTCGGCGCGGAGTACGTCATGGTCTTCTTGCGCCATGGCGGTCACGTCGTGATGCAGGTCGCGCGTCTTCGCGGCGACCTCGCGTGCGATCGCGGCGCGGCTGCTGCTGCACCATCCCGGCTGGTGGCCCGCCGCTACGCCATCGCGTGCGAAGTTGCGCGTCATCAGCGTTCCCGACGACGCCTTGGCATGGCGGTCGACGATCATGTTGGCGGTCCAGGCACAACGCAGCGTCGAGGATTGTCCGGCTGGTGCGACCGCGCCGATCTGGCGGTGTTCGACGACGACCGCGCCGCGATAACGGACCTCCACGGGGCCGCTGTGATGATCGACCCGCGTGGTGTGTTCGATGGTCGGTGCGGCCATGGTGGCGGCGGTCGCGAGCGCGAGGCCGGCGAGCAACATATGGGTCATGTTCGTCTCCTTTCAGGTCCCGGCTTATGCTGGCCGGTGACGCTTCCAAGTCTGGGCACGGTCGATTGACCATGGCCTGTGAACGCGCGCGTCTGGCGGTTCGTTGCGCGGGTACCGCGTCGGGCCGGGGGTGCGACGTGCTGCGTCCGGCAATTCGGGGCAGCGCGCCACGGCGGCGCGGTGGTGTTGACACGCCATTTGCGGCGGGTATGGCAGGGCGCTCAGAGCGTCGGTTGCAGCGACTTTGGATGATCCGGTATGGTCCGCGCCCGTGCGCGGCAACGCCGGCCCAGGTCCACTGGCGCACGCCGCATGCCGTTTACAGGAACGATCACCATGACCGACGATCCGATCATCATCGCCAGCTATGCCCGTACGCCGATGGGTGGATTCCAGGGGGCCCTGTCAGGGGTCACCGCGACCGAACTCGGCGCGACCGCGGTCAAGGCGGCGGTCGAGCGCGCACGCGTCGACCCGGCGGTGATCGACCGCATCTATATGGGCTGCGTCCTGCCCGCCGGGCTAGGACAAGCGCCCGCGCGGCAGGCGGCGCTCGGCGCGGGGCTGCCCGACTCGGTCGAGGCCACCACGATCAACAAGATGTGCGGATCCGGAATGCAGGCCGCGATCATGGGGTTCGAGGCACTTGCCGCCGGGACCGTCGACGTGGTGGTCGCGGGCGGAATGGAGAGCATGACGAATGCGCCCTTCCTGCTCGCCAAGCATCGCGGCGGCGCGCGGATCGGCCATGACGTCGTCTCCGATTCGATGATGCTGGACGGTCTCGAGGATGCCTATGAAAAGGGCAAGCCGATGGGCGCGTTCGCCGAGGACACGGCGGGGGCCTATCAGTTCACGCGGGCGGATCAGGACGCGTTCGCGCTCGAAAGCCTCGCGCGGGCGAGTGCGGCGGTCACCGGGGGGCATTTCCGCGACGAGGTCGTGCCGGTGACGGTCAAGACGCGCGGCGGTGACGTCGCGGTCGTCGAGGACGAGCAGCCGGGCAAGGCAAAGCCCGAGAAGATCTCGGGCCTGCGCCCCGCCTTTGCCAAGGACGGCACGATCACCGCGGCGACCTCGGCGTCGATCTCGGACGGTGCCGCGGCGCTGGTCCTGACGCGGGCGAGCGTCGCCGCGCGGCTGGGGCTGGCGCAGGAGGCGCGGATCGTCGCGACCGCCGCGCATGCGCACGCCCCCGCGCAGTTCACGACCGCACCCGTCTCGGCGATCCGCAAGGTGCTTGACCGCGCGGGCTGGTCGGTCGGGGACGTCGACCTGTTCGAGGTGAACGAGGCGTTCGCGACGGTGGCGATGATCGCGATGCGCGACCTCGCAATCCCGCGTGACCGGCTGAACGTCAATGGCGGCGCAACCGCGCTCGGCCATCCGATCGGTGCAAGCGGCGCGCGGATCATCGCCACGCTGGTTGCCGCACTCAAGGCGCGCGGTCTGCGCAAGGGCGTGGCGGCGTTGTGCATTGGTGGCGGCGAGGCAACGGCGGTCGCGGTCGAACTCGTCTGACGCAGCCCGCCTTTGCCCTGGCGTCAGGTCTTTGGCGAAAGAGGCTTTTCGCCGGCGGTGCAATGCTGGCATGAGCCCGCGATGACCATTATCGCGCGATCGCGTCGCCTGTCCGCCGTCCTTCTCCTTCCGCTCGCGCTCCTGACGCCAGGCATCGCGCAGAGCGTCGCCCCATCGCCCGTCGCCGAGACGCCGCCGGTGATCGTCGTCACCGGCCGCGGCTTGGCGGATGCACCAGGTGACCGGGCCTATGATATTGTCACGATCGAGCGCGACCGCATCCAGTCGAGCGCGAGCAACCGGCTGGAAACCGTGCTCGCCGATGTCGCGGGGCTGCAGCAGTTCCGCCGCTCGGATTCACGCAGCGCCAACCCGACCAGCCAGGGCATTTCGCTGCGCGGCATCGGTGGCAATGCGTCGAGCCGCGCGCTGCTGCTGTTCGACGGCGTCCCACAGGCTGACCCGTTCGGCGGCTGGGTCGCGTTTCCCGCCTATGCGACGGGCCGGCTCGGCCGGATCCGCGTCACGCGTGGCGGCGGCAGCGGCTATCAGGGGCCGGGCGCACTTGCCGGCACCGTCGAGCTTGAAAGCGCCAGTCCTGGCCAGCTGACCCCGTTCCAGGCGGGCATCGCCTATGGCAGCCGCGATTCGGTCGACGCGCAGGCCTCCGCGGCGCTGGTCCGCGACGGCGGTTTCGCGGTCGTGTCGGGCGCTTATACGCGCGGCGACGGCTTCACGCCGACGGTCGCGGGGTCGCGCGGCGCGGTCGATCGCCCGGCGCCGTATGAACAGGCGTCGGGCGCCGTGCGCACGGTGATCGCCGTCGACGCGACCACCGAGCTGCAGCTGAACGCGAGCGCCTTCACCGACACGCGCGACCGCGGCAGCGATTTCACCGCCAATCGCAGCGAGGGCGCGGATGCCAGCCTGCGACTGGTCGGGCGGGGACGCTGGGGCTATTCGCTGCTCGGTTATCTTCAGACCCGCGCCTTTGCCTCGAGCTTCGGCAGCATCAACGCGGCACGCAGCACGACCACCCAGTCGCTCGACCAGTATAATACGCCCGCGACGGGGCTCGGTGCGCGGTTCGAACTCCTGCCGCCGCTTGGTGAGGCGATCACGCTGCGGCTCGGTGCGGACATTCGCGACGTGAGCGGCAAGACGCAGGAGCTGTTCTTTTTTGCCGGCGGCAATCCGACCCGGCGACGCGAGGCGGGCGGCAGCTCGACCACGTCGGGGCTGTTCGCGGACGGCAGCCTCGTCGCGGGCGATGTGACGTTCAGCCTTGGCGGGCGGATCGACCGCTGGACGATCGACCAGGGGTATCTGTCGGAACGACCGCTTGCCGGGGGGCTGCCGGTCACCGACCTGCGCTATGCCGATCGGGAGGGCACCGAAACGACGGGCCGCGCGGGGATCGCCTATCGTCCCGTCGACGCGGTTACGTTCCGCGTCGCGGGCTATCGCGGTTGGCGGCTGCCGACGCTCAACGAACTCTATCGCCCGTTCCGCGTCGGCAACGACACGACCGCGGCCAATGCGCTGCTGTCGCCAGAGCGGCTGACCGGGGTCGAGGGTGGGGTCACGCTGGCGCCCGCGCCGGGGGTCAGCATCGCCGCGACCTATTTCTACAACAGGCTGAAGGACGCGATCGCCAACGTCACGCTGTCGTCGACCGCCACCAGCGCGTCGCGCGTCCGCCGCAACCTCGACGCGATCCGCGCGCATGGGTTCGAGATCGATGCCGCGTATCGCCCCGGCCCGGTCGGCGTCCAGGCCTCGTGGTCGCACGTCAATTCGACCGTGGACGCCTCGGCCGCCGCGATCGCGCTCGACGGGCTGCGTCCGGCCCAGACGCCGCGCGACCAGGTATCGGCGACGATCGACTGGCGACGCGATGCCGCCGCCGCATCGCTGACGGTGCGCCATGTCGCGCGCCAGTTCGACGACGATCAGAACAGCCGCAGCCTCGATCCCGCGACCACGCTCGACGCCTATGCGGCCTATCCGATTACCCGCGCGCTGGTCGTCGAGGCGCGCGCGGAAAACCTGTTCGATGAAACGGTCGAGGCGGGGATCAGCAGCGGTACGATTGTCGAGCGTGCAACGCCGCGCACGCTCTGGATCGGGCTGCGCTACGCCATGCGGTAACGGACGGATCGGGGCCGGGCGAGGGCGGGGAGACGGGAAGGTCATCGACGATGCCGCGCGAGCGCTCTATCCCGCGCGGGTGATCGATATTCCCGCCCCGCTCCGCCTGCGCCTCGACGGCGACGCTCTTGTCCGCAACTGGCAGACGCTCGACCGCATGAGTGGCCGCGCCGCGTGTGGGGCGGCGGTCAAGGCGAACGGCTATGGTCTGGGCGCGGTCGAGGTCGCGCAGCGTCTCGCGGGGGCGGGGTGTCGCGACTTCTTCGTCTCCAACTGGCGCGAGGCGGTCGAGCTGGCACCGCTCGGCCTCGCGGTGTCCGTCCTGCACGGCGTCCGTGACGAAGACATGGCGGCTGCCCGCGCCGGGGTCGGGCGTCCGGTGCTGAACACGCCCGCACAGGTCGCGCGCTGGAAGGCCGGGGGCGGGGGCGCGTGCGACGTCATGGTCGACACGGGGATGAACCGCCT
Source organism: Sphingomonas sp. CFBP 8765 (assembly GCF_014841445.1). Classification (NCBI taxonomy): domain Bacteria; kingdom Pseudomonadati; phylum Pseudomonadota; class Alphaproteobacteria; order Sphingomonadales; family Sphingomonadaceae; genus Sphingomonas; species Sphingomonas sp. CFBP 8765. The sequence goes on along the minus strand of NZ_JACYTY010000001.1, from coordinate 536,953 downwards.
CGGCGTGTCCGCGCAGGATATCGCCGACGGACTGCTCGACGGACTGACGATCGAGACGCTGATGAGCCATCTCGCCTGCGCCGATGAGGACGCGGCGATGAACGCGCTGCAGCGCGATCGGTTCGCGGCGTTGCAGGGCATGACGGGCGCGCGGCGGATGAGTCTCGCCAATTCCGCAGGGATCGCGCTGGGGCACGATTATGCGTTTGATCTGACACGGCCGGGATTGGCGGTGTATGGCGGGGTGCCGCGAGGGGAACTGGGCGAAGTGATCACGCCGGTGGTTTATCCCGAGGCGGAGATCCTGCAGGTCCGGCGGGTGCGCGCAGGCGACGCGGTCGGGTATAATGCGACATGGACCGCGAAGGCCGACACCGATGTCGCGGTTGTCAATCTTGGATATGCCGACGGGTATTTCCGGGGATTTTCCAATTGCGGCACCGCATGGCATGGCCAGGACCGGCTCGCAGTGATCGGCCGGGTCTCGATGGATCTCGTCGCGATCGACGTGACCTCGGCGACTGCTAGCGAGGGGGACTGGATCGCCTTTGACCCAGCCTTGCCGGATGCGGCCGTCGTGTCGGGAATGTCGCAATATGAACTGCTGACCGCGATGGGCACCAGGTTCCAGCGCGTTTGGGACGCGCCGCGTATATCTGCGTGACGCCCCGCGCGGGCAAGGCGCGGCACTAGGTCACGGCAAGCACCGCATAGGTGTCCGCGGACCGGCGGGTTACAAAAAAAGGGGCGGTGGAAATCACCGCCCCCCAAGGGATAGCGTTTGTCGCGAAAATCGCGATCAGGTCAGAACTTCGCCTGGAACCCGGCGTAGAATTTGCGGCCCAGCGGCTCGAAGATCGCGGTGCCGGCGCCGATGCCCGTCGAGCCCAGTGGCGGGAGGCGGTCGGTCAGGTTGTCGATGCCGAAGTAGAAGTTCGTTTCGCGCGTGACGTTCACGCCGAACTTCACGTCCATGTAGAACACGTCGGGGTAGTAGGGGATGTCGAAATCGTCGAGGTTCTGCGGGACGCGGCCTTGGAACGACTGACGGTTCTCGGCGGCCCCGACCGACTGCTTCGTGATGTAACGCATCTGCAGGTTGCCGAAGACCGAGCCGAAATCAGCGCCAAGGTTCCAGTTGACCTGATCCTTGGGCGTTCCAACTTCGCCGACCGTCGTGTCAGCAAAGCCCGGCTGCGTCGGGTCGGTGAACGAGCTGTTGGTCAGCACGTGCGTGTAGATGATGTGGCTGTTCAGGCGAACATCGCCAAAGGTGTGCGTGTAGTTCAGGTCGACGTCGATACCGCGAACCTGCAGCTTTGCATAGTTGAGCAAGGTCTGCTGAAGGCTGCCCTCGACGATGCGATACTGCTCTTCACCGACAGCACCGGTCTGACCCGCGGGAACGCGAGTGAAGAGCGAGCAGAACTGGTTGCCGGTCGTTGGCGAATCGTAGCAGCTGTTGATGATGCCCTGCGCCGATGGCGCGGTGATCACATTGTTGACCTTGATGTTGTAGTAATCGACCGACAGCGTCAGGCCCGGGATAAACCTGGGCTGGAGCAGCACGCCATAGGTGTAGGAATCCGACTTTTCGACGTCGAGTTGCGGATTGCCGCCGCTGACAATCTCCAGCGTCTGTGCGTAGACATAGTCGTAGGTGGTCGGAATGCCCGCCGCGGCGCAATTGCCGGCCCGGAACTGCGTGCCCCCCGCGACGTTTCGCGCCGAGCACGGATCTGTGACGGTGGCGAAGTTCTGCGATTGCGGCGAGTAGAGATCGGACAGGTTGGGCGCACGGACCGAGCGAGAATAGTTTCCGCGGAAACGGATCCCATCGATCGGCGTATAGGTCGCGTTGCCGCTATATGCGTAAACCGTGCCCGCCGAGCCCTTGTAATCCGACACGCGGCCCGAACCGCTCAGTGTCAGCTCGCGGATGAGCGTGATGTCCTTCAACAGCGGTATGCGGATTTCGCCATACGCTTCCTTGACCTCGAACGAGGTCGGGTCGAACTTTCCGATCGCGTTGTAAAAGGTATAGCCTGACGAGACCAAGGGATCCTGCTCGTAGAAGGCCGTCTCGCGCCGGTATTCGCCGCCGACCGAGAAGCCGATGTCGCCGCCGGGCAGGCTGAACAGCTGGCTCAGATCGCCGGAGACGAAGCCGTTGATGTCAAGCTGCGTGATCTTGCCACTCGAGACCGTGTCCTGAAGGACGTAGTTCTTGGCCGCCTGCGAGATATTCCCGGTGCCGAACGGATTGAGCGGCTGGCAGGCGGCGATATCCGCCGCCTGGACGGCTGCGTTTCCGGCGATGTCGCCGCCGAAGGACGCATCGGCGCGCGCCTGACCCGTACCCGGCAGCTGCGATCCGCAGATGATCTGGCCGTTTGCCGGATTGGTGACGGCGTCGAGGGCAAGCACCATGCGCTGCTGGTTCAGATTGCCCATGACCTTCGTCTTTTCGCGGAACTCGCCATAGTTCCCCGCAAGCTCATAGTGCCAGTCGTCGTTGAACGTGCCCCGGACACCGCCGACAAGACGGTAGGTTTCGCGCCGCGCGGCTTCGGTGCGGACGCCCAGATCGGTGAGGTTCTTGCGCAGGATGAAGCGGAAGGACCCGTTGTTGATCGCGGTGATGTTCGCGGCCGTGAGCGGTGCGTTGGTGGTCGGATTGATACCGCTTGCGAGGATCTGCGCAGCGATGGTGTTGCGCGCATCGGCCGACAGATAGGGGTTGTCAAGTCGCGGCCGCTCGTAAAGAAGGTCCAGCGTTTGGCCGGTGAAGAAGGCCGGTCCCGAGCTCCCCTGTCCGACCGAATCGGTGCGCGAATATTTGGCCTCGATGAACGGGACGAAGGCGTCCGATACCTCGAAATGGCCGATGAGATTGGCGGAATACCGGTTGAGTTCTGGCAGGATCTGAATCAGCTGCCCTTCACGGCGCGTGTCGCCATTGCCGCTCAGATAGGATCCGGCCGGTACCGCGCTGGCGCGGAACGGGTTGGTGGCACTGCCCGTGCCGGCCGTTGCGGCAAGGCCGACACGCGAGCCGGTTTGCTGCGCCAGGGCGCCGGACGACTGGAACAGGAAGTTGCACGAGAAGGGGCGTCCGGCATTGTTGAACGTCGCCGTCGGCGTGTTGTCGCGCCCGCACGCGCCGGTCGGGCTTGCAAAGGCGACAAGACCGCCGGCCGAGATCGTTGCCGACCGGATATCGCGGAAGAACACCGAATCCGGAATGCCGTCATAGTTCAGGTTCGTCTGACCGGTAGCGACGCCCGCGGAGTCGGAATCGGTTGCGATGAAGCCGTTGGCCTGGCGCAGATAGTCGCGCTGCGACGCGTAGAGCGCATTCTGCCGCGAATATTCCAGATTGACCGCGATGTTACCGCGGCCGTCGGCGAAATTCTTGCCCGCCAGGACGCTGCCGAAATAGGACCCGGCATCGCCACGCTCGCTGATCGCACCCTGGCCGCGGACCTGCAGACCCTCGTAATTGTCCTTCAGGATGAAGTTGACGACGCCGGCCAGCGCGTCCGATCCGTAGACGCCCGAATTACCGCCCGTCACAAGATCGACGGACTGGATCAGGTCAGTCGGGATCGTGTTGGTGTCGACCGATACGGCGTTGTTGAGGATGTCGGACCCGACATGCCGGCGACCGTTGACGAGCACGAGCGTGCGCTGCGTTCCAAGGCCGCGCAAGTCGAGCAGGTTGAGGCCGGCCGTGCCGAGGAAGCGGGTCGAGTTCGCCTGGCTATAGGTGCTCTGGAGCTGCGGCAGATCGTTCAGGACGTCGCCGATCGACGTCTTGGCGGTCGTCGTCAGTTCGACCGCACTGATCGTGCTGACGGGAACCGCGGATTCGCCGTTCGGGCTGGCGATGCGCGACCCGGTGACGAGGATCTCGTCGTTCGCGGGCTGTGACGCTTCGCGCTGGGGTGCTTCCGCAACAGGTGCGACCTGATCCGGTGCGGTTTGTGCCAGCGCAGTGCCGGGCAGTGCCGCAAGCGCGCCGACGATCGCCGTCGCGCCCAGAAAGCGAGACAATTTCATAAAACCCCTTTGCGTTGGCATTTATGCCCTATTCGATGGCGAGAGGGTGACGCCATGCGATTGGCCGCGCAATTGGTTTATTGCTGCAGCATGAACGGAAGTCCGAGTTTTCACAAAACTGTAGCGTTCACGCAACAATTCGACACATCCTCTTCCATATTCCATGTTGTGAACTCGAAGAGGCGAGGTGGCGTTATCACCGCAGCGGGGCGATAGCGGCCGCGTCGTTGTCAACGAGGCTCACAGCTTCCGCCGTGCGATCGCAAACCATAGGGTTTAAACCAAAATACACCTAAGCGGCCTTGCAGGGGTTTTTAACAACAAACATAGATTATAAATCGACATATTGTGTCAGATATGTTGCATTCTTACAACGCGTGCGGCGCCAAATGACACTTCCGTCATGTAAGGGTCGATCTTCGTCCGATGTCTCCCTAGAAAATCACGTGTTCACAGGGGGATATAACTAATGCGATGCAATCTGCTCGTTCGCGTATCCGCGCTTGCCGTCTTGGCCGCGGGATTTTGCGGCACCGCCTATTCACAAACCTCGACCACCCCTGAATGCACGCCCGGCCAGGAGCGTCTCGCCGATGGGTCGCTGTGCGCGCCGGTCGCGGGCGAGCCGGCGGTGGGCGCCGATGGCGCAACGCGGCGCGAGTCCGCCCCCGAAGAGATCACCGTCACCGGATCGCGTATCCGGCTGCCGAATGTCGAAGGCACCGTGCCGATCACGGTGATCAACAATCAGTATCTGTCCAATCGCGGCCTGACCAATGCCGCCGATGCGCTGAACGAGACGCCGGGCATTCGCGGCAACATCACGCCCGCGGGCGCGCAGGGTTCGTTTGGCCAAGGCGTCAATTTCATCAACGGACTTGGCCTGGGTTCGAACCGGACGCTGACGCTGATCAACGGCCGCCGCTCGGTATCGTCCAACGTGACGACGATCTTCAACCAGGGCGGCGCGGGGACGCAGGTCGACGTCAACGTCATTCCGACGCTGTTGCTCGACCGTATCGAACAGATCTCAACGGTCGGGGCGACCACCTATGGTTCAGACGCGATTGCCTCGACGGTCAATTTCATTCTCGACACCCGCCTGAAGGGCGTCCGCTACACCGCATTGAGCGGTATCACGGAAGAAGGGGACGCATTCCGTTACAACCTAGCGCTGGCGGGCGGCTTCGACTTTGACGATGGCCGCGGTAACATCACGCTGGCCTATACGCGCGACTATCAAAAGGGCTTGCTGTACAATTCGCGTGGTTTTCTTCGCGACAATATCGGATCGGCCGACAATCCCTCGACAGCGCAGTCCGCGCAGCTCGGCCGCCCTGCTGGTACGACCGCCGCAAATGACGGCCGGGTGAATACGGGAATCGGTTTCAATGATTCCGGAACTGACGGATTTCCCGGATCGATCCTGGTACGCGACCGGACGTTGCCGTTGCTGACCGGTGGAGGTCTGATCACGTCGGCCTTCGCCAACGCGAACGGGACCGGCTCAGTCGCGGCGGCAGTGCAGAATTATCAGTTCGACCGCAGCGGCAATCTCGTGCCCTTCAACCGGGGTATCCGGTTCGTGAGCGTCCAGCAGGGCAGCGGCGGCGACGGGTTCCGCTTCAACGATTATTCGCAGATCACCAGCGATCTGCGGCGCAACGTGTTTAACGGCTTTGCCGGTTACGACTTTTCCGATGCGTTCAAGGTCTTCATCGAGGCAACCTATTTCCAGTCGCGCGGTGACGAACTGGTTCAGCAGCCGACCTTCAACAGCAGCCTGTTCGGCGGTCTCAGCGGCGCGCTGACGTTCACGAGCGCAAGCCCGTTCCTGACGGATCAGGCGCGCGCGCAGCTGACGGCGCTCGGCGTCCAGCGGTTCCAGGTCTCGCGTGCGTCGCTCGATCTGGCTGACCTGACGGGCTTCTCGACCAACAAGCAATATCGTGCCGTCGCCGGCGTCCGCGGCGATTTCAATATTGGTGGTCGTCGTTTCAACTATGAAGCCAGCAGCAACATCGGTCGGGTCGATATTCGCGATACCCGACAGGACATCAACGCCCAGCGGTTCATCAATGCGGTGAACGTCACGCGGAACGCTGCGGGGCAGATCGTGTGCACGGCAACCCCGTTGGTGCAGGCCGCACCTGGCGGTACGCCAGTCGCAGACGCCGCCTGCGTGCCGCTCAACCTGTTGGGTGAAGGTCTTTCGAGCCCGGAGGCACGGTCGTACATCGTATCCGAGAACATCACGAGGAGCCGGCTCGAACAGATCGTTTACAACGTCAATGTCGGCGGCAGCCCGTTCGACCTGTTCGGCAACGAGACCGGCTTGAACCTGGGCTATGAGCATCGCGAGGAGCGCGGCAGCTTCACCCCCAGCACCTTCGAACAACTGGGGCAGGGGCGTGCTGTCGCCATTCTTCCGGTCGCGGGACGATACAATGTCGACGAGGTGTTCGGCGAAGTCATCCTTCCGATCGTCACGGCGCAGAACGGGTTGTCGTTCCTGCATTCGCTTCAGCTGAATGCCAGCGGCCGTCACGTCAACAACACCGTCAATGGCGGTTTCACGGCCTATGCAGGCGGCGTGTCGTTCGCGCCGATCCGGGATATCGCGCTGCGCGGCAATTATACGAAGTCGTTCCGCGCACCTGCCATCACCGAGCTGTTCTCCCCCGTTGCGAACGTGTTCACCACGGTTCCCGACCTGTGTTCGCCTGCCAACATCAATGCCGGTGCCGCGCCCGAAAACCGTGCCCGCAACTGCGCGGCCTTCCTGTCGGCATTCCCGAATGCCACGCCACTGGATGCCGCAGCCGCCACCGTCCCGGGACGCAACGGGGGCAATGTCGGGCTTGCGAATGAAGTGGCGAAGAGCTTCACCTACGGTGTCGTTCTACAGCCGCGTTTCATTCCTAACCTGACGCTGACGGTCGATTATGTGAACATCAAGATCTCGGATCCGATTGCCAGCCTGACGGTCGCGCAGATCGCATCGGCGTGTTTCGACAATTCGACGTTCAACGCCGCCGATCCGGCGAACGGCAATGCGTTCTGCTCACAGATCCGACGCTATGCACAGGGACAAGGCGGCGCATCGGCGAACGGTGGCAACAATGGCGGCCAGGTGGTCAACGACCCCCTAAACCCAGGTGTCGGAAGTGGTTTCGTCAACGGAAACAAGATCAAGTTTGAAGGGATCCAGTCCGAACTCACCTATAATCGTTCGCTGTCGGGTCTGGGCATTCCTGGCTCGGTCGGGATGCGGGGAAATCTTTTCGTCTCGCTCAAGCGCGTCAACGACATCACCGGCGTTGCCCCCGTGCGGACCGACGGAACGCTGGGCGATCCGACGTTTCAAGGCCAGTACAACCTCTCCTATTTTCATGACGACTTCGGCATCTCGACTTCGTTCAACTATACGGGCGAAGCGCTTTTCTCTCGTGTCAGCCGTGGTGCCGATCTTCGCGAAATCGACAAGCTCAAGGATTTCGTGACGGTCAATCCGAGCGTCTACATAAACGCAAGCGATCGTTTCCGGGTTACCTTTGCCGTGACCAACCTGTTCAACAGGGTCGGCGAAGAGTATAACGGCATCATCATCCCGGCGAGCTATAGTGATCTGATCGGTCGTCGATTCGCAGTGAGCGTTGCCGGCAAGTTCTGAGCCGGCTATAATTTGATAAAGGGGGCCGCTCGTCTTACAGAGCGGCCCCCTTTATTCGTTTGAGGCTTATAAGTGCGGCAACGGCAGTCTCACCGTTCGAGGCACATAGCAATCCCCATGCCGCCGCCGATGCACAGCGTGGCAAGACCCTTGCTCGCGTCACGCTTCTGCATTTCGTAGATCAGCGTCGTCAGCACACGCGCGCCGCTGGCGCCGATGGGGTGGCCGATCGCGATCGCGCCGCCATTGACGTTGACCTTGTCGGCATCCCAGCCGAGCTCCTTGCCGACCGACAGAGCCTGGGCGGCAAACGCCTCGTTCGCCTCGATCAGGTCGAGATCGGCGATCGTCCAGCCGGCCTTCTCCAGCGCGCGGCGCGTGGCGGGGACGGGGCCGATGCCCATGATCGACGGGTCGACGCCGGCGGAGGCCCAGCTGCGGATGGTTGCGAGCACCGGACTGCCGCGGCGCTCGGCCTCGTCGCGGCGCATCAGCACCAGCGCGGCGGCGCCGTCGTTGAGGCCGCTCGCGTTCGCCGCGGTGACGGTGCCGTCCTTCTTGAACGCCGGCCGCACGCCCGACACGCTCTCGATCGTCGCGCCCGCGCGGATATATTCGTCGTCGCTGACGATCGCGTCGCCCTTGCGGCCCTTGATCGTTACCACGGCGATCTCGTCCTTGAACCGGCCCGATCCGCGGGCCGCCTCCGCCTTGTTCTGCGAGCTGACCGAGAAGGCGTCCTGTTCGCCGCGCGTCACCTGATATTGCTCGGCGAGATTTTCGGCGGTGATGCCCATGTGATAACCGTTGAACACGTCGGTCAGGCCATCGCTGACCATCGTGTCGACAAGGCTGAGAGTGCCCATCTTCTGCCCGCCGCGGATCGACTGGGCGTGCGCGGACAGCGACATGGATTCCTGCCCACCAGCGACGACGATCGTCGCATCGCCGGTCTGGATCGCCTGGCAGGCAAGCGCGACCGCGCGCAGCCCCGAGCCGCAGACCTGGTTGACGCCCCAGGCGGGGACTTCCTTCGGAACGCCCGCCGCCATCGACGCCTGACGCGCGGGATTCTGCCCCTGCGCTGCGGTCAGCACCTGGCCGAGGATCACTTCGGAGACATCGGCGCCGTCGACACCCGCCTGCGCGAGTGCCGCCTCGATCGCAGTGCGGCCGAGCTCATGCGCGGGGACGGTGGCGAAGGCGCCGAGGAAGCTGCCGACCGGCGTACGCTTGGCGGCGGTGATGACAATGTCGCTGGGGTGGGTGGCGGTCATGACGGGTCCTCTCGTTTCGAGAATGCAATACGCTAGCCGAGCGAATCTATCCAGTTCGCGAGCGGCTCCCAGAGCTGGGCGCGGGCACGGCGGCCGACGATCATGCCGACATGGCCGGCATCGACGTCGCGCCGGTCCGCCAGTCCGATCGCAGTCGCGGCCGGCACGATCCGGTCGTTGCGCGCGACGAACTCGACCGCGGGGCAGGACAGCGCCCGCGGGGCGATCGAGCGACCGGCAATCCGCCACAGACCGCGTCCGGGGAGGTCCAGGGCGATCATGTCCCCGAACAGTCCGGCGGCGGCGGCGGCGGGGAGCGGCGCACCCGCATTCGCCCAGTCCTCCAGCCTGACGAACGCGCGCGCGCCGGGGCTGGTCGGATCGCGGTCGGCAAACCCCTCGTATTTCGCGATCGTCTGCGCGGGCGCGAGCTGCCAGAACCCGCTTTGCAGCACTTCCATCGGCAACAGCCCCGTCTGGCGCGCAAACGGCGCACCGGCGCGCCAAAGTCGCGCCATCTCGGCACGCGCGGTCTCGCCATAGCCGGCGAAATGCCAAGGCGCCGCGATCGTCGCCAGCCCCGCGACCCGCGTCAAGGCGGCAGCGGCGACGGCGAGGGTGCCGCCCAGGCAATAGCCCACCAGGATCGGCGGGGTGGCAAACCCTTGCAGCAGGGGCAGGAGGATGCGCGCGACATGCGCGTCGAGGTCGAGGTCCCGATCCTCGGGCCCCGGCGTTCCCCAGTCGAGCAGGTGCGCATGATAGCCCCGCGTGGCCAGCCACTGCATCAGCGACGTGTCCGCGGAAAGATCGAGGATCGCCGCCGGGTTGATCAGCGAGGGTATAACGATGACCGCCGGCTTGCCCGTAGTGCCACCGCCATAGTCGCGCAGGACCGCCCGGCCGGCCGACGCGCGGATCGGGCGGGGCGGCAAAGGCAGATCCCGGGGCGCGGCCTGATAGCGGTCGAGCCCGGCCAGCGCCCGCGCGCGGCGGTCGGGCGATGCTGCGGTTTCGTTGCGCAACATGGCGAGGAACAGCGGCAATGGCCGTGGACCATGTTGCGGCGCAATGTCAAAGCGCGTAGCGTTTGCCCCGGTCACGTGGAGGGGCTGCATATGAAGAAGCAAAGCACGGTCGACGGGCTTGTCATCATCAAGAAGTACGCCAACAGGCGGCTTTATAATACCGAAACATCATCCTACATCACGCTCGATCATCTCGCGACGATGACTCGCGAGGGCCGTGACTTCAAGGTCGTCGATGCGAAGACCGAAGAGGATATCACGCACAACGTCCTCACCCAGATCATCATGGAGGAGGAAAGCCGCGGCGAGACGATGCTGCCGGTCAATTTCCTGCGCCAGCTGATCTCGATGTATGGCGATTCGATGCAGAAGATGGTGCCCGGCTATCTCGAGGCATCGATGGATAGCTTCCGCCGCAATCAGGAACAGTTCAAGACCGCGGTCGAAGGGGCGTTTGCCCATTCGCCTTTCGCCGACATTGCCAAGCGTAATCTGGCGATGTTCGACGTTGCAGCGCAGGCCTTTGCCCCCGGCAATGCTGCGGCTGCAGCATCCCCCGCACCAGCAGCCGCCAGGCCGGCGGCAACGAAGGACGAGGAGATCGCTGCCCTGCGCACCGAACTCGCCAGTCTTCAGGACAAGGTGGAAAAGCTCGGGAGCTGACATGGCACCGTTGCTGTGGACGGTGAGCGGCGGCTTTGCGGCGCTCGCGATCGCATCGGGTCTGGGCGCCCGCCGTCGCCATCGGCGGCGCGATCCCGACGCGGTCGGCTGGGTCGACTGGCCGACCGTCCAGATGCTTTCGCTCATCGGGCTGGCGGTAACGATCGGGCTGGCGTTCAAGACCTAGCTGGCGGGGCGGCGGCCGAGCCGCGGCCTCGACGTTCGGGCGTGCGCCGGTTACTATTCGCGCCAACCGTCAGGAGGGCAGGTCATGGACACGCTGGTGAGCACCGAATGGTTGGCGAACGCGCTCGAGACCAGCGTCCCGGGCGCTGGCGATCTCAGGGTCGTCGACGCAACCTATGCCGAGGGTCGCGACGCTGCGGCGGACTATGCGGCGGCGCATATTCCCGGCGCGGTGTTCTTGAACCTCGCCGAGCTTCGCGACACCGACAGCGACCTGCCCAACATGCTGCCGTCGCCCGCCAAGTTCGCCAGCCGGATGCAGTCGCTCGGGCTCGGCGACGGCAGCCGCATCGTGCTGTACGACAGCTCGCCTTGGCGCACGGCGGCGCGCGCCTGGTGGATGCTGCGAACCTTTGGTGCGCACAATGTCGCGATCCTCGACGGCGGTCTGGCGAAATGGCAGGCCGAAGGGCGCGAGACGGAGTCGGGCAAGCAGGCGGTGCGGCATCGCCACTTCACCATCTGGGCCGACGACAAGGCTGTTCGCACGAAGGACCAGATGACCGCGAACCTGTCGAGCGGCGCCGAGCACGTCGTCGATGCACGCTCCGCCGCCCGGTTCACCGGTGCCGAGGCGGACCCGCGACCTGGCACCGCATCGGGGCATATCCCCGGATCCAAATCACTGCCCTATGCCACGCTGTTCAACGCGGACGGCACGTGGAAGACGGGCGACGCGCTGCGATCGGCATTCGAGGGCGCGGGCATCGATCTGGCAAGGCCGATCGTGACGACCTGTGGATCGGGAATCACCGCGGCGGTGCTGGCGTTCGGCGCACATCTGCTTGGCAACGAAGCCGCGCTGTACGACGGCAGCTGGTCGGAATGGGGCGGCGATCCGTCGACGCCGAAGGCAATGGGCGCGAAGGCGACAGGAACGCAATGACCGAAACGACAAGGCCGGTCGGCGACGCCACCAAGGTGGTGCTCGCCGGACGTCGCGCGGAATGGACTCGTGGTGTCGGGGAAGGGGCGATCGTCAGTCCGCCGGTCTGGCGGGCGTCGACGATCCTGTATGATTCCGTTGGCCATCTTCGCGACAGCGCGACCCGCGATACGCATCATCGGTTGTTCTACGGTCGCAAGGGCACGCCGACGCAGTGGAGCCTTGCGGATGCGCTGACCACGCTCGAACCCGGGGCGGAAGGCACGTTCCTCTATGGATCGGGGGTCGCGGCGATCGCCGCGGCTTTGCTCTCGGTGTTGTCGCCGGGCGACGAACTGCTGCTGGTCGACAGCGCCTATGACCCGACGCGCGGGATGGCGAACGGCCTGCTCAAGCGGTTCGGCATCACGACCCGCTTCTACGACCCGCTGATCGGTGCGGGCATCGCCGACCTGATCGGCGAGAAGACCCGCGCGATCTTCATGGAAAGTCCCGGCTCGCTCAGTTTCGAGGTGCAGGACATCCCCGCCATTGTCGCGGCCGCGCGCGCGCGCGGCGTGACGACCCTGCTCGACAATACCTGGGCCACGCCGCTGTTCTTTCCGGCGATCGGCCACGGCGTCGATCTGACGATCCTGGCGTGCACCAAATATGTCGTCGGCCATTCGGACGCGATGCTCGGATCGGTGACGGCAGGGCCCGGCCATTTCAAGGCGCTGCGCGAGACGAGCTTTCAGCTGGGGCAGATCGCCAGTCCCGACGATTGCTGGCTCGGCAGTCGCGGGCTGCGAACGATGGCGGTCCGGCTGGCCCAGCATCAATCGAGCGCGCTGGCGATCGCGCAGTGGCTGGAGGCGCGTCCGGAGGTGGCGCAGGTGCTGCATCCGGCCCTGCCTGGCTGCCCGGGGCACGACCTGTTCGTGCGCGATTTCAAGGGATCGAGCGGGCTGTTCTCGTTCGTGCTGGACGGCGGTGACGAGGCGTCGCGGGCCGCGCTGATCGACACGCTCGAGCTGTTCGGGATCGGCTATAGCTGGGGCGGGTTCGAAAGCCTGGCGCTGCCGGTCGATCCGCACCGCTATCGCAGCGTCACCCGCCGCGAGGTCGCCGGGCCGATGATCCGCCTTCAGATCGGGCTCGAGGACCCGGCGGACCTGATCGCCGATCTCGACGCGGGGCTCGCCGCCTTTCGGGCGGTGCGCGGCTAGCGACCTTGCTCGCCGGACTTGATCGGGTACAGCGTGCCAGCCATGCACACAGAACCGCCCGACGCTGGAGGCCCGGTCTTCGATACGGCGTTTCAGGCCAGGCTCGACCTGCTGTTCCGCTGGCGCCGTGACGTCCGCCGGTTCCGGCGCGATCCGCTGCCCGCGGGCGCAGTCGACGCGCTGCTCGCGGTCGCCGACGCCGCGCCGTCGGTTGGGCTCAGCCAGCCCTGGCGGTTCGTCACGATCGACGACTCCGCCCGACGCGACGCGATCCGCGCGGACTTTGCCGCCTGCAACGCCGCCGCGCTGGCCGGGCAAGACGAGACGCGTGCCGCGCTCTACGCCCGGTTGAAGCTCGCCGGGCTCGAGCAGGCGCCCGTTCACATCGCGGTGTTCGTCGAACCCGATCCTAGTCAGGGCCATGGTCTGGGGCGTCAGACCATGCCGGAAAGCGTCGCCTATTCCGCCGTGATCGCGATCCACACATTGTGGCTGGCGGCGCGCGCCCAGGGGATCGGGCTCGGCTGGGTCTCGATCCTAGACCCCGCGCGGATCGCGCACATTGCGGGCGTGCCGGAGGGATGGCGGTTCGTCGGCTATCTCTGCCTCGGTTATCCCGAACGCGAGGCGGACATGCCCGAATTGGCGCGCGAGGGCTGGGAAGCGCCGCGTCGCACGCCGATCCTGCGTCGATAGGCCGGCGCGCACTCGCGCGTTGCAACCGAGACGGTGTGGCCGGTGCGCAACATCCATGGCGTCAACACCGCGCCTGGCGCAATAATCGCTTGTGCAGTGCATCAACGACTGTCATTCATTTGTCACCGCAGGAAAGACCGCGCTCGGAGGCCATGCCTCGATAGATGCGGCGTCCGCGGGTGCAGGCGGGGACATCGAATTTCCAGTTTCGAAAGGGAAACGATGCGCTTCTCCACTATCCTCTTCGGCGGCCTCGCGCTGGCTGCCGCACCCCCTGCGTTCGCGCAGGATACGGCGCCACCCAAGGACGTCACGGTCAGCGGATCGGTCGGACTTGTCAGCGACTATCGCTTTCGCGGCGTGTCGCAGTCGGACGAAAATCTCGCGGTTCAGGGCGGCATCACGATCGCGCACAAGAGCGGCGTCTATATCGGCACCTGGGGATCGAACCTCGCCGGCTGGGGCACGTTCGGCGGCGCCAACATGGAGCTCGACCTGATCGCCGGGTACAAGCTTCCCGTCGGTGGCGGCACGCTCGACGTCGGCGCGACGTGGTACATGTACCCGTCGGGCTTCGACAATACCGACTTCATCGAGCCCTATGCCAAGCTGTCGGGCACCGCCGGCCCGGTCGCGCTGACCGCGGGCGTCGCCTATGCGCCCAAGCAGCAGGCGCTGGGGCCCTGGTATTCGAACGGCACCTCGGCCGCCAATGGGGTCTATGACCGCGTCAACGCCAAGGATTCGAACCTGTACCTGTGGGGCGATGTCAGCAGCGGCATTCCTGATACCGGCCTGACCGTGAAGGCGCATGTCGGCTATTCGAACGGCAACAAGGGGCTCGGGCCATTCGCCACCAGCGTGTCGCCGACCGGCGAATATTTCGACTGGCTGGTGGGTGCCGATTACGTGATTCCGGGCACGCCGCTGACCTTGGGCGTCGCCTATGTCGATACCGACATCAGCAAGGCGGAGTCGGCGTATCTCCAGCCGAGCTTCAGCCGTGGGCAGGACGGCGTCGGTTCGATCGCCAACGGGAAGGTGCTGGCGTCGCTGACCGCCGCATTCTGACGTAACGCGGGCGCTGTCGTCGTCTTGGCGCTTGGCCGGGATGGCGGGAGCGCGCGGTTGCGGCATTTTGCACCGTCGCTTCATGCCCCATCTCGTTACCCCAGCGGAAGCTGAGGTATCCTACGGATCAGGGCGGGCGGGGTGGCCATCGACCGAACACGAAAAAGGGCGGCCCCCCTGCGGGAGCCGCCCTTTTTCGCGTCTTGCAGCAACCGATCAGTTGGCGGTGGCGCGCGCATCCTGGCCGTCGCCTTCGGGGGCGGCAACGATGTCGCGCGTGGTCGAGCCCTTGTCGATCACGGTCGTGCCGGGATCGCCCGCGCTGGACCGGATGCCGGGGTCGGCCGCGCTGGGGCCAGCTTCGCTCAGCACGCCGGCTTCGGCAGGGCTGCGCGCAGCGGTGCCGCCGAACAGCGCGTCGAGCGTCTGGGCGTTCGCGGCGGTATCCTGCGGCCGTGCGGCACCCGGCTGCGGCGGCACCAGCGCGAAATCGGGCGGGATGACCAAAGGAGCCTGGCGGGCGACGGCGAACTCGTCCGGTCGCGCACGATCGAGGCTCTTGCCGGCGCCACAGCCGGACAGCAACGCGACGCTCGCCAGACCGGCAGCCAGGGGCACAAACTTACGCATGGGAATTCTCCACAGGGGGCTTCTCGCGCACGAGCAGCGCCCGGACAAGCAGGACGAGCACGCCGACAGTAATCGCTGCATCCGCGACATTGAAGACCAAAAACGGGCGCCACTCGCCGATATGCAGGTCGGCGAAATCGACGACATAACCGAGCCGGATCCGGTCGAGGATATTGCCGACCGCACCGCCGAGCACGAAGCCCAGCGCGATCTGATCCGCCCTGTTCTTTTCGCGCGTCATCCAGATTGCGACCCCGACCGAGATCGCGCCCGTCAGAAGCACCAGCGCCCAGCGCGTCAGATGGCCATCGGCGGGCAGCAACCCGAGCGAAATGCCGATATTGGGCACGAAGCGCAGGTCAAAGAACGACGTGATCGTCTGCGCATCGCCGAGCGAATCGATCCCGAGCGGACGCGTCACCGCCCATTTGCTGAGCTGGTCGGCGAGGAACAGCGCGATCGCCGCCCCGAAGCCGGCCTTTGGCAGGTTACGCATGCGCCACCACCTCTTCGCACCGGTTGCAGAGCTCGCCGTCGGTGGTCACCTCGGGGAGGTGGCGCCAGCAGCGGCCGCATTTGTGGAAGTCGGTGCGCGTCACGGTGACCGCATCGCCCGGCGTGACCTTGGCGACGATGAACGCCTCGGCCAGCGCGTTGGCGTCGAGCAGCATCGATGGGACGGTGATCTCGGCCTCGAGGCTGGACCGCACGGTCTTCTCGCGGCGCAACGGCTCGATCGCCTCGGTGACGGCGACGCGCAGCGCGCGGATTTCCTGCCACTTGGCGCCGACGACGTCGTCCGCGTCGAGCGATGGGAGCGACGGCCATTCGAGATAATGGACCGAGCTGTCCTCGCTCGGGAAGCGCGACTGCCAGACTTCCTCCGCGGTGAAGCACAGCACCGGCGCGGCGTAGCGGACCAGCGCGTGGAACAGCACGTCGAGGACCGTGCGATACGCGCGGCGCTTCACGTCGCCGGGCGCGTCGCAGTAGAGCGAGTCCTTGCGGATATCGAAGAAGAACGCGGACAGGTCCTCGTTCGCGAAGTCGGTCAGCAGCCGCGTGTAGCGGTTGAACTCATAGCCTTCCGCCGCCTGGCGCAGTTCGGTGTCGATCATGCCCAGGCGGTGGAGCACGTAGCGCTCAAGTTCGGGCATGTCGGACACCGCGACGCGTTCCGACTCGTCGAAGCCCTCGAGCGCGCCGAGCATGTAGCGGAACGTGTTGCGCAGCTTGCGGTAGGAATCCGACGCGGTGGCGAGCACCTCCTTGCCGATCTTCACATCGTCGAAATAGTCGGTCGAGGCGACCCACATGCGCAGGATGTCCGCGCCGCTCTCGCCGATGATCTTCAGCGGATCGACGACGTTGCCGAGGCTCTTCGACATCTTGCGGCCCTGGCCGTCGAGCGCGAAGCCGTGGGTGAGGACCGCATCATAGGGTGCGCGACCGCGCGTGCCGCAGCTTTCGAGCAAGCTCGACTGGAACCAGCCGCGATGCTGGTCCGACCCTTCGAGGTACAGGTTGGCGCGTGTGCCTTCCCCGTAGCGCGCTTCGACCGTGAAGACGTGGGTGCAGCCCGAATCGAACCAGACGTCGAGGATGTCCTTCACGACCTCATAGTTGGCGAGGTCGTAATCGGGGCCGAGCAGCGCCTGGTGGCCGTCGGCGTACCACGCATCCGCGCCGTTCTGGCGGAAGGCTTCGACGATGCGCGCGTTGACGGCGGGGTCGTTGAGGTACTGGCCGGTGGCGCGGTCGACGAACAGCGCGATCGGCACGCCCCAGGCGCGCTGGCGCGAGATGACCCAGTCGGGGCGGCCCTGCACCATCGACGTGATCCGGTTTTCCGAGCGTGCGGGGATCCAGGTGGTCGCGGCGATCGCATCGAGCGCGATCTCGCGGAGGGTTGCGCCGTTGCTCGATCCAGGCCCTTCGACTTCGCTCAGGGCGAACGGTGTGGGTGCGTCGATGGCCCCGGGCGTCGGCGTGCCCTCAACCCCTACCGTGGGTGAGTCCGCATCCCCAACCCCGTTCGTGCTGAGCGAAGTCGAAGCACCCTGGATCCCGACCGACGTCGCCGCATCCATCGGGATGAACCATTGCGGCGTAGCGCGGAAGATCACCTTGGCCTTGGAACGCCACGAATGCGGGTAGCTGTGCTTGAAGTCGTCGCTCGCCGCGAGCAGCGCGCCGGTCGCGCGCAGGTCGGTGCAGATCGGGCCGTCGGCGGCCACGAACTTCTTGTTGATGACGGACCCTTGCCCGCCGAGCCAGGCCCAGTCGGTGCGGTACATGCCCGCACCGTCGACCGCGAAGACGGGGTCGATGCCGTACTGCTTGCAGAGCTCGAAATCGTCCTCGCCGTGATCCGGCGCCATGTGGACGAGCCCGGTGCCCGCGTCGGTGGTGACGAAGCTGCCGGGGAGGAACGGGCGGGGCTTCGCGAAGAACCCGCCGAGGGTGTGCATCGGGTGGCGTGCGGTCGCGCCTTCCAGTTGCGAACCCTTACCGCGCCACTTGATGTTCTCCGACCAAAGATCGAAGCCAATGCGCGTGCGAACGCTATCAAGCAGATGCTCGGCGATCACGACATAGCGATCGTCCGCAAGCACGCAGACATACTCGATCTCGGCTCCATAGCTCAGCGCCTGGTTCACCGGGATCGTCCACGGCGTCGTCGTCCAGATCACCGCATGCGCGCCGACCAGTTCGGGCGCGTTCGGCGCGTCGACGATCTCGAAGGCAACGTCGATCTGCGTCGAGACGATGTCCTCATATTCGACCTCGGCCTCGGCGAGCGCGGTCTTTTCGACCGGCGACCACATCACGGGCTTCGCACCGCGGTACAGCTGGCCACTCTCGGCGAATTTGAGCAGTTCGCCGACGATCGTCGCCTCGGCGTCGTACTTCATCGTGAGGTACGGATCGGCCCAGTCGCCCATCACGCCGAGCCGCTCGAACTCGCCCTTCTGCACGGCGACCCATTTTTCGGCATAGGCGCGGCATTCGGCGCGGAACTGGTCGACGGGGACGTCGTCCTTGTTCAGCTTCTTCGCGCGATACGCTTCCTCGACCTTCCACTCGATCGGCAGGCCGTGACAGTCCCAGCCGGGGACGTAGGGCGCGTCCTTGCCCATCAGCGATTGCGAGCGGACGATGATATCCTTCAGGACCTTGTTCATCGCATGGCCCATGTGGATGTCGCCGTTCGCGTACGGGGGGCCGTCGTGCAGGATGAACCGCTCGCGCCCGAGCCGCTGTTCGCGCAGCCGGTCGTAGATGCCGAGCTTTGCCCAGCGCTCGAGGATCGCCGGCTCCTTGGCGGCGAGACCGGCCTTCATCGGGAAGTCGGTCTTCGGCAGGAAGACGGTGTCGCGATAATCGCGCGCGGCGGGGGCGGGTGCGTCGGTCATAGGTGGGGCGGGCTGTAGCCGAGCCGGGGGCCCGTTGCCATCCCCCCTCCCGCACGCACCAGCAGTGGCGCAGTCAGCCGAGGATGGTGCGCGCGCGGTCGCAGTCGATGTCCATCTGCGCGATCAGCGCGTCGAGGTTGTCGAACTTCGCCTCGGGGCGCAGATAGTCGATCAGCGCGACCTCGATCGTCTGCCCGTACAGGTTCTCGGCAAAATCGAAGAAATGCGGCTCGAGCAGTTCCTTCGGCGGATCGAAGCTCGGGCGGATGCCGAGGTTCGCCGCGCCCTTAAGCACGCGGCCGTCCTCCAGCCGGCCGGTCACCGCGTAAATCCCGTAGGCGGGGCGCAGATAGTTGCCCATGTCTAGATTGGCGGTCGGATAGCCGATCGTGCGGCCGAGCTTGTCGCCATGCTGCACCACGCCCTCGATCGCGAACGGGCGCGTCAGCAGCCGGGTCGCGGTCGCCATGTCGCCGGCACGCAGCGCCTCGCGGATCCGGGTCGAGGACACCGTCTCGCCATCCAGCGCGACCGCGCGGACGGTTTCCGCCCGGAAGCCGTGGACCGGGCCGCGCGCGGCGAGCGTGTGGACCGTGCCGCTCTTGGCATGGCCGAAGGTGAAGTCCTCGCCCGTCACAACGCCGCCGATCCGAAGATTGCGTTCGAGCCGGTCGGCGACGAACTGCTCGGCGGTCAGCGCGGCGAGATCGCCGTCGAAGTGGAACACCACCATCGCATCGGCGTCAGCGTCTGCGAACAGCCGCTCGCGCTGGTCGAGCGTCGTGAGGCGGAAGGGGGGCGTATCGGGGCGGAAATGGCGGACCGGATGCGGATCGAACGTCGCCACCAGCGCGGGGCGACCCTCCGCCTTGGCCCACGCGATCGCGCGCGCGACCACCGCCTGGTGACCGAGATGGAATCCGTCGAAATTACCCAGCGCCACGATCCCGTCCGCCAGATGCGAAGGGATGGATGCGCCACCGTCGAGCCGTTGCATGCACGGGTCAGTACCCAGACGCCGCGGATGACGATAGTCCTTCCGTGTCGTTGTCTCCCGCGCCTCCTTGTTCTTCCGCGGAGGCGGGAGCCGGGTCCGAGCCCCCGCCTCCGCGCGGGGAACGGTCTTTACCGGCGGGTGAGGGTGACGAAGCTGTAGGGTGGACGCTGCTTTTCGCCCGGGTGGTCTTCGCGGGCAATCTCGTGCCAGCCGTCAAACGCGGGGACGATGGCGTCGCCTTCGGGTTCGTCATGGACTTCGGTGAGCTCGATCCGGTCTGCATGGGGGAGCAGTTGCGCATAGATCTGCGCGCCGCCGATCACCGCGACGTCTTCGCCGGCCATCGCGAGTGCCTCGTCGATCGAATGCGCCACTTCCGCGCCGTCGGCGTGCCAGTGACCGCGGGTGAGGACGATGTGGCGGCGGCCGGGAAGGGGGCTTCGGAAGCTCTCGAACGTTTTTCGGCCCATCACCATCGGCTTGCCCATCGTCAACGCCTTGAAGCGCTTGAGATCAGCAGGGAGGCGCCAGGGGAGCTGGCCGTCGCGACCGATGACGCCGTTGCTGGCACGGGCTAGGTAGAAGGTGATCATCGGCGCATCATGCCGGATATGGGGGCGGGGGGCTATGCTTGTATCACCACCCCGGCGAAGGCCGGGGCCCAGTTGGGGGACGTCGGTGGTGAAAGACGGCGCTCCGTTACGACCACCTTTCCACCTGGACCCCGGCCTTCGCCGGGGTGGTAAGAAGCGGGTGGATCAGTTCGGGGCGTGTTCCTTGACGTACGCCTCGGGATCCTTCTCGACGACCTTCACGCCGTTCAGGTGGTTCGCCTCGAACGCCGCGAACCGGACGCCCAGCTCGTGCCGCTCTTCCAGCGTCGCATGCTTGCGGAAATCGGTCAGGCCCTGGCGCTCTTCCTCGGCGAGGTGATCGCTGTTCGCCTTGTTGCATTCGCCGACCGCCTCGAACCACGCGTCCGAGCCGACCGGGTGCTTGTCGACCGCTTCGCCGGTTTCGCGGATGTCGTTGTGATCCTCGATCGCGTCCTCGGTCTCCTCGGCGGCCGAGTCGGCGTCGTTGCCGCCGGTGCCTATCTTCATCAGCCGCGGGTAGAAGAAGCGCTCCTCCGCCTCGGCATGCGCGTCGAGCAGGTTCTTGAGGCGGGTCCACAGTGCCGAAAGCGCCTCGGTGTCCTTGGCGTCGATGCTGTCGATCTGTGCGAACAGCGCGCGCTGCTGGGCGTGTTCGTCGAGGATGAGCTGGGTGATGTCCATGATGGCCTTCCGAATGGGTTCGGACGGTCAACCGCGCGCGCCGTCACGGGTTCCTATTGCGATTCGCTCTCTGTTCGGGCGGCGGGTTCACACCGCGACGGGTGCCTTGATGTGCGGCTGCGCGACGTAATCGTGGAGTACGAAATCCTCATACTCATACGCGTCGATCGAGTCGGGCGTGCGCACGATCTCGAGCCGCGGGAGCGGGCCGGGGGTGCGGCCGAGTTGCAGTCGCGCCTGCTCGAGATGATTCGAATAGAGGTGGCAGTCGCCGCCGGTCCAGATGAACTCGCCGACCTCGAGTCCGCATTGCTGCGCGAGCATGTGCGTCAGCAGTGCGTAGCTGGCGATGTTGAACGGCACGCCGAGGAAGATGTCGCCGGAGCGCTGGTAGAGCTGGAGCGAGAGCTTGCCGTTCGCGACATGCGTCTGGAACAGGCAGTGGCAGGGGGCCAGCGCCATCGCGTGCAGATCGCCCGGGTTCCACGCGCAGACGATCTGGCGGCGCGAGGCGGGGTTGGTCTTGATCTGGTCGACCAGCTCGGCGATCTGATCGATATGGCGACCGTCGCCGGCCACCCAGTCGCGCCATTGCTTGCCATAGATGGGGCCGAGATCGCCGCTCTCGTCCGCCCATTCGTCCCAGATCGCGACCTTGCGGTCCTGCAGCCAGCGGACATTGGTGTCGCCGCGCAGGAACCACAGGAGTTCGACGATGATCGAGCGAAGGTGGAGCTTCTTCGTTGTCAGCACGGGAAAGCCCTGTGCGAGATCGAAGCGCATCTGCGCGCCGAAGACGCTGAGCGTGCCCGTGCCGGTGCGGTCCATCGTCTCGACTCCGGTCGAGAGCACGCGGTCCATGAGGTCTAGATATTGGCGCATCGCGACGGCCTAGCGGTGCGGGACGGATCGCTCAAGCGGATGCAGTTGTGGATGCGACAGGGGCGGCTATGCGGCAGTCGAGGTGGTGCCCACGTTGCCCGCCTCCGGTCTGATCATTGCCGACCTCGCAGCGGCGTGCGCGCTGTTCGCAAGACTTGGGCATGCCGCGACCGAGGCTGTGGCGGTCGCCTATCTTGATCCGAATCGGAGGCTTTTGGGCATGCGGCATGTGGCGGGCGGGCGCGATCAGGTGCGGATCGCAGTGCGCATCATCGTGGCCGATGCGCTGGCGTTCGCGGCGCAGGGGGTGGTGATCGCGCACAATCATCCGAGCGGGGACGTGACCCCGAGTATGCGCGACGTGGCGTTTACCCGTACGCTGGCGGCCGGGTTGCGGACCGTGGAGGTCGTGCTGTTCGATCACGTGGTGATCGCTGGCGACCGGGTGGCGAGCCTGCGCGCGATGGGGGTGGTCTGACGGTCCGGAGCAACAGTTGCTCCACCCGGTGGCGCTATTTCGTCCGGCAGGCGCGGATCGCCTCGGGCGCGGGGCGCGGGCCGGTCGCGCGGAACATGGCCATATAGCCGCCTGCCGACGGCATCTCGTCCCTGTCGACCTGCGTATAGCCGACCGCCGCGAACTCGCATTTGAGCAATGCGGGCGGCGTACCGTGGTTGCGCGTCTCGCGATCGGCATCGACGACGACGACCAGTCCGGCGGGTTTCAGCGAAGGGCGAAGCCGCCACAGGAACTCATAGGGCTGCTCGATCTCGTGATACATGTGCACCATCAGCACGCGGTCGAAACTCGCCGGGGGGAGCTTTGGATCATTGGCTTCGCCGAGTCGCACGCTGACATTGGCGAGGTCCTCACGCGCGACGCGCTCCGCCAGCTGGTCGCGCACGCTCGCGACGATGTCCTCTGCGAGAACGCGACCATCCTTGCCGACGCGGGCGGCGGCGCGGATGGTGTAATAGCCCTCGCCTGCGCCAATATCGGCGACCGTCATGCCCTTGCGGATATCCGCCTTGGTCATGACCTCGCCCGCCTCGTTCAGCCGGTCGCGCGCCTCCTCGTTCGACCAGCGCGCGGAAACGATCGACGCGACCGGCCGGTCGGCGGCGGGGAAGGGGCCCGCATCCTTGGGTTCACGCTGGATCAGCGGTTTGCTGCCATCGCATGCCGCTAGCAGCCAGATCGGGGACAGCAGC
Organism: Sphingomonas sp. CFBP 8765; assembly: GCF_014841445.1. Lineage (NCBI taxonomy): Bacteria > Pseudomonadati > Pseudomonadota > Alphaproteobacteria > Sphingomonadales > Sphingomonadaceae > Sphingomonas > Sphingomonas sp. CFBP 8765. The sequence continues at coordinate 513,729 of NZ_JACYTY010000001.1, read as the reverse complement.
AGGGCCAGGACGCGCGTCATCTTCAATCGACGTCCTCCACCTCGACCGCCTCGCCGGTCACACGCTGCGACAGCGCGGCGGCCATGAACGCCTCGAGATCGCCGTCGAGCACGTCCGACGGACTGGTCGAGACCACGCCGGTCCGCAGGTCCTTCACCATCTGGTACGGCTGCAGCACATAGGACCGGATCTGGTGGCCCCAGCCGATATCGGTCTTCGATGCATTCTCGGCATTGGCCGCCTGCTCCCGGATCGCGAGCTCGCGTTCATAGAGCCGCGCGCGGAGCTGGTTATAGGCCTCGGCCTTGTTCTTGTGCTGCGATCGCTGGTTCTGACACTGCACGACGATGCCAGTCGGGACGTGCGTGATGCGCACGGCCGAGTCGGTCGTGTTGATGTGCTGGCCGCCTGCGCCTGATGCGCGATACGTATCGATACGCAGGTCGCTCTCGTTATACTCGACCTCGATATTGTCATCGACGACCGGATAGACCCAGACGCTGGCGAACGACGTGTGACGACGCGCCGCGGAATCATACGGGCTGATCCGCACCAGCCGGTGAACGCCGCTCTCGGTCTTGGCATAGCCATAGGCGTTCTCGCCCTTCAGCAGCAGCGTCGCGGACTTGATCCCCGCCTGCTCGCCCGAATGCTGGTCGACCAGCTCGACCTTCAGCCCGTGGCGTTCGCCCCAGCGCGAATACATCCGGCTGAGCATGCCCGCCCAGTCCTGGCTCTCGGTCCCGCCGGCGCCGGCATTGACCTCGATATAGGTGTCGTTGGCATCGGCCTCGCCCGCAAGCAGCGCCTTGATCTTGTCCTTGTCCGCGCGGGCGGCGAGTTCGGCGAGCGCGGCGACGCCGTCCGCTTCCATCGCGGTGTCGCCCTCGGCCTCGGCCATTTCGATCAGCTCGGACGTGTCGCTGAGCTCGCTTTCGATCGCGCGCGTCGCACTGATCGCCTCGTCGAGACGACGACGCTCGCGCATCACCTCCTGCGCAGCCTTGGGGTCCGACCAGAGCGCCTGATCCTCGACGCGCGCGTTCAGCTCGTCGAGACGACGCAGTGCGCGGTCCCAGTCGAGAAAACGGCGCAACAGCGCCAGCGCGTCCTTGATGGTGTCAACGTGAGCCTGCGCTTCGGCGCGCATGGGTATTCTCCAGTGTTGGGGTCGGCATGAACAGCCAACCCCGGAATATGGGGACGGCTAGTAGATTCCGCCCTGTCTTTGCAAGAAATCGCTGTCGCGCGGAGCCTCTGCCTTAGGGGCGGCGGTCGGCGCGGTGGTGGTGGTGGGAGCGGGGCCCGCACGGCGCGCGGCACGCCGCGGCTCGCTTTCGGGCTTGAACGCTTCCCAGATGACGCCCGGCTTGGGATCGTCGGTGTTCGGCCATGTCCCATAGACCGGGCGGCCACTCCCCCGGTCGATCCGGACCATCCGGATGCCCGCGGGTGCGCGGAATGGCAGCTTGGGCAGATCGGCATAGGCCTTGACCGCGAATTGCTTGAAGATCGGCGCCGCCAGCGTGCCGCCCTGCGCCGCGCTGCCAAGGTTCCGCGGCGTATCGAAGCCGATATACAGCCCGCCGACATATTGCGGGGTTCCGCCGATGAACCAGACGTCGGTCGGGCCATTGTTCGTGCCCGTCTTGCCGAACATTGGCCGATCGAGATCACGCAGCGTCACCGCGGTACCGCGCTGCACCACGCCTTCGGTGATGTGGACCATCTGATAGGCGGTCATCGCGTCGAGCACCTGGCGCTGGCGCGCGACCGGACGCGGCATCGGCTTGCCGTCCCAATCGGGGGCGTTGCACCGGTCGCAGGCCCGCCAGTTCTCGGGCCAGATTACCTTGCCGTGCCGATCCTGGACGAAGTCGATAAGCGACGGCGGCCCGCCCTTGCCGTTGTTCGCGAGGATCGAATAGGCGTTGACCATCCGCCCCACGGTCGTCTCGCCGGCACCCAGCGCGAAGGAGAGATAGGGCGCGTAATCGCCGACGCCCATCTTCTTGATGGTGGCCACGACCTTGGGCATGCCGGTCTGCGCGGCGGCGCGGACCGTCATCAGGTTGCGCGACTGTTCGATGCCCCAACGCATCGTGTGCGGCCCGGCGCCGCGCGAATTGCCGAAGTTGCGGAAGCATTTCTGTCCCAGCCGCGCACCCTGATAGACACAGAACGGCCCGTCGACGATGATCGAGGCGGGCGTCATCCCGTTGTCGAGCGCGGCGGAATAGACGATCGGCTTGATCGTCGATCCAGGCTGGCGCATCGCCTGGGTGGCGCGGTTGAACGCCTGGAGCCGGTCGTCGAAGCCGCCCTGCATCGCAAGCACGCGGCCGCTGGCAGGCTCCTCGACGACGAACGCACCTGAGACCTTGGGGATCGCCCGGAGCGCGAACTCGCCGCCTTCGGGCGCGACCGCGATGATGTCGCCGGTCTTGATCGCCCCGAACGCATTGCCGCCCTTGCCGCGCACCGCCATCTGCGCGGCATATCGTGGCAGCGTGCCGGTCTTGCCGGTGCGGAAGCCGAGGCTCCAGCTATTGCCGTCCTTGCCGGTCACGATCGCCGCCACCCAGTTGCGGTAATCGAGTGCGATGTTGCTGTTGAGCAACGGCTGGAGCCAGTTGTCGTCCTCGATCTCGACATGGCGGATCGGCCCGTTCCAGCCGCGCCCGCTGTCGAAGCGGACCAGACCATCACGCAAGGCCTGCTGCGCCAGATCCTGCAACCGCGTGTCGAACGAGGTCCGCACCCAGAGGCCGCCCGAGTAGACGCTGTAAGGGCCGTCCTTCGCGCTTTCGCCGAACTTGGCCATCAGCTGGCGGCGGACTTCCTCGACGAAATAGCCGCCGACGCTTTCAAACCGGGGCGTGCGTCGCAGCACGACGCCCAGCGGTTCGGCGTTCGCCGCGTCGAATTGCGCGCGGGTGATGAACCCGTTCTCGAGCATCCGGTCGAGCACATAGTTGCGCCGCGTCATTGCGCGGTCGTGATAGCGCACCGGATCGTAATTCGACGGACCCTTGGGCAGGATCGCGAGATAGGCGATCTGTGCGAGATCGAGCTGGTCGAGGTCCTTGTCGAAATAGGCGTGGCTGGCGGCTTCGACGCCGAACGCGTTCCGGCCAAGCGCGATCTGGTTCAGATAGAGTTCGAGAATCTGCGGCTTGGTCAGCGTATCCTCGATCTTATACGCCAGCACCGCTTCGCGCAGCTTGCGCGTCGGCGAATATTCGTTGCCGATCAGAAGGTTCTTGGCGACCTGCTGCGTGATCGTCGATCCGCCGCGGGCGCGTCGGCCGCTGCCGATCTTCGAGACATAGTCGAAGACCGCGCCGGCGAGCCCCGGAAAGTCGACGCCGTGATGCTCGAAGAACGACTTGTCCTCCGCGGCCAGGAACGCATTGATCAGCATCGGCGGATATTCGGCGAAGCTGAGCTCGACGCGACGTTCGCGCGCATAGCTGTGGATCGGTGCCCCATCGATCCCGCGCACATTGGTCGGCAAGGGCGGTTCGTAGGTGCGCAGCGTATCGACCGAGGGAAGGTCGCGGACGACGATCAGCCAGAAGCCGAACAGCGCGATCAGCCCGAGGCCGAACAGCGCGAGCGCCGCCTTGGTCCAGCGGCTCGCCCAGACGCGCGCGATACTGCCGCGCAGTCTGTCGGTGGTCCGGCGGGTCGCCGTCGAAGAGTTTGGGGAAGGATCGGACGCCATATTCGTGCCCCGCGTCTAGCAGGTTCGCGCGTCCTTGCCAGCCGCGTTCGGCGGGGTGGGGGCTGGGCACGACGGTCGCGGTGGTGCGCGACCCCCGGAAAAGCGGTTGCGCCACGACCGATCTGTGGCAGCAGGCGGCGATGACTCCGCCGCCGCTACCGATCCTTGCCGTCCTGCCCGAACTGCTTACCGCGCTGCGTACGCGGTCCTCCGCCGTGCTCGTCGCGCCGCCGGGCGCGGGCAAGACGACCGCGGTCGCGCCTGCGCTGCTCGAGCAAGCCTGGTGCACCGGCGAGATCCTGCTGCTCTCACCCCGGCGCCTCGCCGCGCGCGCCGCGGCGGAACGCATGGCGGCGACGGCGGGCGAGCCGGTCGGGCGGACCTATGGCTATGCGACGCGGATGGACAGCAAGCGATCCGCGGCGACGCGCGTCACGGTCGTCACCGAGGGCATCTTCGTCGCGCGGATCCAGTCCGACCCGGAACTGGCGGGGGTGTCCGCGGTGCTGTTCGACGAGGTGCATGAACGCAGTCTCGATGGCGATTTCGGGCTCGCACTCGCCCTCGACGTGCAGGCGGGCTTCCGTCCCGACCTGCGGCTCGTCGCGATGTCGGCCACGCTCGACGGCGCGCGGTTCGCGGCGGTGATGGACGACGCGCCGGTGATCGAGAGCGAGGGGCGGAGCTATCCGCTGACGCTGCGGCATATCGGTCGCCCGGGGGAGGCGCGGATCGAGGATGGCATGGCGGCGGCGATCCGCCGTGCACTCGTAGAGGAGCAGGGCGGCGTGCTCGCCTTCCTGCCGGGCGTCGCGGAGATCGAACGGACCGCGGACCGGCTCGCGAACCTGCCCGACGACATCGTCGTGCACGAACTTCATGGCAGCCTCGATCCGGCGGCGCAGCGCGCGGCGATCCTTCCCGAACCCGATGGCCGTCGCAAGGTCGTGCTGGCGACCAGCATCGCCGAGACCAGCCTGACGCTCGACGGGATCCGGATCGTCGTCGATTCCGGTCTCGCGCGGCGTCCGCGTTACGATCGCGCGGCGGGCATGACCCGCCTCGTCACCGAACGCGCGAGCCAGGCCGCGGTCACGCAGCGCGCCGGGCGTGCCGCGCGTCTGGGCCCAGGCACCGCCTACCGGTTGTGGGAAGAGCCCGCGACCGCGGGACTGCCGCGATACGATCCGCCCGAAATCCTCGAGGCTGATCTGTCCGCGCTGGTGCTCGCCTGTGCCTTGTGGGGTGTCGCCGACCCCCGTGACCTGCGCTGGATCGATGCGCCGCCCGCTGCGGCGATCGACGAGGCGCTGCGCCGGCTGGCGACGCTCGAGGCGATCGACGAGGACGGTCGTCCGACGGCGCATGGCCGTGCGATCGCAAAGCTGCCGATGCCGCCGCGGCTTTCCCATATGCTGTTGCGCGCCGGAGAGCGGGGGCTGGCCGAGGTCGCCGCGCAGGTCGCGGTGCTGCTCGGCGAGCGTGGCATCGGTGGGCAGGACGTAGATGTCGAAACCCGCTTGCGCCGCTGGAAGACCGAACGCGGCGCGAAGGCGCAGGCCGCGCGCGGGATGGCCGAGCGGTGGGCCCGCCTCGCACCGTCGCGCGGGTCTCTCTCGCCGGCAGACGGGGGCGTCGCCACGTGCATCGCGCTTGGCTATCCCGACCGCGTCGCCCGGCGGCGTGATCCGTCCGGCGAAACCTGGGCATCGGTCGGCGGACGCGGGTTCCGGCTCGATCCGACGTCGCCGCTGGCGCGTGCGGAATGGCTTGCGGTCGCCGATACGCAAGGGTCCGCGGCGGGCGCGCGGATCCTGTCCGCGGCGGTGATCGATCAGCCGACGGTCGAGGCGCTGTTCGCCGATCGGATCGAATCGCGCCGCACGGTCAGCTTCGACCCAGCGACCGGCGGCATCCAGGCGCTCCGCGAACGCCGGCTCGGCGCGATCCGGCTGTCGAGCGGACCCGACAGCGGCGCCGATTCCGACGCGATCCTCGCCGCGCTGCTGGAGGCGGCTTGCGAGCACGGTCTTTCGCTGCTGCCGTGGAGCGACGGCGGGCAGGCGTTGCGCGACCGCGCCGCTTATGCGGGGGTGCCGCTCGACGATGCGGCGTTGCTCGACCGCCTGGACGAATGGCTCGCGCCTCTGCTCGTCGGAAAGCGCCGACTCGATGCGATCGCCCCGGGGGCACTCGTCGAGGCGTTGCGCAACCTCCTCGGCTGGGATGCAATGCAGATGATCAACCGCCTCGCGCCGCCCGATTTCACGAGTCCGGCGGGCAGCACGCACGCGATTGACTATGCCGCCGAGGGAGGGCCGCGCGTCGAACTGCGCGTCCAGGCGCTGTTCGGGCTCGGCGTGCATCCGACCATCGGCGAAGCACGTGTCCCGCTGGTGCTGAGCCTCACGTCACCGGCGGGACGCCCGATCCAGACGACGCGCGATCTGCCCGGTTTCTGGGCGGGAAGCTGGGTCGCGGTCGCCAAGGAAATGCGCGGTCGCTACCCCAAGCATCCCTGGCCCGACGATCCCGCCGCGGCATCGGCGACGCTGCGCACGAAAAAGGCGGATGCAAGGGGCGCAACTTCGCGATAAGGGGAGCCCATGCCAACCGCCCGTATCTTCCAGCGCCCCAAGAACGCCATGCAGTCCGGCAAGCACCGGACCGACAGCTGGCAGCTCGAATTCGAACCCTCGGAGCCCAAGCGCCCCGACCCGCTGACCGGCTGGGCCGGCAGCGGCGACACGCGAGACCAGCTCCGCCTGTTCTTCCCGACCGCCGAGGCCGCGATCGCGCATTGCGAGCGTGAGGGGTTCGGCTACACGGTCGTGCCGGCGCCGCAGAAGACGCTGAAGCTGCAGAGCTACGCGGACAACTTCAAATAAGCGACTACCCGACGCCGTTCCGGCGACGGGGTTGAAAACGGCTCAGCGCGCGCGTCGCTAGAGGATCGATCCCGCGAGGATCAGCAGCATCTTCGCGTCGATCGCGACGCCCGCCTCGCGCTTCGCCGCGACAAAGGCGGGAATGTCGGTGAGTGGTACGCGGTGGACGGTGATGTTCTCGTCACCATCGCCGCCGCCGTCGCCGACCCTGGTCAGCCCGGTCGCACGGACCAGCGTGAAGCATTCGGACGTCATCCCCGGCGACGAATAGAACAGCCCCAGATCCTCGATCGCAGCCGCGCGGTAGCCGGTTTCCTCCTCGAGCTCGCGCCCGGCGGCGACCGCGACGCTCTCGCCCGCGGTCTCGTCACCCACCAACCCGGCGGGCAGTTCGAGGCAGGCGCGGCCCAGCGGTACGCGAAACTGTTCGACCAGGATGACGTTGCCGGCGTCGATCGCGACGATCACGGCCGCGGCGATCTGCCCGCGACGTTCCGCATATTCCCAGGTGCCTTCAGTCTGCACGGTCAGGAACTTGCCCGCCCATACGGTCGTGCTCATAATTCGATCAGCCTGTCGGGAAGTTCGTTGATCGCCGCACCGGTTCGCGGGAAATGCTCGGCGAGTACCGTGCCGATCTGCGCGACGGCATCGGCCATGCCGTCTGCCGGCCGGTCGTCGCGCACCGCGGTGAGCACGGCCGCCATCGCCGCGCCCCAGATCTCGTTCGGCACGCGCGAATGGATGCCCGAGTCCGCGACGATCTCCGCGCGGTGTTCGGCAAGCGACAGGTACAGCAACACGCCGGTCGCGCCGCGCGTGCGCTTTTCCGCGCCCGCCCGGAACAGCATCACTGCACGCCGGCGCACCCTGCGCGATTTCGTTGCGCCTGGCGTCAGCGCGAGCCGTAGCGCGGGGATGGTGAGCAGCAGGCGCATGCCCAGGAACACCAGCGTCATCAGGACGAGCGCGATCGCGAACAACGCGCCCTGTGGTGCCGACTGCGCCCACGGGTCGACGAGCCGCGCATAGATCTGGTCGGCCGCCAGCGGGTGCAGCGCGAGCACCGCAAGGCTCAGCAGCATGGCAAGCACGGACCATTGCAGCGAGACGTCGTGATAGGCGTCGGACTGGCGCGCGACGATCGTGACGATCTCGCCCGTCGTCGTGGTTTCGGCCTGCGTAACGGCGGCGGTGACGCGGCCGTGATCGGCTTCGCTCAATCGCATGTCACCAACTCCCCGATGCGCCGCCGCCGCCGGCAGAGCCGCCGCCGCCGCCGCCAAAACCGCCGCCCATCCAGCCACCGCCGCCGCTGTCGCCGCCACCGCCGCCCCAGCTGCTGCCACCGCCGCCGCCGCGCCGTGACATCTCGTTGGCGATGCTCCACAACACGATCGGCAGTGTCCCGTTGCCGCCGCCACCGCTTGAATAGCGGGTGCCACCGGCACGCCGCGAGATCATCGGAATGACGATCGCGGCGGCCACGATCCCGAAGATGATCAGCCCGATCGGCACGCCGCCACCGTTGCCGGACGGCGCGCGGCGATGCGTCTTGTCATATTCGGCCGCCGCCGCGCCGACTTTCGTGCGGGCCTCTGCGTCGGGCAAAGCGAGCTGGTCCGCGACCGCATTCGTGCCCGCGACGATCCCGCCGGTCATGTCGCCGGCCTTGAAGCGCGGCAGGATCTGCTGGTTGATCACGACGCTCGAAAACGCATCGGTCAGGACCGGTTCCAGCCCATAGCCGACCTCGATCCGCACCTTGCGGTCGTTCGGCGCGACGAGCAGGATCGCACCGTTATTGGCGTCCTTCAGCCCGACCCCCCAGTTCCGCAGCAGGCGATAGCCATAATCCTCGATCGGATAGCCCTGCAGATCGGCGATGGTCGCGACGACCAGCTGGTTGCCGGTCGCTTTTTGGAGATCGTCGAGTCGTTTCGTGAGCGCCGCTTCCTGCTCGGGCGGGATCACGTTTGCCGCGTCGACGACGAAGCCGGTAAATTTCGGGAAAGTCTGGGCGCCTGCGGTGCCGCTGCCGAGCAGCACCGCGAAGAGGAGCGCCGCGAGGACGCGGATCATGCCGCCGGCCCCGCGATCAGCTCGCGTTGCCGAAATTCACCGTCGGCGCCGTCTCGGCCCCCGGCGTGGTCGCGGCAAATGGCACCATCGGCTTTGCGCCATAGAAGATCTTCGCGCCGACCGCGTCGGGGAAGGTGCGGATCTTGGTGTTATAAGCCTGGACCGCGCCGTTATAGTCGCGCCGTGCGATCGTGATGCGGTTCTCGGTGCCTTCGAGCTGGCTCATCAGCGTGGTGTAATTGGCCTGGCTCTTGAGCTCGGGATAGGCTTCCTGCAGTCGCTGCAGCGACAACCCGACGGCACCCTGCACGCGCGAGAATTGCTCGATCTTCGCAGGGTCGGTCAGGTCGTCGCCAGAGACCTGCACCGTGCTCGCCGCGGCGCGCGCCTGCGTCACCTCGACCAGAATGCTCTTTTCCTGCGCGCCGGCCGCCTTGACCGTCGCGACGAGGTTGGGGATCAGATCGGCGCGACGCTGATAGTCGTTTTGCACATCGGCCCAGCGCGCCTTCACATTTTCCTCGGCGGTCGGGATGCTGTTGATCCCGCAGCCGCCAAGCGTCGCCGCGAGCGCAACGACGGCGGATCCGCGAAGAATCTGGGCATAGGACGACATCGGGGCTCTCCTGCTGGTCTGTATCACCCCCATAGGACAGCGGACCGGCTTGGCGAAACCGAAATCGATGGCTAGCGTGCGGGGGACTGGAAAAGGGGGCGCAAATGCTCAAGGAATTCAAAGCGTTCATCATGCGCGGCAACGTGCTTGATCTGGCTATTGCGGTGATCATCGGGGCGGCGTTCAGCAAGATCGTCACCTCGCTGACCGACGACGTGCTGATGCCGGTGATCGGCAAGATTTTCGGCGGGCTCGACTTTTCGAGCTATTTCTGGCGGATGGGGCCTGTCCCCGCAAACTATGCCGGTTCGCTCAGCGACTATGCGGCGCTGAAGAAGGCGGGGGTGCCGTTGCTCGGCTATGGCGCGTTCGCGACGCAGCTCGTCAACTTCGTGATCGTCGCCTTCATCATCTTCATGATCCTGCGCGTCGTGAACCGCGCGGCGGCGCTGATCGAGCGTGAAACCGCGCGGCTTAAGCGTGAGGAAGAAGCGACTCCGGTCGCGCCCGCGCCCGAGCCGGTCGAGATCGCGCTGCTGCGGGAGATCCGCGACGAGCTCAAGGCGCGGGGTTGATCGTCCTGGCCCTCTCCCTGCGGGGGAGGGCGGGATCAGGCTGCGGCCAAATCCTCGGCGTTGGCATCCGCCAGGCTCGTGCCGTCGAGGATCCGCGCAGTCTCGTCGCGGACGCGCATCATCGCAAAGCGGATCGCGCAGTCTGCCTCGCTCTTGCAGTCGAGGCAGGGCCGATAGGCCGTGCGGCTGACGCAGGGCACCAGCGCGAGCGGGCCCTCGATGATCCGGATGATCTCGCCGAGCGAGATCAGGTGGCTGGGGCGCGACAGGCGATAGCCGCCCATCTTGCCGCGATGGCTGTGCAGCAAGCCGGACTCGCGCAGGTCCGCAAGGATCAGCTCGAGAAACTTGCGCGGGACATTGGCCTCCGCCGCGATGCGGGTCATCGGGATCGGTGGACCACCGACCGGGGCGCCGCCAAGGAAGATCATCGCGCGAAGCGCGTAGCGAGAGCGCTGCGTCAACATAATACAGATTTCTATGCACGCGGTTTGTGGCGAGCGAAAGGCCGCAAAGGGCAAAATCACGGGCTTTTAATCGGCCGACCGCCACTCTATATCACAAGCGTCGTCGGGGGAATTCTCCTCTGGTGACTATGGCGATAAACCGTGGCGTGTCATAGACACAGCGGACCCGGGGGCAGTACCCGGCGACTCCACCACCGCCCTCTTCGCAAGAGGGGGACGATGACGGGGTCGAACTAGGATCGACGTGTGTTCAACGACGCTATGTTTCGCTCGGAATGGGACCACCGCAACGGCCCATACACAAGTGCCAACGATAACGAAGCACTCGCAATTGCCGCATAACTGACGGTCTAACGACCTAAGTTATACGGACGAAAGCGCGGTTCGGGCCACACCGGGCAACAGAAGTGGAAACCGGCGGTACGGGGGGCACCGAGCAACAGAAGCTCCCCACTCAAATCCTACTCAAGCGCGTGCCCGCCGTCAGGCGGCGAGTTGGGCGACCAGCTTGTCGAGCTGCGGGCTGAACCCGACGATGCCGATCAGCAGCTGGACGAGGGTCAGCATTGCCGCGCCCCACCAATAGGCCAGGTGCACCCGCCCGCGCAGTTGCGCATCGAACAGCATCGCGGCCCCTAGATAGGCCATGGTCGCGATGAATATCGCCCAGGTCCCGGACGGACCCATGAGCGGCATCGGCAGGATGCGCCCCAGCGCCGGCGACATGATCAGGATCGTCGCGGACAGCATCAGGCGCTTGTGCCAGTCGGACCGGTGTCTCAGCTGGATCGCCCAGCCCGCCAGGATCGCAAAGCCAATGATCTGTAGGTCGAGCGCGAGAAAAAGGCCCGGCGTGAAGAAGGGCGGGACACGGTTTAGCCGGACGGCCATGACCGTCGTCGCGACGCCCACCACGACCATGACCGGGACCAGACACGCGGTTGCGACGCCCAGTCGCCGGTGCATCGCGATCGACCCCCGGTCGACCAGCCAGTTCTGCGCAACGTAGAGGATGATCCAGCCGAAGAAGACGGCAGCGTGCAGATGGACCTGGGCGGGAAGCCCGACGATGTTCCAGTCTGTCCGCTGCAGGTCCAGCCCGAACCCCGCGAAGACGGTGACCGCGATGATCGCAGCCAGCATGAGATAGAAACGCCGCTCGGCGGTGATCGCCGACACGCTGGTCGCCAAGGTTGCCATGATGCCCCCGCATCTCTGCTGCCTTGGCCGAGAATGCGCATGCACGCTGGACCCTGCAAGTCGGTAGCAGCGTGTCCGACCGTCATTCTCGTACAAATTGCCGAGCGCGGATCCCGTGGCATCGCGCCGCCGGCTCCCGCAATCGTGATCGCCCCGAAAAAGGGGACCCGGTTGCCCGGATCCCCTCTCGCTGGTTGCCAGTCGGCAAGATCGCTTAGTCGCGATCGCCCGTCAGGAACGCCGGAGCGAACTCGGGGGCCTTGTCGCCGTCCGAACGCTCGGCGCGGGGAGCGCGCTCGCCGCCCTGGCCACCACCGTCGCGACGCGGGCCACGGCCACCGCCGTTGCCGCCATCACGACCGCCATCACCATCACGACGCGGGCCACGGGGACCACGATCACCGCCGCCGCCTTCGCCGCGCGGGCCACGACCGCCACCGCCGTTACCGGCGTCACGACCACCATCGCCATCGCGACGCGGACCGCGCGGACCACGGTCACCGCCTTCGCGCGGCTCACGGGCAGGACGCGTGTCCTCCAGCTCTTCGCCGGTCGTCTGGTCGACGACGCGCATCGACAGGCGAACCTTGCCGCGCGGATCGATCTCGAGGACCTTGACCTTGACTTCCTGGCCTTCGCTCAGCGCATCGGAGACCTTCTCGACGCGCTCGTTCTTGATTTCGGACACGTGGACGAGACCGTCCTTGCCACCCATGAAGTTCACGAACGCCCCGAAGTCCACCAGGTTGACGACCTTGCCGTCATAGACCTTGCCGACTTCGGCTTCCTCGACGAGGCCCTTGATCCACTTGATCGCGGCTTCGATCTGCGCGGGTTCGGACGACGACACCTTGATCACGCCCTCGTCGTCGATGTCGACCTTGGCGCCGGTCTGCGCGACGATCTCGCGGATCACCTTGCCGCCGGTGCCGATGACTTCACGGATCTTCGACTTCTCGATCGTGAAGGTCTCGATACGCGGTGCGTGGGCCGACAGCTCCTCACGCGTGTGGTCGAGCGCCTTGGCCATTTCGCCCAGGATGTGCGCGCGGCCTTCCTTGGCCTGTGCCAGCGCCTTGCCCATGATCTCTTCGGTGATGCCGGCGATCTTGATGTCCATCTGCATCGTGGTGATGCCCTCGGACGTGCCAGCAACCTTAAAGTCCATGTCGCCGAGGTGATCCTCGTCGCCCAGGATGTCCGACAGAACCGCGAAGTTCTTGCCCTCGAGGATCAGGCCCATTGCGATGCCCGACACCGGACGCTTGAGCGGAACGCCTGCATCCATCATCGACAGCGACCCGCCGCAGACCGTCGCCATCGACGACGAGCCGTTGCTCTCCGTGATGTCCGACAATACGCGGATCGTATACGGGAACTCTTCCTTCGACGGCAGCACCGGGTGCAGCGCGCGCCAGGCGAGCTTGCCGTGGCCGACTTCGCGACGACCCGGCGCACCGAAGCGACCGACTTCACCGACCGAGTAGGGCGGGAAGTTGTAGTGCAGCATGAAGTTTTCGTACGACAGGCCGTTGAGGCCGTCGATCATCTGCTCTGCGTCTCGCGTGCCGAGCGTGGTGGTGCAGATCGACTGAGTCTCGCCGCGCGTGAACAGGGCCGAGCCGTGCGTCCGCGGGAGGAAGTGGACCATCGCTTCGATCGGACGGATCTGCGTGGTGGTGCGGCCGTCGATGCGGGTGCCGTCCTTGAGGATGGCACCGCGGACGATCTCGGCCTCCAGCTTCTTCATCAGCTTGCCGGCCGCCATCTGGTCCTGCGGGGTCGCATCGGCAAAGGCGGTCTTGCCCTTGGCGCGTGCGGCGTTCAGCAGGTCCGAACGCTTGGACTTGTCGGTCACCTTGTAGGCGGCCGCAATGTCCTTGCCGATCAGTTTCTTCAGCTTGTCCTTGGCGGTCGACAGGTCGGCCTGCTCAGCCATTTCCCAAGGATCCTTGGCAGCCTGCTCGGCAAGATCGATGATCAGGTTGGCGGCTTCGCGGCAAGCCTTGTGCGCGAACTGGACCGCGCCGAGCATGATCTCTTCCGAAAGCTCCTTGGCTTCCGACTCGACCATCATCACGGCTTGGCCGGTGGCGGCGACGACGAGGTCGAGATCACCCGCCTTGGCTTCGTCGAGCGTCGGGTTGAGGATGTAGGCGCCATCGACATAGCCGACGCGTGCTGCGCCGATCGGGCCCATGAACGGCACGCCCGAGATCGTCAGCGCCGCCGACGCCGCGACCATCGCGAGGATGTCCGGCTCGTTCTCGCCGTCATACGACAGAACCTGGCAGATCACGTTGATCTCGTTGTAGAAACCCTCTGGGAAGAGGGGGCGGATCGGGCGATCGATGAGACGGCTGGTCAGCGTCTCCTTCTCGGTCGCACCGCGCTCACGCTTGAAGAAGCCGCCGGGGATGCGGCCGCTTGCGGAGAACTTCTCCTGGTAATGGACGGTAAGCGGGAAGAAATCCTGCCCTTCCTTGACGGTCCGTGCAGCCGTCACGGCGCACAGAACGACGGTCTCGCCGAGGGTGGCGAGCACGGCGCCGTTTGCCTGACGGGCCACACGGCCGGTCTCGAGCGTCAGCGTCTTGCCGCCCCACTGGGCGCTTACGGTTTTGGTATCGAACATTTCGTTTCCTTCACTCCGGCGGCCAGATGCCGACCGGGGCCTATGTGCGAGCTAAGCCGGCTCGCGGCGGTGTGGAGCGAGTTGTCGCTCCTTGCCAGTCCACCGAATTGCGTCCTGGCGTTTGCCTCCGCGCGCGATGGCGCGGAATCAAAGTCGTATATACAAAAACGGCCCCCCGAAGGGAGCCGTTCGTTTTACTTGCGGAGACCGAGCTTCGCGATCAGATCCAGATAGCGCTGGCCGTCCTTGTGACGGAGATAGTCCAGCAGCGACCGGCGCTTGTTGACCATCATCAGGAGACCACGACGCGAGTGGTTGTCCTTCTTGTGGCCCTTGAAGTGCTCGGTCAGGTTCTTGATCCGCTCGGTCAGGATCGCGACCTGGACTTCGGGCGAACCCGTGTCGCCGTCCTGGCGTGCGTGGATCTTGACCAGCTCGGTCTTGCGTTCAGCAGTAATCGTCATGAATTCTCAGTCCTTCGACATCACAGATTGAAACCGCGAACGACCCGGACGTCTCCGTCCTCGACCTCGACCAGCGCGACCGGGACAGCGTCCAGCTCGGCGAAGTATTGGCCATCGTCTGCGGCGATCCCGGCCAAGATACGCCCCTGTCGGAGCGCCCCTGCCTGGTCGGGGGTGAGGGAGAGAGCCGGGATGTCGTCCAGCGCCACCCTCAAGGGCAGTAGTACATCTTCAAGCGCGGAGGCCTTAGCGAGTTCGTCCAGTTTGTCCAGCGATATCGCCGATAAGAGGTCGAACGGGCCGGCCTTTACGCGGCGTAGCATGGTGACGTGGCCGACGGTTCCGAGCGCCAGCGCGATGTCGCGCGCGAGGGAACGGATATAGGTGCCCTTGGAGACATGCGCGGTGAGGGTGACTGCCTCCAGTCCCGCCCCGACCCCGTCATGCAAAAGACGGGTGGGGTGGGGGGTGAGTGCGTGGATCGTCACGTTCCGGCTGGCGAGCACCACGTCCTGCCCAGCGCGGGCAAGGTCGTAGGCGCGCTCGCCATCAATCTTGAGTGCGGAATAGGCGGGGGGCACCTGCGCGATCGGGCCGGTGAACTGCGCCAGCACCGCCTGGACCGCTGCCATCGTCGGGCGCACGTTGGAGGTGGCGATGCTTACGCCCTCGGCGTCGAGCGTGTCGGTCTGGACCCCGAACATGATGGTGAAATCATAGATCTTGTCGCTGTCGAGCATCCGCCCGGCGAGCTTGGTCGCTTCGCCGACCGCGATCGGCAGCACGCCGGTCGCGAGCGGATCGAGCGTGCCGCCGTGGCCGACCTTGAACTTGCCATAGCCGCCGTTGCGCAGCGCGCGCTTCACCGCGGACACGCCCTGCGTCGAGCCCAATCCCAGCGGCTTGTCGAGAATGATCCAGCCATGCATGTCGTAGGATCCTTGAATATCGGGGCAGGGCGAGCCCCACCCACTCCGTCATCCTGACGAAAGTCAGGACCCAGAGCCACGAGAGACGGTGTTTGGTACTCTGGGTCCTGACTTTCGTCAGGATGACGGGAAGGGGCGAAGGGAAGGGAGCTACCCCAAAGCCTCGGTAAAATGCCGGCGGCACAGTGCGACATAGCGGTCGTTGCCGCCGATCTCGGTCTGCTGCCCCTCGGCGATCGCGCGGCCGTTCGCGTCGACGCGCAGGTTCATCGTCGCCTTGCGCCCGCACATGCACACCGACTTGATCTCGACCAGCGAGTCCGCCAGCGCGAGCAGTCGCGCGGAGCCGGGGAACAGCGCGCCCTGGAAATCGGTGCGCAAGCCGTAGGCGAGCACCGGGATGCCGGTGACGTCGCAGATCTGCGCCAGCTGGTCGACCTGGGATGCGGTGAGGAACTGTGCCTCGTCCACCAGCACGCAGGAGATCGCATCCTCGGCGTGCTGCCGGGCGATGCACGCGCCGATATCCGTATCCGCGTCGAACGCGATCGCCAGTGCCTCGAGCCCGATCCGCGACGTGATCGTGCCCGCCGCAAAGCGATCGTCGATCGCGGCGGTGAACAGCATCGTCCGCATCCCACGCTCGCGGTAGTTGAAGTCCGCCTGAAGCAGGTTGGCCGACTTGCCCGCGTTCATCGACGCATAATAGAAATACAGCTTGGCCATCGGCTCAACCCAAAGACGCGTCGCGCGGTGGCGTCAATCCTCGGACAGGTCGCGCGCGATATGCGGATCGCGCAATAGCGTGTCGATATGCGTGCCCTCGTCGAAGCTCTCGTCGGCGACGAACTTCAGCTTGGCGGCATAGCGCGTCTGCACGCGAGTCGCGACTTCGCGCTGGAGATAGGCGGTGTTCGTCCGCAGCGCCTTCAGCACTTTTTCCTCGTCCTTGCCGAGCAGCGGCTTCACGAAGACGGTGGCGTGGCGCAGGTCGGGGGACATGCGGACCTCGGTGATCGTGACGAGGTGCTTTTCGAGCACCGGATCATGCACGTCGCCGCGTGCGAGGATGTCGCTGAGCGCGTGACGCGCCTGTTCGCCCACGCGCAGCGCGCGGACGGTTTTGATCTCTGGGGTATCGGTCTTCATTCTTCTAACTCCCTCGCCCCTCCGGGGAGAGGTGGGGGTGAGGGGCGGCCGCAAGCGTTACCGCCCGGTACTGCCCCTCACCCAACCCTCTCCCCGAGGGGGAGAGGGCTTCAGTATTACAGCGTGCGGTCGCGCATCTCGACTTCGAACGTCTCGAGGACGTCGCCGGCCTTGATGTCGACGAAGTTCGACGTGAACGTCACGCCACACTCCAGCCCGGCGCGGACTTCGGCGACATCATCCTTGAAGCGACGCAGCGATGCGATTTCGCCCTGGTAGATGATGACGTCGTTGCGCGTGATACGTGCCTTGAGCGCCTTGCGGATATTGCCCTCGGTAACGAGCAGACCCGCCGCCTTGCCATGCTTGCCCGCCGAGAAGACCTCGCGGATATCGGCACGACCGACGACCGTCTCGAACGCTTCCGGCCCAAGCTCGCCGGCCATGCCCGCCCGGATCTCGTCGATCAGGTCGTAGATCACGTCATAATATTTGAACGCGACCTTCTGGCGCTCGGCGATCTCGCGTGCCTTGGCATTCGGACGAACGTTGAAGCCGATGATCGGTGCACCCGATGCCGCCGCCAACGTGACGTCGGATTCGGTGATGCCACCGACGCCCGAGCTCAGCACGCGCGCCTTGATCAGATCGGTGGAGATCTTGTTGATCGCCCCGACGATCGCCTCGACGGTACCCTGCGTATCGGCCTTCACGACCAGCGGATATTCGATCGCCTGCTTTTCCTTCAGCGCCGAGAACATGCTCTCGAGGCTGGCCGGAACCGATGCCGTCCGCTTGTCGGTCTTCACGCTGCGACGATATTCCGCGACTTCGCGGGCCCGTGCCTCGTTCTCGACGACCTGGAACGGATCGCCTGCTGACGGCACGCCCGACAGACCGAGGACCTCGACCGGCATCGCCGGACCCGCTTCCTTGATCTGCTTGCCCTTGTCGTCGACCAGCGCACGAACCTTGCCGCTCTCGCCGCCGACCACGAAGATGTCGCCCACCTTGAGCGTACCACGATTGACGAGGATCGTCGCAACCGGACCACGACCCTTGTCGAGCTTGGCCTCGATCACCGTACCCTCGGCCGCGCGATCCGGATTGGCGCGCAGTTCGAGCAGTTCGGCCTGGAGCTGGATCTTCTCGATCAGCGTGTCGAGACCGATCTTCTTGGTCGCGGAGACTTCGACGTCCTGGACGTCGCCGCCCATGTCCTCGACCACGATCTCCTCGCTCAGCAGGCGCTCGCGCACCTTCTGGGCATTGGCGCCTTCCTTGTCGATCTTGTTGATCGCGACGATCATCGGCACGCCAGCCGCCTTGGTGTGGGCGATCGCCTCCACCGTCTGCGGCATCAGGCCGTCGTCCGCCGCCACCACCAGGATGACGATGTCGGTGACGTCCGCGCCGCGCGCACGCATCTGCGTGAACGCTTCATGGCCCGGCGTGTCGAGGAAGGTGATCTTCGACTTGTCCTTCAGCGTGACCTGATACGCGCCGATATGCTGGGTGATGCCACCCGCTTCGCCGCGCACCACGTCGGTGCCGCGCAAGGCATCGAGCAGCGACGTCTTGCCGTGATCGACGTGACCCATGATCGTGACGACCGGGGCACGCGGACGCAGAGTCTCCTCGGCATCGTCGATCGTGTCGTTCGCCAGATCCTGGTCGACATCGCTGACGCGCGTCAGGTTGTGACCGAATTCGGTGACGAGCAGTTCGGCCGTATCCTGGTCGATCGTCTGCGTCATCGTGACGGGCATGCCCATCTTGAACAGCGCCTTGACGAGGTCTGCACCCTTCTCGGCCATACGGATGGCGAGTTCCTGCACGGTGATCGCCTCGGGGACGACCACGTCGCGGACCTGCTTGGCCTGCGGCTCGCGCGGACCACCGGTGCCACGACGCTCCTTCTCACGCGCACGCTTGAGTGCGGCGAGCGAGCGGGCGCGGGCGCCATCCCCATCGCCGAGGGCGCGGTTGACGGTCAGCTTGCCCGAGGTGCGACGATCGTCGCCCTTGCGGTCACGCTGCTGCGGCCGTGCCGGGGGTGCGTCGCGACGGACGCCACCAGCCGGCGCGTTGGCACCGGTTGCACCAGGGCGCGCTGCGGTCGTGCCGGCATTGGCCGTCGTCGCCGGCGCTGCAGGCGCAGGTGCCGGGACGGGCTTCGGCGGCGGCGGAGGACGCTCGGGACGGGCGACTGGCGAGAACCGGCGGGGTGCCGGCATCGACGGATCGCGCGACAATTCGAGAATCGGCGGCGGGGCCGGCGGTGCGACAGGCGCGGGCGCCGGCTTGGGAGCCGGTGCTGGCGCCGCTACCGGAGCTGGCGTCGGAGTCGGCGCGGGTGCCGGGGCCGCAGCGGGGGCAGGGGCCACCGCAACGGGGGCTTCAACCGGCGCGGCAGCAGGCGTCGGCGCTACGATCGGCGCTGCTTCGACGACGGGTGCCGGTGCAGGTGCGGGTGCAGGCGCCTCGACGGGCTTCGGCGCAGGTGCAGCCTTGGCTTCCGCCTCGGCACGCGCGCGTTCGGCGATGCGGTTGCGCTCGTCCTCGGCGGCCTTGGCGCGCTCGGCTTCCTGACGGCGACGCCCCTCTTCGAGCGTGTTCATCCGCTGCTCTTCCGCCTCGCGGAGAAGCTTGGCCTGCCGCTCCTGCGGCGACAGGTTGCTCGGTGCCTGCTGGCGTACCGGTGCGGGGGCGGGCTGCGGCGCACGCGCCTGCGGAGCCGGTGCGGGGGCCGCAACCGGCGCGGGCGCGGCAACCGGCGCATCGGCGATCGGACCGTCGGGCTCGCCCGGACGGCGCAGGACGCGCGCACGCTTGGTTTCCACGATCACCGTATTCGATCGGCCGTGGCTGAAGCTCTGCTTCACCTGGCCGGTCTCGACCGTGCGCTTCACACCCAAAGGTGCGCGCATGCCAAGTTTCGGCTTCTCGTTGTCCGTGTCGCTCACTCAAATTCCTCAGTCATGTCCACGGCCGGGCTGTGTCCGGTCGATCCGGACGCCCCTGTTATGGGTGACGTCCCGTTTTGTTGAGACGCCGATGCGCCCTGCGAGGCCGTTTCGCAAGACACGGGAGAAGGTTCGGGGCCGATAAAATGCAGCCAACGGTCGAGCGCTTCGCTCACCCGCTTTGCTGCAGCGCGGTCAGTCAGGCCAATGTGTACCACATTCTCCCGCCCCAGCGCCAATGCCAATATGGTACGTGACGCAGGCAGTGCCAACCCCCGCAGGCCCGAGCCTTCGACATCGTTGCCGATGCGCCACGCCTGGTCGAGCTTGCGGTTGCCGTCCTCGGCCGCGTCGGACGCATGATACAGCGCCTTCAGCTTGCCCTGGCGCGCATTCTGCTCGATCCGGTCCGAACCGATCAGCACGGTGCCCGAGCGCGATTCGAGCCCGAGCCGGTCGAGTGCGTTGCGCTCAAGCGCGGCTTCGATCACCGCGGGAAGCTCGGGTGCGATGGTAAATTCGCCAGTCTTGAACGCCCGAGCGAGCGCGCCCTTGAGCTTGCCCTTCTTGATCGCCGCTTCGAGTTCGATTCGCGTCACCCCGATCCACGCGCCACGGCCAGGAGCCTTGGCGCGCACGTCGGGATGAATCTGGCCATCGGGGGCCAGCGCGAGTCGTACGAGATGTGGCCGAACATCGCGCTCGCCCGATAGGATGCACTTGCGAATGGGGGCGTCTTCATCCCCCTCGCGCATGCGGGATGGGTTGGGCTCGCGCCCACTTGCACCCTTGTTCTTAGCCGAGGACGGGCGCCCACCCTTCGGTCCTCTCCCGCTTGCGGGAGGGGAGGAAGGAAGGTCGTCGGTAGCGCCTAGCGCCTCATCGGGAGGGTTCCGCATGTGCGTCCTCCTGCGCCGGAGTCGTCTTCGGGGCGTCGCGGTCGACCAGCAGCTGGCCGCCCGCGCCGTAATTCTCGGTCGACACCTCTTCGATCACGATCTGCACCGCAGCCGGGTTCTTTCCCAGCCGCTCGACGAGCGACTGGGTGACGTCGGCGACGATGCCGGCCTTCTGGTCCTTGGTGGCGGACCCCGAAATGCGGATGCTGACAAACGGCATCAGGCCTTGTCGTCCTCGCTCTTCGCGTCGGTCGTGTCCGTAGCGTCATCCGCTACGACGGCATCCGCCGCGCCGTCATCTGCCGCGGTGTCCTCGACCGCAGTGTCCTCGGCCGAAGCCGCTTCCACCGGAGCCTCTTCCGTGTCCGCCTCGGGGGCTTCGTCCTCGAACCAGTGCGCGCGCGCGGCCATGATGATCTCGTTGCCCTGTTCGTCGCTGAGACCATATTCGGCGAGGATGCCGCCCTTGGGCTCGGGACGCTTGGGCGCATCGTCGTTGCGACGGCGCGGTTCGGCGCGCTTCTTCTCGACCAGCTCGTCGGTCGCAAGATCCGCAAGATCGTCGAGCGTCTTGATGCCCGCCTTGCCGAGCGTGACGAGCATCGCCTCGTTCAGATACGGCATGTCGATCAGCGCGTCCTCTACGCCGAGCGCGGTACGCTCTTCGCGGCTGGCCGCGTCGCGACGCTCGAGCGCCTCGGTCGCGCGGTTCTGCAACTCGCCCGCCAGATCCTCGTCGAAGCCCTCGATGCCGGCGATCTCCTCGACCTCGACATAGGCGACCTCCTCGAGGCTGGTGAACCCTTCGGCGACCAGCAGCTGCGCGAGCGTCTCGTCGACGTCGAGCTCCTTCTCGAACATTGCCGAACGCTCGACAAAGTCCTTCTGGCGCTTCTCGGAGGCATCGGCCTCGGTGAGGATGTCGATCGCCTTGCCAGTCAGCTGCGACGCGAGGCGGACGTTCTGGCCACGACGGCCGATCGCCAGCGAAAGCTGGTCATCGGGAACGACGACCTCGATGCGCTCTTCCTCCTCGTCGATCACGACGCGGCTGACCGAAGCCGGCTGCAGTGCGTTGACGACGAAGGTCGCGATGTCGGGCGACCAGGGGATGATGTCGATCTTCTCGCCCTGCATTTCCTGCACGACGGCCTGAACTCGCGACCCCTTCATGCCGACGCAGGCGCCGACCGGATCGATCGACGAATCATGGCTGATGACGCCGATCTTGGCGCGCGACCCGGGATCGCGGGCCGCAGCCTTGATCTCGATGATGCCGTCGTAGATTTCGGGGACTTCCTGCGCGAACAGCTTCTTCATGAAGTCGGGGTGCGCTCGGCTGAGGAAGATCTGCGGCCCGCGGTTCTCGCGGCGGACGTTCAGGATCAGCGAGCGGATGCGGTCGTTGACGCGCACGACTTCGCGCGGGATCTGCGCGTCGCGGCGGATGACGCCTTCCGCGCGGCCCAGGTCGACGACGACATGGCCGAACTCGACGCGCTTGACGACGCCGGTGATGATCTCGCCCGCGCGGTCCTTATATTCTTCGAACTGGCGCTCGCGCTCGGCGTCGCGGACCTTTTGGAAGATGACCTGCTTGGCGGCCTGCGCGGCGATACGGCCGAACTCGATCGGGGGCAGCGGGTCGACGATGAAGTCGCCGAGCGCCGCGTCCTTCTGGAGCTTCTGCGCGCCCTTGACGTCGACCTGCTTGAAATAGTCGTCGACCGCCTCGACCACTTCGACGACGCGCCACAAGCGCAGATCGCCGGTGTTCGGGTCGAGCTTGGCGCGGATGTCGTTCTCGGCGCCGTAGCGCGAGCGGGCGGCGCGCTGGATCGCGTCCTCCATCGCCTCGATCACGATCGCCTTGTCGATCATTTTCTCCGACGCGACCGAATTCGCGATCGCGATCAGTTCCGCGCGGTTTGCGGTGACTGCCGTGGCCATCAATGCTGTCCTTCTTCGGTCTCGACGCCGCGAGCATCAGGCTCATCGGACGTATCTTGATAGAAAACCTCGTCCGCGCCTTCGGTCGAAAGCGGCGCGGTCGCGGCGATGAGTCGGTCGGTCATGACGAGCTTGGCGTCGGCCACCTGGGCGAAGTCGATCGTCATGATCTTGTGCTTGTTCACGTCGACGGTGATCTTGGTGCCCTCGACGCCCATCAGGTTGCCCGAGATCTGCTTGCGATCCTCGAACGGCTCGACGAGGCGGATGCGCGCCTCCTGGCCTTCCCAATCGGCAAAGTCCTGGAGCCGGGTCAGCGGGCGGTCGATACCGGGGCTCGACACCTCGAGACGATAGGCGTCCTCGCCGACCGGGTCCTTGCCTTCGGCTTCGAGCGCATCGAACTTGTCCGAGATGCGGCGCGACAGCTCGGCGCAATCCTCGATCACGAGCTGGCGGGTGTCGGGCCGCTCGGCCATCACCTGCAGCGTCGGATCGGACTTGCCGCCCTGCATGCGCACGCGCACGAGGCTGAGGCCGAGCGCCTTGGCTTCGGGTTCGATCAATTCGGTCAACAGGGCGATATTCGCCATCGCAATTCCAAACAGGGCCAAAGCACAGGTGATCAGCGCCGCGGAGCGAACCCCGCAGCCTCTTCATCTGGCGATGTAGAGAAAGTAGGATCTCCATACCCGCGATGGCAACGCTTCGCAAGCGGGAGCAACCTTCGTTCGTCACGCCGCGTTGGCGCAGGGATTTCCGGGAGAAGATCATGATCCGTCGCACATTGGCCGCCACCGGCCTGATATCCGCCACTTTGCTCGCCGCCGCTGCCTGTTCCGCACAGCCCGCGCCGGGGGAAAAGCCGTTCGGCGAAACGGTCGTCGCCGATTTCGAGTCACCCTGGGCGATGACGGTGCTGCCCGACGGGCGGATGCTGGTGACGGAGAAGGCCGGTGAAATGCTCCTCGTTTCGGCCGATGGGAAGCAGCGTCAGACGGTCGCGACGATCACGGTCGATTCGGCAGGGCAGGGCGGGTTGATGGACGTCGTCCTCGCGCCCGACTTCGCGACGAGCAAGCGCGTGTATTTCAGCTATTCCTCGGCGGGTGCGGGCGGCAAGGGGGTAGTCCTCGCGCGAGGTCGGTTGCGGCCTAACGGTGGTGGGGGCGAGCGGCTCGGCGAGATCGAGGTGATCTTCAGTGCGCGGCCGTTCGTCGAGGGCAATGGCCATTATTCGGGCCGCATCGCGTTTTCGCCAGACGGCAAAGATCTGTTCTTCACCAATGGCGACCGCCAGAAATTTACCCCGGCGCAGGATCCCAAGGTCACGCTCGGCAAGGTGTTGCGCCTGACGCTCGACGGCAAGCCCGCGCCCGGCAATCCGCTCGCGGGCAAGGGCTTTGCACCCGAGATCTGGAGCTACGGCCACCGCAACCTGCTCGGCATCGCATTCGACGCGCAGGGCAATCTCTGGGAGCAGGAGATGGGGCCGAAGGGCGGCGACGAGGTCAATCTGATCACGCCCGGCCAGAATTACGGCTGGCCCAACGCGTCGAACGGCAGCCATTATGACGGGCGCGACATTCCCGACCACAAGCCCGGCGACGGCTATGCGGCGCCCAAGGTCTCGTGGAACCCGGTGATCTCACCCGGCGGGCTGATGATCTATTCTGGCAGCATGTTCCCGCAGTGGAAGGGCGATGCGTTCATCGGCGGGCTGTCGTCGAAATCACTCGTCCGCGTCGACCTGAACGGCACCAATGCCGCCAAGGGCGACCAGTGGGACATGGGGGCGCGTATCCGCGAGGTGGAACAGGGTCCCGACGGCGCGATCTGGGTGCTGGAGGACGGTGGCGAATCGCAGGGACGGCTGATCAAGCTGACGGCGCGGTAAAACCCTGCTGCCTCCCGCCTGCGGGCGGGGGGCGGGGTCAGTCGCGGACGATCAGGTAATTCATCCTCGCGGCCGCGATCGGCTTGTCGCGGTCGTCCTGCCAGGCGGTCGCCTCGACATTGGCGACGCGCGTGCCGAGCCGGGTGACTACGCCCGCCGCGCGCGTCGGCTTGTCGCGGCCGCCCCGCATGAAATCGACGGTGACGGTTACGGGCTTGATCCGCACGCTGGCGTCCTCGGGCCCCTCGGTCTCGATCGCATGGTAGAGCGCGGCGATCGCCGCGACCTCGAGCAACCCCGAGATCGCGCCGCCGTGGAGGAATCCCGGGCGGCCGATCACGTCGTCGCCGAACGGCATCAGCAGCACCGGCCGACCCTCCGCGTCGCGTTCGATCTCGACGCCCAGCGTTGCGGCATAGGGTGGCAGCGTGCTCACCATGATCCGAGCACCATGAACGTGCCCGCGACATGGGCAAGCGGATCGGCGGGATCGCCGTCATGCGCCTGGCCGCGGACGAACGCGATCGACCGGGTGATCCGGTAGCATTCGCCGCGTCCGATCACCGTCTTGCCGGGCGTCGCCGGGCGCAGATAATCGACGCGCAGGTCGAGCGTCGCATGCGGCACGAACGCCGCGCGGCGGATCCAGATCGCGATGCTGGCGGCCATGTCCATCATCGTGATGATCGGCCCCGACGCGATCACGCCGCTGGCCGGATCGCCGATCAGCTTTTCGTCATAGGGCAGCGCAAGCTCCGCCCAGTCCGCGCCATGCGCATGATAGCGCATCCCGAGCGCGGCGCCGTGCCCGCCGAACCCGTGTCGTGTAAACCGCTCTGCGTCGAAGCCATCCATACCCCGACCTCTACACGCCAGCGACCGCCACGCAACATTGCCGCACATGCGGGGCGGGGCTAGCATCGGGCGCAACGAGATCAGGAGAGAGGATCGCCATGAACGACCGGGTCACCATCGCCGTCGCGGACGGGATCGCCGATGTCCGCCTCAACCGCGCGGACAAGATGAACGCGATCGACCCGGCGATGTTCGAGGGGATCGCCGCAGCGATCGACCGGCTGGCGGGGATGGCCGAGGTGCGCGTCGTCGTGCTGTCGGGCGAGGGTCGTGCGTTCTGCGCGGGGCTCGACATGGCGTCGATGGCGGGCGGCGGGTCGGGGCTGTCACTCGACGATCGGACGTATGGCGATGCGAATCTGGTGCAGCAGGTCGCCTGGGGCTGGCGGACGTTGCCGATGCCGGTGATCGCCGCGGTCCACGGCGTCGCGTTCGGTGGCGGGTTCCAGATCATGTCGGGCGCCGACATCCGCATCGCCCACCCGCACGCGCGGTTCGCGATCCGCGAGACGCATTGGGGGCTGGTACCCGACATGGCGGGGATAGCGCTCTGGCGGACGCTGGCGCGCGACGACGTGCTGCGTGAGCTGACCTATACCGCGCGGGAGTTCGACGGGGCGGAGGCGCTGCACCACGGCTTCGTCACGCGGCTGGACGAGGATCCCCGCGCCGCCGCGATGACGATGGCCCGCGAGATCACCGCGAAGAATCCGCAGGCGATCCGGGGCTCGAAGGCACTCTATGGCATAGCCGCGGATGCCGACGCCGCGGCGATCCTGCGCGCCGAAAGCGACGCGCAGGGACGGGTCATGCGCAAGCCCAACCAGGTCGAACAGGTCCGCGCCAATCTCGAAAAGCGCGCGGCGGTGTTCGTCGACTAGGCGCTATTTCATCAGGACGAGCTCTTCCGCCATCGTCGGATGCAGCGCGACGGTCGCGTCGAAATCGGCCTTGCTGAGCCCCGCCTTCACCGCCACCGCGGCGGACTGGAGGATCTCGGGGCAGTCGGGGCCGATCATGTGGATGCCGACGACGCGGTCGGTCTCGCCGTCGCAGATCATCTTGTAGAGCGAGCGCTCGTTGCGCCCCGCCAGTACGTTCTTCATCGGCCGGAAGTCCGAAGTGTAGACCTTCACCGACCCCAGTGCCTGCTTGGCCTGCGATTCGGTCATGCCGACGCCGGCCATCGGCGGGTGGCTGAACACCGCGGCGGGGACGTTGGCGTAATCGACGCGGGTCGGCTTGTTGCCGAAGAACGTGTCGGCGAACGCCTGCCCCTCGCGGATCGCGACCGGGGTCAGCTGGATGCGGTTGGTGACGTCGCCGACCGCGAAGATGCTGTCGCAGCTCGACCGGTTGTCCTCGTCGACGACGACCGCGCCGGCCGCGTCGAGTTCGACGCCGGCCGTCTCGAGCCCGAGGCCCTTGGTGTTCGGCACGCGGCCTGTCGCGAACAGGACGAGATCGACGACGATCGGCTCGTGCCCGCTGGTATGCACGGTCAGGCAACCGTCCTCGCCCTTGTCGATTCCCTGGAACGCCGCGTTGAAGCGAAAGTCGATGCCCTTGCTCATCGAGATCTGGAGCAGCCGGTCGCGGATCGATTCGTCATAGCCGCGCAGGATCACGTCGGTGCGGTTGATCAGCGTGACGTGCGCGCCGAACTGATGGAAGATGCCGGCGAATTCGTTGGCGATATAGCCCGCACCCGCGATCAGCACGCGCTTCGGCACATCGTCGAGATGGAACACCTCGTTCGAGGTGATGCCGTGCTCGGCACCGGGGCAGTCCGGCACCAGCGGGTGCGCGCCGACCGCGATCAGGATCTTCGCCGCGGTCTTCTTGCTGCCGTCGGCGAGCGTGACTTCGTTGGGGCCAGAGACGACCGCGCGCTGGTGGATGATGTCGACATGGTTGTTCTCGAGCGTCTGGGTGTAGGCGCCGTTGATCCGGTCGACCTCCTCCATCACGTTGTCGCGCAGCGTGGGCCAGCTGAACGCGCAATCGTCGGGCACCTGCCAGCCGAAGCGCTTGGCGTCCTTCAGATCCTCGGCGAAATGCGCACCGTAGATCAGCAGCTTCTTCGGCACGCAGCCGCGGATGACGCAGGTGCCGCCGACGCGATATTCCTCGGCGACCGCGACGCGCGCGCCATGCGCGGCGGCAACGCGCGATGCACGCGTGCCGCCCGAGCCGGCGCCGATGACGAAGAGGTCATAGTCGAATTGGGTATCGGTCACGGGCTATCCTTGTACGTCGCGCTGCGGCTTTGGATGCCATCTGGGGCAGGGGGGATGCGCGGACAAGACCGGTGCGGCGATCAGGGTGATCGGCTGGCTCTATCGCCGACCCGCCCTGCGCATCGGCATCGCGTCGATCGTCCGCTCGAGCACGGCGGCGGCGAAGGGGTGTGCGCTGCGCAGTTTCTCGCCGCCATCCTTGCCGATGAGGATCGCGGTGAAGGTGGCGGGGAGGCGAAATTTGCGGCGCAGCGCGGGGGCGCTGTCCCCGGCACCGCGGACCTGATCGCCGACGATTTCGACGACGGTGAGGTCGCGCTCGTCGCGTTTGGCAGTCCAATTGTCGAGGATGCGGCGCTGCTCGGCGAGTTCCGGGTCCTGCGAGGAGGGGGCCGCGACGATCAACACGCGGCGATCCCATCGTATTTGCGCAAGGGTGGGAGAGGCGGCGAGCGCTACGGCGAGGAGGATGGGCATGAAGATGTAACGCGGGAGGTTCGCTCGCGCTCCCTGTTCTACCACCCCGGCGAAGGCCGGGGAAGTGCAGGTGTAAGAGAAGCGGAGGGCGCGAGGCCCGGCTTACCCGAACGCGCGCTTGATCAGGTCGTCGGTCGAAGGATCGAACGTCTGCCCGCCCTTCTCCGCCGCCTTCGCCATTTCCTTGCCCAGCTCGACCCCGAACTGGTCGAACGAGTTGATCCCCAGCAGCACGCCGTTCACGAACACGCGGTGCTCGTAGAACGCGATCAGCGCGCCGAGCGTGCGCGCGTCGAGATCGTCGAGCAGCAACGTCGACGACGGCCGGTCGCCCAAATAGCTGCGCGCCGGATCCTCGACCTGCTTGCCCGCCATCAACGCCGCACCCTGCGCAAAGGCGTTGAGCAACAGCGCCTTGTGATGCTCCTCGGGCAGCGTGTCGCCGGCCTCGATCGACGCGACGAACTCGACCGGCACCAAGTGCGTGCCCTGGTGGAGCAGCTGGAACACCGCATGCTGCGCCTCGGTGCCGACCCCGCCCCAGGTGATCGCCGCCGACGGCCGCCCGAGCGGCTGGCCGTCCGCGGTCACCGACTTGCCGTTCGACTCCATCTCCAGCTGCTGGAGATAGCTCGGCAGGAGCCGCAACCGCTCGTCATAGGCAAAGGTCGCGCGCGTCTCGGCATGGCGGATCTGCGTGTAATAGAGGTCGGCAAACGCCGCGAGCGCCGGCGCATTCTCGTGCAGCGCGGCGAGGCGGAAGTGGCGATCCATCTCGGCCGCCCCCTCGAGCAGCTCCTCGAACCGGTCCCAGCCGAGCGCGATCGCGGCCGGGAAACCGATCGTCGACCAGAGCGAGTAGCGCCCGCCGACGCTCTCGGCGAACGGCAGGATCCGCGTCTCGTCGACGCCCCATTCCATCGCCTTTTCGGGCGCGGCGGTCAGCGCGATCACGCGGCCGTAAGGATCCTCGACATTATGCTCGTTCATCCACTGAAGCACCGCTTCGGCGTTCATCAGCGTTTCGGTCGTGGTGAAGGTCTTCGACGCGACCACCAGCAACGTCGCGGCCGGATCGAAGCGCTCGAACACGTCCTCCAGCGCGACGCCGTCGACATTGGCAACGATCCCGACATCATAACGCTTGTCGTCGCGCCCGAGCGAGTCGACCAGCAATTGCGGCCCCAGCGCGGACCCGCCGATGCCGACATGCAGGATATGCCGCACGGGACCGAGCGCATCCGCCTCGATCGCGTCGATCAGCGTGCGCATCCGTGAATGGCTGGCCTGTGCGATCGCGACGCTCTCGGGCTTGCCCTCACCGCGCTCGGCGGTGTGCTCGACCGCGCGGCCTTCGGTGACGTTGACGATCTCGCCCGCGAACATCGCCTGGCGCTTGCCCGACAGGTCCTGCGCCTTGGCCATCTCCTCGAACGCGCTGACCATGTCCGTGGTCAGGTGCGTCTTCGACCAGTCGAAGTGGATGCCTGCGACGTCGAGGCTCAGCTTGGACAACCGCTCAGAGTCGGCGGCGAACAGGTCGGTGAGTTTGGCGGCGGGCAGGGCTTCGAGTTTGGACCAGTCGGCGGTCATGCAAAGTCTCCGATTTGGAATTCGTGCGCACCGATACGGCGACGCGAGCAAGAACACCATAACGTCCCGGGAGGCGATTGGGTCTCCGGGGGTGTCCGGATCGTATCCGGACATGGCGGATGCTGCATATGCTTGACGGCGCGCGCCGGTTGAGCAAACCCGCGGCCATGGCGAAAGACGCGAAGACCAAACCGGCCCGATCCGAAACTGCAGAGACGTTCCGCTTCCTGCTGAAGCTGGCGGTGGTCGTATTGATCCTGCGCAGCTTCATCTTCGCGCCGTTCAGCATTCCATCCGAATCGATGCTGCCCCGGCTGCTGATCGGTGATTATCTGTTCGTGTCGAAGTGGAGCTACGGCTATTCGCGCTGGTCGCTGCCGGGTGGCGTGCCGTTGATCCCCGGACGGATTTTCGCCAGCACGCCGACGCGCGGCGATGTCGTCGTCTTCCGCGCGCCCGAAGTGCTCGACCATGACGTCATCAAGCGCGTGATCGGCCTGCCCGGCGAGACCGTCCAGATGCGGCAGGGGACGCTGTACCTGAACGGCACCGCGATCCCCAGGGCGCGGACCGCCGACTTCACGATCCCGCTGACCGCCAATTTCGATGCGGAGAAATGCGGCGCGCCGTTCGTCGATGTCGCCGACGGCGTCCAGATTTGCCGCTATCCGCGCTACCGCGAGACGCTGCCCGGCGGCCGCAGCTATACCGTGCTCGACCAGGCGCAGCTGCCCGATCGCGACGACACGGGCGTCTATACGGTACCCGCCGGCCATATCTTCGTGATGGGCGACAACCGCGACGACAGCGGGGACAGCCGGTTCCCCGCACCAAGCGGGATGGGCTATGTCCCGCTCGAGAATGTCGAGGGCAAGGCGGTCGTCAGCTTCTTCTCGACCGACGGCAATGCCGAATGGCTTAAACCCTGGACCTGGGTCAGCGCCGCGCGCTGGGAGCGGATCGGGGAAGGCTTTTGAGCGATCTCGGCGACTGGCTGGCGGGCGTGTTCGGTCGCCGGCCGCGCGATCTGGCACCCTATGAGCGCGCATTGACGCATGGCAGCCAGGCGAAGGCGAACTACGAGCGGCTGGAATTTCTCGGCGACCGCGTCCTGGGGCTGATCGTCGCCGAATGGTTGTACGAGCTGTTCGCGACCGATCCCGAGGGGTCGCTGTCGAAACGGCTGAACGCGCTCGTCACGGGCCCGGTCTGTGCCGAGGTCGCGCGCGAACTGGGGGTGCGCGCGCATCTGAAGCTCGGCAAGCAGGCGCGCGACGATGGCGCCAGCGACAGCGACAATGTGCTGGGCGACGTGATGGAGGCACTGATCGGCGCCTGGTACCAGGAGGCCGGGCTCGACGCCGCGCGTGCGTTCGTCCGCGGCGCATGGGGTGACCGCGTCCAGGCCGGTGCCAAGGCGCCGCAGCACCCCAAGTCCGCGCTTCAGGAATGGGCAGCCGCGCATAACCGCAAGCCGCCAGAATATACGATCGTCGAGCGTACCGGCCCCGGCCACGCGCCCAAATTCACGATGCTGGTCTCGATCGGCAAACTCGCCGAGGCGACGGCGACCGGTTCGAGCAAGCAGGAGGCCGAAACCGCGGCGGCAAAGGCGTTGCTGGAGAAGCTGGGCTAAGAAGGCTTTTGTTCGAGCGGAGGCGCGGAGGACGCGGAGGGGGGCAGCGATTGGAACTCCGGTCCTGCCCCGAACGACTTCGAGTTGATCGACGGCGCATGATCGCAGACGGCGCGAGCCCCATCCACACCATCTCTGCGCCTCCGCGCCTCCGCGTGAACCAAACTGCCTTGTCGCGACGCGATGACGGATAGCCGTTTTCCCTGTACAGGTGCCCGCAACACCAGTTCGAAAAGAGCATATGTGACTGAAACGAATACCAAGCCCGACCCGAAGCATTGCGGCCTAGTCGCCATCGTCGGCGCCCCGAACGCGGGCAAGTCGACGCTCGTCAAC
Source organism: Sphingomonas sp. CFBP 8765 (assembly GCF_014841445.1). Classification (NCBI taxonomy): domain Bacteria; kingdom Pseudomonadati; phylum Pseudomonadota; class Alphaproteobacteria; order Sphingomonadales; family Sphingomonadaceae; genus Sphingomonas; species Sphingomonas sp. CFBP 8765. The sequence continues at coordinate 482,148 of NZ_JACYTY010000001.1, read as the reverse complement.
GCGCTCGTCGGCCAGAAGGTCGCGATCGTCAGCCCCAAGGCGCAGACCACGCGCGCCAAGCTGATGGGCGTCGCGATCGAAGGCGACACGCAGATCCTGCTCGTCGACACGCCCGGTATCTTCGAGCCCAAGCGCCGGTTCGACCGCGCGATGGTCGCCGCCGCCTGGGGCGGCGCGGAAGGCTCGGACATCATCGCGCTGGTGGTCGACGCCAAGGGCGGGATCGGCGGCAAGGTCACGACGATCGTCGAGTCGCTGGTCGGCCGACCTGAGCCGATCTGGCTGATCCTCAACAAGGTCGATCTCGCCGACAAGACCAAGCTGCTGATCCACGCGGAAAAGCTGAACGCGCTGCTTCCCTTCGCCGAGACGTTCTTCATCAGTGCAGGCACCGGCGACGGCCTTGCGCACTTCAAGACCCAGCTCGCCAAGGCGATGCCCGAAGGTCCGTGGCATTATCCCGAAGACCAGGTGTCCGACTCGACCGAACGCGCGCTCGCTTCCGAGGTGACTCGCGAGCAGCTCTATCTCCAGTTGCACGCTGAACTGCCCTATGCGAGCACGATCGAGACCGAGCAGTATATCGAGCGCCAGGACGGGTCGTTGGAGATCCACCAGCAGATCCTTGTCGAACGCCCGACGCAGCGCGCGATCGTGCTCGGCAAGGGCGGTGTGCGGATCAAGGAAATCGGCGCCCGCTCGCGCATCGAACTCGCCTCGATCACGGGCAAGCCGGTGCATCTGTATTTGCACGTGAAGGTGAAGCCGGGCTGGGATGAAGACCGCGAAGTGTACCGCGATATCGGGCTAGACTGGGTCGACTGACCCGCGACCACAACCGCCACACTCCACCCCGGCGGAGGCCGGGGCCCAGTTGGGGGGCGGTGGTCACCACGGAGAGCGCTCCGTTACTCAGGCCTTCCCAACTGGGCCCCGGCCTCCGCCGGGGTGGTAGCGTTCGGGCGGATGACAGAGTTCGGCTCGGCAATGCGTCACGCCCACGCCCATTGTACCAAACCCGCGACCTCCTGAAATCTATTGATGCTACCGTAAACCTCACCGGCTGACCCGGACGAGGACCACGCGATGCTAACCCTGATCGATGCGACGTCCGCGATCCGCTACGACCAGTTGCATCTGTCCCCGGTGGCGCTGGATTTCGGCCTGTTCCAGCTCCGATGGTACGCGCTCAGCTATATCGCGATGATCGCGCTGGGCTGGTGGTATCTGCGGAGGATGCTCCGCCGGTCCGGTGCGCCGATGGCGGCGGGGCATGTCGACGATCTCGTCTTCTACCTGGCGCTTGGCATCATCATCGGCGGTCGCCTCGGCTATTGCATATTCTACCGCCCCGAGATCTGGCGCGCACCGCTCGACGTGCTGAAGCTCTGGCAGGGCGGCATGTCGCTGCATGGCGGGTTCCTGGGGGTGATCGTCAGCCTGGTCCTGTTCACGCGGCGCCACCGGCTGTCGCTGCTCCGGGTGTGCGATTACGTGGCGTGTGCGACCCCGTTCGGCCTCGTGCTGGTGCGGATCGCCAATTTCGTGAACGGGGAGTTGTGGGGTCGGCCAAGCTCGCTTCCCTGGGCGGTGATCTTTCCCGGCACGCAGGACGGCATACCCCGCCACCCGAGCCAGCTCTACGAAGCCGCGCTGGAGGGCGGACTCAGCATGATCGTGCTGGTCTATCTGTTCTGGCGCACCGACGCGCGGCTTCGCCCCGGACACCTGCTCGGGGTGGGGTTGATCCTGTACGGTACCGCGCGGTTCCTGCTCGAATTCGTCCGCCAGCCCGATGCCGGGCTCGACCATCTGTGGTGGGGGCTGACGATGGGGCAGACGCTGAGCGTGCCGATGATCGGCGCGGGCATCTGGTTTTACGTCCGGTCGCTCAAGCGCGCGCGCGTCGCGGCCGTCCTTACCCCTTGACTATCGCCCCAGGACCTCATCGACCCAGGCCGGTACCAGCATTCCGGCCGCGCCGATCCGCGTCTCCTCGAAAAACACGCTCCCCATCGAGGGGTCGAGGTTCAGCTCCAAGGTAGCGGCGCCGTGATAGGCCGCGGTCTGCACAAAGCCGGCCGCCGGATAGACCGCCCCCGACGTCCCGATCGACACGAACAGATCGGCCTGCGCCAGCGCCGCCTCGATCCGCTCCATCTGGTACGGCATCTCGCCAAAGAACACGATGTCGGGCCGCAGCGCCGCCGACCCGCAGGCGCCGCATATCGCCCCCTCCGGCAAGCTGCCGGCCCAGGGTTCGCGCGCGCCGCAAACGGCACATAGCGCGGACAGCAGTTCGCCATGCATGTGCAGCATCCGCGTCGCGCCCGCCCGCTCATGCAGGTCGTCGACATTCTGCGTGACGATCAGCAATCCGCCGCCCCATGCTTCGTCCAGCCGCGCCAGCGCACGGTGCGCGGCATTGGGCTCGACCGTCGCCAGCGCCGCCCGACGGAGATCGTAGAAGCGGTGCACCAGCTCCGGATCCGCGGCGAGGGCCTCGGGGGTGCAGACATCCTCGACCCGGTGACCTTCCCATAGGCCGCCCGGGCCGCGGAACGTCGCGATGCCGCTTTCGGCGGAGATGCCCGCGCCCGTCAGAATGACGATGTTTCGTAGATCCTGCATCGTCACCCTCTACGTATGGCGCTGTCGCCGGGATAGTCGAAGTCGCGCCGATATCTCGCGTCTCCGAGCATCGGGTCGGCGGGATGCGCCCGGTTGCTCGTTTACGGCGTTGAACCGAACCGACCATGTCTTTGTGGCCGGCCGCACACCGTTCGCCGATGCCGTCATGGCACCGCGCGCCATGATATTCGAAGGATCCAATGCGATGGTGACCAAAAAACTGATGCTGTTGAGCGGCGTGATCGCGGTCCTCGGCGGCTGTGGCGACACGACATCGACCGGCACCAACACTGCCACCGTCAATACCAGCGCGGCGGCAAGCGCAGCGTCCGACGTTACCCGCGTTCGCGGCGTGATCACCGCGGTCGGCGCCGACGCGCTGACCGTCCAGACCTATGACGGCAAGTCGGTCAGCGTGCCGCTCGATGCAAAGACCAAGGTCGCCTGGGTGGTGAAGTCCGATCTGTCGACGCTGAAGGACGGGGACTTCATCGGCACGGCTACGACCGGTCCCGATGACGCACTGCGCGCGGTCGAGCTCGTCATCTTCCCCGAGGCGATGCGCGGGACCGGCGAGGGCCATTATCCCTGGGACGTTCCCGGCGTGGTCGCGGCTGCCGGCGGCGGCGCGGCCGATGGGCAGAGCGCGATGACCAACGGCACCGTCGACGGGCAGACCGCGATGACCAATGGCACGGTCGATCAGCAGAGCGGGATGACCAACGGCACGGTGACCGGCGGGGCGGGCAAGCCCGGCGAAACCAAGCTCAGCATCTCGTACAAGGGCGGCAAGGCGCAGGTCGTCGTGCCCGTCGGCACGCCGATCGTCCGGTTCGAGCCGGCCGAGCGATCGGTCCTTGCAAAGGGCCAGAAGCTGTTCGCGATCACCTTGGCCGGCGCGTCGGGGGCGAGGTCCGTCGCGGTCGGCAAGGATGGCCTGACGCCGCCGATGTAAGACTGCTGCACGTAATCACAGCCTGAGGGGCTGGAGTGGTGATGTGTCCACTCCAGCCCCTTTTGTTTGGAGAACCTTACACGTCGGATCTCGTGCAGGCGCGGACGTCGTGGCGGGTCGCGCGGCGATCCCCCGACCGACCCTATCTTCATAAATCACCCGATCGCCGCTAAGACGCCTGCAAACCCGTATCCGTAAAGGCGCTGCATGACCGTCATCACCGAAGCCGACCTGATCGAAAGCGTCGCCGACGCGCTCCAGTTCATCAGCTACTACCATCCGATGGACTACATCCGTGCGCTGGGCGTCGCGTACGAAGCCGAGCAGAGCCCCGCCGCCAAGGATGCGATCGCGCAGATCCTGACGAACAGCCGGATGTGCGCAGAAGGCCACCGCCCGATCTGCCAGGATACCGGCATCGTCACGATCTTCGTGAAATGGGGCCAGGACTGCCGTCTCGATTCGACCCGCTCCTTGCAGGAGGTGATCGATGAAGGCGTCCGCAAGGCGTATCTCAACCCCGAGAACAAGCTGCGCGCCTCGATCCTCGCCGATCCCGCCTTCACGCGCCGCAACACCAAGGACAACACGCCCAGCGTGATGCATGTCGAGATGGTGCCCGGCAACACCGTCTCGATCGACGTCGCTGCCAAGGGCGGCGGCAGTGAGAACAAGTCGAAGTTCAAGATGATGAACCCGAGCGATTCGATCGTCGACTGGGTGCTCGAGATGATCCCGCAGATGGGCGCGGGCTGGTGCCCGCCGGGGATGCTCGGCATCGGCATCGGCGGCACCGCGGAAAAGTCGATGATCCTCGCCAAGCAGTCGCTGATGGGCGCGATCGACATGGCGCAGCTGAAGGAACGCGGTCCGAAGAACGACATCGAGGCGCTGCGGATCGAGATCTACGACAAGGTCAACGCGCTCGGCATCGGCGCGCAAGGGCTGGGCGGGCTCTCCACCATCCTCGACGTCAAGATTTTCGACTGGCCGACGCATGCCGCGTCGAAGCCGGTCGCGATGATCCCGAACTGCGCCGCCACGCGCCATGCGCATTTCGTGCTCGACGGGTCGGGGCCGGTGTATCTGGAGGCACCGAAGCTCGAGGAATGGCCTGACGTCAACTGGACGCCCGACAAGGCCGCGATCCGGGTCGACCTCGACACGCTGACTCCCGAGGTCGTGCAGACGTGGAAGCATGGCGACCGGCTGCTGCTGAACGGCAAGATGCTGACCGGGCGCGACGCCGCGCACAAGCGGATCGCCGACATGCTGGCCAGGGGCGAGGAGCTGCCCGTCGATTTCCGTGGTCGCGTGATCTATTATGTCGGGCCGGTCGATCCGGTCGGCGACGAGGTGGTCGGGCCCGCGGGCCCCACCACAGCGACGCGGATGGACAAGTTCACGCGCATGATGCTCGACCAGGGCCTGCTCGCGATGGTCGGCAAGGCCGAGCGCGGCGGCGATGCGACCAAGGCGATCGCCGAGGCCAAGTCGGCCTATTTGATGGCGGTCGGCGGTGCGGCCTATCTCGTCGCGCGCGCGATCAAGGGATCGAAGGTCGTCGGCTTCGAGGATCTGGGTATGGAAGCGATCTACGAATTCGAGGTCGCCGATTTCCCGGTGACCGTCGCGGTCGATTCGGCGGGAGAGAACGTCCACCAGCTGGCGCCGCTCGTCTGGCGCGAGAAGATCGCACGGGAGGGGCTGCTCGCGCCGGCGTGACCGCTCGTCCTGATGACGTGGAACGGGGAGGGCGGCCCTTCCGTTGAGCTTGCGAACCAGAGGAGTTTCGTATGTTCAAGCCCGCCAACCCCGTCGTCGCGATCGCGGTCGCAACATTGATGACGACGAGTGCCGTTGCCCAGAGCGGGGCACCTGCGCCCGCGCCCCGTACGTCCAGCGGGGGCCTCGGCAGCTTGGGCGACAGTCTTGTCGGGCTCGGCGGCGGACTGGGTGGCGGATTGGGCGGCCTGCTTGGCGGTGGCGCGTCGGGCATCGGTTCGATCGGTGCGGGCAATGCGGCAGGTCTGCTAGGCTACTGCCTCAAGAACAACCTGCTCGGTCAGGGCGGCGCACTTGGCGCGTTAACCGGGCGGCAAACGGCGCCCCAGTCCCGGACGCAGGCTCCTGTGACGGGCCAGGCGGCGGGCGCGCAGTCGATCTTTCAGCGGTTGACCGGGCGGCAGGGCGTGCAGACGTCGCCCGGCTTTGCAGCGGGACAGGCGGGGGAGCTTCAGGCGCCGAACGGTCAGGGGTTGTCGCTCGACAATCTCGGCGGACAGGTGAAGACGAAGATGTGCAGCCTCGTGCTCAACCGGGCCAAGGCGTTTCTGTAACCGGCGCGTGCGCTAGGGCGGCTAGCCGTCGCCCGTCCCGTCATCCTGACGAAAGTCACGATCCAGGATAATTAGGGGCAACCTGCGTGGCTCTGGATCCTGACTTTCGTCAGGATGACGGCGTGGGTGGAGCTAGGGCGGTTCATCTCGCCGATGCGGGGCGACGCCCGCATTCCCAAACCAAAAGCACCCAGAAATGAAAAGAGGTTGCCGGGGCGTCTCACGACGACCCGACAACCTCCTGACATGGTCAGCGGCCGGAGAGCTCCAGCCCGGAGGACCATGCGTACCACCTCATCCTGTGCCATGTGCGTTGATTGGAGGGCGATACCTCCCGCACATGCCGTCGGATATCAGTAGCGCGTCCCCCGAACGAACCGAACCGAACTCACTGCTGAACCATGAGACATCGGATCACCTCCTTTCGCTTGTTGAAAAAACGCGGCCAAGCCTGACCGCAACCGCAATGTGTGCCGGGCGCCCTGTTGATACAAGTCTTGTTTTGCAGAAGATTTCGCGCAATCTTCAAAGGCTGTGCGACACGCTGGGCGAATGCCCGCCCTTACCCGCGACAATCCTCGGTCACGCGTTCGATCTCCGCCCATGAGGGGATGACGAGCGCCGGTTGGCCCTGCTGGTCGATCACGAACCGACCGCGGCTGAACCCCATCGCCTCGAGCAGCGGATCGCTGGCCGGCAGCGTCGCCGTCACGGTGCCGGGCGTATTGCCGGGCTGGACCGACAGCGCGCGCGTGACGCTCGACGTGCGGATCGTCATCGGCGTGGCCGCCGCCGCAGTACGCGACAGATGGATTTGCCGCGTGCTGGTATCGCACTGCAGTGTCAGCGCGGGCAGCGCCGCCTGCGTTCCGAAGCTCGCCACCGATCCGCGCGGATCGCGGCGATAGGTCCAGGTTCCCGGCGTATAGGGCCAGTCGCGCCAATCCGCCGCGAGCGGGGCGGGGCGTGGGGCGGGGGCGGGCGCCTCCACGCGCGGTGGCGGCGGCGGCGGTTCGGCGCGCGGCGGCGCGACGCAACCGGCGATCAGCGTCAGCGTGGCGAGGCCGGCGGCGATGGGCCAGCCGGCGGCGATAGGGGTGTGGGCGCGCATAACCCGCTATGCGGCACGCCCGGCGGCCGCTCAAGGCGCGAGGACGGCGATCGCGTGGGAACCGGCGCACGCTGCTACCGGTTCAGCGACGGAACACTGTAAATCAGGAGACGATCCATGTCCGATACCGCTGCCCAGACCCCCACCCAGTTGCTCGTCCAGGCCAATATTTCGGGGACGATGAAGGTCGAGAGCCGCGATGGCGACGCGGTCGGGACGGTTTATGCGTTCATGGTGCACAAGGGTACCGGGCGCGCGACGCATGCCGTGCTGAGCCTCGGTGGGTTCCTGGGCATGGGCAAGAGCTTCTACCCGCTGCCGTTCGCGTTGCTTCAGTTCGACGCGGTGCGTGATCTGTATGTGGTGACGATCGACAAGCGCGTGCTCGAGGGCGGCCCGAGCTGGTCGAACAACGCACCGGTCTTCGACCAGGCCTATGCCGACCGGGTAGCGAGCTATTACGGGTCGAGCAGCGAGGATCTCGTCGTCGGGTAACGCTGATGCGGGGAAGGGGCGGTTTGTGTGGCTCTGGATCCTGACTTTCGTCAGGATGACGGAGTGCTTTAAATCCGCCGTCCCTCTCCCCTGTCATCCTGACGAAAGTCAGGATCCAGAGTTATCGGCCCCAACCCTCACGACCAAAGCCATGAGCGGGCTCAGCGAGACCGAGAGCCACCCATCCGCATTTTCTGGCTCTTCCCGAAGCGCGTTTTCCGCGTGCCTGGCTTACCCTCGTTCGAACGGCCCATGACCGGCGCCTTCTGCTGGTCAACCGGCAGGCCGAGCTCCTCGTTCTCCAGCTGCCGGATCTCGTCTCGCAGCCGCCCGGCGGTCTCGAATTCCAGATCCGACGCGGCCTTGCGCATCTGCTTTTCCAGATCCTCGATATACGCACGCAGGTTGTGGCCGACCATGTGCGGGCGGTCTTCGTCGATCGGGACCGTCACCTGATCCTGGCTTGCAACATGCGCGATGATGTCGCCGATGTTGCGGCGGATCGTCGTCGGCGTGATGCCATGTTCGGTGTTGTACGCAACCTGCTTCTCGCGGCGCCGCGCCGTCTCGTTCATCGCGCGCTCCATAGAGCCCGTGACGCGGTCGGCGTACAGGATCACGCGGCCGTCGACGTTACGCGCCGCACGACCGATCGTCTGGATCAGCGATGTTTCGGACCGAAGGAAGCCCTCCTTGTCCGCATCGAGGATCGCGACCAGCCCGCATTCGGGAATGTCCAACCCCTCGCGCAATAGGTTGATGCCGATCAGCACGTCGTACACGCCCAGCCGCAGGTCGCGGATCAGCTCGATACGCTCGAGCGTCTCGACGTCGCTGTGCATGTAGCGGACCTTGATCCCCGCCTCGTGCATATACTCGGTCAGATCCTCCGCCATCCGCTTCGTCAGCGTGGTGACGAGCGTACGGTATCCAAGCGCGGTGGTCTTCCCGACCTCGACGATCAGGTCCTGCACCTGCTCCTCGACCGGCTTGATCTCGATGGGCGGATCGATCAGCCCGGTCGGGCGGATGACCTGTTCGGCGAACACGCCGCCGGTCTGCTCCATTTCCCAGCTGCCCGGCGTCGCCGAGACATAGGTCGTTGGCGGGCGCATCGCGTCCCATTCGTTGAACCTCAGCGGCCGGTTGTCGATCGCCGAGGGAAGGCGGAAGCCATATTCGGCCAGCGTCAGCTTGCGACGGTGATCGCCGCGCGACATGCCGTTGATCTGGCCGATCGTGACGTGGCTCTCATCGACGAACAGCAGCGCATTGTCGGGCAGATATTCGAACAAAGTGGGCGGCGGCTCGCCCGGCATGCGGCCGGTGAGGAAGCGGCTGTAATTCTCGATCCCCGCGCAGCTGCCGGTCGCCGCGATCATCTCGAGATCGAAGTTCGTGCGCTGCTCGAGCCGCTGCGCCTCGAGCAGCTTGCCCTCGAGCACCAGTTCCTTCAGCCGCTCGGCCAGCTCGTGCTTGATCGCCTCGCCCGCCTGTTTCAGCGTCGGGCCGGGCGTCACGTAATGCGAGTTCGCATAGACGCGCACCGAGTTGAGCGACGCGACCTTCTTGCCGGTCAGCGGGTCGAACTCGGTGATCTCCTCGATATCGTCGCCAAAGAACGAGATGCGCCACGCGCTGTCTTCGTAATGCGACGGGAAGATCTCGAGCGTGTCGCCCTTCACACGGAAATTGCCGCGCTGGAACGCCGCGTCGTTGCGCTTGTACTGGAGCGCGACGAGCTTGCGCACGATCTCGCGCTGGTCGACCGTCGTGCCCTTTTTCAAGTCGAAGATCATCGCCGAATAGGTCTCGACCGAGCCGATGCCGTACAGGCACGAGACCGACGCGACGATGATCACATCGTCGCGTTCGAGCAGCGCGCGAGTCGCCGAATGCCGCATCCGGTCGATCGACTCGTTGGTCGAGGATTCTTTCTCGATATACGTGTCCGACCGCGCGACATACGCCTCGGGTTGGTAATAATCGTAATAGCTGACGAAATATTCGACGGCGTTGTCAGGGAAGAACGACTTCATCTCGCCGTAGAGCTGCGCCGCGAGGATCTTGTTCGGCGCGAGGATCAGCGCAGGCCGCTGCACGCGTTCGATCACGCTCGCCATCGTGAAGGTCTTGCCCGAACCGGTGACGCCGAGCAGCACCTGATCCTTCTCGCCCTCGCCGATCGCCGAGACGAGTTCGGCGATCGCGGTCGGCTGGTCGCCCGCAGGCGCATAGTCGCTGACGAGCTTGAACCGCTTGCCGCCCTCGACCTTTGCAGGGCGCGCGGTCGGGCGGTGCGGGACGAAGGTGTCGCCGGTTTCGGGTTCGGCGAGGCTGGTGCGGATCTGGATGGCCATCGAGGGGGAATATGGGGAACAGGTGGCACGACGACAACGCCGCCATTGGCGGCATTCGTCAATCCGCAAACCACCCGCCATCCCCGCGCAGGCGGGGATCTATAGCCTAGGCCGTCAGCATTTTAAGGGAGAGCGTTGTCAGTATGGATTCCCGCCTGCGCGGGAATGACGGACGTTCTAATGCGGCGAGCATTGTGCGGCCCCAAGCTTTGCTAATGTTGACCCACCGCACGCGCATCCATAATGCGACCGTTTCGCAAGCCATCGACCCGCCGGCGCGACTCCGCGCGGCCAAGGAATAGACGCATGACCGCCGAAACCCTCGAAACCCGCGCGCCCGTGCTCATCCCGGAGACCCCCGCGTTCCTCAACGCCAAGGTTCTGTGGGTGCGCCACTGGAACGAGCATCTGTTCAGTTTCGCGATCGAGCGCCCGTCGACCTTCCGCTTCCGCTCGGGCGAATTCGTGATGATCGGCCTTCCGCAGGAGGGCGGCAAGCCGATCATGCGCGCCTATTCGATCGCGAGCCCGCATTATTCGGAAGAGCTCGAATTCCTGTCGATCAAGGTCGAGGACGGTCCGCTGACGTCGAAGCTCCAGCTGATCCAGCCGGGTGACGAGGTGTATCTGGGCAAGAAGCCGACCGGCACTTTGGTGCTCGACGCGCTGCTCCCGGGCAAGCGGCTGTTCATGTTCTCGACCGGCACCGGCCTTGCCCCCTTCCTCAGCCTGATGCGCGATCCCGATGTCTATTCGGCGTATGAGCAGGTCATCGTCGTGCACAGCGTGCGCCGCGTCAGCGACCTTGCCTATCACGACGAGATGGTCGCCTTGCTCGCCGAGGATCCGCTGATCGCCGAGGAGGCGGCCACGCAGTTCCACTACATCCCGACCGTCACGCGCGAGCCGTTCCGCACCACGCGGCGGATCGGTGCGCTGATCGAGGACGCGTCGCTGTTCGGCCATCCGGTGCGCGGCGACCAGAAGCTGAACCCCGAGACCGACCGCGCGATGCTGTGCGGATCGACCGAGATGATCAAGGAGTTCGCGGTGATGCTCGAGGCGCAGGGCTTTGAAGAGGGCGCGAATTCCAAGCCCGGTACGTTCGTGATCGAGCGCGCCTTCGTCGGCTGACCCGCCAGGGCGCTTGGCGCGCCGTCCGATCCCCGATAGCGTCCAGGCCAAAGGGGGACTGAAAATGCGCCAGATTATCACGGGTATCCTGCTTGCCACCGCCGCCATGCCAACGGCGGCGGTGGCAAAGACCGTCGCGGTCGAGGAACGCTCGATCGATCAGCTTCAGGCGAGCATGACGGCGGGGATGGCAAGCAGTGTCGATCTGGTCCGGGCGTATCTCGCGCGGATCGCGGCGATGGACCGCAAGGGGCCGACGCTGCGCAGCGTGATCGCGCTCAATCCCGACGCGCTGGCCCAGGCCAAGGCGCTCGACGCGGAGCGTCGGGCAGGGCGGGTGCGCGGACCGCTGCACGGCGTGCCGGTGCTGATCAAGGACAATGTCGAGACCGCCGACGCGATGCCGACCACCGCGGGCAGCCTGGCGCTCAAGGACAATATGACGCGCCGCGACGCGCCGGTGGTCGCGCAGCTGCGCGCGGCGGGGGCGGTGATCCTCGGCAAGACCAACCTCAGCGAATGGGCGAACATCCGCTCGACCCGGTCGATGAGCGGGTGGAGTGCGGTCGGCGGGCTGGTCCGCAATCCCTATGCGCTCGATCGGACCGCATGCGGATCGTCGAGCGGGTCGGGCGCGGCGATCGCGGCGAGCTTTGCTGCGGCCGCGATCGGCACCGAAACCGATGGCTCGGTCGTGTGCCCGTCATCGATCAACGGGCTGGTCGGGCTGAAGCCAACGATCGGGCTGGTCAGTCGCACGCATGTCGTGCCGATCAGCCATAGCCAGGACACGCCCGGGCCGATGGCGCGCAGCGTGCGCGACGTGGCGACGATGTTCTCGGCGATGATCGCAGCGGATCCGGCGGATGCCGCGACCGCGGGGGCAGGCGCGTACAAGCGCGACTATGCCGCCGCCCTGTCGACCAGCGCACTCTCGGGGTTGCGGATCGGGGTCGTCCGGCCCGAGATGACCGCGGACGTCGCGGCGCGCTACGAGGTCGCGCTGGGCGTGCTCAAGGCGGCGGGCGCGGTGCTCGTCGAGGTCAAGCAGCCCAAGCTCGACGGGATCGGCGAGGCGGAGCTGCTGGTACTCCAGACCGAGCTGAAGGCGGATCTCGACACCTATCTGGCGACCACCCCCGCAGCGGTGCGGACCCGGACGCTCGACCAGGTGATCGCGTTCAACCGCGCCAATGCAGCAGCGGAGATGCCGTTCTTCGCGCAGGAGACGTTCGAGGCGGCGGCCAAGACCAAGGGGCTCGACGACCCGGCCTACAAGGCAGCACGCGCGAAATCACTGCGGCTGGCGGGCACGGAGGGGGTCGACGCGATGCTGAAGACCGCGCGGGCGACGGTGCTGGTCGAGCCGACCTATGGTCCCGCCTGGCTCAGCGAGCCGGTGTATGGCGACCAATATGGCGGGCCGAGCGCGAGCGAACTGCCCGCGGTCGCCGGCTATCCGAACCTGACCGTGCCGATGGGGCTGGTCCGCGGACTGCCGGTCGGGCTGTCGTTCGTCGCGACGCGCTACGGCGACGGCACGGTGCTGAACGCAGGCTATGCCTATGAACAGCGGGCCAAGGCGCGGACCGCGCCGCGTTACCTGCCGTCGGCGGCGGTGGGCACGGGGCTCGACGGAGCCCGCTGACCGGGGGCGATGAACATGCGGTCGTTGCGCAGATAGACGGCGCTGCGATCCTTCAACCTGCGCGTGGTGAAGACGAGGCGATAGTCGCTCGCGAGCGTCGCCTTCAGTGCGCGCAGGCTGCCGACGTTCCAGATCGACAGGCGGCGCGTCGAGGTGACGATCACCGGCGGACGGTTGGCGAGGATGCGGCGGACCTCGGCCGCCTCGTCGATCCCGGTCGCACCCTGTTCGGTCGACAGGCTGAGCAGGTTGGGAAAGGCGTAGGGCGTCGGCACGCAGGTCCGCGCGAGCAGATAGGTGACGGTGTCGCCGCGGAACACATAGGGGCATTCGTCGCCACTGTTCGCGCGGACGATGCGGGCCAGCGCATAGGCGCCGGGGGCGTCGTCGCGGCGGACGATGCGTTCGACCGCGAGGATCGTGAAGGGGACGATCAGCGCGATGGCGAGCAGCTTGGCATGGCGTGACAGCGCGGGCGCGGCGGCGATCGCCAGCGGGGCGACCAGCGGCAGGCCGTAATGATCGAAGAAGGTGCCGATCGCGAGGAAGCCGAGCGACGCCGCGATCAGCCAGCCAAAGGCGAGCCGCGCGACCGCACGGTCGATCCCGAGATGCGCGCGGCGATGCCAGGTGATCGCGGCGGCGGCGATCAGCGGGAGCAGCTGGACGAGGATGCCGAGCAGCCGCATCACCACCTGCTCGAGCGGATAGCCGGGGCGCAGGAAGATCGAGGTGACGTTGGCGAACCAGAAGGTCGCGAACAGGTCGTGCGCGGTGTACCAGCCGAGCGCGGCGAGCGACGGCGCGAGCCCGACGGCGATCCAAAGCAGCGCCGCGCCCAGCGTCGCTGAGACCGGCGCGCCGGTGCGGCGGTGGAACCAGAGATGCGCCAGCCCGAAGAACGCGCCCTCGAAGGCGGGCGTGTATTTCATCTGGATAGCGATCCCTGCGAGCAGGCAGGCCAGCGCGCCGCCACGCACGATCGCGCGGCGGTCGTTCGCCGCTGCGAGTGCGGGCAGGCGGAAGGTCAGCAGCGCGGCGATGGCGATCGGCAGATTGTAGAAGACCGGCGCCTGCCCGCCGCCGCCGCTGAGCAGCGACAGCCCGGCCAGATAGGTCGCTCCCGCCGCCAGCGCACCACGCCGCGTCGCGCCGATCCGCATCGCGCCGTGATGAACGAGGACCGCAGTCAGCCAGGCGCAGCCGGTCGCGACGAGCTGATAGGCGAGGATCCCGTCGCCGGGGAGCAGGCGGATCGCCGCGAACAGCAGGAACAGCCCGATCGGCTTGCGATCCCAGATGTCGACAAAGGGGATCGCGCCGTGCAGCATCCGGTCGCCGACCAGCAGGTAATATTGCTCGTCGACGGCAATCACCGGATTGCCGAAATCCCAGGCGCGGATCGCCAGCGCGATCAGCAGCAGGATCAGCGCGGGGGTCCAGCGGGATCCGGACGGTGCGGTCATGGCCGATGTCATCAGTAAAAATTCCTGAGCGTCAGCGCGCGCGTCGTCCCGTCGCACAGCCCGAGTCGGACGACGCTGCCGGGCGGGCGGATGGTCCAGTCCGCCAGCGGGCTGGTTGAATAGTCGCGGGGGATGGGCTGGCCGTCGATCGAACAGATCAGGTCGCCCACCTGCCACCCGCTCGCCTCGGCCGGGCCGCCGCGCATCACGTGCAGAACCTTCAGCCGGTTGCTTTCGACCCCCATCAGCAGGCCGCTGGTCGACCGGATCGGGCGGGGATCGGCGACGTCACCGCGGTGCAGGACCATCCGCGCTGCGCTCGGGTCGAGCAGCACGCGATAATGCTGGAGAAACCCCGAGCCGAGCCGCCCGGCGGCGCCGATCGACTGCGAAAAGCCCGCCTCGGGTTCGATCCGCACCTCGGTGTCGCGCGCGACGAGCGTGCCGACGCGGATCTCGGGGGCGATCGCGAGGCCGCTAATGACCGAGCCGCCGAGCCCATAGGCGATCGCGGTGGTGGTCGGCAGCCCCGGCGGCGCGGCACGGCGCCAGCCCGCCGCGGTCACGGTGATCGCCGATCCGTCGCCGGTATCGACGACGATCGGCGCCAGCGCGTGCGTGCCGATCCGGATCGCGCTTTCATAGACGCGTCGATCGGACGAGATCGTCAGCGGCGCGGTCTCGCCCGCAAAGGGCAGCCGCCCGGTCGGGATCAGCCGGAAGCGGCGCGCGGCATAATCGATGTCGAGCGCGTGCGCGGCGAGCAGGTCGCGCCCGACCAGCAGGTCGACCGCGGTCGCGCTGCCGGTCGCGAGCGCGGGGAGGGCGGCAACACTGACGCCGCCGCCGCTGCGCGTCAGGCCGCCGAGCGTGATCGACCGCGTCGGCATCCAGCGCAGCGCGACCGACCCGCCGATCGCGCTCGCCCGCCCGCCGGGCTTCAGCGCGCGGCGGACGACCGCGGGGGAGGTGTCTGCGAGCAACGTATAACTGACGCCGGTGTCGAGGATCGCGGTGATGCTGCGCCCGTCGATCTGCATCGCGAACCGGATCTGGTTGCCCGGCGTCAGGTCGAACGGCACCCAGCGTGTCTCGGTATCGGCGGCGAGCCGGGCGACGCCCTGGTCGCGGTCGGCGGGGGAGGTGCTTGGGGTAGAGCTCGCCTGGATGGGCGCGGCCGCGGCCTGCGATGCCGGCTGCCGCGTCGTGATGCTTAGGGCCGCCAACAGCGGGACGATGGCGAGGGTAAGCATACGCATGTGCAACCGTCCCTAGCGCGTTGGCGGGGCCTTACAAGCTAGGCACGCGGACGGTGGGGCAGATGGATTTGAAGGGAAGGAAAGCGGACTCACGGCTTTCGCGGCTGCGTTGTGGGAGACCCACCGCCGAACGAGCCCGCCAATGCATCAACTTTTTGCATCGGTGAGCGCCTACGTTTCCTGCCATTCCTTGGCTGATGCGAAATCTTTGATCGTTTACGTGGGGGTGTAGGCTTAGGATCGTTAGCGGCACCCGTATATCGACGGGTTAGGGCCAGACTAGTCTTATCCAAGCTACTTTTTGACCAAGCTTGCCTTCACCGATCAGCGTTAGAAAATAGGCTTGAGAATGAAGGTCGGACAGTTTGGAAATAGCTCCTAACCGGACGGGCAATGTTGCAAGGATAAGGAACCGTTTGCCGTCGAAGGCGACGACCCGCGACCGCTCTGCCAAGCCTTTGGCGTTCCATACCCCAATCCAAGTGTAGCTGTCCCTATGAACGTTGTCATCGGCTGCGACGAAACTGTATCCAACGATATCGGGGGTCACGGCAGGCCGCGCCGGGACAAAACCATCCACATAACCGCTCCTTCCGATGCCAGCGTTGGAAATGCCTGCAATACCGCTCTTCCCTTGGATGCTGGTCCATGAAAACCAGCATCCCGATGTTCGCGAGTGCACTGTGCCAGGAGAGAGGTCAAAGTCGGTGAAGCGTGGGTCATCCGAGCGCAGCATCACCGCCGAGCTATAGCGAAGCTGATCCACGCGTGCCTCACCGGGATGTGGCCAGCCGGGATGTGCCCGATAGCTGCCCCCCAGCATCTCGACTGTTAGGGGAGCGGCGGTGATCGCAACAGATTCCCCAAGGTGACCCGAGCACACCGGCTTTGGCATGATCGCGGTGGTGGAATCGGAGGTTTGTGCGGTCGCAGAGGCCCCGATCAGCCCGGCAACGATTATCAGTATAGCGCGAACAAGCATCGCAGTAGCCTAACACGCGTAGGCTCGTGCGCTAGAGGGTGTCACTCGCTCACTTACCATTGCTGTTTGAATGCAGAACTTTTGATTTTTTCATCAGGAATGTCCGGGACGGAAAGGGACGCGGAAATGAAGCCTACGGCACTAACCGCGAATTACGCCTTTGATTTCAACGTGTGGCTTGCTTCCCATTGAGGGCGAAGGAGCCGCATCACATATCCGCTTCCCGTCTATAACGACTGTCACCGCGCCCTGCATTTTGAGCTCAACCGAAACGTTGTGAAGGGCCTCAAACGCAACCTGCCAGCCGTCACGATCGGCTCCCGGTTGAAAGCATAGTACAAAGGCAGATAAATTCGGTCCGGCCCAAGACGCTGTAGCATTGGCAATCACCCCCGGATCATCGAGCTCGCCTTTCCGGCCTATTCGAGCCAAAAACGGACCGGATATAGGGTCGTATTCAGCCGGGGGCGCAGGCGGCACCGATCTTTGGTCAAAATTTGGAAGTCGGGCGTCCGAGGGCACGCTTGATAGGAACAACCAAGCCGTGGCGATCGCGGCAACGCATCTTTTGGTTCGTACCATACCAGAGATGATAGATTTGATCCGAATGTCCGCAAATAGGCGTGAGCAGAATGGGAAGTTTTAGCACGGTCTCGACCACCTGCCGTTAGTGCAGTCGACGGGGGTCAGAGGCACGCCTCCAGATAGGCCTGGTCGAATCCGAACTGCTTGGCCTTGTCGAGCGTGTAGGGGCGCAGGCCCATCGAGCGGTATTCGCCGAGGATCTTGCCGTCCGCGCTCTCGTCGAGATATTCGAACTTGAACAGCTCCTGCGTGACGATCACGGGGCCCTCCATGCCGATCACTTCGGTGATGTTGGTGACGCGGCGCGAGCCGTCGCGCAGGCGCTTTACCTGGATGATCAGCTCGACCGAATCGGCGATCTGACGCGAGATCGCCTCCTTGGGTACCTTGATGTCTGACATCATCACCATGTTCTCCATGCGCGCGAGCGCCTCGCGCGGGGAGTTGGCGTGGAGCGTGCACATCGAGCCGTCGTGACCGGTGTTCATCGCCGCGAGCATGTCGAAACACTCGGAGCCACGGATTTCGCCCAGGATGATTCGGTCGGGGCGCATACGCAGCGCGTTCTTGACGAGATCGCGGATGCTGATCTCGCCCTGGCCCTCCAGATTGGCGGGGCGGGTTTCGAGCGGCAGCCAGTGCGGCTGCTGCAGGCGAAGCTCGGCGGCGTCCTCGATCGTCAGCACGCGCTCGCCCGGGTCGATCATCTTCGACAGCGCGTTGAGCATCGTCGTCTTACCCGAGCCGGTACCGCCCGAAATGACGACGTTGAACCGCGAGGCACCGGCGATCTTCAGCGCGGTCGCCATCTTGGGGCTCATGCTGCCGAACCCGGCCATCATGTCGAGCGTGATCGGCTTGGCCGAAAACTTACGAATCGAGATCGCGGTGCCGCGCAAGCTCAGCGGCGGCACGATCACGTTGACGCGGCTGCCGTCCTTGAGGCGGGCGTCGGCGAGCGGTGTGGTCTGGTCGACGCGGCGGCCGACCGAGTTCACGATCCGCTGCGCGATCTGGAACAGATGCTCCTCGTCGCGGAACTGGATGGGGGCGAGCTCAAGCTTGCCCTTGCGCTCGACATAGGTCTGTTCGGGGCCGTTCACCATGATGTCGGTGATGTTCGGATCCGCGAGCAATTCCTCGAGCGGCCCGAGCCCGAGCAGCTCGTCGACCAGCACCTTTTCCAGCGCGAACTGTTCGCGGCGGTTGAGCGTCAGTTTCAGCTCGGCGAGCACCTCGCCGATGATCGGGCGGAATTCCTCGGCCAGCTCGTCCTTGCCGAGCGTTGCCGCAGCCTCGGGATCGACGCGTTCGAGCAGGCGGGGAAGCACCTGTTCCTTGATCTTGTGGATCGACTGTTCGAAGCCCTCGACCTTGCTCGCGCCCGCATCGCCCGACGCGGCCTGGCGATCGGCGAGTCGCTGCATCGCGTCGACCTGACCGATCGGCACGCCGCCCTCGGTCTCGCCGGGCATCGGCAGGAGGGTGTCGAGCGCAGGGAATTGCGCGCCGCCCTCGGGATCGGGTCGCGGGGCGGGGCCGCCGCCCTGCATCGGTCGCGCGACGCCGAACGCGGGCCGCGCTGCCGTTCCGCCACTCATCCCACTGCGTCGTCCGAACGCGCTCATGCACCAGTCCCTCGATCGTTAATGCCGGGGTTACCGGCGAAGCCTTGCCAATTCGCTAACCAATCGGTCGGCGACCGCGCGGCGTCCGGAAACGGGTTCTGCCGCGGCGCGCGGGCGGATAAGGGAGGCGCATGCTGATCCGCCTGCTATCCCTGCTCGTCCTTCCGCTCGCCGCGCTCATCGGCATCGCCGCCCCCGCCAGCGCTGACGACATCAGCGCGACCGGGCGAGGGGTCGTGCGAGTCGTCACGATCGCGGTCGTCGACGACCAGGTCGTCGGCTTCGGCCATGGCAGCGGCTTTGCGGTCGCGCCCAACCGGATCGTCACCAACGCGCATGTCGTCGAGCTGGCGGAACGCTATCCCGACAATGTCGTGGTCGGCGTGGTGCCGACCGAGGGCGACAAATCCTATCAGGGCAAGGTGATCGCCTATGACGTGCAGCGCGATCTGGCGCTGATCGAGTTCACCGGCGCGCGCCTTCCGCAGACCGCGCTGTATACGGGACCGATCGATGAGGGCGGGGCGGTGGTGTCGCTGGGCTTTCCCGGCAATGTCGACCTCGCCACCGCGCGCTCGGCCGCGGACTATATCCGGCCGACCAGCCCGGTGCGGTCGGAGGGCGTGTTCTCGGGCCGACGCAGTCTGAGCGATGTCGAGGTGCTGTTGCACACCGCCAATATCGCGCGCGGCAATTCGGGCGGGCCGCTGCTCGACCGGTGCGGGCGGGTGATCGGCGTCAATTCGGCGATCACGCGCGGCGAGGAGGGTGATTCGACGTTCGGTTTCGCGATCGCGGATACCGAGCTCGCCGCGTTCCTGCGCGAGGCGAAGCAGCCCTATAGCGCGGTCGGAACGCCGTGCACCTCGATCGAGGAGCGGCTGCGGCAGGACAGCGACGCAGACGTGCGCGCGGCGGCCGATGCGGCGGCGGCGCGGCGTGATGTGGCGACGCAGGCGGCGCTATCGCGCGAACGCGCGCTGGAACAGGCGCGTATCGAGGCGGAGCGCCGGCGCGAGAACGTCATGGCGATCGCGGGGCTGCTGCTGGTCGCAGGCGCGCTCGGGATCGGGGCGGCGGGGCTGCTCGAATCGCGCGGCCGGCGGCGTGCGGCGATTTGGACGGCAGCAGGCGGTGGCGTCGCGGTAGTCGCGGCGGTCGTCGTGTTCGTGGCCAGGCCGTCGGGCGCGGTCGACCTTCCCGCGGCGTCGGTCGCGCGCTCGGGGCCGGTGGTCGAGGACAAGGCGCTCGGCCGGCTCATGTGCCGGCTGATCCCCGAACGGAGCCGGATCACGATCTCGTCGAGCGAAGACGTGCCGCTCAGCTGGGGCGCGGGTGGCTGCGTCAACGGCAAGACCCAATATGTCGCGGGCAATGGCCGGTGGGAACGCGTGCTGGTGCCCGAGGCAGAGCAGACGGTGTCGCTACTATCGTTCGACCCGGCGACGCGCACCTACGCCAATACGCGCTATCTGATGTCGGCGGCGGGGATGACCGCGGCGCGGGCGGCGCGTGGCGACACGCCGGGGCAGTGCACGACCGATCCGGCGGCGATCACGCGGGTGGTCGGCCAGCAGTCTGCAGTCCGGGCCACGTTGCCGCCGCTGCCCAACGAGAAGCTCGTCTATTCCTGCACGTCGGCAGACTGATCGAGTCTCGTTTACCCCCTCGGCACGCGTCGATCCGCATGGCAGGATGGCGGTGTTGAGGGGGATGGCGATGCGGGTAATGCACAGAGTTAGGCATGGGGTGGCGTGGAGCGTCACGATCATGGCGGGACTGGTCGGTGCCTGGACGCCGGCAGCGGCGAAATGGGCGCGCGCGACCTCCGATCATTTCGAGATCTATGCCGACATGCCGCCCGCCGCGCTCACGACGATGGCGACCCGGCTCGAGCAGTTCGACGGGGCGATCCGGCATCTCCACCGCACGCCGGAGGGCACCGGCGCGAAGGGCGCGAACCGCGTCACCGTCTATGTCGCGAACGACGTCGCTGCGATCCGCCGATTGTCGGGTGATCGCGGCATCGCTGGATTCTACCTGCCGCGCGCAAGCGGGTCGGTCGCCTTCACCCCGCGGATCGACGAGGGCGGGGACGGCAGCCGTTCGACGCGCGGCGGCGGAATTCCGCAGATCGTCCTGTTCCACGAATATGCGCATCACTTCCTGCTGGGCAATTACGCCGCCGCCTATCCGGCGTGGTTTTCCGAGGGCTATGCCGAGTTCGTCTCGACCGCCGCGTTCGAGAAGGAGTATGTCCAGCTCGGCGGCGCGGCGCAGCACCGGGCGTACAGCCTGCTCGCGGCCAAGCCGGTGCCCGCGGCGACCCTGTTCGCGACCGGGCAGAAGCTGACCGACGAGCAGCGCGGGGTGATGTACGGGCGCGGATGGCTGCTGACGCATTACCTGATGTTCGACGCGGCGCGCGGCCGGCAGCTCCAGCAGTATCTGACCGCGCTGAACGCGGGAACGCCGAGCGTAACCGCGGCCACCGCGGCGTTCGGCGACCTGCGCGCGCTCGACAAGGCGCTCGATGCGTATCTTCGCCAGTCGCGCATCCCGGGGCTGCGGATCGCGTACGATAAGCTGCCCGTCGCGCCGGTGGTCGTGACGCCGTTGTCGCCGGGCGCCGCTGCAATGGTCGAGCTGCGGATGCAGTCGGAGCGCGGCGTCAACCGTGCCACCGCCGCACCGATCTTCGCGCGCGCCGCCCGGATCGCGGCGGCCTATCCCGACGATGCGCTGGCGCAGGGCTGGCTTGCCGAGATGGCGTATGATGCGGGGCAGGACGATGCGGCGCTGGCTGCTGCCGACCGCGCGCTCGCCGCCGATCCGACGTCGCGCCAGGCGATGCTGTACAAGGCGCAGGTGTTGATGCGGCGCGCCGCTGCGGCGACAGTCCGCGATGCCGCAGCATGGGGTGCGGCGCGGCGCTGGATCGTCACGGCCAATCGCCAGGCGCCCGACGATGCCGAGGCGCTGTCGCTCTATTATGACAGCTTCGCCGCGGCGGGCGAGGCTCCCAGCGCGGCCGCGATCCTGGGGATCGGTCGCGCGCTCGAGCTGGTGCCGCAGGACCCGGCGCTGCGGTTCAAGGTCGCGGCGCAGGCGATCATGGATGGTCAGACCGATGCCGCCAGACGCGCGCTGCGCCCGCTCGCCTATGATCCGCACCAGTCGGCGGACAACCCGGCGGCGCGGCTGATCGCGATCCTCGATACCGGCGTGACGGGGCCCGCGGCGATGCTCGCGCTTGCGAAAGCACGGGGGGAGACGGTGGCGGCGACGCCGTCTGGGCCGACACCGGCGAATTAGCGGCGAGGGCGCGGACCCCGACCCTCGTCACGATGTCGACGGTCGGGGATCGCCTGAATGTGCGGGCGACAGGGCGGGTTCGCGCGGCGCCTCTTTCGCCAGCAGCGCACGTTTGCGGTCGAGCCCATAGGCGTAGCCGCCGAGTGTCCCGTCGGTGCGAAGCGCGCGGTGGCAGGGGATGAGGATGGCGATCGGGTTGGCGCCGCACGCGCTGCCGACCGCACGGACCGCGGCCGGGGTGCCGGCGGCGGCGGCGAGCTGCGTGTAGGTGCGCGTCTCGCCCGCGGGGATGCGAGCGAGTGCCTGCCAGACCGCCTCCTGGAACGCGGTGCCGCGGACGTCGAGCGGAAGGTCGTGCTGGCGGTCGGGTGATTCGACGCTGGCGACGACGCGCGCCGCGAGATCGGCGAGTGCCGCGTCGCCGGGCGTGACGATCGCGCGGGGGAAGCGCGCGACGAGGTCGGCCGCGTCCTCGTCGAACGCCACGCGGCACAGCCCCGTATCGGTCGCGGCGATCAGTAGCGGCCCGAGGCTGGTCGCGACGACCGTCCAGCGGATCCGGACCCCGTCGCCGCCGCGCGCCCAGACGCTCGGCGGCATCCCCATGCGCGACGCGGCGCCGGCATAGAAGCGACTCGGTGCGGCATAGCCCGCATCGTAGATCGCGGCGGCGACGTGGGCCTCCCGGGTCAGCGCGTCGGCGGCGCGTGCGCTGCGCAGGCCGCGGGCATAGGCGGCCGGCGTGACCCCGGTCGCGCGCTTGAACAGCCGGTGGAAATGATGCGGCGCATAGCCCGCCTGCGCCGCGAGCTGGTCGAGCGAGAGGCGGTCGTCCGTGGCTTCGAGCAGCGCGACGGCGGCGGCGACCGCGATCCGGTCACGGCCCACGGAGTCCGGGGTACAGCGAAGGCAGGCCCGGAACCCGGCCGCACGGGCGCTGGCCGGGTCATCATGGAAGACGACATTCTCGCGTCTGGGGTGGCGGGCCGGGCAGCTCGGCTTGCAATAGATGCCGGTCGTCTTCACCGCTACGATGAACCGACCGTCCCACGCCCGGTCCCGGTTGGCAAAGGCGGTCCAGGCGGTGTCCGGATCTGGGGCGATGTGCGTCATGGACAGCGTGTAGCGCGTCGGTCGGGGTGCTGCATCCCGCGGCTTGCGGTCAAACCGGGGAGCAGACGCCCGCGCTTCTCAGCCGCCATTCGCGTGGAACAGCGCAAGCGTGCGCGCCTTCGCAAGATCGGCGCTCGGCTCGTGATAACCCTTGCGGCGATCCGAGTTGAAGCCGTGGCCCGCCTCGTAGACATGGACCGTTGCGTTCGGCCAGTCCTTGGCGATCACCTGCTCGACGCCCTCCATCGGGATGCCGTGATCATGGCGACCGAAATGGAGGATGACGGGAACCTTGGGCTCTTCGTCCGCCGCCGCCGGGATCATGCTGCCATAATAGCCGCTCGCGGCGGCCACCCCGGTGAGGCGGGTCGCTGCGAACCACGCGACCGAACCCCCATAGCAATAGCCGACGACGAACACCGGCCCGGCGGGGGCGAGCGAGTCGATGCAGGTCTGGACGTCGGTCAGCGACAGTTCGAACGGATGAAGCTGCCGCGCAAGCTCGATCCCGCGGGCGAGGCCGTCACCCGAATAGTCCGCCTCGAAGCCTGGATGCTCCCGGTCGAACAGGGCGGGTGCCAGCACTTCATAGCCATCGGCGGCATAGTCGTCGCACAGATCGCGGATATGGTCGGTGACGCCGAAGATCTCCTGCACGAGGACGAGGCCGCCGCGACGGTCTCCCGTCGGCTGCGCATGATAGACCGCGATCGTCGCGCCGTCGGACATCGTCATGCTTTCCATCGTGCCGGTCATTCCGATTCCTCGTCGTGTGATCCTGTTCCGACCATTATCGTCATTCCCGCAGAGGCGGGAACCCATAGTGGCAGGCCGTGCGATGAATGCGCTGGGTCCGGAAGATATGGATCCCCGCCTGCGCGGGGATGACGAAGAGGGTAAGGTGGGCCTTCCAACCATCTGCCGATGACAAAACAGTCACAAACCAGTCGTCTCGGCCGCCCGCCCGGCTTGCCATTGGTGGAACCCGATGCTACCCGCGCCGCGTCCCGGTAGAGGTGCTTTCGCGCCCTCTTCCCTTGTGGGACGGCGACATTCGGTTTCAGACGAGGATTGACAGGTCCGTGGAGACACTTCCCGGTAACGGCGGCGGCGCTATCCAGGCGAGCTTAGGTGGGCGTTATGCGCTCGCCCTGTTCGAACTGGCGCGTGACGCCAAGACGATCGACGCGGTCGAGCAGAGCCTGTCGACCGTGCGCGACGCGCTGGCGCAGTCCGACACGCTCCGCGACCTCACGACGAGCCCGATGGTATCGCGCGGGGCGGCGGTGAAGGCGATCTCCGCCGTCGCCGACGAACTCGGCGTCGATGCGACCACGAAGAATTTCCTGGGCGTGCTGGCCGAGAACCACCGGCTCGGCGCGCTGGTCAAGATCATCAAGGCGTATCGCACGCTTGCTGCGCAGCATCGCGGCGAGATCGCAGCCGAAGTGACATCAGCGCATCCGCTGTCCGAAGAGCAGGTGATCGAGCTGAAGCATCAGCTCCGCCAGCGGGTCGGCCGTGAAGTTTCCGTCGACCTCAACGTCGACCCATCGCTGCTGGGCGGACTTGTCGTCCGCGTCGGCAGCCAGATGATCGATTCGTCGATCCGCACCCGTTTGAACACGCTCGCGCAGGCGATGAAAGGCTGACCATGGATATCCGCGCCGCAGAAATCTCGAAGATCATCAAGGATCAGATCGCCAATTTCGGTACCGAGGCCCAGGTCAGCGAGACCGGCCAAGTGCTGAGCGTCGGCGACGGCATCGCGCGCATCTTCGGCCTCGACAACGTTCAGGCCGGCGAGATGGTCGAATTCTCGAACGGCGTGCAGGGCATGGCGCTCAACCTCGAGGCCGACAATGTCGGCGTCGTGATCTTCGGGTCTGACTCGGAGATCAAGGAAGGCGACATCGTCAAGCGCACCGGCACGATCGTCGACGTGCCGATCGGCAAGGAGCTGCTCGGCCGCGTGGTCGACGGTCTCGGCAACCCGATCGACGGCAAGGGCCCGATCCACACGACCGAGCGCAGCCGCGTCGAGGTCAAGGCGCCGGGCATCATCCCGCGCCAGTCGGTCAGCGAGCCGGTCCAGACCGGTCTCAAGGCGATCGACGCACTCGTTCCCGTCGGCCGTGGCCAGCGCGAGCTGATCATCGGCGATCGCCAGACCGGCAAGTCGGCGGTCGCGATCGACGCGTTCATCAACCAGAAGACCGCGAACGCGGGCGACGACGAGTCGAAGAAGCTGTATTGCGTCTATGTCGCGATCGGCCAGAAGCGCTCGACCGTTGCGCAGCTCGTCAAGACGCTCGAAGAGAATGGCGCGATGGAATATTCCATCGTCGTTGCAGCCACCGCGTCGGACCCCGCACCGCTCCAGTATCTCGCGCCCTATACCGGCGTCGCGATGGGCGAGTATTTCCGCGATCGCGGCATGCACGCGCTGATCTGCTACGACGATCTGTCGAAGCAGGCCGTCGCCTACCGCCAGATGTCGCTGCTGCTGCGTCGTCCGCCGGGCCGTGAAGCCTATCCCGGCGACGTGTTCTATCTCCACAGCCGTCTGCTCGAGCGTGCGGCCAAGATGTCGGACGCGAACGGCGGCGGCTCGCTGACCGCGCTGCCGATCATCGAGACCCAGGCGGGCGACGTTTCGGCGTACATCCCGACCAACGTGATCTCGATCACCGACGGCCAGATCTTCCTCGAAACCGACCTGTTCTTCTCGGGCGTGCGCCCGGCGATCAACGTCGGTCTCTCGGTCAGCCGCGTCGGCTCGGCCGCACAGACCAAGGCGATGAAGAAGGTGTCGGGCTCGATCAAGCTCGAGCTCGCGCAGTATCGCGAGATGGCGGCGTTCGCGCAGTTCGGGTCGGATCTCGATGCGTCGACGCAGAAGCTGCTCAACCGCGGTGCGCGTCTGACCGAGCTGCTCAAGCAGGCGCAGTTCTCGCCGCTGCCGTTCGAGGAGCAGACCGTTTCGATCTTCGCCGGCACCAGCGGTTTCCTCGACAAGGTGCCCGTCGCCGACGTGACCCGTTACGAGCAGGCACTGCTGGCCGACATGCGCGCGAACCATGCCGATGTGCTCAAGCTGATCCGCGATACCCGCGATCTGGGTAACGAGGCGAAGGACAAGCTGAAGGCAGCGCTCGAGGCGTTCGCCAAGACGTTTGCATAAGTAGAACATGCCCCCGCTGATGCGGGGGCAGGCTGGGCCTCCGCCGTCGCGGGGGAACAAAGGGACGTAGATGGCGAGCCTCAAGGCACTCAAGATCCGTATCGGCTCGGTGAAGTCGACGCAGAAGATCACCAAGGCGATGAAGATGGTCGCCGCTGCGAAACTGCGCCGTGCGCAGGACGCAGCGGTCGCCGGCCGGCCCTATGCCGAGCGGCTCGAAGCGGTGATGGCGAGCCTTGCCGGGCGCGTCGGCATCGCGCCGGGCGCATCGCCGCTGCTGGCCGGGACCGGCAGGGACCAGGTCCATCTGATCGTCATCGCGACGTCGGAGCGTGGTCTGGCGGGTGCGTTCAACACCAACATCGTCCGCGCGGCACGCCGCAAGGCCGAGGAGTTGATCGCGGCCGGCAAGACCGTGAAGTTCTATGTCGCCGGCAAGAAGGGGCGCGTGATCAAGCGTTTCTTCCCGAACGACATTCTCGCCGATCACGAGATGGGCGGGATCAAGAAGCTCGCGTTCAGCGACGCGCAGGCGATCTCCGAAGACCTGATCAAGCGCTTCGGCGAGGGTCAGTTCGACGTCGCGCATCTGTTCTACGCCAAGTTCGTCTCGGCGCTGGTCCAGGTGCCGACCGGCATCCAGATCGTTCCCGTGCCGCTCTCGACCATCCCCGGCGCAGAGGCAAAACCCAACGCACCGGCGGAAGCCGTGGTCGAGTATGAGCCCGACGAGGAAGCGATCCTCGCCGACCTGCTGCCGCGCAACGTCGCGATCCAGATCTTCCGCGCGCTGCTCGAAAACGCGGCGTCGGAGCAGGGCAGCCGCATGAACGCGATGGACAACGCCACGCGCAACGCGGGCGACATGATCACGCGCCTCTCGATCCAGTATAACCGTACACGCCAAGCCGCGATCACGACCGAGCTGGTCGAAATCATCTCGGGCGCCGAAGCGCTCAAGTAAGCCCAAGGAAGCAGATAATGGCAACCGCCCCAGAGACCATCGCCCCAGTGGCGGCAACGAACAACACGGGTCGCATCTCGCAGGTGATCGGCGCGGTCGTCGACGTGCATTTCCCCGACAACCTGCCCGCGATTCTGTCGGCGCTCGAAACCGATAACAACGGCAACCGGCTCGTCCTCGAAGTCGCGCAGCATCTCGGCGAGAACACCGTCCGCACGATCGCGATGGACGCGACCGAGGGTCTGACCCGCGGCCAGACCGTCACCGACACCGGCTCGCAGATCCGCGTGCCCGTCGGCCCGAAGACGCTTGGCCGCATCCTCAACGTCATCGGCGAGCCGATCGACGAGCGTGGCCCCGTCGGCGCAGAGCAGACCGCCCCGATCCACGCATCGGCACCGCTGTTCGTCGACCAGTCGACCGAGAGCGCGATCCTGGTCACCGGCATCAAGGTCATCGATCTGCTCGCACCCTATGCAAAGGGCGGCAAGATCGGCCTGTTCGGCGGCGCCGGCGTCGGCAAGACAGTGCTGATCCAGGAACTGATCAACAACATCGCCAAGGGCCACGGCGGCACCTCGGTGTTCGCGGGCGTCGGCGAGCGCACCCGCGAGGGTAACGATCTGTACCACGAGTTCCTCGACGCGGGCGTCATCGCCAAGGATGCCGACGGCAATCCGCAGTCGGAAGGCTCGAAGGTGGCACTCGTGTTCGGCCAGATGAACGAGCCGCCAGGCGCACGCGCACGCGTCGCGCTGTCGGGTCTGACGATCGCCGAATATTTCCGCGACGTCGAAGGCCAGGACGTGCTGTTCTTCGTCGACAACATCTTCCGCTTCACGCAGGCGGGCGCAGAGGTTTCGGCACTGCTCGGCCGCATTCCGTCGGCCGTGGGCTATCAGCCGACGCTGTCGACCGACATGGGCGCGCTGCAGGAGCGCATCACCTCGACCAACAAGGGGTCGATCACCTCGGTGCAGGCCGTGTACGTTCCCGCGGACGATCTTACCGATCCGGCACCGGCAACGTCGTTCGCGCATCTCGATGCGACGACCAACCTCAACCGTGCGATCTCGGAGCTGGGCATCTACCCGGCAGTCGATCCGCTCGACTCGACCTCGCGTCTGCTCGAGCCACGCGTCGTCGGCCAAGAGCATTACGACACCGCCCGTGCGGTTCAGTCGACGCTGCAGAAGTACAAGTCGCTGCAGGATATCATCGCGATTCTCGGCATGGACGAGCTGTCCGAGGAGGATAAGCTCACCGTGCAGCGTGCGCGCAAGATCCAGAAGTTCCTGAGCCAGCCGTTCCACGTCGCCGAGGTCTTCACCGGCATCAGCGGCAAGTTCGTCCAGCTCGAGGACACTGTCCGTTCGTTCAAGGCGGTGGTCGAGGGTGAGTATGATCACCTGCCCGAGAGCGCCTTCTACATGGTCGGCGGCATCGACGAAGCGGTCGCCAAGGCCGAGAAGATGGCTGCGGAGGCGTAAGCCAACCTGACTCCCCCTCCCGCAAGCGGGAGGGGGCTGGGGGGTGGGCACCCGCTCTCCACGTCGCGCGAGGCCGATAGCGCGAGCCCACCCCCGGCCCCTCCCGCATGCGGGAGGGGAGTGAGAAGATAGACATGCTGCATTTCGAACTCGTCACGCCAGAAAAGCTCGTCCGGTCGGAGGAGGTCTATATGGTCGTCGTCCCCGGCACCGAAGGCGATTTCGGCGTGCTGGAAGGCCATGCGCCGTTCATGTCGACCGTCCGCGACGGGAGCGTGCAGGTGCATCGGACGCAGAACGGCACGCCTGAGACGATCGCGATCCGCGGTGGTTTCGCCGAGGTCAACGCCAAGGGCCTGACCATCCTCGCCGAGCAGGCGGGCGAGTAAACCGCCTCAGGCGAGCGCCGCGTCGGTAGCGACCGGCGCCGCCGCTGGGGCCTTGCGCTGCCGGGCAAGGATCCGCAGCAGCGGCCGTTCGATCCAGCGGTGGACGATGAGCCCCGCGACCGTCGACAGCATCACGAAGAGCGCGACGAAGACACTCGCCGGACAGTCCGGCAACACCCCGCCGATGCGCCACAGCAGCGCGATCAGGCAGGGGTGGACGAGGTAGGTCGAATAGGAGGCGTCGCCGATCCGCGCGACGATCCGGTCGAACCGGCCGCCACCCGGCGTGTCGATCACCCCGAGCAGGACGAGCGCCCAGGGCAGCCCCCAGGTCCAGCTGCGTGCGAGACCGGAGGTGCCGGCGACCGCCGCCTGGACATCGCCCGAGACCGCAGGACCTAGCCCGAAGGCGATGCCGATGGCGAGCAGCGCGATCCCCGAGACCATGGCGATGGCCGCGACCGGTGTGGCGATCCCGCGTCGCCAGGCGATCCAGACGAGCAGGCCAAACGCGAATTCCAGCTGCATCGGGTTGAAGAGCAACCGCACCGGCGCCCAGCCGGGCTGGACGATGCAGCCGATCAGCGCAACGGTGAACGTCGCGACCAGCAGCCACCGGGTCCTGTGGTGGCGGGCGGTCATCGCGAGCGCGACGAGCGCGTAGAAGGCGAATTCGAACCCCAGCGTCCAGCCGACATAGAGCGAAGGCTGATGATAACTAGCGCCATCAAGCAGCGGGAGGACGGTGATCGACATCAGCATCGCCTCGACCGGCTGCGGCTCGGTCGCGACGAGGATATAGGCGATGCTGGCGAGCGCGAAGAGCGGGACGATGCGGCGCCAGCGCTGGACGAGAAAGCCCCAGGGATCGCGTGGTGTGGTCGCGAGCGACTGTGCCATGACGAAGCCGCTGATGACGAAGAAGAGATCGACGCCGCTGATGCCGACCACGGCGAGATTGGGCACCGACGGGATGAACGCGCCGGTGATCCGGACCGGACCCGCATCGACCAGGTTCGCTGCATGCGCGGCAACGACGATCGTCGCAGCGAGCGCGCGCAGCCATTGGACCGGGGTGACACGCTGCGCCGACATCCAGCCTGGATAGCGTGCTAGCGGTTAAGCGTCGGTTGCTGCCGGATCAGAGAAAATTATAGGGATCGACGTCGACGGTGACGCGTACCTTGGACGGCCAGTCGAGCGTGCCGAGCCATGCACGGATGACGTCCTGTACGTCGAGCGCGCGCTTCGCGTGGACGAGCAGGCGGTAGCGGTGCCGGCCGCGCAGCATTGCGAGCGGTGCGGGCGCGGGGCCGTAGACATGCATCCCCTCGACCTGCGGCGCGCTTCGCCCGACGAGATTGGCGGTGTCGTGCGCACAACGCTGATCCTCCGAAGACACGACGATCGCGGCATAACGGCCAAAGGGCGGCGCGCCCGCATCCTTGCGCGCCTCGGTTTCCGCCGCATAAAACGCGTCGGCGTCGCCGGTGATCAGCGCCTGCATCACCTGCGCGGCGGGGCTGTGCGTCTGGATGAAGACATGGCCGGGCTTCTCGCCACGACCGGCACGCCCCGACACCTGGCGAATCTGCTGGAAAGTGCGTTCGGCCGCGCGCAGGTCGCCGCCGTCGAGCCCCAGATCCGCATCGACCACGCCGACCAGCGTCAGATTGGGGAAGTGATAGCCCTTGGTCACCAGCTGCGTGCCGACGACGATGTCGATATCGCCCGCCTCCATCCGGTCGACGAATTCGGCTGCCTTGGCGGGCGACCAGATGGTGTCGGAGGTGACGACCGCGGTCTTCGCCTCGGGAAACAGCGCGGCGACCTCGTCCGCGATCCGCTCGACACCGGGACCGCAGGCGACGAGCGTATCCTCGCCCTGGCATTCGGGACAGACGCGCGGCGTCGGCTCGGCATGGCCGCAATGATGGCAGGCAAGACGCCGCGTCAGCCGGTGCTCGACCATCCACGCGGTGCAGTTCGGACACTGGAACCGGTGCCCGCAGGTGCGGCACAGCGTCAACGGCGCATAGCCGCGGCGGTTGAGGAACAGCAGCGCCTGTTCGCGCTTCTCCAGGGTCGCCTGCATCGCCTGGACCAGCCGCGGGGCGAGCCAGCGACCGCGCTCGGGCGGCTCCCTGATCAGGTCGATCGGCTCGATCGTTGGCATTTCCGCCACGCCGAACCGGCCGGGCAGCTTCAGCTCGGCATAGCGGCCGGTCGCGACCTGCTGGCGGGTCTCGATCGCGGGCGTAGCGGAGGCGAGGATGACCGGGCATCCCTCAAACTTGCCGCGCATCACCGCGACGTCGCGCGCATGATAATGCACGCCTTCCTCCTGCTTGAAGCTGGTCTCGTGCGCCTCGTCGACGACGATCAGGCCGAGATCGCGATAGGGCAGGAACAGCGCGGAGCGTGCACCGACCGTCACCAGCGCCTCGCCGCTCGCGATCGCACGCCAGGCGCGGCGTCGTTGGGTGGACCGCAGCCCCGAATGCCACGCGATCGGCTCGCAGCCGAAGCGGTCGTGGAAGCGCTTGAGGAAGGGCTCGGTCAATGCGATCTCGGGCAGCAGCACCAGAGTCTGGCGGCCGTCGCGGATCGCCTGCGCGACCGCCTCGAAATAGACCTCTGTCTTGCCCGAACCGGTCACGCCGTCGAGCAATGTCGGCGTGAAGATGTGGTCGGCGACGCCTTTGACGAGCGAGTCCGCCGCTGCGCGCTGATCGGGCGACAGCACGGGGACGTGATGCAGCGGGTCGGGGACAGGGTAAGGGCTGTCGATATCCACCTCGACCGCCTCGATCCCGCCGACCTTGACGAGGCCGCGAATGACCGCGTCGCTCACCTCGGCGAGCTGCGCCAGTTCACGGATCAGGCCCTGGCGATCGCCGATCCGTTCGAGCGCCTGTTCGCGTTGCGGCGTCAGGCGCGGGGGGATCGTGCCGGTCGCGCGATATTCGGTCGCGGTGCGCGCGCCCTCGAGCGCGGAAGTCGAGGCGAGCGACATCCGCAGCACCGAGGCGGGGGGCGCCAGATAATAATCGGCGGTCCATTCGATCAGCCGGCGAAGCGCCGCACCGAGCGGCGGTACGTCCGCACCCGCGAGCAGATTGCGCAGGCGGTTGTCGCCGACCTCCGCATCGGACGGCATCCGCTCCGCCTCCCATACCACGCCGAGCAGCTGGCGCGGGCCGAGCGGCGCGACGACGATCGAGCCGGGCGCGACGTCCATGCCCGCGGGCACGCGGTAGTCGAGCGGCCCGAGGGCGGCGTTGAGGATCAGGACACGGGCGCGCGACGACATGGCCGACGCATATGGGGGCAGATCGACTCGACGGAAACCTTTTAGCGGCGTGTGGTCGTCGTCGCGGCGCGCATCGCGGTGAACCCGATCAGGCGGCGCGGCGCCGTTCGCCGATCCGTTCGCGTTTGGCGCGGTAGAGGACGATGTCGACGCGGTGGACGAAATCGCGGACCGTCTGGCAATCGGGTTCGAGCGCGGCGATGCCGACGGTGCCCGCGCTGATCATTGCCAGGCCGTCGACCGAGACCGGCACCTGCAACGCCTCCTGCAGCCGACTGACAATCTCTTCGGGCGCACTGACCAGCGCGGGGTCGTCGACGATCACTGCGAATTCGTCACCGCCAAGCCGCGCGGCGAGGCTGCCGCGAAGCCATGGCGCCTGCAGGATCTGGCCAACGCCGCGCAGCACGTCGTCGCCCGCGTTGTGGCCGAGCGTGTCGTTGATCGCCTTGAACCCGTCGAGATCGACCAGCGCGAGCAGCAACGGCGATGCCGCTGTACGCGCGCGCGTGATTGCCGCGTCGAGCGCCCGGTCAAACGCGGCCCGGTTGGCGAGGCCGGTGAGCGCATCGGTTTCGGCCGTGCGTCGCAGCGTGAGTTCGAGCGCGTGACGCTCTGTCACGTCCTGGAAGATGCCGACGATCGCGACGGGACCGTCCACGTTGCGCTGGGCCTCATGTTCCAGCTCGCCCTGCACGCGCACGCGTCGTGAATTGCCCAGCGCAGTGGTGAAGTCGAGTTCGAGATCGATCGGGACGCCGGTGCGGATGACGTCGGTGAGCGCCTGCGCGATCTGTTCGCGGGCATGGGGGGGATAGTGATCGATCGCCTTCGACGGGTCGGGTTGCGCGCCCAGCGGCAGCTCGTGGATCCGGAAGACGCCGTCGGACCATTCGAGCGGACCGTCGGGCCACAGCACCCGCCACGATCCGATCGCCGCCATCCGCTCGGCTTGGCGGAAGATGCGGTCCTGGCGAGCGAGAACGGACGACTGGCGATCCGCGGTCACCGCGATCGCGAGCGCCTGGAGCGCTGCGGTCCGCGCGGCGATCGCCGCCTCGGCAAGCGTGGCGAGATGCACGAGTGCTTTCCGCCCTGCCGCGTTCAGGCTGCGCGGATGGGTGTCGAGCACGCACAGCGCGCCGATCGGATGACGTCGTCCGTCGTCGTCGATCGCATGGATCGGGGCACCGGCATAGAATCGCACCCCGTCGGATGCGGCAACCAGGGGGTTGGCAGCGAATCGCGAATCACCCGACAAATCCTCCATGACCAGCGGCGCCGAGCCCTGAATGGTGACGTTGCACATGGTCACGTCGCGCGCGATCTCGCCGCGTTCGCCGTCATTGGCCGCCTTGATCCACAACCGGTCGCGATCGATCAGCGTCATCATCGCGCTGGGGCAGTCGAGCATTTCGGCTGCCAGCGCGACGAGCGCGTCGAATTCGCGCTCCGGTTCGGTATCGAGAAGCGCGAGCGCGTTGAGCGTCGCCACCCGGCGTTCCTCATCGGCCGAGGCAAAACGCGATGGTGATCCGGGCATTTCGCGAGGGGCGGACTCGGGGAGCGACATGTCTTCGAATAGGCCTGCGTTAGTTAATTTTCTTTGTCGTTCAAACGCTCTAGCATGCCGGAATGACCTCACCCGACACGCTTCCCCCGTCGATGCTCTGGGCGACGCATCTGGCGCGGGACCGGATGCGGTCGGTGCACACGGTGCGCGCCTATCGCGCGGTCGCCGAGCGGTTGACGGCGTTCCTCGTCGGGCATTGGGCGGGGGCGGTCGACCGCGCGGCGCTGGGCCGGACGAGCACGGCGGATCTGCGCGCCTATCTGGCCTATCGACGCGGGCAGGGGCTGGGGAATGCGTCGGCGGCGCGCGAGC
The DNA here is from genome assembly GCF_014841445.1 of Sphingomonas sp. CFBP 8765. NCBI lineage: Bacteria > Pseudomonadati > Pseudomonadota > Alphaproteobacteria > Sphingomonadales > Sphingomonadaceae > Sphingomonas > Sphingomonas sp. CFBP 8765. The sequence continues at coordinate 447,902 of NZ_JACYTY010000001.1, read as the reverse complement.
TGTCCGCGGTGCGCGGTTTCCTCGCCTGGGCGAATGCGGATGCCGAACCGCCGCGGCTGAAGGGGCCGCGGGTCCAGCGCGGCGTGCCGCGGCCGATCTCGCCAGCCGAGGCGGTGGCGCTGGCCGGGGAGGTCGCCGACGACGCTGCCGAGCCGTGGATCGGCGCGCGCGACTGGGCGGTGCTGATGCTGCTGTACGGCGCGGGGCTGCGAATTGGCGAGGCGCTCCTGCTGACGCCGGCGATCCTGCCGCTCGGCGAGGCGCTGTCGGTAACCGGCAAGCGCGCCAAGACGCGGATCGTGCCGCTGTTGCCGCAGGTCCGGACCGCGATCGAGGCCTATGTCGCGTCGTGCCCTTGGGCGCTGGTGCCGGGGGAGCCGCTGTTCCGGGGCGCGAAGGGTGGCCCGCTCGCCCCCGCGATCGTGCGCCGCGCGGTCCGCGGGGCCCGCGAGCGGCTCGGGCTTGGCGAGCGGACGACCCCGCACGCGCTGCGCCACAGTTTTGCGACGCATCTGCTGGGACGCGGGGCGGACCTGCGCGCGTTGCAGGAGCTGCTCGGCCATGCGAGCCTCAGCTCGACGCAGATCTATACGCAGGTCGATGCGGCGCATCTGATGGACGTGTACCGCAACGCGCATCCGCGGGCGTAGCGCAGGGTCAGCCTTTCGGCTTCCATGTCAGCACGCGCCAGCCATAGGCGAGTGCGATGATGACGAACGTCGCGACCGACACCGGGCCGATATAGCGGTCGAGCTGCTGGAAGCGCGAGCCGAGCAGGATGCCTGCATAGGCGAGCACGGTGTTCCAGATCGCGCTGCCCGCAGCGGTCCAGATCACGAACTTCCACAACGGCATGTACGTCATGCCGGCCGGGAGCGAGATGATCGTCCGGAAGGTCGGCATGAAGCGGAAGACGAATATCACCCAGCCGCCGCGCTTCACGAAGAACCGGTGGACCTTCTCGATATCCGACCATTCGATCGTCAGCCAGCGGCCATGCCGCTCGACGAACGGACGGAAGCGCTCGTAGCCGATGTTCCGGCCGATATAATACCAGAAGTAATTGCCCGCGACCGACCCGATCGTACCCGCGACGATCAGCGGCACGACCGCCATATGGCCGCGCGCGACGGCAATGCCGCCGAGCCCCATGATCACCTCGGACGGCACGGGCGGGACGATATTCTCGAGCGCCATCAGCAAAAAGATGCCGAAATAGCCGCCCCAGGCGATCAGGTTGATGATAAATTCGGTCATGGCTAACCGATACTTCCGGGAGGCCGCATGTGTTCCCTCGACAGCGCGGTCGCACCATCCCGGCCTGAACCGGGATGGTGGTTTTCCTACCGCGCCGCGACCTTCGCCTCGATCGCGTCCCAGATCATCGCGGAGACGTCAGTGCCGTCGAATCGTTCGATCGCGACGATGCCGGTGGGCGAGGTCACGTTGATCTCGGTCAGCCACTTGCCGCCGATCACGTCGATGCCGACGAACAGCAGCCCGCGCTTCCTGAGTTCAGGCCCGAGGACCGCGCAGATCTCGCGCTCGGTCGGGGTCAGCTCGGTCTTTTCCGCCGAGCCGCCGACCGCGAGGTTGGAGCGGATCTCGCCCTCGCCCGGCAGGCGGTTGATCGCGCCGGCGACTTCGCCGTCGACCAGCACGATGCGCTTGTCGCCCTTGGCCACGTCGGGAAGGAACGCCTGGACCATGTGCGGCTCGCGCCACGTCATGTTGAACACCTCGATCAGCGCGGACAGGTTGGCACCGTCCGATTCGACCTTGAAGATCGCCTTGCCGCCATTGCCGTGCAGCGGCTTGATCACGATCGCGCCGTGCTCGGCCAGGAAGGCGCGCGCCTCGTCGAGGCTGCGCGTGACGAGCGTCGGCGGCATGAACTGCGGATAGTCGAGCACGAACACCTTTTCGGGTGCGTTGCGGACCTGTGCCGGGTCGTTGACGACCAGCGTCTTGCCGGCGATCCGCTCGAGCAGATGCGTCGCGGTGATGTAGCCGAGATCGAAGGGCGGGTCCTGCCGCATGAGCACGACGTCGGCCTCGTCGCCGAGATCGAGGTTTACCGGCTCGCCGACGCTGAAATGATCGCCGGTCACGCGCTGCACGGTGACGGGGTGCGCCTTCGCCCAGACCCGGCCGTCGCGGTAGTTGAGATCCTCCGCGGCATAATGGAACAGCCGGTGCCCGCGCTTTTGTGCGGAGAGCATCAGCGCGAAGGTCGAATCGCCCGCGATATTGATGCTGTCGAGCGGGTCCATCTGGACGGCGACGGTGAGGCTCATGCGTCTTCCTTCTATGCGGTCGAGCGCATGTAGGTGCGCGCGGGCCGCAAGTCACCCGACCCGCTCAGCCGATCCATGCATTCTCGATATGGCGGGGGCGCGTGCCGGGCGCGAGCAGGATGACGTCGACGCGGATGTCGTCGCCGGGCCCGGCATAGCGCGGCATCAAAAACTCTGCCGCCGCGGCGACCCGCGCGAGCCGCCGCTCGTCGATCGCGAAGTCGAGTTCGGCGGCGGTCGCGCGCGTCTTCACCTCGACGAACGCGACCAGCGTCCCCTTGCGCGCGACGATGTCGACCTCGCCCGCAGGCGTCCGCACGCGGCGGTCGAGGATGCTCCAGCCCTTTAGTCGCAGCCACCAGCCGGCCAGCCGCTCCCCGCGCCGCCCCGCAGCTTCCGCGACCTGTCGATCGGCGGTGCTCGCCGTCCGCCTGCGGGAGGGGCGCGGGGCGGGGAGGGTCACCCCTTCGCCTTCAATTCGAGCGCGCGGGCGTAGAGCGTCTTGCGGTCGAGCCCGAGTACCTTCGCAACCTCGCTCGCGGCCTGGCCGGTGGAGAGGCGGGTGAGGGCATCGGCCAGCGCCGTGTCGGCATCCGCCGCGCTGGCCGGGGGGGCGTCGCCGGGGGGGGCGATGACGATGACGATCTCGCCACGCGGCGGGGCGTCGGCGTAGCGAGTGGCGAGGTTCGTCAGCGTGCCGGTCACCGCCTCCTCGAACCGCTTGGTGATCTCACGTGTGACCGCCGCCTCACGGTCGCCGAGTCCTTCGGCGAGCGCGGCAAGGCTGGCACCGAGACGCGGACCCGATTCGTAGAGCACCAGCGTCGCGCGGATCGTCGCGATCTCGGCGATCGCCTCCGACCGGGCATGCGCCTTGGACGGCAGGAAGCCGACGAACAGGAAGCGATCGGTCGGCAGGCCCGCCAGCGTGAGCGCGGCGACCGCGGCGCAGGGGCCGGGGATCGTCACCACGAGATGCCCCGCCGCGCGCGCGTCGCGCACCAGCTTGAATCCGGGATCGGAAATCAGCGGCGTGCCCGCGTCGGACACCAGCGCCACCGCCTCGGTCGCCATCCGCGCGATCAGCGCGGGGCGGACGCCCTCGGCGCTGTGATCATGATAGGGGACCATCGGCGTCTTGGTCCCGACATGGCGGAGCAGACCGGCGGTGACGCGGCTGTCCTCGACCGCGACGACGTCGGCACGCGCGAGGATATCGGCGGCACGCGGCGACAGATCACCGAGATTGCCGATCGGCGTCGCGACGATGTAAAGGCCGGGGTTCAGTGGAGTTTCAGGGTTCATGGGGATTGTCATGGCAGACGCAGCGACGATAGGGCAATCGGCCCGGCACCGGATGCGCGCGTTTGGGCGCTCGGCGGCACTCACGATGGCCTGCCTGCTGGGCGCGTGCCAGACGATCGTCCCGCGCGGTCCCGTCGAGCCGTCGCAGCAGCGCCCGACCACCCGTCCTGCCGACACGCCCACGATCGGGGTCGAGACCGGCATCCCGCGCGATGCCGAGCGCAACCGCGTCGCGCTGCTCGTGCCGCTGTCGGGAAGCAATGCGGGGGTCGGCACGTCGATCGCCAATGCGACGATGATGGCGCTGCTCGACACGCAGAACCAGCGCGTGCGGATCACCAATTACGATACCGCGACGGGTGCCGCGGCTGCGGCCCAGCGCGCGATCGCAGAGGGTGCGCAGCTGATCCTGGGGCCGCTGTTGTCCGAGGACGTGCGCACGGTCGCGCCGATCGCGCGCGCGGCGGGCGTGCCGGTGCTGAGCTTCTCGAACGATCTCGGGGTGGCCGGCAACGGCGCCTATCTGATGGGCTATGTGCCGACCCAGTCGATTTCGCGCGTCGTCGATTTCGCGCGCGAGCGCGGCGTGTCGAACTTTGCCGGGCTGGTCCCGAACGGACTGTATGGCGAGCGCGCCTCGACTGCATTCCTCCGCGCGGTCGAGGGGGCGGGCGGCCAGGTCGTGTCGCTCCAGACCTATGGCCGGACGGCCGGTGGCGTGTCGGGCGCGGTCACGCGGCTCGCCGCAAAGGCACCCTATGATGCCGTGCTGATCGCCGACAGCGGTTCGACCGCGGCGTCGGCGGCGGCGCTGGTGAAGCGCGGCGCGGGCGCATCGACCCGGATCCTCGGCACCGAGCTGTGGAATTCCGAATCGAGCGTCGCCGCCAAGCCGGCGTTGAACGGCGCCTGGTATGCGAGCGTGTCGGATACGTTGTACCGGCAATATGCCGCCAAATACCGCGCACGCTTCGGCAGCGGACCGTACCGCCTGTCGAGCCTCGGCTATGATTCGGTGCTGCTGACGGTGCGGATCGCGCGAGACTGGAAGCCGGGGACGGCGTTCCCCGTGTCGCGGCTGCGCGATGGCGACGGCTTTTCGGGCATCGACGGTGCGTTTCGCTTCGGCCGCGACAATGTCGCCGAGCGCGCGCTGGAGGTGAAGGAAATCCGCGGCGGCACGACGAGCGTGGTGTCGCCGGCGCCGACCGGCTTCGGGAAATAAGCCAGCGCCTTACCGGCCTTCCCGCCTGCGCGGGGAGGCCGGCAGGGTTACGCCGTCACGATCTCGGGCAGGATCGCGTCGAGCAGCAGCGCCCCCGCTTCGGTGACGCGCAGCCGGCCCGGTGAGCGGGCGACGAGGCCGAGATCCTCGAGCCGTGCGACGGCGGCGAGATCCACCGGCACCACGCCGGCGTTGAGCTGCGTGATCCGGTCGAGATCGACTCCCTCGGCCAGGCGCAGCCCCATCAGCAGCGCCTCGGTCGCGCGCGTCGAGGGGGTGAGGGGCTCCTCGACCTCCATCCCGTGGCCGTTGCGCTCGATCGCCGCGAGCCAGTTTTCGGGCTTCTTGCGGCGCACTGTCGCCAGGCCGTCGCGGCGACCATGCGCCCCTGGGCCGATCCCGGCATAATCCTGGTAGCGCCAATAGGCGAGATTGTGGCGGCTCTCCGACCCCGGCCGCGCGTGGTTCGAGGTTTCATAGGCGGGGAGCCCGGCGGCTTTGGTGTCGGCGCGTGTCGCCTCGAACAGGTCCGCCGCGCTGTCGCCGTCGGGAATGACGATGCGGCCTGCCAGCGCCTCCGTCGCGAACCGCGTGCCGGGCTCGATCGTCAGCTGATAGAGCGACAGATGCTCGGTCCCGAAGCTCAGCGCGCGCGCGAGTTCGGCGCGCCAGTCGGTAAGACGCTGGCCGGGGAGCGCATAGATCAGGTCGAAACTCACGCGCGGAAAGACGCTCTGCGCGGTTGCCAGCGCGGCCTGCCCCTCGTTCACGTCATGCGCGCGGCCGAGGAATTTCAGCGCCTGATCGTCGAGCGACTGCAATCCCAGCGACACGCGGTTGACGCCTGCGCTCGCGAGGTCGGCAAAGCGCGCGGCCTCGACCGAGGAGGGGTTGGCCTCGAGCGTGATCTCGATCCCCTCGGCAAATCCCCAGGCGCGTTCGGCGGCGTCGAGGATCGCGGCGACCGTTGCGGGTGGCATCAGCGAGGGCGTGCCGCCGCCGAAGAAGATCGACTGGAGCTTGCGTCCCGGCAGCACCGACGCTTCGTGCGCGAGGTCGGTGAGCAGCGCCGCGCGCCATGCCGCCTGATCGACGCCCTCGCGGACATGGCTGTTGAAGTCGCAATAGGGGCATTTCGACACGCAGAACGGCCAATGGACGTAGAGCGCGAGGTCCCCCGAAGGCGGCGGGGCGGGGCTTGGCGTTTCGATCGGGGGCATTATCTCGCGCATATGGTCGCACGGAGCGACAGAAGGAAGCGCAATGACGGTTCGGTTGGGTCTGGCAGTTGCGGCGGCGTTGTTCGCCGGCGCTTGCGCGCAGGGGCCAGAACGCGTCGTGGAGCGGCGCGAGACGCAGGCGCCGGCACCGCGCGGGCCTGCGCTACTCAAGGCGGCGATGATGGACGGGCACAATACCGCGCGGGCGGCCGTGGGTGTCCCGCCGCTGGTGTGGAGCGATACGCTCGCGACCACCGCGCGCGCCTATGCCGAGGAAATGGCCAATACGCGCAAATTTGCGCATGCGCATCAGGTTCAGGGGCCGGGCCGCGAGGGCGAGAATCTGTGGACCGGCACGCGCTATGCCTATGCCTATCCCGAGATGATCGGCCACTGGGTCGCCGAACGGAAGGATTTCGTCAACGGCGTGACGCCCGCGTTCAGCCGGACCGGCAAATATGAGGATGTCGCGCACTACACGCAGATCGTCTGGCGCAATTCGACCGCGGTCGGATGCGCGATGGCGAGCAACGAACGCGACGATTATCTGGTGTGCCGCTATTCGCCGCCGGGCAATGTGGTGGGCGAGCGTAGCTACTAGGCACCCGAGATCGCCGGACCGTCACCGGGGGTGACGGTCCGGCGGCGTTTCAGAACACGGCGGCCTTCAGCAGTTCGAACGCGACGTTCCTGTGGCTGATCGCGTTCTTCGTCTCGTGCGGCAGCTCCGCATAGGTCTGGTCATGGCCCAGCGGCACGAACATCGGGTCATAGCCGAAGCCGACCTTGCCGCGCGGCGGCCAGACCAGCGTGCCCTCGGCGCGGCCTTCGAACCATTCGACATGCCCGTCGGGCCAGGCGAGCGCGAGCACGCTGACGAAATGCGCGCCGCGGGTCGCGTCGGGACCCTTGGCGGCGAGCGCGTCCTCGACCTTCTGCATCGCCATCGACCAGTCGCGACCGGTCGGCGTCTCCGCCCAGTCGGCGGTGTACACGCCCGGATCGCCACCCAGCGCATCGACGCACAGCCCGCTGTCGTCGGCGAGCGCGGGATAGCCCGACAGATCGGCGGCGGAGCGTGCCTTCAGCTCGGCATTGGCGAAGAAGGTCGTCCCGGTCTCGACCGGCTCGGGCAGATCGAGATCCGCCGCCGACACGACGTCGAACCCGCGCCCTGCGAGCAGGTCGGCGATCTCGCGCACCTTGCCCTTGTTGTGGCTTGCGATGACGAGCTTGCCGGGCTGGAGCTTGCGGATCGCCTGGGGGGCGCTGCCTTCGCCGCTCACTTGGCGACCGCCTTGGCCTGTGCCGCGAAGATGTCCGCGCAGCCGATGCGGGCGAGCCGCAACAGGCGGAGCAGCGCCTCCTCGTCATAGGTCGCGCCCTCGGCCGTTGCCTGCGCCTCAGCGATGTTGCCGTTTTCGAGCAGGACGAAATTCGCATCCGCATCCGCACCCGAATCCTCGATATAGTCGAGGTCGAGCACGGGGTTGCCCTGATAGATGCCGCAGCTGATCGCGGCGACCTTCTGCGTCAGCGGGTCGGCGGTCAGCTTGCCGCTGTCCAGCAGTCCGTCGATCGCGAGCCGCAGCGCGACCCAGGCGCCCGAGATCGAGGCAGTGCGCGTGCCGCCGTCGGCCTGAAGCACGTCGCAGTCCAGAACGATCTGGCGCTCGCCGAGCAGCTTCAGGTCGGTGACGGCGCGGAGCGAACGGCCGATCAGGCGCTGAATCTCCTGCGTGCGGCCCGACTGCTTGCCCTTGGCTGCCTCGCGGTTGTTGCGCGTGTTGGTCGAGCGCGGGAGCATGCCGTATTCGGCGGTCACCCAGCCTTCGCCCTTGCCGCGCAGGAACGGCGGGACCTTTTCCTCGATGCTGGCGGTGACGAGCACCTTCGTGTCGCCGAAGCCGATCAGGACGGAGCCTTCGGCGTGCTTGGTGAAGCGGGGTTCGATCGTGATGCTGCGCATCTGGTCTGGGGCACGGCCGGATGGGCGCATGATGTAATCCTAAACTTCTTCCGTTCGTCCTGAGTAGCTGCTGAGCTCGTCGAAGCGGCGTATCGAAGGATCGGCCCGCTTGGGGCACATCCTTCGTTACGGGGCTTCGACTTCGCTCAGTCCCTACTCAGGACGAACGGGTGGTGGGCAATAAGCGCTGCCTAGCCTTTCGCATTCCGGCTCGCCAGCCTAGATCAGCCGCATGGCCACGCCCCCCGTCACCGAACTGACCGACCGCGCGCGCGATATTTTTCGTGCGGTCGTCGACAGCTATCTCGCCAGCGGCACGCCGGTGGGGTCGAAGACGATCGCGCAGTTGACCGGGCTCAGCCTGTCGCCCGCCTCGATTCGCGGGGTGATGGGGGAGCTCGAAGGGCTGGGGCTGCTCGCCAGTCCGCATACGAGCGCGGGGCGGATGCCGACCGATCGCGGCCTGCGGCTGTTCGTCGACGGGATGATGCAGGCGATGGAGCCGTCGTTCGAGGAGCGCCAGACGATCGAGGCGCGCGCCGGCGTCGGTGGTCCGGTCGAGGAGGCGCTCGCCGCCACCACGCTTGCATTGTCGGGGCTGTCGGCGTGCGCGGGGTTGGTGATGGTGCCGAAGCGCGAGATGACGCTGCGCCAGATCGCGTTCGTCGCGCTGTCGCCCGATCAGGCGCTCGCGGTGCTGGTCAGCGAGGATGGCTCGGTCGAGAACCGCGTGATCGCGCTGCCCAAGGGGATGTCGCCATCGACCTTGGTCGAGGCGGGCAATTACATGTCGGCGAAGCTCGGCGGGTTGACGCTGGCCGAGGCGCGGCTGCGGATCGAGCGCGAGCTGGCGGACGGGCAGGCGGCGCTCGACGGTGCGGCGCGGATGCTGGTCGAGGGCGGGATCGCGGTGTGGAGCGAGGATGCGGATCGCCGCCCGGTGCTGATCGTCCGCGGGCAGGGGCGGTTGATCGATGCCGCCGCCGCCGCCGATCTCGACCGGGTCCGCGACCTGCTCGACGATCTTGAGGGAAAACAGGAGGTCGCATCGCTGCTCGACAGCGCGCGGGCGGGCGATTCGACGCGGATCTTCATCGGCGCGGAGACCAAATTATTCGCCCTGTCCGGCTCGTCGGTGATCGCGCGACCGTTCCGCGGATTGGACGGGCGAGTGGTCGGCGTGGTGGGCGTGATCGGCCCCACGCGGTTGAACTATGCGCGCGTCGTGCCCATGGTGGATTTCACGGCTGCAACGCTCGCCCGGTTGATGGGTTGAGCCGGCCCAACTTATAGGGAAAACAATGTCCGATATCGATCAGAACACGCCTGCCGACCTGCGCGAGGAGACCGCCGAAGCCGCACCCGAAGTGGCCTCGAACGATCGCGTCGCCGAGCTGGAGAACCAGCTCGCCGAGGCCAAGCAGAATGTCCTCTATGCGCAGGCCGAGGTGCAGAATGTCCGCCGCCGCGCCGAGAAGGAAGCGCAGGACGCGCGCGCCTATGCCGCCACCGCGTTCGCGCGCGACGTGCTGTCGGTTGCCGACAACCTCGCCCGCGGCCTGTCGGCGATCCCGGCGGACCTGCGTGCGGACGACAAGATGAAGGGCCTCGTCACCGGGCTCGAGGCCACCGGTCGCGAGCTGGAGAGCGTGTTCCAGCGCCACGGCATCACGAAGATCGCGGCCGAGGGCCAGATGCTCGACCCGAACAAGCATCAGGCGATGCTGGAGATCCCGAGCGACCAGCCGGCCGGGACGATCGTCCAGGAAATGCAGGCGGGCTACATGATCAAGGATCGCCTGCTGCGGCCTGCGATGGTGGGCGTCGCCAAGGCGGGGTGAGCCTGTCGGTCTGGTGTTCTCCCGCGAAGGCGGGAGGCCAGGGTTTCAAACGCTGTCGCCTGTGACCCTGGGCCCCCGCCTTCGCGGGGGAACGGCAGGAGGCGGCGCTCAACTTTCTGCCTCGCCGGGATGACGCCATGAACGAGAATCTGACCACCGATCGCGAGACGTTCGTCACGCATCTCGAATGTTCGATCACCGGCGAACGCTATGAGGCGGACCAGCTTCATGGCCTTTCGCGTGCGGGCAGGCCATTGCTCGTCCGCTACGACCTCGACGCGGTGCGGGCGACAATCTCGCGGGACACGATCGAGGCGCGTCCCACCGATCTATGGCGGTGGCGCGAGCTGCTGCCCGTGCGGCAGACGTCCAATATCGTCAGCCTTGGCGAGATCGAGACGCCGCTGGTGCCGATCCCGAAGTCCGGTGGCCCCAACGTCCTCGTGAAGGACGAAGGGCGGCTGCCGACCGGCAGCTTCAAGGCGCGCGGGCTCGTCATGGCGGTGGCGATGGCGAAGGAGCTTGGCGTCACCAGGATCGCGATGCCGACCAACGGCAATGCGGGCGCGGCGCTGGCCGCCTACGCCACGCGTTGCGGGATCGAGACGATCGTGCTCTGTCCCGACGACACGCCCGAGATCAACGTCCGCGAGATTGCGATGCAGGGCGCGCGCGTTTGGCGCGTCAACGGGCTGATCGACGATTGCGGTGCGATCGTCGGCAAGGGCGCCGCCGAGGGGCGCTGGTTTGATTTCTCGACGCTGAAGGAGCCCTATCGGATCGAGGGCAAGAAGACGATGGGGCTAGAACTGGCCGCGCAGTTCGGCTGGAAGCTGCCCGATGCGATCTTCTACCCGACCGGTGGCGGCACCGGCCTGATTGGCATGTGGAAGGCGTTCGACGAGCTCGAACAGCTTGGCTGGATCGGCTCCGAACGACCCAAGATGTTTGCGGTGCAGGCGAGCGGCTGCGCGCCGATCGTCCGCGCGTTCGAGGCGGGTGAGGAGCATGCCGAGCGCTGGGAGGATGCGAGCACCGTCGCGGCGGGCATTCGCGTCCCCAAGGCGGTCGGCGACTTCCTGATCCTGCGCGCGGTCCGCGAGAGCGGCGGGCAGGCGATGGCGGTCGGCGATCCCGCGATCCTCAAGGCGGTCGAGGCTGCCGCGAAGCAGGACGGGCTGCTGCTGTGCCCAGAGGGCGGCGCGACGCTCGCGGCCTACACCCATGCGCTGAACACCGGTCTGGTCGACGAAGACGACCGCGTCGTACTTTTTAATTGTGCGACCGGACTGAAATATCCGATGCCCGAAGCGCCGCAAGCGCTTGATAGAACACAAGCTATCGATTTCGACGCATTGTAGGTGGCGAATCGCCACCGGCTGGGCTCGCTTTCCGGTGGTTGATATTAATCCATGTTATCTGCAACGGGGCGCCCTTCATCACGAAAAGGGCGGAAATGCAGAAGATTCTTCAGGTCGTGTGTGTCGTGCTGGTCGCGGCGGCGGTCATGTTCGGCGGGCGCTGGTACATGTATGTCGCGCGCGGCGAGACCCCGTATGACGAGGTCGGCATCGCGCTGAACGGCTATGCGCCCGCGCCGCTGCGCGCCTGGGGCTGTCACAAGATGCAGGAGCGGTTCTTCGGGCAGTTGCCGCCTTATGGCTGTGCGGGACCGGATGGGCGCAGCTGGCTCTGATATCGTCCTAGCCCACGTCATCCCAGCGTTCGCTGGGGTGACGGTTTGGGGAGTGGCGGACTAGGCCGACACCTGCGGCTTGAACGGAAGCAGCGTCTCGTACTGCGCGAGCGGCGGGGCGCCTGCGACCGTCGCGCCGGCACGCAGCAGGAAGGCGTGGCGGACGATCTCGCCCTGCTGCTCTATACCGTAGCGGTGCAGCGCGACGCCGGGACGCAGCGCATAGTCGTAGCGGCACCACGGATGCCGTACGAGCGGGAGAAAGATACCGCGCTGGTGCTGCCAGATATGCGTCATCTCGTGGATGAACAGCCCTTGCAACGTCAGATGGGCGTGCGCGAAATCGTCGCACCACAGATCGCCCTTGGGGTGGAAATGGATGCACCCGCGCGGCGCCATCACCGTGTCGCGCGGCTGGAAGAAGGCCCATTTGCTGCGCGCCAGGCGCACCGGCGCATAGTCGATCGCATCGCCGAAGACCGACGCCGCGAGCCGCGTCTCGGCCGGGGTCAGCGCTCGCGTCGACCGATCGCGAACGCTCACTTGGTTCCGGTGTCGCCGGCGCCGACGACGGCCGCGTTCTGCAGGATTCTGGTGCCGTCGGCGAAGGTGAGGGTGAAGGTGATGGTGCGTTCACCGGGCTTGATGCCGGGATTTACGTCGAACAGCATCACGTGACGGCCGCCCGGCGCGAACACGACATCGGTCTTGGCCGGGATCTCGACGCGCGCGATCGGTTTCATCGACGACACGCCGCCGGCCGACATGCTCTCGTGCATCTCGCTCCGGATCGCGACATCGGTGGTGACGTTGATCAGCGTCGCATCGGCCGGCCCGCCATGGATCGTGAAATAGCCTGCTGCCGGTCCACCCTTGACCGCAGCGAGCCGGACCCACGCCTTCTCGACGGACAGCTGTTGCGGCTGTGCACAGGCCGCCACCCCGACCAGGGCCGTCACGGCAAAAATACCACGCATCGTCATCATCGCCACTTCATACCCCTCTTGCGATCTCTACGAGCCGTACAATCTTGCGGCAAGCGCGAGCCAACCTATATCGCGCCCATCAATCGAAAGGTTCCACTGCCGTAACGGGGTGGAGCCCGAGACTTTTTTACGATGTGTGAGGGGCTATTTAAACTCATGGCTAAAGTAATCGGTATCGATCTCGGCACGACCAACAGCTGCGTTTCCGTCATGGAAGGTGGCAAGCCCAAGGTCATCGAGAATTCCGAAGGCGCGCGCACCACGCCGTCGATCGTCGCATTCGCCAAGGACGGCGAGCGACTGGTCGGCCAGCCGGCCAAGCGCCAGGCAGTGACCAACGGCGACAATACCATCTTTGCGGTGAAGCGCCTGATCGGCCGTCGTTTCGACGATCCGATCACCAAGAAGGACACCGAGCTGGTCCCGTACAAGATTTCGCGCGGGCCGAACGGCGACGCATGGGTCTCGGCCGGCGGCAAGGACTATTCGCCGTCGCAGATCTCGGCGTTCACGCTGCAGAAGATGAAGGAAACCGCTGAGTCGTATCTCGGCGAGACGGTCACGCAGGCAGTCATCACCGTTCCCGCATACTTCAACGACGCACAGCGCCAGGCGACCAAGGACGCCGGCCAGATCGCCGGCCTTGAAGTGCTGCGCATCATCAACGAGCCGACCGCAGCGGCGCTGGCCTACGGCCTCGACAAGCAGGACGGCAAGACGATCGCGGTCTATGATCTTGGCGGCGGCACGTTCGACATCTCGATCCTCGAGATTGGCGACGGCGTGTTCGAGGTGAAGGCGACCAACGGCGACACCTTCCTCGGCGGTGAGGATTTCGACAACAAGATCGTCCAGTTCCTCGCCGACGAGTTCAAGAAGGCGGAGGGCATCGACCTCGCCAAGGACAAGCTGGCGCTGCAGCGTCTGAAGGAAGCGGCCGAGAAGGCGAAGATCGAGCTCAGCTCGGCGCAGTCGACCGAGGTCAACCTGCCCTTCATCACCGCGGACCAGAACGGCCCGAAGCATCTGGTGAAGTCGATCACGCGCGCCGATCTGGAGCGGATGGTCGAGGACCTGGTCAAGCGGACGCTCGACCCCTGCAAGAAGGCACTCGCTGACGCCGGTCTGAAGGCCGACGACATCTCCGAGGTCGTGCTGGTCGGCGGCATGACGCGCATGCCGCGAGTCCGTGAAGTCGTGAAGCAATTCTTCGGCAAGGAGCCGCACACCGGCGTCAACCCGGACGAGGTCGTCGCGATGGGCGCCGCGATCCAGGCCGGCGTGCTGCAGGGCGACGTCAAGGACGTGCTGCTGCTCGACGTGACGCCGCTGTCGCTGGGCATCGAGACGCTGGGTGGCGTGTTCACCCGGATGATCGATCGCAACACGACGATCCCGACCAAGAAGTCGCAGACCTATTCGACGGCGGACGACAACCAGGGCGCGGTGACGATCCGCGTGTTCCAGGGCGAGCGCGAGATGGCGGCCGACAACAAGATGCTCGGCAATTTCGATCTCGTCGGCATCCCGCCGGCACCGCGCGGCGTGCCGCAGATCGAGGTCACGTTCGACATCGACGCCAACGGTCTCGTCAGCGTCTCGGCCAAGGACAAGGGCACCGGCAAGGAGCAGCAGATCCGCATCCAGGCATCGGGTGGCCTTTCGGACAGCGACATCGACCAGATGGTCCGCGATGCTGAGACCTTCGCCGAGGAGGACAAGAAGCGTCGTGCGGGCGCCGAGGCGAAGAACAACGCCGAGAGCCTGATCCACACGACCGAGCGTCAGCTTGCCGATAATGGCGACAAGGTGGACGATGCGCTCAAGACCGAGATCCAGGCCGCGATAGACGCGACCAAGGCCGCGGTCGAAGGCGGCGATGCCGATGCGATGACCGAGAAGAGCACCGCGCTCGCCCAGGTCGCGATGAAGCTCGGCCAGGCGATCTACGAGAAGCAGGCTCAGGCGGATGCCTCGCCGTCGGCTGATGGCGATGCGGCGAAGAAGGACGACGACGTCGTCGACGCCGAATTCTCGGAAGTCGACGAGAACCCGAAGGCGTAACTGAAACTCCCTCTCCCCAGGGTCCCATGAAAGTAATATTTTCATGGGTGCCCGGTCGGGGAGAGGGCCGGGGTGAGGGGCAGTTCCGCGCGCTGTCGTCCGGAACGGCCCCTCACCCAACCCTCTCCCCGGAGGGGAGAGGGCTAAGAGGGCCGTTATGAGTACCCAGACAGACTATTACGAACTGCTCGAAATCGAGCGGACCGCGGATGCGGGGACGATCAAGTCGTCCTACCGCAAGCTCGCGATGAAATATCACCCGGACAAGAATGCCGGTTGCAAGGATTCGGAGGCCCAGTTCAAGGCGGTCAGCGAGGCGTATGACTGCCTCAAGGATCCCCAGAAGCGTGCGGCCTATGATCGCTTCGGCCATGCCGCGTTCCAGAATGGCGGCGGCGGCGGTCATGGCGGCGGCGCGCAGGATTTCGGCGGCTTCAGCGACATTTTCGAGAGCGTTTTCGGCGAATTCATGGGCGGCGCGCAGCGCGGCGGCGGTGGCCGATCGTCGGCACGTCGCGGCGCGGATTTGCGGTACGACATGGAAGTCAGCTTGGAAGAGGCGTTCCACGGCAAGGCGACCGAGATCACCGTCGACGTCTCGGCCGTGTGCGACACGTGCGACGGGTCGGGCGCTAAGGCCGGTACGCGTGCCAAGACCTGCCAGCATTGCGGCGGTCACGGCAAGGTCCGCGCACAGCAGGGCTTCTTTGTGGTTGAGCGCGCCTGCCCGGTCTGCAACGGCGCGGGTCAGGTGATCGCCGATCCATGCCCCGATTGCCGCGGCGAGGGCCGGGTCGAGAAGACCAAGACGCTCAGCATCAACGTGCCGCCCGGTGTCGATGAAGGCACGCGGATCCGGATGACGGGCGAGGGCGAGGCCGGCGCGCGCGGTGCACCGGCGGGCGATCTCTATATCTTCCTCCACGTCACCAAGCATAATCTGTTCGAGCGCGAGGGTACGACGCTGTTCGCGCGCGCACCGATCAGCTTCACGGTCGCGGCACTCGGCGGATCGCTGTCGATCCCCGGCCTCGACGGGCGCACGCACGAAGTGAAGATCCCGGCGGGTATCCAGTCGGGCAAGCAGCTGCGTCAGCGCGGTGCCGGCATGCCGGTATTGCAGGGCCGCGGTCATGGCGATCTGGTCGTGCAGATCGACGTCGAGACCCCGACCCGCCTGTCGAACCGGCAGAAGGAACTGCTTGAAATGTTCCGCGAGACCGAGACCGGCGACGAATGCCCCGACAGCCAAGGGTTCTTCGCCAAGCTGAAGGGCGTCTTCGCCGCGGAATAGGCCGCGCTGCTTGGCGCGCGTGACAGGGGGATAGTGTGGCGGCAATCGGTGTGACGTTTCTCGCTTGCTGGCTGCTGATGCTCGCGGTGCCCACGATCCCCCTGTCTCGGTTCCTCCGCATGCTTTTGGTCGAGGCGCCGGTCAGGCGGGTGGCGCGGCTGACGCGCGGCGACGTCGCGGTCGGTCTGGTGCTGATTGCGGCAGCGTGCGTCATGATGTTCGCCGATGACGGCGACAGGGTCCGGGTTGCCATGATGGGCGCGCCCGACATCGCGATCTGGCTGGCATCGTTCGAAGTGTCGGCGTATCTGGACGTGTCGATTGGGTTGATCGGCGCGGTGTCGAGCCTGCGGATCCGGAGTTTGCCGGCGCGGCTGGCGTCGGTTTTACGACGTGGGCGGCCGGTGGGTGCAAACCGCCGTGCGATACGCGTGCGCAAACCCGACGCGCTTAGTTGCGCCAACGATGACGATCATCGACCGCGCCTTGCCTTTGCAGCCTGAAAAGCGGGAGCCTGCGACCCTAGCCGCGCCCCTCCTTGGAGGGGCGGGCGGGCCGATGGATCAGAGGGTGGAAATGACCACCCCGACCACCAGCGCTTGAGCCGCGATCGCCAGCATCGAGCTGGTCACGGTTTCGAACATGCGCATGGGTAGGTCTCCGATGCCGGAGTAGTATCCGGCATCAGTGATATGGCGATAGTTGCGAGTTGTCGCAATTTTGTAACATGAAATCGTAATTGCGTTGCGTGCACTTGGTGGGCTCAGCCTCTCCCCGCCCGTCATCCTGACGAAAGTCAGGATCCAGAGTAACGCGGTGCGGCGCTGCTTGGCTCTGGATCCTGACTTTCGTCAGGATGACGAGGGGGTAGTCGAACTTCCGCCGTTAGGCCGCGCCGAACACTCGGGCGAAGATCGTGTCGACGTGCTTGAGGTGATAGCCAAGGTCGAACTTGTCCTCGAGCTCGGCATCGCTCAGCGTCACTTCGGGATCGGCCTTGAGCAGGTCGAGCAGCGAGAGTGCGCCGTCCGAATCCCACACCTTCATCGCGTTGCGCTGGACGAGGCGATAGGCGTCCTCGCGGCTCACCCCGGCCTGCGTCAGCGCGAGGAGGACGCGCTGCGAATGGACGAGCCCGCCCATCTTGTTGAGATTCTTCTCCATCCGCGCCGGATAGACGACCAGCTTGTCCATCACCCCGGTCAGCCGCGCGAGCGCGAAGTCGAGCGTGATCGTCGCGTCGGGCCCGATGTACCGCTCCACCGACGAGTGCGAGATGTCGCGCTCATGCCACAGCGCGACATTCTCGAGCGCGGGCGTGACATAGCCGCGGACCATGCGCGCGAGACCGGTCAGGTTCTCGGTCAGGACCGGGTTGCGCTTGTGCGGCATCGCCGAGGAGCCCTTCTGGCCGGGCGAGAAATACTCTTCCGCCTCGAGCACTTCGGTGCGCTGGAGGTGGCGGATCTCGGTCGCGAGCCGCTCGATCGAGCTGGCGATCACGCCGAGTGTCGCGAAGAACATCGCGTGGCGATCGCGCGGGATGACCTGGGTCGAGACGGGCTCGACCGACAGGCCGAGCTTGCCCGCGACATAGTCCTCGACGAACGGGTCGATGTTGGCAAACGTGCCCACCGCGCCCGAGATCGCGCAGGTCGCGACGTCGGCGCGCGCCGCCACCAGCCTTGCGCGGTTGCGCGCGAACTCGGCATGCGCCTGCGCCATCTTGAGGCCGAAGGTGACGGGCTCGGCGTGGATGCCGTGGCTGCGGCCGATCGTCGGCGTCATCTTGTGCTCGCGCGCGCGGCGTTCGAGCACGACCAGCAGCGCGTCGAGGTCGGCGATCAGGATATCGCTCGCCTTGGCCAGCTGGACCGCGAGGCAGGTGTCGAGGACGTCGGACGAGGTCATGCCCTGATGCATGAAGCGCGCCTCGGGGCCGACATGCTCGGCGACGTTGGTCAGGAAAGCGATGACGTCATGCTTGGTCTCGCGCTCGATCTCGTCGATCCGGTCGACCTCGAACGCGCCCTTTTCCCAGATCGCGGCCGCGGCCTCTTTCGGCACGACGCCGAGTTCGGCGAGCGCGTCGGTGGCGTGCGCCTCGATTTCGAACCAGATCTTGAAACGCGCTTCGGGCGTCCAGATCGCGACCATGTCGGGGCGGGAATAGCGGGGGACCATCGGGATTTCCTGTGGCTGGGGAGAGGAGGCGCGACGCGCGCCCCGGCGGGACCTACGGCGGCGATCGGTCGCGCGGTAGCAGGCCGGACGGCAAGGTTCAAACCCAACCCCGGGGGATCGGGCGATGCCGACGGAACCCTGTGCGGCAGTCATGCATTGATACCGCCTACTATCCGAACGAACGACCTTCGCGACTGGAAAGTCGCCACCTAGGTCGCAGCAGGAGAGAAGACATGCTGAAATTCACTCTACTTATCGGTGCGATCGCGCTCGCGACGCCGACATCCGCGCAGACCATGACCGGCGGCACGCCCAACTCACCGGCGCAGCCCATGGCGCAGACGGAATCTTCGCCGCAGTCGCCGTCATCTTCGACGATGCAGGGCAATCCTGCGGGAGCGACTGCGCAGCAGCCCGTCACGGGGGCGCAAGTGGCACAGGTCGTCGATGCGGAATTCCCGGGATATGACAAGAATGGCGACAATCTGCTGAGCACGTCCGAATTTGGCGCCTGGATGGTCGCGCTGAAGACGCAGTCGGACCCGACGACGGTCGCGGTCGCGCCCGAGACGCGCAAATGGGTCGACGGTGCGTTTGCGCAGGCGGATGCCGACAAGAACAAGATGCTGACCAAGACCGAGCTGACCAGGTTCCTGACCCAGGCCGGCTGAACCAAACGCGCGGGAGGACCCTCGCGACATCAAGGCCGCCGGCTGACCCCGGCGGCTTTTTTGCGTCACGCGCTCCTTAAATCAGCCCTTGCGCGCGAAGGCTTACATGGCCGGCAGTGCCGATGACGATGTGGTCGTGCACCGCGACCCCCAGCCGCTTGCCCGCCTCCGCGATCGTGCGGGTGATCTCGATGTCTGCGCGACTGGGGGAGGGGTCGCCGCTGGGATGATTGTGGACGAGGATGATCGAGGCCGAGCCGAGATCGATCGCGCGGCGGATCACCTCGCGGACATAAACCGCGGCCTGGTCGATCGAGCCCTCGCTCATCACCTCGTCGCGGATCAGCATGTTGCGCGTGTTGAGATGCAGGACGCGGAACCGCTCGATGACGTGATGCGCCATGTCCGCGCGCAGATAGTCGAGCAGCGCCTGCCAGTTGGCGAGCACCGGCCGCTCCCCGACGCGTGCCTGCAACAGGCGAAGCGCGGCGGCGTGCGCGATCTTGACCGCGGCGGTCGAAATCTCGCCCATGCCATCGACGCGCGCGAGCGCCGCCGGATCCGCGGTCAGCACCCCGCCAATGCCCCCGAATTCGCGCATCAGCGCCTTGGCGAGCGCCTTGGTGTCGGCACGGGGAATCGCGACGGCGAGGAGATATTCGATCAGCTCGTGATCGAGCAGCGCCTCTCCGCCACCCTCGAACAGCCGCTTGCGCAGCCGCGCCCGGTGCCCCTTGCGCTCGTCGACTATATCGTCTGCCCCCGCCATGGCCGGATGCTAGCACATCCAGCCGCAATTGCATGACGCCCCCGCTACCGCCTATGCAGGCCGGGAAAGCGTGACGGAGTAAGCGGTTGACCGAGACGAGCGAGACAGGGCCCGACCCTCGCCGTCACGCGCCGGCTCGCCGTCGCGGCGGGCTCGCGCGGATTCAGCGAATCGTGCTGGTCGTAGCACTCCTGCTGCTCGCCCTGCTCATCGGGGTCTGGGTACTCCGCAAGCAGATCGCGACGGGCTTCATCGATCGCGAACTCGCGCGGGCCGAGGTGCCTGCGCGCTACGAGATCGCCGATCTGGCGCTTGGCGGGCAAAGGCTGACCAATGTCGTGCTCGGCGATCCGGCCGATCCCGATCTGGTCGCAGACTGGGTCGAGACGCGGACCGGGATCGGGCTGTCGGGACCGTATCTGGAGGCGGTGCGCGCGGGGCGGGTGCGGCTGCGCGGGCGGCTGGTCGGTGGACGGTTGTCGCTGGGGGCGATCGACCGCCTCCTGCCTGCACCCTCGGGCAAGCCGTTCGCGCTGCCCGCGCTCGACGCGACCGTCGACGATGCGCGGATGCGGCTGGAGACGCCTTACGGGCTGGTCGGGTTGAAACTCACCGGGACGGGGAAGCTCGATAACGGTTTCCGGGGCTCGCTTGCTGCGGTCAGCGATCGGCTGAACGTTGGCGGCTGTACGGGCGACCGCCTTACCGCGACGGTCCGCGTGCGGATCGATGCGGCGAAACCGATCCTGAAGGGTCCGGTGCGGCTGGGGCGGCTGGGGCGGCTGGCGTGCGGCGATTCGCGGGCGGACAGCGTCGTCGCGACGCTCGACCTGACGCTCGGTGCGGCGCTCGATCGCTGGCAGGGGCGGGCCGCGCTGGCGACCGGACCGGCCGTCCTGCCCGGAGCGACGTTCGCCTCGGCCAAGGGCGACGTCGACTTCGCCGGCACCCGTGCGGGAACCTCGGGCAAGGCGGATATCGCAGCGGATACCGTGCGGACGGCCGAGGGCCGCGCACGCCGCGTGGCGAT
Source organism: Sphingomonas sp. CFBP 8765 (assembly GCF_014841445.1). Lineage (NCBI taxonomy): Bacteria > Pseudomonadati > Pseudomonadota > Alphaproteobacteria > Sphingomonadales > Sphingomonadaceae > Sphingomonas > Sphingomonas sp. CFBP 8765. The sequence continues at coordinate 427,351 of NZ_JACYTY010000001.1, read as the reverse complement.
CGCAGGATCCTACCGTCTTGGTGAGGTTATCGCGTTCGAGGGCCGCGTTAGCGCGGCGGGTGCCGCGATCGCCCCGCGCCGGCTTGCCGGGGTGGAGGCGTTGCAGGGATCGGCGGCTGGGTCGCCCGTCGCGCCCCTCATGGACGCAGCGGTGCAGGCCGTAACGCGGGCCGCAAAGGGCTTTGCCGCCGATGCGGTGATCGCCGTTCAGCAGCGCGGCGGGCGCGGTAAGGCCGTACTGTCACGCCTCGCGCTTGCATCGGCGAGCGGCGCGAGGATCTCGATCGATGGCGGGGAGGGGCTCCGGTTCGCATGGCCTGGACGCGGTGCGTCTGGCGGAGGCGTCACGCTCGATACGACTCTTGCGACGCAGGGTGGCGGGTTGCCGCAGGCGCGCATCGCGCTAGCCCAGGCCCGGCCGGGTGCGCCGGTCCGCGGCGTCGCGACGGTCGCGCCTTATGTCGTGGACGGCGCGCGGCTGGCGGTGACCCCGGTGCGGTTCAGCGCAACGCCCGGCGGGGCGACCGCGATCACGACGCGGGTGACACTCGACGGTCCGATCGGCAGCGGCGGCAAGGACCGGGTCGAAGGCCTGTCGATGCCGATCGCTGCCAGCTGGGACGGGAAGACGCGGCTCGTCGTCAACACTGGCTGCACGCCGCTCGCGGTCCAGCGGCTGGCGGTGTCGGGGCTGGTGCTCGACCCTGCGCGGCTGTCGCTGTGTCCGATCGACGGAGCGCTGGTGCAGATCGATCGCGGGCGTCTGCGCGGGGGTGCGCGGATCGCCGCGGCCGGGCTGTCGGGGCGGCTGGGGCGGACGCCGCTGACGCTGAACGCGAGCGGCGCGACGCTGCGGCTGGCCGACCGGGGCTTTGCGATCGACGGCGTGCAGACCCGGATCGGCGCGCCCGAGCGGGTCACGCGGCTCGACTTCGCGACGATCACCGGGCGGATGACGACGCAGGGAATCGCCGGCGCGTTCACCGGCGGGGCAGGGCAGATCGGCAATGTGCCGCTGCTGCTGAACGAGGCGGCGGGCGACTGGACGCTGATCGGCGGTGCGCTGGCGCTCGACGGCACGATGGGCGTCAGCGACGCCGCCGCCACCGCGCGGTTCAAGCCGGTTGCGGCGCGCGGCGTGACGCTGTCGCTGATCGGCGGCACGATCACCGCGGCCGGAACGCTGTTCGAACCGGTCAGCAGCACCAAGGTCGCCGACGTCACGCTGGTCCATGCCCTCGGCACGGGCATCGGCCGCGCTGACCTGCTGGTGCCTGGGATCGTGTTCGCCAAGGACGCGCTGCAACCCGAGGCGCTGACGCCATTGACGTTCGGCGTGATCGCCGACGTCAACGGATCGGTCAGCGGCGACGGGCACATCGCGTGGACCCCCGACGGCGTGACGAGCACCGGGGTGTTCCGAACCGCCGGCACCGACCTTGCCGCCGCGTTCGGCCCGGTGACCGGGATTGCGACCGAGATCCGCTTCACCGACCTGCTCAACCTGCAAAGCGCGCCGGGGCAGGTCGCGACGATCCGCACGCTCAACCCCGGCATCCCGGTCAGCGACGGGACGATCCGCTATCAGACCCTGCCGGGTGCGCGCGTGCAGGTCGAGGGCGGGGCGTGGCCGTTTGCGGGCGGATCGCTGACGCTCGACCCGACGCTGCTCGATTTCTCCGCGCAGAGCGAGCGGCGGATGACGTTCCACATCGCCAACATGGCCGCCGACCAGTTCCTGCAGCAGTTCGATTTCAAGAATCTCGACGCGACCGGCATATTCGACGGCGTGCTGCCGATGATCTTCGACGAGACGGGCGGTCGGATCGAGGGCGGCGACCTGCGCGTCCGGCCGGGCGGCGGGACGCTCGCCTATGTCGGCGATCTCAGCCAGAAGGATCTCGGCATCTGGGCGAACATCGCGTTCCAGGCGCTCAAGTCGTTACGCTACCAGTCGCTCCGCGTCGGCATGAACGGGCCGCTCGCGGGCGAGATGGTGACCGACGTGCGCTTTGCCGGGATCAGCCAGGGCGAGGGGGCGAAGTCGAACTTCATCGTCCGCCGGCTGCAGAAGCTGCCCTTCGTGTTCAACATCCGGATCAAGGCGCCGTTTCGCGGGCTGCTCGATTCGGCGCAGAGCTTCTATGATCCGAAGCGGCTGATCGAACGCAACCTGCCCGCGCTGATCCAGCAGCAGTCCGCGCCGCCATCCCCCGGGCCTGCCGTTCCCGCAGCCCCATCCATTCAGCCCGCCGAAAGCAGGATCGTGCCATGACCGAAACAGGATTGAACAAGCTGGAGCAAAGACCGATCTTGCACAGGATGAGGACGATCGTCTTTCTGGTCACGACCGCCGCCGCCCTGCCGGGCTGCATCAACGTGTCGGCGCCGGACAAGCCGATCGAGATCAACCTCAACATCAATGTGACGCAGGAAGTGGTCTATCGTCTCGATGGCGAGGCGAAATCGCTGATCCAGCAGAATCCGGGGATATTCTGAGATGAAGATCAAGGCTTTGACGATGATCGCGGCGGTGGCTGTGCTTGGCGGCCTGTCGGTTGCCGCGTCGGCGCAGCGTGACCCCGCCTATGCCGCGGCGCGCGCGGGCGGCGAGGTCGGCGAGCAGCCCGACGGCTATCTCGGGCTGGTCGGCGCGGCGAGCGGCGATTTGCGCGCGCTGGTCAACAGCATCAACATCCAGCGCAAGTCGGCCTATACCGCCAAGGCGCAGGCGAGCGGCGCGACGGTCGAGCAGCTGGCGTTCACCAGCGGTTGCAACCTGATCGCGGGGACCAATCCGGGCGAGAAGTACAAGACGCCGGGTGGTGTGTGGAAGACGCGCACCGCCGCCGCGCCGGAGCGTGATTCGCGCTGCGTCTGAGCATGCCGTCCTGATGCCCTCCGTCATCCTGGGCTCGACCTAGGATCCAGAGCTGTACACGGTCCGCCTGCAGCTCTGGATCCTGACTTTCGTCAGGATGACGGATGGGACAGGGCGTAACGCGCCCCGCAGTCACCACATTGATGACGATACTGTCACACCGGTTGACTTGGCCCCCCCCCTTTTCTAAACGGACCGCGCCTTGGCGGGATCGCTCGTCGCTGCGTATATCTCCCCGGTGTCGTATCAGGTGGAGAGCATGTCGTGGCGGAGATCGAACCCGGACAGGACCCCTACGGTGTTGAAGATCCGCGACTTTCCGCGCTCGATGAGCGATTGAGGGAGGTCAAGGCTCGGGAGGCGCTGAAAAAGGGGCAGGGAGGGCCGGATGCCGAGCGGGGTTACTCGCAGGGCAATCGGGTCATCTCCGCCCTGATCGGGAGTCTCGTCGGCAGTGCGCTGATCGGATGGTTGATAGACCATTGGGTCGGCACTGGGCCTTGGGGTCTGATCGTGTTGCTGTTCCTCGGAATTGCGGTTGCGTTCAGGCAAATCATTCGAATTTCAGGCGAACGCCCGGAGTAGCCGGGCGTTTGTCGTTTCAAGACGGCAGGGATTCCACGTGGCGGCAGAACAGGGCGGCAAGATCGATCCGATGCACCAGTTCCTGATCGAGCCGGCGTTCGGCTCGCACTGGATCGTAGGTGGTTACGACCTGTCCTTCACCAATTCCGCGATGTGGATGGTGGTGACTTTGGTCGCACTTTGGGCCTTCATGATCGGCGGGATGAAGCGCGAGCTCGTTCCCGGTCGCTGGCAGGCCGCGGTCGAGGGCTTTACGGGCTTCATCTCGGGCATGCTCGAGCAGAATGTCGGGCCCGGCGGCAAGCGCTTCATTCCTTACGTCTTCTCGCTGTTCATGTTCATCCTGTTCGCGAACATCATCGGCCTGCTGCCGTTCGGTATCGTGCCGGGCGTTCACCCGTTCACCGTGACCAGCCACATGACCGTCACCGGCGTGCTGGCGCTGATCAGCTTTGCGATCGTCCTGATCGTCGGCTTCGGCAAGCACGGCTTCCACTTCTTCTCGCTGTTCGTGCCGAGCGGCACGCCCGCGCTGATGATCCCGTTGATCTTCGTCGTTGAGCTGATGTCGTTCCTGGTGCGTCCGTTCTCGCTGGGTCTGCGACTGTTCGTGGCGATGACCGCGGGGCATATCCTGCTGAAGGTGCTGGCGGCTTTCGTGATCAACGGCATCAACCTGGGCGGCGTCTATATCGGTCTGGTGACCGCGCCGAGCATGCTGCTGATGATCGGCATCACGCTGCTCGAGCTGCTGGTCGCCGCGATCCAGGCCTATGTGTTCGCGCTGCTGACGTCGGTCTATCTGAACGACGCCGTGAACCTTCACTAAGTTTTCTTTCGAACCACTACTGATTTTCCAAGGGAGTTTTAACATGGACGTCAACGCAGCAAAGATGATCGGTGCCGGCCTCGCAGCGATCGGCATGGGCCTCGCCGCACTCGGCGTGGGTAACGTCTTCGCCCAGTTCCTCGCCGGCGCACTGCGCAACCCGGGCGCTGCCGACAGCCAGCAGGGCCGTCTGTTCATCGGCTTCGCAGCCGCCGAGCTTCTCGGTCTGCTCGCATTCGTCACGATGATCATCCTGGTGTTCGTCGCCTAACATGCGCTGATCTGGCCGGGCGATATCCCGTCCGGCCGTATCACGAAGGACTGCCATGCCCCAGATTGCCCAGATAGCCGCCACCTACGCTTCACAGATCTTCTGGCTGCTCCTCACCTTCGGGATCCTGTATTTCGGGATCGGCAAGGGGATGGTGCCTAAGATCGTGTCGACCGTGGACGCGCGTGAAGGCCGAATCGCGGGCGATCTGGCAGCGGCAGTCGCTGCACGGGCGCAGGCCGATACGGTCCAGGCGACCTGGCAGGCCGAAATGGATGCGGCGCGCGTCGCGGCACAGGCCGAGACCGCGGCCGCAGCCAAGCGGGCGGCAATGGCCTTCGAGCAGCAGGTCCATGCGGCCGATGCCGACATCGCCGAGCGTCTGGGTCATCACGATCTCGCCGTGGCGAATGCGAAGGCGCAGGCCCTCGCCAATCTTCAGAATGTCGCAGCCGAAGCGGCACAGCAACTGGCCGACAAGGTTGCCGGACTTCAGGTGAGCCTGGACTCGGCGAGCGATGCGGTACGCAGGACGATGGCTCATGGCTAATACCCCCGCCGCCAACCCGGACGCACCGGCCAAGGTGATCTCGGCCGAGGGCATGGCGCCCGAAGGCTCGATCGACAATCAGGGGTTGCAGGGTCACACCGTCGCGCCCGGTACCGTCGAGCATGTCGTCGACCCGACTGCGCTCGGCGTCAACTCGACCGGCTGGGTTGCGATCGCGATGATCATCGTGCTGGCGCTGATGGTGTGGAAGAAGGTCCCCGGCATGATCGGGCGGTCGCTCGACGCCAAGATCGCCGGGATCCGCACGCAACTCGACGAGGCCAAGGCGCTGCGCGCCGAGGCCGAGGCGATCCGTGCGGAGTATGAGGCCAAGGCCAAGACTGCGCATCTCGAAGCCGAAGCGATGAAGGCGCATGCGCATACCGAAGCCGCGGCGATCATCGCCAAGGCCAAGGCGGGTGCCGAGGATTTGATGACGCGTCGCGCCAAGATGGCCGAGGATAAGATTGCCGCCGCAGAGCGCGCCGCGATCGCCGAGGTCCGTGCGCGGGCCGCCGACGCCGCTGCCAAGGCAGCCGGTATTTTGATCGCCGAGCATCACGATGCCGCCGCCGACCGCGCGATGGTCGATCGGTCGATCTCGGGGCTTGGCCGCCTGAACTAATCGTCTGCTCCCCCGCGAAAGCGGGGGGCAGGTTCTCACGACACAGCGCCGGCAACCCTGGACCCCCGCTTCCGCGGGGAACGGTCGTTCGCTCGGCGCCTTTTTCGTTTTTTACAGGCGGCCGTCTCTTCCCGGGTTTCCGGCGGCTGCGTCTCCAATCTGAGCCCGTTGGAGATACTCTTATGTCCTGGCTCATCCTCGGCGTTGCCGTGATCACCGAAATCACCTGGGCGCTCAGCCTCAAATGGGCGGCGACCGTTGCCACGTGGCAGGCGTCTTCGGTTCCGATCGTGCTGAGCTTCGTCAACATGGGCCTGCTCGCGCTCGCCATGCGTGGGCTGCCGGCGGGTACGGCGTATGCGATCTGGACCGGCGCTGGGGCGATCGGCGTGATCATCGGTGGCGTGATCCTGTTTGGCGACAAGGTCAGCGGCGTGCAGGCGTGTTTCATGGCGCTGACCGTCATCGGGATCGTTGGGACCAAGGTGTTTGCGCAAGCCTGATCGTCTGCCGTTGCCCGCAGGGCATGAAGAAGACTGCTCACGCGAAAGCGCGATGGCGCGAAAAGAAGGAAAATTAGTTCGCGCAGAGGCGCAGAGAGCGCGGAGGCGTGGCGCTTGGGATGGATCTTCCGACTGCCACACGGGCCATGAGCCTCCGGCGGTTCGAGGACAGATGCCAACCCTAATCGCTTCTTCTCTCTGCGTCCTCTGCGCCTCTGCGCGAAAATTCTCTACTCTTCGCGCCATCGCGCCTTCGCGTGACCATCAAGTCCTCGGCTGGCATAACCCCCTTCGACTCCCTAGATTCCCCAGCGATGTCCTCCCCCAATTCCCCCGACCGTTTCAACGAAGACAAATCCACCTTCGCCGTCCGCGGCGGCGGCGAGGCGCCCGATCTTGCGGCGGGCGTCGCGGCGATCCGCAACGTGCTCGACACGCTGCCGATCCGCCCCGGCGTCTACCGGATGCAGGATGCGCGCGGCGACGTGCTCTATGTCGGCAAGGCGCGGGCACTCAGGAACCGGGTCGCCAACTATGTCCAGGTCGAACGCCTGACCAAGCGGCTGCAGCGGATGGTGTCGCAGACCCGGTCGATGACGATCGTCACGACCAACAACGAGGCCGAGGCGCTGCTGCTCGAATCGCAGCTGATCAAGCGCTATCGCCCCGCCTACAACGTGCTGCTACGCGACGATAAGAGCTTCCCCTTCATCCTGCTGCGCGACGATCACGACTTTCCGCGCGTCCAGAAGCACCGCGGCGCCCGGCGTGCGAAGGGCAATTACTACGGCCCGTTCGCCAGCGCAGGGTCGGTCAACAACACGCTCAACGCGCTCCAGAAGCTGTTCCTGTTGCGCAGCTGCACCGACAGCTTCTTCAAGACCCGCGACCGTCCGTGCCTGCTCTACCAGATCAAGCGCTGCTCCGCGCCGTGCGTCGGCCGGATCGACGAGGGTGCGTACAAGGAGCTGGTCGACGACGCGAAGAGCTTCCTCGCGGGCAAGTCGACCGGCGTGCAGGCCAAGCTCGGCGCGCAGATGCAGGCCGCCGCCGAGAATATGGACTTCGAACTCGCCGCGCTGCTGCGCGACCGGTTGAAGGCGCTGACGTTCATCCAGGGCACGCAGGCGATCAATGCCGAGGGCGTGGGCGACGCGGACATCTTCGCGATGGCGTGCAAGGATGGGCTGATCGGCATCCAGGCCTTCTTCATCCGCGGCGGCCAGAACTGGGGGCATCGCAGCTTCTTCCCGCAGCACACCAACGACGTGCCCGAGGACGAGGTGCTGACCAGTTTCCTCGGCCAGTTCTACGAGGACGTGCCGCCCGCACGCCAGATCCTGCTCGACCGCGAGCTTCCCGAGGGCGCGCTGCTGGTCGAGGCGCTGGGCGAGCGCGCAGGCTACAAGGTTGCGGTGCAGGTGCCGCAGCGCGGCGATCGCCGTCGCTTGATGGATCAGGCCAAGCGCAATGCGGTCGAGGCGATCGAGCGGCGTCAGGCCGAGTCGACGACTCAGGCCAAGCTGCTGCGCGAGGTCGCCGACCTGTTCGACCTGGCCGAGCCGCCGCAGCGGATCGAGATCTACGACAACAGCCATATCCAGGGCACTGCCGCGACCGGCGCGATGGTGGTCGCCGGCCCCGAAGGCTTCCGCAAGGGCCAGTATCGCAAGTTCAACATCAAGAACAAGGACACCATCCCGGGCGACGATTTCGGGATGATGCGCGAGGTGTTCACCCGGCGCTTCGCGCGGGCGCAGGCCGAGGATCCCGATCGCGACTCGGGCGAATGGCCCGACCTGGTGCTGATCGACGGCGGCAAGGGGCAGCTCAATACGGTGAAGGCCGCGCTCGAGGAAATCGGCGTCGAGGACGTGTGCCTCGTCGGGATCGCCAAGGGGCCGCAGCATGGCCGTGACGGGCGCGAGGTATTCCACATGCTCGACGGCCGCGAATTCCAGCTGCCCGTCAACGCGCCGGTGCTGTTCTACCTTCAGCGGCTGCGCGACGAGGTCCACCGCTTCGCGATCGGCGTCCACCGCGACAAGCGTAGCAAGGCGATCGGCGCGAGCCCGCTCGACGAGGTCCCGGGCATCGGCCCCGCGCGCAAGAAGGCGCTGCTGATGCATTTCGGCACCGGCCGCGCGGTTCGAAATGCCAGCCTGCAGGATCTGCAGCAGGCGCCGGGCGTGTCCGCAGCGGTCGCACAGCAGGTGTACGACTTTTACCACTCAAGATAATTCAGTTTAATAATGTTGATCAATCTTCGGCTGAGGCCGATAGATTGCGGAGGTCGGGGCACGCCTGTCTCGTAGGCGGAAACCTTATCTTCACCACGGGACACTAGGCCAGTGACGTGACCACGGCAGTTTTCCTGACGATCGACACCGAATTTGCCTGGCGGCACCACCGCGAGGGGCTTTGTAGCGATGCGATCTACCACCGGTCGGTCGAGCCCGCGGGGGTCGGAATCAGCTATCAGCTCGACAAGCTGGCGCGGTACGGGCTGAAGGCCTGTTTCTTCGTCGACCCGATGCCCGCGCTGACCTTCGGGATCGAGCCGGTCCGGCGGATGGTCGCGACGATCCTCGACGCGGGGCAGGAGGTTCAGCTGCATCTCCATCCCGCCTGGACCGCCGCGATCGCGCGGGACCGCGGCGCGAATCACGCAAAATTCGACCTGTCCGACTATCCGCTGGCCGAGCAATATGCGCTGATCCTGCGCGCCACCGAACTGCTGATCGACGCGGGTGCGCCCGACCCGATCGCGTTTCGTGCGGGCAGCTATGCCGCGAACGACGATACGCTCACCGCGCTCGCTGCGCTCGGTTTCGCCTATGACAGCAGCCATAACGGTGCGGCGGCGTGCGATGCGAGCAGGATCTCGCTGTCGCCGCGTCAGATCGCGCCGGTCGATGCGCAGGGCCTGATCGAGATCCCGGTGACCGTCATCGAGGATCGACCGGGTCAGTTGCGCACGCTGCAGCTCTGCGCCCTGTCCGCGAACGAGAGCCGCGATGCGCTTGAACACGCCGCGGCCCGGGGGCATGTCGCTGCGACGATCGTCAGCCATGGTTTCGAGTTGGCGAATCGGCAGGGCACGCGCGCGAACGCGGTCCATGTCCGCCGGTTCGAGGCGCTGTGCGCGACGCTGGCGGAGCTGCGCACGGATTTGCCGACCCGGCATTTCCGCGATCGCCCGCCGCTGGTCCTTGGCCGGCACGACCGGCCGCTGGCGCGCGATCCGATCCGGCGGGGCCTGCGCCAGGCCGAGCAGCTCTGGTCGAACTGGGTCGAAGAACGCGCCTGATGACCGCGGTCAGCGTCCGCCTGAAGTTCCAGCTCGGCGCCCGCACGCTGGCGACGATCCCGCGCCGGCTGGTGCGCGTCGCGCTGTCGCTCGACGATGTGCTGGCGGGCGATGTACCGATCCTGCCCGCGCTGCCGACACAGGCCGATGGCTATGTGATCACCTCGTTGCCCGCGGACCGGATGGACGCGCTCGAGACGCGTGGTCTGCTGACCGTCGTCCGGCAGCGTTATGTCCGGTATCACGCCGACCTGCGGATCGGCGAGGCGGCATGGCTCGCGACGCTGTCGGGCAGTGCGCGGTCGGGGCTGAAGCGCAAGACGAAGCGGCTGGCAGCGTTGTCGGGCGGGGCGCTCGACATCCGTGGCTATAGAACCCCCGCCGAGATTGCGGTGTTTCACCCGCTGGCGCGGACGGTGTCGGCGACGACCTATCAGGAGCGGCTGCTGGGATCGGGGCTGCCCGATGGCGAGGCGGCGCTGCAGGGTTTCAAGGCGCTCGCCGCGGCGGACCGGGTGCGGGCCTGGCTGCTGTTCGTCGAGGGCCGGCCGATCGCCTATCTCTGCTGTACCGCGCAGGGCGGGACGCTGCGCTATGACCATGTCGGGCATGACCCCGCCGAGAACGCGCTGTCGCCGGGCGCTGTGTTGCAGGTCGAGGCGATGCGGCAGCTGTTCGACGACCGCTTTGCCTGGTTCGATTTCACCGAGGGGGAGGGGCAGCACAAGCGGCAGTTCGCGACGGCGGGGACGGCGTGCGTCGATCTGCTGCTGTTGCGGCCGACGCTGGCGAACCGCGCGACGGTGGCCGCGCTGGGGGCGTTCGATGGTGCGGCGGGCTGGGCGAAGCGGGCGTTGTCGCATCCGCGAGTCGCGCGCATGGCGCGCGGGATCCGGCGCTGAGCGCGCCTGGCCGGCGGATCTGGAACAAGCGGAGTTTTCGAGGCTCCCGTTCGTCACGACGCACGCGTAAGAGTGGGCGATGCATCTTCGTGCGTCCGCCATCGTCGTCGCCGTTCGCCAGCATGGCGAGCATGGCGCGATCGTGCGGGCGTTGACGCGCGAGGACGGCGTGCAGCCGGGCTATGTGCGCGGCGGGCGGTCGCGGGCGATGCGGCCGGTGCTGCTCGCGGCGAACGTGATCCAGGGCGAATGGCGCGCGCGGACCGGCGACCAGCTCGCCGCCCTGACCGCCGAGCTGATCCACAGCCGCGCGACGCTGCACGGCGAGCCGCTCGCGGCGGGGGCGCTCGAATGGGCGACGGCGCTCGCCGCGGTCGCGTTGCCGGAAGCGCAGCCCTATCCGCATATCCACGACGCGCTTGACGGCGTCCTCGGCGCGATCGAGGCGGCGCCGTCGGCGCGCGGCTGGGCCGGGGCGCTGGTGCGGTACGAACTGCTGCTGCTCGCGGAACTGGGATTCGGTCTCGATCTCGGCCAGTGCGTCGCGAGTGGTGCGGTCGACGACCTCGCATTCGTCAGCCCGCGGAGCGGGGCGGCGGTGTCGCGCGGTGCGGCGCAGGGCTATGAAGCCAAGCTGTTGCCGCTGCCCGCGTTTCTCACCGCTGGTGGCGAGGCGGGGTGGCCGGACATCTTCGACGGGCTGCGCCTGACCGAGCATTTTTTGACGCGCGATGTCCTGGTCGAACGCCGCGCCGAACCGCTCGCCGCGCGGGCTCGCCTCGTCGATCGGCTCAAAAGGGCGGTTGCGTGAGCGCGGCTTGCCCGGCAAGGGCGGCGGCGGAGGAACGCACATGCCCTTGATCGCGATACTGGCCGGCGACGGCATCGGACCCGAAGTGACTGCCGAGGCACGTCGCGTGCTCGACCGGCTCGACCTCGATCTGAGCTTCGACGAGGCGCTGGTCGGTGGTGCGGCGTACAAGGCGGCGGGGCATCCGCTGCCGCCCGAGACGCTGGCGCTCGCGCGGCGCGCGGACGCCGTGCTGTTCGGTGCGGTCGGCGACCCCGATTGCGATCGGCTCGAGCGGCATCTGCGACCAGAACAGGCGATCCTGGGCCTGCGCAAGGAACTGGGGCTGTTCGCCAATTTGCGTCCGGCCAAGCTGTTCGCGGGGCTGGAGGATGCGTCGTCGCTGCGCCCGGAGATCGCGCGGACGATCGACATGGTGATCGTCCGCGAGCTGACCGGCGACGTGTATTTCGGCGCCAAGGGCATCCGGACGACCGCCGAGGGCCTGCGCGAAGGCCATGACGAGATGCGCTATGACGAGGCGGAGATCGCCCGGATCGCGCGCGTCGGATTTGAGACCGCCCGCACCCGCAAGAGCAAGCTGCTGTCGGTCGACAAGGCCAATGTCTTGGAGACGTCGCAATTGTGGCGCGACGTCGTGATCGAGGTGTCAGCGGACTATCCCGACGTCGCGCTCAGCCACATGTATGTCGACAACGCGGCGATGCAGCTCGTGCGCGACCCCGGCCAGTTCGACGTCGTCGTCACCGGCAATCTGTTCGGCGACATCCTGTCCGATCAGGCGTCGATGTGCGCAGGGTCGATCGGCATGCTGCCGTCCGCCGCGCTCGATGGTCGGGGCCATGGTCTGTACGAACCGATCCATGGCAGCGCGCCCGACATTGCCGGGCAGGGCAAGGCGAACCCCTGTGCCGCGATCCTGTCCGCAGCGATGATGTTGCGGCATTCGCTCGACAAGGCCGAGGCGGCCGACCGGATCGAGGCGGCGGTGGCTGCGGCGATCCTGGGCGGCGCGCGGACCCCTGACCTCGGCGGCACGCTGACGACGCGCGCGATGGGCGACGCGGTGATTGCATCGCTCGGGTGAGTCCGGTCGAGCTGGACGCGGTGCGGGGCGCGGGGCCGGACACGCTCGAGATCGCGGTCGTCATCCCGACGTTCAACGAGAAGGCGAACGTCGCCGCGCTGATCGCCAAGCTCGACCAGGCGCTGGCGGGGCGGCGCTGGGAGGCGATCTTCGTCGACGACGACAGCCCGGACGGCACCGCCGAGGCTGCGCGCGTGCTCGGGCGGAGCGACACGCGCGTCCGCGTGATCCAGCGGATCGGCCGGCGCGGGCTGTCCTCGGCCTGTATCGAGGGGCTGTGCGCGACCGCCGCGCCCGTCGTCGCGGTGATCGACGGCGATCTGCAGCATGACGAGACGCTGTTGCCAAAGATGCTCGACCTCCTTCAGGCGGGCGATCACGACGTCGTGATCGGATCGCGCTTCGTCAGTGGCGGCGGGACCGGCGACTGGGATCGCGACCGCGTCGCCAAGTCCGCGCTCGCCACGCGGCTGTCGCGGCGCGTGCTCAAGGCGGATCTGAGCGATCCGATGAGCGGCTTTTTCGCGATCCGTACCGACGTCGCACGTGCGCTTGCGCCCAGACTGTCGGCGATCGGGTTCAAGATCCTGCTCGACCTGCTGACCGCCGCGCCCGAGCCGCTGCGGTTCGCCGAGCTGCCCTATACCTTCCGCTGCCGGACCGAGGGTGAGAGCAAGCTCGATCACGTCGTCGCGCTGGAATATCTGATCGCGCTGTACGACCGGATGTTCGGGCGGTTCGTGCCGGTGCGGTTCGCGATGTTCTCGGCGATCGGCGTGCTCGGCATCGGCGTGCATATGACGGTGCTCAGCGCGCTGTTCCTAGGGATCGGGACGTCATTCCTGATCGGGCAGATCGGCGCAACGCTGGCCGCGCTGACGATGAACTTCTTCCTGAACAACGCGCTGACCTATCGCGACCGGCGGCTGAAGGGGTGGCGGCAGCTCGCCGATGGCTGGGTATCGTTCGCGCTCATCTGTTCGGTCGGGGCGATCGCCAATGTCGGGATCGCGGCGTTCATGCACGACGTGCGCAACGACGCCTGGGCGGTGTCGGCGATGATCGGCGTGCTGGTCGGCGCGGTGTGGAATTATGCGCTGTCATCCAGGTTTACCTGGGGGCGCTACTAGCGCACGCGACCCTCCGCAGGGGTTGTCATCACCGCCCGCCCCCGGCAAAGCGTCGCCATGAAGCGCAAGACCGGCCAAGATCGTTCGATCACCCAGAACTGGCGTCCGCAGACGCAGGCCATCCGCGGCGGCACCGCCCGCAGCGAATATGGCGAAACGTCGGAGGCCCTCTTCCTTACCTCGGGCTATTGCTACGACAAGGCCGGTGACGCGGCGGCGCGCTTTGCCGGCGAGCAGGACGGGATGACCTATTCCCGGCTGCAGAATCCGACGGTGCAGATGCTCGAGGAGCGGATCGCGCTGCTCGAGGGGGCCGAGGCGTGCCGGTCGATGGCGACGGGCATGGCCGCGATGACCGCGGCGCTTTTGTGCCAGTTGCAGAGCGGCGATCACCTGGTCGGCGGCCGCGCGGCGTTCGGATCGTGCCGCTGGCTGACCGATACGCTGCTGCCCAAGTTCGGGATCGCGACGACGATCGTCGACGCGCGCGACCCGCAGGCGTTTCTCGACGCGGTGCGGCCCGAGACCAAGGTCTTCTTCTTCGAGACGCCCGCCAATCCGACGATGGACATCGTCGACCTGAAGGCGGTGTGCGGCATCGCGCGCGAGCGCGGGATCACGACGGTCGTCGACAATGCGTTCGCGACGCCGGCGTTGCAGCGGCCGATGGAGTTCGGTGCGGACGTCATCGCGTACAGCGCGACCAAGATGATGGACGGGCAGGGCCGCGTGCTCGCCGGCGCGGTGTGCGGGACCGAGGATTTCATCACCAACACGCTGCTGCCCTTCACGCGCAACACCGGGCCGACGCTGTCGCCGTTCAACGCGTGGGTGGTGCTCAAGGGGCTCGAGACGCTCGACCTGCGTATCCGCCGCCAGTCGGAAAATGCGCAGAAGGTCGGCGCGTTTCTGGAAGCGCGCGTGCCGCGCATCCTGCATCCGGGCCTCGCCAGCCATCCGCAGCACGAGCTCGCGATGCGTCAGATGGACGCGTGCGGCCCGATCTTCGCGTTCGAGGTCGAAGGGCGCGAACAGGCGCATGGCCTGCTCGACGCGCTGGAGCTGGTCGATATCTCGAACAATATCGGCGACTCGCGGTCGCTGATGACGCATCCGGCCTCGACCACGCACGCCAGCGTCTCGCCCGACAAGCAGGCGGAGATGGGCGTGACCGAGGGGCTGTTGCGGCTCAATGTCGGGCTCGAGGACGTGCGCGACGTGATCGATGATCTCGACCGGGCACTGGGCAAGGTCGGGCTGTGAAGGCGCTGTTCCCCAGTGCGGCGACGACGCGCGGGGTGACGGTGCGCGTCTCGGTCAGCTATCTGCCCGAACAGTCCGAACCGCAGCGCGGGCGCTGGTTCTGGGCCTATCATATCCGGCTGGAAAATGACGGGCCCGGCGTGGTCCAGCTGCTGACGCGACACTGGATCATCACTGACGGGCATGGCGCACGCCACACCGTCGAGGGCGAGGGTGTCGTCGGCGAACAGCCGCTGATCGAGCAGGGTGCGAGCTTCGACTATGTCTCGGGCTGTCCGCTTGCGACGCCGACGGGGGCGATGCGCGGATCCTATCGGATGGTGGACGATACCGGTGCGGTGTTCGAGGTGGCGATACCGCATTTCTCGCTCAGTGCGCCGGCGGTGATTTTGTGAAGCGTACGCACCTTCCGCTTAACGGGCTGCGCGTGCTCGATGCGGCGGCGCGCCACCTGTCGTTCACGCGTGCCGCCGACGAGCTCGCGGTCACCCCCGCCGCGGTCGGGCAGCAGATCCGCGCGCTCGAGGATACGCTGGGCGTCGTGCTGTTCCGGCGTACTACGCGCGGGCTCGAGCTGACGCCCGAGGCCGAGGCGGGACTCGGGCCGTTGCGCAACGGCTTCCTCCAGTTCGAGGAAGCGGTCCGCGCGATGCAGGCGGGGCAGACGTCCAAGTCGCTGACGATCGCCGCGCCGCGCGACCTGACCGAGAAATGGCTGATGCCGCGGCTCGCCGAGATCGCGGCCGCCGATCCCGATTTGCGCTTCGTCCTGATCACCGCGGACGAGACGGTCGACTTTACCGAGGCCAATCTGGACCTTGCGATCCGCTGGGGCGATGGCCCGGGCGAGAATGAGGGCGAGGCGCTCGAATCCGAAGGGCTCGTCACGATCGCGGCGACCGGCAGCGCGTCCGAGGCGATCATCGCCTGGCCCGGCGCACCCGCGCTCGACCCGGCGGCGGGGGATGCCACGGCACTGGTCCGCGTCGGTGATGCCGGGCTGGCGATCGATGCGGCGGCGGCGGGGCTCGGGCGGGCGACCGTGCCCGAACTGCTGGCGCGGCGCGGGCTCGAGGCGGGGGTGGTCCGGATCATCGGCGACGCGCAGCCGTCGCGTGGCGGCTATTGGCTCGTCGCGCCGCTGCCGCAGTGGCGCCAGAAGAAAGTGCGCGCGCTCGTCGATGCGCTGATCGCTTGAGGCGTCGCGCGCTGCCCCATCCGGTACTGGTGACCCCGCGGCTCCGGCTGCGTCGGCTCGTCCAGGCAGACGCAGTCGCCTTGCACCCGACACTCGCCGACGCGGACCTGATGACCTATTCGGCGGATGGTCCGCTAACGTCGATCGAGGCGACGCGGCTCTATCTGGTCGAGGATGCCGCTGACGTAAACTGGCGCGCCTGGGCGATCACGCGGCACGGCGACGACCGGGCGATCGGCTGGGTCTCGGGCGGGCGG
The DNA here is from genome assembly GCF_014841445.1 of Sphingomonas sp. CFBP 8765. NCBI lineage: Bacteria > Pseudomonadati > Pseudomonadota > Alphaproteobacteria > Sphingomonadales > Sphingomonadaceae > Sphingomonas > Sphingomonas sp. CFBP 8765. The sequence continues at coordinate 411,149 of NZ_JACYTY010000001.1, read as the reverse complement.
ATGCGCGGGCAGGGGGTGACCGAGATCGGCTTCATCCTCGCGCGCGCGCACTGGGGCCGCGGTCTGGCGAGCGAGGCGGTGTCGGCGGTGCTGGACCAGCTGTTCGCCGAGGGGCAGCACCGCGTGTTTGCCGATGCCGACAGCGAGAACCGCGCGTCGATCCTGCTGCTCGAACGGCTGGGGTTCCGGCGCGAACGGCTGCTGCGCGGCGAATGGGAGACGCATATGGGGCTGCGCGACAGCCTGATCTACGGGCTTCACGCCGATGACTGGCTGGCGGCGGCCCTGCCACAATCCGCGTAACGCGGTCACTTGAGCGAACCCGGTTGCTCGCCTAAGTCGGCGGCATGACATCGACGAACGACATCCGCCGCGGCTTCCTCGACTATTTTGGTTCGCAGGGACACCAGATCGTGCCCTCTGCGCCGCTCGTGCCGCAGAACGACCCGACGCTGATGTTCGTCAATGCGGGGATGGTGCCGTTCAAGAACGTCTTCACCGGCCTCGAATCGCGCCCCTACACGACCGCCACCTCGTCGCAGAAGTGCGTCCGCGCGGGCGGCAAGCACAATGATCTCGACAATGTCGGCTATACCGCGCGGCATCACACCTTCTTCGAAATGCTCGGCAATTTCTCGTTCGGGGATTATTTCAAGGAACAGGCGATCACGCATGCGTGGACGCTGCTGACGAAGGACTGGGGCCTGTCGCCCGACCGGCTGACCGCGACCGTCTATCACACCGACGACGAGGCGTTCGATCTCTGGAAGAAGATCGCGGGCCTCCCTGAGCACCGCATCATCCGCATCCCGACCAAGGACAATTTCTGGTCGATGGGCGACAACGGGCCGTGCGGGCCATGCTCGGAGATCTTCTACGACCACGGCGATCACATCCCCGGCGGCCCTCCCGGCACCCCCGACGAGGACGGCGATCGCTTCGTCGAGATCTGGAACCTCGTGTTCATGCAATATGAGCAGGAAAATGCCGAGATCGTCGGCAACCTGCCCAAGCCCTCGATCGACACCGGCATGGGGCTCGAGCGGATCGCCGCGGTGATGCAGGGCGTCACCGACAATTACGACACCGACACGTTCAAGGCGCTGATCGCGGCCTCGGGCGCGCTGACGCATACCGCGACCGACGGCGCGAACACCGCGAGCCACCGCGTGATCGCGGATCACCTGCGCACCGCAGGCTTCCTGGTCGCGGACGGCGTGCTGCCCGCGAACGAAGGCCGTGGCTATGTGCTGCGCCGGATCATGCGCCGCGCGATGCGTCACGCGCATATCCTCGGCGCGAAGGAGCCGTTGATGCACCGGCTGGTGCCGTCGCTCGTCACCGAGATGGGCGCGGCCTATCCCGAGCTGTTCCGGGCGCAGTCGCTGATCGAGGCGACGCTGCAGCAGGAGGAGACGCGGTTCCGGCAGACGCTCGATAAGGGGCTGAAGCTGCTCGACGAGGCGACCGCGGACATGACCGAGGGTACGCTCGCGGGTGACGTCGCGTTCAAGCTCTACGACACCTATGGCTTCCCCTACGACCTGACCGAGGACGCGCTGCGCGAACGCGGGCTCGCGGTCGACCGCGAAGGCTTCGACACCGCGATGGCCGAGCAGAAGCGCGCCGCGCGGGCTGCGTGGAAGGGTTCGGGCGCCAAGGCCTCTGACGATATCTGGTTCGATATCGTCGAGCAGAGCGGCGGCACCGAATTCCTCGGCTATGCCTCGGACACCGGCGAGGGCGAGGTCGTCGCGCTCGTCAAGGACGGCGCGCGCGTCGACCATGCGACGACGGGTGATACGGTGTCGATCGTCGTCAACCAGACGCCCTTCTATGGCGAGAGCGGCGGGCAGGTCGGCGATGCCGGGCACATCTCGACCGACACCGGGCTGCGCGCAAACGTCACCGAGACGTCGAAGCAGCTCGGCCGCGTGTTCGTCCATCATGCGATGATCGAGTCGGGCGGGATCAAGGTCGGCGATACGGTCAAGCTGCAGATCGACGTCGCGCGTCGTGCGCAGATCCGTGCCAACCACTCCGCAACGCATCTGCTGCATGAAGCGCTGCGCGAACGGCTCGGCAAGCATGTCGCGCAGAAGGGGAGCCTGGTCGCGCCCGATCGCCTGCGCTTCGACTTCTCACAGCCGGTCGCGATGACGCCCGCCGACATCGCTCAGGTCGAGGCCGATGTGAACGCGCAGGTCCGCGGCAATGGCGCGGTGACGACGCTGCTGATGACCCCCGACGACGCGATCGCGATGGGTGCGATGGCGCTGTTCGGCGAGAAATATGGCGACGAGGTCCGCGTCGTGTCGATGGGCTCGACCGACGAGGGCACCTATTCGATCGAACTGTGTGGCGGCACGCACGTAACCGCGCTCGGCGATATCGGGTTGTTCAAGGTCGTCGGCGAAGGCGCGGTGTCGAGCGGCGTGCGTCGCGTCGAGGCGCTGACCGGCGAGGCCGCGCGTGCCTATCTGACCGGGCGCGACGATCGCCTGCGTGAGGCGGCAGCGGCGTTGAAATCGACCCCCGACGAGGTGCCTGCGCGCGTCGCGGCGCTGATCGAGGATCGCCGGCGTCTCGAGCGTGAGCTGGCCGATGCGAAGAAGGCGCTGGCGCTCGGCGGCGGTGGTTCCGGTGAGGCGGCGGGACCCGAGCAGGTCGGCGGCGTGGCCTTTATCGGACAGGTGCTCAATGATTTCGAGGCGAAGGGCCTGCGCGGCGCGGTCGACGAGGCCAAGCAGCGGCTGGGGTCGGGGATCGCGATGCTCGTCGCGATCAACGACGGCCGCGCCTCGGTCGCGGTCGGCGTGACCGCGGATCTGGTCGCGAGCCACAATGCGGTCGACCTGCTGAGGATCGCGGTAGCCGCGCTCGGCGGTCAGGGGGGCGGTGGCCGTCCCGACATGGCGCAGGGCGGTGGGCCGGATGGCGACAAGGCGGCGGAGGCTGTAGCTGCGGTGCGGGCGAAGCTGGCGGGCTGAGGGGCTGCTGCTCCGTGTCGTTCCCCCGCGGACGCGGGGGCCCAGCTAAGTTCCGGTAGCGTGCGCTACCTTGGACCCCCGCCTTCGCGGGGGAACGGTGCGAGTGAATGCCAGCACTAGCATCAAAACCACCCCGGCGAAGGCCGGGGCCCAGTTGGGAAGGCCGAGGTAACAAAGGACCGTCCGTAGTTACTGCTGTCCCCCAACTGGGCCCCGGCCTTCGCCGGGGTGGGGCGTGAGGTGTGCCGGCCGCGTCCTAACCCAATAAGGATCACGCCGCCCCGCGCACCGCCGCCAGCGTCGTCCCGGCGGTAATCGCCTCGATATCCGTGACCAAGTGCAGCATCCGCACCCCGGACCGCGACATCGCCCGGTCGAGCGCCGCGGCGAAATCCTCGGTCTTGGTGACCGTCTCCGCCCAGCACCCATAGGCCCGGCCCAGCGCGGCAAAGTCCGGATTGCGCAGCGCCGTTCCCGACACCCGCCCCGGATATTCGCGTTCCTGATGCATCCGGATCGTGCCGTAGCCGCCATTGTCGACGACCAGCACCAGCATGTCCGCGCGCTGCGCGACCGCGGTGGCGAGTTCCTGCCCGTTCATCAGGAAGCACCCGTCACCCGCCAGCGCGACGACCGTCCGCTCGGGATGCCGCAGGGACGCGGCGACCGCGGCGGGTACGCCGTAACCCATCGCTCCGGCGGTCGGGGCAAGCTGCGTTCCCGGCCCGGCATAGGCCCAGTAGCGATGCCACCAGCCCGAATAATTCCCCGCGCCGTTGCAGATGATCGCATCCGCGGGCAGCCGCTCTCGCATCGCCGCGACGCACGGCCCCAGGTCCATGAGCAGATCGCGCGGCGCCGGCGTCGACCAGGCGCGCCACTCAGCATGCGCCTCCTGACCCGCGGTCCGCGGCGGTAGGTCGACCGCGAGCAGCGCCTCTGCGAATTCGGCCATCCCCGCGCACACCGCGACGTCGGCGTGATAGGTGCGGTTCAGCTCATTGGGATCGGGGTGGACATGGACGATGCGCTGCCCCGGATGATCGGGCGTCACCAGCGCATAGCCATCGGTCGTGGCCTCGCCCAGCCGAGGGCCGACGACGAGCAGCAGATCCGCCGTCTTTACCCGCTCGACCAGCTTGGGGTTGGGCCCATAACCAAGATTGCCCGCCCAGACCGGGCAGGCGTTCGGGATCGCATCCTGCCGCCGGAACGCTGCGGCGACGGGAATGCCGTTGCGATCCGCCCAGGTCGAGAACGCCCCCGATGCAGCCGCATCCCAGCCCGCGCCGCCGACGATCGCCACCGGCCGCTCGGCGGTCGTCAGCAGATCCGCGAGCAGGTCCATCATGTCCGCGTCGCACGCCTGCGCGACGCGCTCGACCCGCGGTCGGTCGACCGCCTCGACCACGTCCAGCAGCATGTCTTCTGGGAGTGCGAGCACCACCGGCCCGGGGCGGCCCGACATCGCGGTCGCATACGCGCGCGCGACATATTCGGGGATCCGCCGGGCATCGTCGATCCGCGCCGCCCATTTGGCGATGGGCGCGAACATCGCCTGAAAATCAATCTCCTGGAACGCCTCGCGGTCACGCGTGCCGCGGTCGATATCGCCGACGAACAGGATCATCGGCTGGGAGTCCTGCATCGCGACATGCACGCCGATCGATGCGTTGGTCGCACCGGGCCCGCGCGTGACGAAGGCGATACCGGGGCGGTGCGTCAGCGTGCCGTCCGCGCACGCCATGAACGCCACGCCGCCTTCCTGCCGGCACACCACCGTCTCGATGGCGGGCGTGTCGTGCAGCGCGTCGAGCACCGCGAGGAAGCTTTCGCCGGGCACGGTGAAAATACGGTCGCAGCCTTGTGCGACGAGTTGGTCGACGAGAATTTGGCCGCCGGTACGCTGGGTCATGACAATCTCCTGCCGCCACCGTAGCCCGGCAATCGTCACCAAGTCGAGAACGCCCGCCCGACATTGCCGTCCACTGCCCGGCGCATTATGCCGCGGTAAAGACGATAGGAGGATGCATGGCGAACAAGCGCTACACCGACGCGGCGGCGGCACTCGAGGGTGTGCTGTTCGACGGGATGACGATCTGCGCGGGCGGGTTCGGGCTGTGCGGCATCCCCGAGCGGCTGATCGACGCGATCGAGGCGTCGGGCGTCAAGGACCTGACGATCGCGAGCAACAATGCCGGGATCGACGGGCAGGGTCTCGGCAAGCTGCTCCGTTCGCGCCAGGTGAAGAAGATGATCTCGTCCTATGTCGGCGAGAACAAGGAATTCGAGCGGCAATATCTGAGCGGCGAGCTCGAGGTCGAATTCTGCCCGCAGGGGACGCTTGCCGAGCGCTGCCGCGCGGGCGGCGCGGGCATCCCCGGCTTCTACACCAAGACCGGCGTCGGCACCCTGGTGGCGGAGGGCAAGGAGGTGAAGAGCTTCGACGGGCAGGATTATATCCTCGAACGGGGCATCCGTGCGGACCTGAGCATCATCAAGGGCTGGAAGGCGGACGAGAGCGGCAACCTGATCTTCCGCAAGACCGCGCGCAACTTCAACCAGCCGATGGCCACCGCGGGCAAGATCTGCGTCGCCGAGGTCGAGGAGATCGTTCCCGTTGGCAGCCTCGATCCCGATACTATCCACCTGCCGGGGATCTATGTGAAGCGGATGATCGTCGGTGCGCCCTACGACAAGAAGATCGAATTCCGCACCGTCCGCGAGCGGGTCTCCGCGTGAAACCAGGCCCGATAATGTGCCGCAAACGCAGCCATTTTTCCTGGACCGCTGCGCTCGCAGGGGCACTGGTTCTGCAAGGGTGCGTCAGCGTGACCTCGCCGACCGCGATCGTCTCCGCACCGGTGACCGTCGACGGCGTCCCGGCGGGCATGCAGTATCTCTACGCCTCGGGCGAGGCCGCCGCCGCCAGCATCCAGGCATGGAACGCGCTTGTCGGCTATGTCCGTGCGCAGCGCACGCCGACATCGGTCGTCCTCGCGCCAGGCGCGACGCTCGCCGCGCCGCGCTGGACCGCATGCGGCAGCAAGCCCAAGGCCGTGGTGTTCGACGTCGACGAGACCGTGCTGCTCAATCTCGGCTTCGAATATGATGCGTCCACGGGGCGGCCCTGGTCCGAACCGCGCTGGCAGGAGTGGGAGCGCACCGGCATCAAGCAGGTCGCGCCCGTTCCCGGCGCGCTTGCCGCACTGACGCAGTTGCGCGCGATGGGCGTGACGGTGGTCTTCAACTCCAACCGCGCCGCCGCCAATGCCGCACAGACGCAGGCGGCGATCGAAGCCGCGGGCCTTGGCCCCGCCCGCCACGGCGAGACCTTGTTCCTCGCCGGCGACGACGCGACCGGATCAAAGAAGGACGGCCGCCGCGCGACGATCGCCGCGCGCTATTGCGTCGTCGCGATGGGCGGCGACCAGCTCGGCGATTTCAGCGACCTGTTCAACGCAGGCCAGACCCCCGCCGCGCGGCGTGCGGTGGTGCAGTCGCCCGCGATCACGGCGAAATGGGGGGCAGGGTGGTTCGTGCTGCCGAACCCCGTCTACGGCACCGCGCTGAAAGGTAGCCGTGACGAGGTCTTTCCGCCCGCGATCCACTGGGCGCCGACACAGGGAATCCACTGATGACCGACCACCCCAACGCGATCAAGCTCGATCCCGGCGCCGCGTTGACGGACGAATCGGTCGAGGTCGCGCGGATCTGGATCACCAACAATGCGGGCAGCAACGTGCTGATCGACGCGGGCATCCTCGAGGATCCGACGGTGTTCGGCTACCTCCTCGCCGACACGATCCGTCACGCCGCCCGCGCCTATGCGGGCACCTGGGGCATCGCCGACGATGCCGCGCTGCAGGCGATCGTCGACGGCGTCAGCGCCGAACTGCGCGACCAGGTCACGACCATCACCACCATCCAGGAAGGAACGCTCAACTGATGCCGTGGGATCGCAACCAGATGGCGGCGCGGGCCGCACAGGAACTCAAGGACGGCTATTACGTCAATCTCGGCATCGGCATCCCGACGCTCGTCGCGAACAACATTCCCGACGGCATGACGGTCACGCTCCAGTCGGAGAACGGGATGCTCGGGATCGGGCCGTTCCCCTATGCGGGCGAGGAAGATGCCGACCTGATCAACGCGGGCAAGCAGACGATCAGCGAACTGCCCTCGTCGGTCTATTTCAGCTCGTCCGACAGCTTTGCGATGATCCGCGGCGGGCATATCGACCTGACCGTGCTCGGCGCGATGGAGGTCAGCGAAGACGGCGACATCGCCAACTGGATGATCCCGGGCAAGATGATCAAGGGCATGGGCGGCGCCATGGATCTGGTCGCGGGCGTCAAGCAGATCATCGTCGTCATGGATCACACCGCCAAGGACGGGACGCCTAAGTTCATCCCGTCCTGCTCGCTGCCGCTGACCGGCAAGAACGTGGTCGACATGATCGTCACCGACCTGGCGGTGTTCCAGCGTAGCGACCATGATGCGCCGTTCAGGCTGGTCGAACTCGCGCCCGGCGTGACCGCGGACGAGGTCGCGGCCAAGACCACCGCGCGCTATACCGCCTGATGGGCTATACGCTCGTCACCGCGAACCGGAATTATTCCAGCTGGTCGCTTCGGCCGTGGGTGTTGATGCGGGCGCTGGGGATCGCGTTCGAGGATCGGATCGAACCCTTCCTCGCGCCCGAGAATTACGATGCGTTCCGGCTGTTCTCGCCGACCGGGCAGGTGCCGGTGCTGATCGATGGCGAGCGGACGGTGTGGGATTCGCTGGGTATCGCGCTCTACCTCGCCGAGCGGCACGACGGCGTCTGGCCGTCCGATGGCGATGCGCGCGCCTGGGCGGTCTGCGCGGCGGCAGAGATGCATGGCGGGTTCGCGGCATTGCGCAACGAGCGGACGATGAACGTCGGCGTCCGCGTCGATCCGGTCCGCGGCAGTGACGCGCTCGACCGCAACGTCGCGCGCGTCACCGAACTCTGGGCGGAAGGTCTCGACCGGTTCGGCGGGCCCTGGCTCGCAGGCGCCGACTTTACCGCCGTCGACGCCTTCTTTGCGCCTGTCGCGTTTCGCGTCCGCACCTACGGGATCGATGTCGGTCCGCAGGGCCTTGCATGGGTCGAGCGGATCATCGCGCATCCGGCGATGCGCGAATGGGAAGACGCCGCGCTCGGCGAGACGTGGCGCGAGGCCGGGCACGAGGCCGAACTGGCGGCCAGCGGATCGATTACCGCAGATTTCCGCCGCTGATGCGCCGCGTTGCCATTGTCATCGCGCTGGTCGTGATCCTGATTGCGGGCACGGCGTTCACTGCGGGGCCCGGCACGCTCAGCGTGCTCGATGGGGTAATGGGCGGCGGCCGCGGCACTGCGCGGGTGCGGGAGGGCGTTCCGTTCGGCACGCATGGCCAGAAACTCGACGTGTGGCGGCCATCGGGCGGCGCGAAGACGGGGCTGCCGGTGCTGATCTTCTGGTATGGCGGCGGCTGGGTGCACGGGTCGCGTAGCGCCTATGCGTTTGCCGCGCGCGCCTATGCGAAGGCGGGCTACGTCGTCGTCATGCCCGATTACCGCAAGGTTCCCGACGTCCGCTTCCCCGCCTTCCTGCAGGATGGCGCCGAGGCGGTGAAGTGGACGCGCGATCATATCGAGGCGTCGGGCGGCGACCCGAACCGGATCGCCGTCGCCGGTCACTCCGCGGGGGCGTATACGGTCGCGATGCTGACGCTCGACCCGCGCTGGTTGCGTGCCGAAGGTGTCGATCCGCGGATCATCAAGGCCGCGGTCGGGTTGTGCGGGCCCTATGACTTCTACCCGTTCACCGCCAGGCGCGCGATCGATGCGATGCAGGGGGCGGCGGATCCGGTGATGACCCAGCCGATCCACTTCGCGCGACGCGATGCGCCGCCAATGCTGCTCGTGTCGGCGGGCGACGACACGCAGGTGAAGGCGCACAACGCCGACAACCTGACGGCAAAGCTCACCGCGCTCGATGCACCGGTGCGGCATGTCGACTATCCGGGGCTCAGCCACGAGGATGTGGCGATGGCGCTGTCCAAGCCGTTCCGCGGCAAGGCGCCGGTACTCTCGGACAGCGTGGCATTCCTGAACCAGGCGATGCGCTGACCGCGTCCCGGCCGTCGACGGTCGGGGGGCGAGGATGACGACGGACGAGCAGGAACACCGCCACCCTCGTTGACAGGACGGAGCCCCGCCGCCCCGACCTTGGCCCGCCGCCGGATTTTTTGTGTCCGGCGGCGGGCTTGCGGCCTTACCAGATCCGGACGCGGTCCGCGGGCGCGAGATATTGCGCGTCCCCGGGCTTCACGTCGAACGCCTTGTACCAGGCGTCGACGTTGCGCAGCGGGTTGATCGCACGGATCTGCCCCGGCGAATGGGGATCGCTGACGAGCTGCTGGCGCAGCGCCTCGGTGCGGAACAGCGTGCGCCAGACCTGACCCCAGCCGAGGAAGAAGCGCTGGTCGCCACTATAGCCGTCGAGCACCGGCGCAGGCTTGCCGCCGAGCGAGGTGTGATAGGCGTCAAGCGAGATCAGCACGCCCCCGAGATCGCCGATATTCTCGCCCATCGAGGCGCGGCCGTTGATCTTCACGCCGGGCAGGCCTTCGAAGGTATAGGCCTCGTACTGCGCGCCGAGCTTGACCGCCTGTGCCTCGAACTTGGCGGCATCCTGCGCGGTCCACCAGTCGCGCAGCACGCCCTTGCCGTCGGACTTGCGACCCTGGTCGTCGAAGCCGTGGCTGATCTCGTGCCCGATCACGCCGCCGATGCCGCCGTAATTGACCGCGGGATCGGCATCCGGATCGAAGAACGGCGGCTGGAGGATCGCTGCGGGGAAGACGATCTCGTTCTTCACCGAGTTGTAATAGGCGTTCACGGTCTGCGGGGTCATGCCCCATTCGGCCTTGTCGACCGGGCCGCCCATGCGGTTGCGGCGATAGTCCCATTCGAACCGCCCGGCGCGCTCGACATTGCCGATCAGGTCGCCCGGGGTGATCTGCAGCGCGCTATAGTCACGCCATTTGTCGGGATAGCCGACCTTCACGCTGAAATTGGCGAGCTTGGCCTGCGCCTCCTGCTTGGTCGCGGCACCCATCCAGGGCAGACCGTCGATCCGCCCGCGCAGTGCGATCCGCAGGTTGCCGACGAGTTCGTCCATCTTGGTCTTCGAAGCCGGCGGGAAATAGAGCGCGACGTAATCGCGGCCGATCGCCTCGCCCAGCGCGCGTTCGGTAACGCCGATCCCGCGCTTCCAGCGATCGCGCTGCTGCGGCTGGCCGTTGAGGAATTTCGAGCGGAAGTCGAAATTGGCGTCGACGAACCGCTTCGACAGCAGGGGCGCGATGTCGTCGGCGGTGCGGAACGCCTGCCAGGCCTTCAGCGTGTCGAGGTCGGTGGTGGCGAAGACCTCGGCGATCTTCGGAAAGGCGGTGTTCTGCGCGACGATCGCGCGGTTGGCCTTGTCGATGCCCGCGGCAGTCCAGAACTTGGCCCAGGGGAAGCCCGGCGCCTGCGCCTGAAGCTGCGCGAGCGTCATCGGGTTGTAGGTCTTGTCGCGGTCGCGGCTCTGCGCGCGGGTCCAGTGCGCCTGCGCGATCCGCGTCTCCATCGCGACGATCTTTGCCGCGGCGGCCTGCGCGTTCGGCCAGTTCGCCATGCCGAGCATCTGCGCGACATAGGCCTGGTAGCGCACGACCTGCGGCGCGAATTTCGGATCAAGATACAGGTCGCGGTCGCCGAGCCCCAGGCCCGACTGGCGCAGATACAGCGCATAGACGTCGGGCTGCTTCGCGTCGTCGTTGACGCCGGGACCGAAGAAGCTGGCGCCGAACCCGCCCATCGACTTGCCCATCAGAACCGCGACATCGTCCTTCGTCGTCGCGGCCTTGACCGGGGCGAGCCGCTGCAACAGCGGTGCAGCGTCAGCGCGTTCGATCGCGGCTTCGTCCATGAAGCCTTGGTAGAGCGTCGCGACCTTGGCGCGATCGGGGTTGGCGGCGTCGCCGGGCTTATAGCCCTCGACCAGCGTGCGCATGCGTGCCTCGGACAGGTCGCGCAGTACCGCGAAGGCGCCGTAGGACGAGCGGTCCGCCGGGATCTGCGTTCTCTTGACCCAGCTGCCGTTCACATAGTCGAACCAGTCGTTGCCGGGCTTCACGCTCTTGTCCATGCCGGCAAGGTCGAAGCCCCAGCGGCCATAGCGCGTCGCGGCCGCCGCATCGGCTGCGGGCGTGCCCGATGCCGCGTCCTGCGGCAGGATCGATTCGAGCGTACACGCCTCGTCGATACAGGCGTGAAGGTCCTGCGCGGTGGCGGGCGTGGCGGCGGCGATGGCGATCAGCGAGACAAGAACGGCGAACTTCGATTTCACAGGGCGATCTCCGGGGGAGGGCCAGACCGGGACCGGCAGGCCATGGACGAGAAAGTGCAACAGCGCTGTCGTTTGTGCAATCCTTCTATGTTCCCCGTGCGTTGCGCGTGCCGGCTGTGCGTCGGGGCGCTTTGCGCCTATCGAGCGGGCACGATGATTTTGCGGCAAATGGGGGCAGGATGACACGTATCGCGGGACCGGACGATCATGTCGTCATCGTCGGGGGCGGTTTTTCGGGCACGTTGCTGGCGATCAACCTGATGCGGCACGGCGGACCGCGCGCGACTTTGGTCGAGCGGCGCCAGCGCCAGCTCGCACGCGGCGTCGCGTATAGCGCGGCGCATCCGAGCCACCTGCTCAACGTGCGCGCGGGCAACATGAGCGCGCTCCCCGACGATCCCGACCATTTCGTCCGCTGGCTCGAAGCGCGCGGCGACGGCGACCGCAAGACGTTCGTGCCGCGCACGACCTACGGCCTGTATCTGCGCGAGATGCTCGACGCGACGATCGCGCAATCGGCGGGACGGCTGGTGCTTGCGCAAGGCGAGGTCTGCGCGATCGACTTCGCCAGCACCGACAGGCTTGCGGTGACGATGGCGGATGGCAGCGCGATTGCCGCGGACAGTGCGGTGCTCGCGCTCGGCAACCTGCCGCCGCACACGCCGCCGGGGCTCAACCCCGACGACCTTCCGCCCGGACGCTATAGCGCGGATCCCTGGGCGTCGGACATTGGCGAGGGGCTCGGGCCGGACGACACGGTCGTGCTGGTCGGGACCGGGTTGACCGCGATCGACGCCGCGCTGCTGCTCGATGCCGGCGGGTTTTCGGGACAGATCCTGGCGGTGTCGCGGCGCGGGCTCTCACCGCGGCGGCATGTCGATGGCGCGCCGCCCGCGCGGGTCCTCGACAAGCCGCAGGGGGATTTGTCGGCGATCGTCCGGCACGTCCGCGATCGTGCCAAGGCGGATGGCTGGCGCGCGGCGGTCGACGAGCTTCGCCCCGTGACCCAGATGCTCTGGGCGGCCGCCCCGACATCGCAGCGCGCACGGTTCCTGCGGCACGCGCGACCCTATTGGGACGTCCACCGGCATCGGCTGGCGCCGGAGGTCGCGGACCGGGTCGATGCGTTGGTCTCGACCGGGCGGCTCCGGTTCACAGCGGGGAAGATCGTGTCCGCCGCGGCAGCCGGTGATGCTGTGGATCTAAATTGGCGACCCCGCGGCACGGACCAGGCGGTCGTCACGCGGGCGGCGCGGATCGTGAACTGTACCGGGCCGCAGGGTGATCTGATGCGATCGAGCGAGCCGCTGATCCGGCATTTGATCGCGGACGGGGCGATCCGGCCCGATCCGCTTCGTCTCGGGGTCGACGTCGATGCCCAGTCACAGGCGATCGGCCGCGACGGGCATGCCGAACAGCGGCTTCACTGTATCGGGCCGATGACCCGCGGCGGATTGTGGGAGGTCGTCGCGGTTCCCGATATCCGGCAGCAAAGCTGGGATCTGGCCAGGCGCCTGTCGAATGCGCAATGGGTCGGGGGCGAGGGGCTCTAGGCTCGCCGGACGCTATGCGCTGCCAGCATCACGCGATGCTGGCAGCGCATGGGCTCAGAACCGGAACGCCGCCGTGGCGCGCAGGCTGTGCCAGCGGAACTTCTCGTCGCTGCGGCGGAAATCGGTGCCGCTGGTGTTTGGCGCGATCAGGAACGGGTTGTTCGCCAGCAGAACCGGGCTGCCGGCCAGTGCCGTGCCCGCCGTCACGCGAACGCGCGCATCGTCATCCTGATACTGGTGGAACATGTATTCCATGCCGATCGAGATGTTCTTGGTCAGCTTCTGCTCGATGCCGCCGCCGCCGAGAATGCCCCACTGGTTCTTCGAGCCAGTCGCCGAAAACGCGTTCGCCGTGTTTGTCGTGAAGAACAGATTGTCGATCTTGGCATAGCCCGCACCGAACGTGCCGTAGAACAGCGTGGTGTTGGCCGCATAGCCCAGGCGGCCGCGGGCGGACGCTTCCCACTTCAGCTTGCGCGCCATCGTGTAGCTCGCAGGCGTGGTCGAGAAGCCCGACGTGCTGTCGGTGATGTCGCTCGTGCCGAATTCGCCGACGACACCGACGACGATGTTGCCGCGCTGAACGTCGAGGCCTGCACGACCATAATAGGCCCAGCCATCGTCGTCGTTACGGCAGCCGGAAGCCGCGGCACCGGTACGCGCCGAGCCGTTGCAGAAGCCCGGCGAGAAGGCGTTGGCGCCGGTGATGGTGTTGACGCTGTCGTTGAAAGCGCCGTCGCCGTTGCGGTCGAACAGGATCGACGAGCCGACGTCATTGCCCTGCACGTCATACCCACCGGCCGCACCGATATAGACGCCCGAGAACGGACGATCCGCGGTGGTTTCCTGCGCGGCGGCCGGAACGGCAAAAACGCCCGCGACGGCGAGGCCGGCGAGCGTGGTCAGTTTCATGGAATGCTTCATGGTCGTTCCCCAAACGAGGGGCCGCGACGCGCCCGATGTGCGCCGCGGCCCAGGTTGTCCTGTTTCAGTTCGTGACGACGATCACGCGTTGGCGCCGCTGGTGCGCAGTGCATCGGTGCGGTTGTTGGTGCCGTTGGGGAAGAAGCCCCCGCCGATCTTTGCGGTGTTGGTCAGATAGGCGATGTTGTGCACCTGTGCGACCGACCGGCTGAACGCCAGGCCGTTGGCGTCGGTCGGGACGATGTTCGACACGGTTGGATCCATGCCGGTGATGCCCTGATCGATGTCGCCGATGATGCCCGTCGTGGCGTTGGTGACGGTGCCGTCCAGGCTGTCGCGCGCGTCGCTGATCTGGTTTGCGGCGGTACGCAGCGACGGCGTCTGCAGTCCCTTGCGATACAGGATCGTGCGGATCAGGCCGGCGTGATACGCCTCTGCCGCGAGGATGCCGGCGGCCGCCTCGAGATAGGTCTTGTTGCCGATCAGCGTTGCGCCGCCCTTATACGCCGAGACGCCGACATCCTCGAAGATGAACGCGCCGAGCAGGAAGCTGTTGTCGTCGGCATACGGATCGAACACGCCCGTATCCGGTACGACACGTGCCGCACGTGCGGCCAAGGTGAAGGCGCCCGGCGCAGCCGCGGTGCCGGCAGAGATGTCCAGTGCAGGCTGTGCGACCGCGGCGGTGCCGAGTGCCCGGCGCAGAAAGGCGACGTGCGCGACTTCGTCGATGGCGATTTCGCGCGCATATTCACGGACGATCGCGTCCTGGAACGGCACCTGTCGACCACCCGTCACGCCCCCCTGAGTCCCGGTACCGGTCAGCAGGCTGGCGTTGAGGCCAACGCCGAACGTCGCGAATGCGTAGAACTGCGCCTCGAGATATTCGAGGTTGAGCGCGAAGTTCAGCACGTCGGCATCGGTGATGGCGGATCCCGTCGCGGGTGTCGGCGTGGGCGTCGGCGACGGCGCCAGATCGGCATCGTCGTTACCGCAGGCCGCGAGCAGCGAGGCACCGCCGACGGCGAGCGCACTGCCACCGGCAAAGCGCAGGAAGCCGCGGCGTTCGTTGCGCCGGGCGGCGATGGCGTCGAATATTTCGAGCTTGGTATTGAGGTCGGTCATTGGGTTAATCCCCTGAATAGCAAAGAAAGCTGACGGCAGAGCTGAAGCGGTTCAGGCTGCTGCGGTGCTCGTCTTGATGTTGCCGTTCATGCCTGCCGGGAAGAACCCGCCCGCGGCCACTGCGCCACTGTTCAGGTACACGATGTTGAGCACCTGGCTCACCGAGCGGCTATAGGCGACACCGTCGGCGTCCAGCGGCACGATGTTCGACACGGTCACCGCCGCCTGGGTGGCGGACAGGTTGATCGGCGTCGCGCTGTAGGACGAGATCCCCTGATCGATATCGTTCGCGCCGAAGATCGTCGTGTTGGCACCACCACCGTCGAGGCTGTCGCGCGCGCGCGAAATGGCATCGGCGGAGGTGCGCAACGACGGCACGTCGATACCCTTGCCGTACAGCGTCGTGCGGACGATCGCGGCATGATAGGCCTCGACCGCGAGCAGGCCGGCCGCGGCATCGAGGAACGTCTTGTTCGTGAGCAAGGGGGCGGCACCCTTGTAGGCGGTGACGCCGACGTCCTCGAAGATGAACGCGCCGAGCAGGAACGCCTCGTCAGAGGCATAGGGATCGAAAGCGGTGCCGGCAGGCACGAGCCCGGCGGCCTGCGCGGCGACCGAGAAGGCGCTGGTCGGCGAAACGCTGACGTCGATCACCGGCTGCGACACCGTCGAGCTGCCGAGCGCAGTGCGAAGGAACCTGACATGCGCGATCTCGTCCTGTGCGATTTCGCGTGCATATTGCTCGACGATGGGATCGGTGAACGCGACCTTGCGGCCGCCACGAACCGCACCCTGCGTACCGCTGCCGGTCAGCAGAGCATTGTCGAGTCCTGTGCCATAGGCTGCATAGGAGTAGAATTGCGCCTCGAGATATTCGAGGTTGAGCGCGAAGTTCAGGACGTCGGCGTCGGTTACCGACTGTGCCGCGGCTGCGCTCGAGAGGGACAGAGCGGTCGCTCCGGCTGCCGTCATCGCAGCCGCACCAAGTGCATTTTTGAAGAACTCACGCCGGTCGTTGCGCCGTTCGACACGGGCATCGAGAGCATCGATCAGATGGGTTGATTGGGTCATTGGCTTCATCTCCCTGAACCAGGCACGTCGGCACACGGTCGGCCTCGATCGCCTCTGGCGGGCGATCCTGTGTGCACAACGGTTCAAGGAACGGGAGTTGGGAGATAAAGTTGCAACTAAATGGATTACTTGGGCAAACTTCTCCAAATACACTAATCGCGCGCAATGTTTTCAGTAATGCTGCACCACAGCATTTATAGCGCCATTCATGATGGCGGGCTTAACTTGTCCTGTGCACGGGTCGCAAAATCCGTGGCGTCATGGCGTTCGTGGAGCTGGCTTGCAGGATCGCCCATGACGCGGTTGACCATGCGGCCACGCTGGACCGCGGGGCGTGCGCCGATCGCATCCGCCCAGCGCTTCACGTTCGGATAGTCCTGGACCTGAAGGAACTCACCGGCGTCGTAGAGCTGGCCCTGGACCAGCGCCCCGTACCAAGGCCAGGCGGCCATGTCGGCGATCGTATAGGCGGCACCGGCCAGATACGCGCTGTCGGCAAGACGCCGGTCGAGCACGTCGAGTTGGCGCTTGGCCTCCATCGCGAACCGGTCGATCGCATACTCGATCTTGACCGGCGCATAGGCGTAGAAATGGCCGAAGCCGCCGCCGACGAACGGGCCGCTGCCGACCTGCCAGAACAGCCAGGACAAGCAGGTCGCGCGCGCTGCCGGTTCGGTCGGTAGGAACGCGCCGAATTTCTCCGCGAGATGCATCAGGATCGCGCCGGATTCGAAGATCGGCAGCGGCGTCGTGCCGCTGCGATCCATGAGCGCCGGGATCTTGGAATTGGGATTGATCTCGACAAAGCCGCTGCCGAACTGGTCGCCTTCGTTGATCCGGATCAGCCAGGCGTCATATTCGGCGCCGGCATGGCCGAGCGCGAGCAGCTCCTCGAGCATGATCGTGACCTTCACCCCGTTCGGCGTGCCGAGCGAATAGAGCTGCAGCGGGTGGCGCCCGACCGGCAGCTCCTTGTCATGCGTCGATCCGGCAACCGGCCGGTTGATCGCGGCGAACCGGCCGCCATTGTCGCGGTTCCAGGTCCAGATTGCCGGGGGGGTATAGGTCGGGGCGTCGGTCATCGGGCTGCTCCGTGCATCAAAAGGGTGGGCTCGGGGTTCGGTCTCGACCATCCTAACGCCTAGACGCCGTGATAGTCGCGATACCATCGGATGAAGCGTGGCACGCCCTCGGTGATGCTGGTGGTGGGGGCGAAGCCGAGATCGTTGCCGATCGCGCTGACATCGGCGCAGGTGCGCACGACATCGCCCGCCTGCATCGGCAGGTCCTGGCGGATCGCCCTGCGACCGATCGCCTGCTCGAGCACGTCGATGACCTCGCCGAGCTGTTCGGCGCGACTGTTGCCGATATTGTAGACGCGGTGCGGCCCCATGCTGCCGCCGGGCTTCGCCTGGCCGTCATCCGCAGGCGGCGCATCGAGCGCGGCGACGATGCCGGCGACGATGTCGTCGATATAGGTGAAGTCGCGCTCCATCCGGCCTGCATTGAACACCGGAATGGGCTCGCCGGCGAGGATCGCCTTGGTGAAGATCCACATCATCATGTCGGGACGACCCCAGGGGCCGTAGACGGTGAAGAAGCGCAGCCCGGTCTGCGGCAGGCGATAGAGATGCGCGTAGCTCTCGCTCATCAGCTCGTTCGACTTCTTCGTCGCGGCATAGAGCGACAGCGGGCGGTCGGTGCGATCCTCGACGCGGAAGGGCACGCTGTCATTGCCGCCATAGACCGACGAGGACGAGGCGTAGACCAGGTGCCGGACTTGCCGCGCGCGCGCGAGTTCGAGGATGTTGAGATGCCCGACCAGATTGGCCCGGGCATAGGCCATCGGATTCTCGATCGAGTAGCGGACGCCGGCCTGCGCACCGAGATGGACGATCCGGTCGATGTCGAGGCCTGCCACCGCCGCGTCGAGCGCGGGCGTATCCGCGAAATCGAGCTTGGCGAAGGTGAAGGCCGCGCCGTGCCGGTCACGCAGATAGGCGAGCCGCGCCGCCTTGAGCGCGGGGTCGTAATAGGCGTTGCATTCGTCGATGCCGAACACCGTCTCGCCACGTGCCAGCAACGCGTCCGCGACATGCATGCCGATGAAGCCGGCGGCGCCGGTTACGATCACTGTCATCGCTGTTCTTTCCTGATGGGTTCGGCGGCACCGAGAAGCGATGCCGATACCAGTGTCAACCCCATCAATCCCGCATCCCTGCTGTGCCGCGCGAGGCGGCGCGAGCGCGACGTCCATCATCGGGACGGCGGCGGCGGTGGCCGGTCTTCAATGTCGAGACCCGGCGAAGAACGGGCAAAGTATTGAAGCCAATCAATACTAAGCCAGATTATAGGACAACTAGAATTTCGCTGCAAAGCAGTATAGCCATAGGCCGCAAGCGCGCGGATACTTCCGTACAGAAACGAGTGGGTGGTATGAACGTAGATCAAGTTTTTGGTGGAACACACTCTCCGGGTGTATCGCCGGAAAAATTTGCGATGCCACCGGGAATGCGGATGCGGTATGACTTGCCCCAGGCAAGCCTTGCCGAATGCCTGACCGGATATGCGATCTATTCGGCCAGTGATCGCAATCCGCTCGTCAACTGGTATCTACCTGCACCAGTTATGATTTCTATTCTGGCGGATGCGGGGCCGATCACCGTGGCGATCGGCAACCACCGGTTCGGGCCGCTCGAGCGCGCCAGTCTCTACGGCCCGACCAGCCGCGCGTTTCGCACCGTCACGCATGGCGGCGTCGCGGTCGGGATCGGAATCAGCGCGATCGGCTGGTCCCGGATGACGTCGCGGCTGGCGGGTGATTTCCGCAACCGCATCGTGCCGCTCGAGACGCTGCTCGGTCCGGAAGTGTCGCGCCGGCTGACGACGGGGCTCGACGCGCTGTCCGACGATGCGATGATCAAGCCGTTCCTAGACGACGTGCTGGAACCGCTGTTCCAGCGCCGGCACCCGCAGGAGGAACTGATCCGTGCATTCGCCGCGCTGACGGTGACCGACGGGGTGATCGAGATGCAGGATGTCGCCGACCGGCTGGGGATCGAGACGCACGCGCTCAGGCGGCTCGCCACCCGCCATTTCGGTATGCTGCCCAAGATGCTGTTGCGGCGCGCGCGCTTCCTGCGGTCGTTCATCCGGCTGATCCGGCCCGATGGCCATGTCGATTATTCGGCGATCGACAGCAGCTATTTCGACGCGTCCCATTTCCTGCGCGACGCGACAACGTTCCTCGGCACGACGCCGCGGCGTTTCCTCGCATCGGAGACGTTGTTCCTGAAATCCAGCCTGCGTGCCCGCGCGGCGGTGATCGGTACACCGACGCAGGCGCTGCACATCCCGACGCCCCCGGTCAGTGTCAGCAGCATCATCCGCACCGTCCATGACGGCCGTGGCCGCCGCGACGAGCTGCCAAGCTAGCCGCAGCGGGCACATCCGGTTGGCCCTTCAATCGCCGATATGCGTTATGTCGAGGGGGGACGCAGATCGGATACGCGGATGATGCAGGAAGTTGAATTGAAGCTCGTCCTGACGGCGGACGCCGCGGACCAGGTCGCGCGCGAACTGCCGTCGGATGAGGCGACCCGTACCACGATGCTCGAGGCGATCTATTTGGACACGCCCGAGCAAACGCTACGGAAGCACGGCGCGTCGCTGCGGATCCGGCGCGCGGGCGATACGCGGATCCAGACGATCAAGATCGACCCGGCAAAGGGCGCCGGGCTGTTTTCACGCCCCGAATGGGAACGGCCGGTCATGGACGATCGTCCGCGTCTCGACGACACCACGCCGGTCTTCGCGCTGCTCGACGGGACGACCGAACGGCTCGCGCCGGCCTTCACCGTGTCGGTGGAACGACGCAGCTGGGAGATCAGCGAGAACGGGGCGGAGATCGAGCTCGTGCTGGACCGCGGGATGGTCCGGGTTGGCGAGCGGCAGTCGCCGGTCTGCGAAGTCGAGATCGAACTCAAGCGCGGCGACCCGACCGCGCTGTTCACGCTGGCCCGCCGGATCGCGGATATGGTGCCGCTGCGGCTCGGCGTCGTGACCAAGTCCGAGCGCGGTTACGGCCTGACCGGGCCGGTGCGTCGCGCCTTCAAGGCCGAGCCGGTATCGCTCGATGGCGACGCGACGACGATAGAGGCGCTCCGGATGGTTATTGGCGCCTGCCTGCGGCATTATCGGCTGAACGAGACGATCCTGCTCGAGACGCGCGCGCCGGAAGCGCTGCACCAGGCGCGTGTCGCGTTGCGGCGGACGCGCGCCGCGCTCGGGCTCTTCAAGCGCGTGCTGGGACGCGAGCAGACGGCCCATTTCCGGTCCGAGCTGCGCTGGCTGGCGCAGACGCTGGGGCAGGCGCGCGATCTCGACGTGCTGGCGGACATGGCGGCGGCGAAGCTGGGCGCGGGGGACGTCTTTGACCGGATCGAGGCGGCGCGCGGTCTGGCCTATGACGAGGTCGATGTGGCGCTGGAGTCGTCGCGCGTGCGGGCGGTGATGCTCGATCTGACGCAGTGGCTTGCGGTCGGCGACTGGTCGACGGCGGACGCGACGCGGGAGGTGCGCGAGGCGCCCGCCCGCGAATTTGCAGCGGCGGCGCTCCGCAAGCGACGCAAGGCGCTCAAGATTGGCGCGCCATCGCTCGCGCTGCTGACGGACGACGAACGCCATGCGATCCGCAAGGACGCCAAGACGCTGCGCTATGCGACGGAATTCTTCGCGGACCTGTTCGCCGATACGGCGCAGCAAAAGCGGCAGGCCAAGTTCGTCTCGACGCTCGAAACGCTGCAGGACCGGCTCGGCACGCTGAACGACGCGGCAACGGTGCCCGCGATCCTCGCCCGGCTGGGGATGGAGGATAATGAAGCGGCGCTGGTCGACGATCGCAAACACGCCAAGCGGCTCGACCGCGCTGCCGCGGCGCACTCGGCGCTGCTCGACCGGAAAGCCTTCTGGCGCTGATCGGGTGCACGACCGGCGCAGGTCGATGCAGATCAGCCTGTGCGCGCTGGTCGTCGTCGTCGGGGGTGTCTGGCCCGGGCGATCCTGCTGCCGCCGCCGCTGCAAAGCTATGCCGGGATGCTCGGCTGACGCGTCATTGCGACATCAGGCCGCGGCCGAATCAGTCCAGTCGCGCTCCGCCAGCGTGCGGGTTTCGGTGACGGGGAGCGCGCGGCCGAACAGATCGCCTTGCGCGTGCGTACAGCCGAGTGCCGCGACAAGCTGGCGCTCGTCCTGCGTCTCCACGCCTTCGGCGATGGTCGCGATGTCGAGGCTTTGCGCGAGCGCGACCACCGCGCGGATGATCGCCAGCGCCTCACGGCCGCCGCGCGCTGCGGCACGGACAAAGCTGCCGTCGATCTTGATCGAGGAAAAGCGGGTGCGGCTGAGATAGCCCAGCGACGAGTGGCCAATGCCGAAATCATCGAGGCTCAGGCGTACGCCAAGGTCGAGGATACGCGCGAGGGTCGTCGTCGCGCCACGATCCTCGCGCAGGAAGACGCCCTCGGTAACCTCGAGCTCGAGCCGGTCGGCTGACAGTCCGCTGTCGGCGAGCACGGTCGCGACGGTCGTGACGAAACCGTCATTCTGCAGCTGGACCGGCGATACGTTGACGGCGATGCGCAGACCCTCCGGCCAACTCGCGGCTTCGGCGCAGGCGGTGCGCAGGACCCAGGCGCCGATCTGCGCGATGATCCGTGCGTCTTCGGCGAGCGGGATGAAGCGGGACGGCGGGACCATGCCGAACTCCGGGCTTTCCCAGCGCAGCAGCGCCTCGAAGCCGCGCAGCATGCCGCCCTGCGTGTCGATGATCGGCTGATAGGCGAGGGACATCTCACCCCGATCGAGTGCGCCGCGCAGCGCGATCTCAAGCACCCGCCGCTCCTCCGCCTGGACGTAAAGCGCGGGTTCGTAGACGCGAAACACACCGCGACCGGCATCCTTGGCGCGATAGAGCGCCAGATCGGCGGACCGGATCAGCATCTCCGACGTGCGCCCGTCGCGCGGCCCGAAGGCAAGCCCGATGCTGGCGCCGATATGCAGCGTATAGTGATCGACGTCGTAGGGCCGCGACAATGCGGTGATGATGCGTCCGGCGAGCTCCTCGACCGCGCCCGTATCGCTGGCGTCGCGGACGACGAGCGCGAACTCGTCGCCGCCAAGCCGCCCGCAGGATTCGTTCGCGCTCATCATGTGGCCGAGCCGTTCCGCGACCTGGCACAGCAGCCGGTCGCCGACCGGGTGGCCGAGCGTGTCGTTGACCGCCTTGAACCGGTCGAGATCGAGCATCATGAACGCGCAGCGTCCGCCACAGGCCTCCGCCGCGATCATCGCGTCGGACAGCGTCTCGGTGATCAGCCGACGGTTGGGCAGCCCGGTCAACGTGTCGAACCGCGCCATGCGGTTGATCTTGTCCGCGGAGGCGCGCTGGTCCGTGACATCCGCGCCGACGCCGCGGAAACCGCAGAATATTCCGCGGTCGTCGTATCGCGGCGCGGCGGCCAGCTGCCACCAGCGCTCCTGTTCGGTAAAGCGGATCGGCAGTCTCAGGTTGACGAAGCTGTCCCGGTTGCGCAGCTTTTCGGCAAGCGCGCGCAGGCCTGCCGCGAACGTGCCGCTGTCCCAGGATGGTCCGGCGAGCAGCTGGAGGATCGGCATGCCGTCGATATCTGCTGGCGCGCGACCGCACGCCCGCGCGAAACGGGCGCTGGGCCGGATCACGCGTCGTGTCGCGTCGGTCTCCCACAGCCATTCGGCAGCGCTCTCCTCAAATTCGAGCAGGAGCACGCTGATCGTCTCGTCGCGTTCGTCGAGCACCGCCTGCGCATTGTGGATCGTGACCAGCGCGCGCGTCCGGCTGAGGCAGGCGGTCATCAGCAACAGCGTGAAGGCGAGCACCCCCCCGGCGATCGCAACCGCGTGCATCAGCATGAGCTGGACGAACGATACGAAACCGAGCGTGCCGATGAACATGAGCGTGGCGAGCGGCAGCGGCGCCATCGCGAAGGCTGCCCCCGTCATCACGATCATCAGCGTGAGCCCGAGCCCGATGCTGGTCGCGACCGGGACCTGCGGGCAGAAGAAAACCGGGATGACCGACCAGGCCAAAGCGAGGCTGCCCCCCTCCCACAAGGTTGCCCGGATATCCGTCCTGCCGCCATGCCCGGCAGCGCGCGAGGGAGCGAGGCGGCGGCGGATGGTCACCCACACGGTCCCCGCGATCAGGAGCGTCGACCATGACGCGACCTGCCAGAACGGCATCCGGGGATAGAGCAATGCGGAACAGACGGCGGTCGCGAGCAGGTTGGCGGCGAGGGCGAACCAGGCGAGTTGCCGGCCGGCGTCGAGCTGCGCCGCGCGAAGCCGGCCCCATTCCCTGGGATCGCACCCTTCCGACAGCGCGAGCAGCGCGCGCATGTCGATGGGCATGTGATGCGTCGACATTCGTGTACGCGCCGGCATGGTTGGCGGGGGCGTATCGGATCCGGAAGGCGACTGTCTGTTCACACCGCCGGGCTTAATGCACGTTGGTTATCGCAACGTTCCCATCCCCTGCGTTGTGAAAAATAACCGGGTTGGGGGCAGGAGCCGCGACCGTCCCGCCGCACTGGCGGGACGGTGCGGCGGGGCAGGCAACGTCAGGCAGCGATGTCATAGGGCTTGATGTCGCCGCTCAGGTACAGGTTGCGCGCCTTGGCGCGGCTGAGCTTGCCCGACGAGGTGCGCGGCAGCGTGCGGGGAGGGATCAATTCGATCACGCAGTTCATCCCCGTCACCGAACGCACGCGTTCGCGGATCTCGTCGCGAAGGCGCAGGCGTTCACCCTCGTCGGAGCTGCGGCACTGGACAAGGACGGCGGGGGTTTCCTCGCCTCCCGGGGTTGTGATCGCGAACGCGGCGATGTCGCCCGCCTTGAACCCGGGCAGCTGCTCGACCGCCCATTCGATGTCCTGCGGCCAGTGGTTCTTGCCGTTGACGATGATCATGTCCTTCGCCCGGCCTACGATGTAGATATAGCCATCCGACATATAGCCCATATCGCCGGTATCGAGCCAGCCGTCGGACATGCACGCCGCGGTGGCGGCGTCGTCGCGGAAATAGCCGACCATCACCGACTTGCCCTTGCACCAGACCTTGCCGATCGCGCGCTCGGGGAGGGGGGTGCCGTCCTCTTCGCGGATCTCGATCGTCATGTCGCGCACCGGCTTGCCGCAATTGACGATCGCCCGGTAACGCTGCGGACGGTCTTCGCCGCGCGCGCCGCCCGACAACTGGGTTTCCTCGACCAGCTCGACGCGGATCCCTTCGCCCGGCGGCATCAGCGATACCGCCAGCGTCGCCTCGGCAAGGCCGTAGCTGGGCAGGAAGGCGGAGGCCTGGAACCCGGCATCGGCGAAGGCATCGACGAACGACTGCATCACGTCGGGACGGATCATGTCGGCGCCATTGCCCGCGACGCGCCAGCGCGACAGGTCGAACCGGTCGCTCGCCTTGGTCTGCGACGACATGCGGCGCGCGCAGATGTCATAGCCGAAGGTCGGCGAATAGCTGAGCGTCGTGCCGGTGTTGCGGCTGATGAGATCGAGCCAAGCGAGCGGACGGCGCGCGAAATCCTCG
This sequence comes from Sphingomonas sp. CFBP 8765, assembly GCF_014841445.1. Taxonomy (NCBI): domain Bacteria; kingdom Pseudomonadati; phylum Pseudomonadota; class Alphaproteobacteria; order Sphingomonadales; family Sphingomonadaceae; genus Sphingomonas; species Sphingomonas sp. CFBP 8765. The sequence goes on along the minus strand of NZ_JACYTY010000001.1, from coordinate 386,444 downwards.
GTCTTGAGGTAATCTGTCGAGACCTGGTTGGCGATCGGCGACAGGAAACAGCCGACCAGCCCCATGTCGTGATACCAGGGCAGCCAGGACACGCAGCGATCGGTGTCGCAGACTTCCATGCCGTGGCTGTGCGCGGCGAGATTGTTCAGCAACGCCTCGTGCGTGATGACGACGCCGTGCGGGAAGCGCGTCGAGCCGCTCGAATATTGCAGATAGGCGATGTCGTCCGGACGGGCCTCGGGCAGCGTGGCGGCGGGGGCTTCGCGGGTCGCGAATTCGGACCAGTCGATCCCGTGCGTGCCCGCCAGACGCGCCGCCTCGCTCGCCATCTGCGCGAGTTCGGGCGGGAAGATCAGCATCTTGGGATCGCAGCTCGAAAGCTGGACGCGGAGCTGTTCGATATAGGAATCGCGGCCGCCGAACGACGTCGGCAGGGGCAGCGGCACCGGCCAGGCGCCCGCATAGACGACACCGAAGAACAGCGCGGCGAATTCGGGGCCGGTTTCCGCGACCAGCGCGATGCGGTCGGCAGGGGCGACGCCGGCGGCGATCAGGCGGTCGGCCATCGCCAGCGCGTCCCGGCGCAGCGTCGCATAGGGATAGGGCTGGCTGAGCGTACCGCGCGCGTCATGGAAGTTGAGGCCGCGCTGCCCCGTCGCCGCATAGTCCAGCGCCTCGCCAAGTGTCGCGAAGTCGGCAAAGCGGCGCGGTAGCGTGTCCGCGGTGGGGGTCGCCGTGCGCTGCGCCGGCATCGGATCGGCCGACGGTGCGACCGCAGGCTTTACCAGCCCGTTCGTCGCCGTCGTCTGAAAGGTGTCGATCGTCATGTGCGTCCTGTCTTCCACGTCGCGGCCTGTCCGGGGACATCCGCCGCTTGAGACCGTGCAAAGGCCAGCCATGCACGGTCGTGGCGTTCAAAATCCTATCCCAGTGTGGCACAATGATGGCGTGACCCAGGATCGCCGCCGAGAAAGACAGGAGAAACGCCCGCCAAAACCGCTGGATGCCGCGGGACTGGAGGGGTTGGCGCTGCGCTATGTCGAGCGATTCGCGACCACGCGCGGCCGCCTGAGCGATTATCTGCGGCGCAAGGTACGCGAGCGCGGCTGGGTCGAGGCGCCCGAAACCGGTCCGGCGGTGCCGCCCGCCGATCCCGAAGGGCTGGCGCAGAGGCTCGCGGATCTTGGCTATATCGACGATCGCGGCTTCGCCGAGGCGCGGGCGGCAGCGATGCAGCGCCGCGGCCTGGGTGCCCGGCGCGTCGCGGGGGCGTTTCGCGAGGCGGGGATCGACGAGGCCGATGCCGATGCGCTCGCGCCTGAAATCGCGGCGCGCGACGTCGATGCGGCGCTGGCCTATGCGAAGCGCAAGCGGCTGGGTCCCTATGCCCGGTCGGACGATAGCGACGGGGGCGGGGCAGAGAATCGTGCGCTGCGGCAAAAGCAGCTCAGCGCGATGGTGCGCGCCGGCCACGGTTTCGATCTGGCACGCAAAATTCTTGCCGCGTCCCCGTCTGAAACAATCGATGCGACAGATTTTGAGTGAAGACGCATTGCAGGTTGTTGCGGCTGCGACGAAGCGTGCTAGCAAGGTGCAGGGGTGCGTAACGATGCGTAGTGAAGCGCAATATGATGGGGACAGGCCGGCCGCGGTACCGGACGCGGTAGCGGCTGTCGGACCGCGCGCAGTGCCGGACATCGATCAAGGCGTCGATCAGCCCGCTGCACAAGCGACTGCACAGGCTATCGCGGAGCCGTCCGTGCTCGGCGGGGTGATCAAATGGTTCGATGTGACGCGCGGTTTCGGCTTCGCGGTCGCTGACGATACGGCGATCGGCGATATCCTGATCCATTTCTCGGTGCTCCAGCCGCATGGCCGGCGCAGCCTGCCAGAGGGCGCGCGGGTCGACGTGGTCGCGGTGCAGCGCGGGCGTGGGTTCCAGGCGCGCGAAGTCCTTTCGATCGATCTGAGCGGCGCGGTCGAGGAGACGGCGGCACGACCGGGCACGGCGGCGCCGGTCGACCGGATCGATCCGGTCGCGCTGATCGATGCAGCCGGCCCGTTCGAACCCGTCGTCGTCAAGTGGTTCAACCGGCTCAAGGGCTATGGTTTCCTGGTGCGGGCAAGCGACGACAGTGACGTGTTCATCCATATGGAAACGCTGCGGCGGGCGGGGATCGACGTCGTCGAGCCGGATCAGCCGTTGCAGGCCCGAATCGTGACCGGTCGCAAGGGGCCGCTGGCCGTCACGGTGGAGCGATCCGCGCCGGCGTGGTAACCGGCCCGCCGCAACCGGGGATATATGTAATGAGTAAAACCGTCTTCGCCGCGCTTCTGGCGCTTGGCCTCTGCGCGTGTTCGAACGGCGATGCCCGTGCGGGCGACGCCGCCGGCACTGACGCTGCGGCCGGCACGAACGCCGGTGCTGCGCCGGGTCAGGCCGCCGCGACGCTGGCCGTGACGATCCACAGCGCGAACGGCGCGCATGTGTTCACCGTCGAGAGCGCCAAGACCGAGGCGGAGCAGGCCCGTGGGCTGATGTACCGGACCGATCTCAAGCCGAATCGGGGCATGCTGTTCTGGCCCTATCCGACCGACGGCAGCGGGCCGCGCGAGGCGAGTTTCTGGATGAAGAACACGCCGAGCCCGCTCGACATCATCTATATCCGCGCCGACCGGACGATCGCGCGGATCGCCGAGAACACGATCCCCTTCTCCGAAACGCCGATCCCGTCGGGCGAACCCGTCGGCGCGGTCCTCGAGATCATGGGCGGGCGTGCCGGGGAACTCGGCATCGCCGAGGGCGACCGCGTCGAATGGCCGGGCGCGCCGGGCTGAACCGCCATATCCGCCGCAAAGTGCCGTCCCGCCATGGCGCAGGCACTGCGTTCGAGGTTGATGGCGCGGCGTGCACCCGCTAAGCGGCGGCTATGGGATTTCTCGCATCGACCTTCACGTGGTGGAACGGCGCCACGCTCGGCACCAAATTCGGGCTTCGCGGCAAGACGCGGATGGGCGAGGACGCGCTCGGCAACGTCTATTATGAAGGCGGCAAGGACACCGTGGGCAATCCGCGCCGCTGGGTGATCTATCAGGGTGCGACCGACGCCAGCCGGGTACCGCCCGCCTGGTTCAGCTGGCTGCATCATCAGGTCGCCGACGTGCCTGATCGTGCCCTGCCGCCGGTCCGCCCCTGGCAGAAGCCCGCCCTGCCGAATCTGACGGGTACCGCACTCGCCTATCGCCCGACGGGCGCGATGGAAAAGGGTGGCCAGCGCGCTGCGGCGACCGGCGATTACGAAGCGTGGGTGCCTGAGTGATGCAGCGCCGGATCGCTGCGGCGATCCTGGTCGTGGTTCTCGCGGTCGGTGGCTGGTTCGGCTATCGCGCCTGGACGAACCGCAAGGCCGATACGACCGTCGTGGTCCCGCAGGATCTGCCGGGCGGCGATCAGGCCGGTGACGGGTCGGTCGAGACGATCGACACGGGCAGCGCGGCGCTCGCCAATGGCGGGACGCCGATGGCAGAGCGCGTCGCGGTGATCGGCCTGCTCAACAAGCGTAACGGGGTGACGCGCGACGTCACGTTGAAGCCAGGACAGGCGACCCGGATGGGCGACGTCGTCCTGCGCCTGCGGGCCTGCGAGCAGACCGCGCCTTGGGAGCCCGAACAGCTGACGGGGGCCTTTGTCCAGGTGATCGTCCGCGGCGTCGACAAGAAATGGCGGCGGACATTTTCGGGCTGGTTGTACAAGGAGCGCCCCGCGCTGAACGCGGTGCAGCATCCGATCTACGACGTCTGGACCAAGAGCTGCGCGATGACCTTCCCCGCGACCGGGCCGGATACGACATCGTCGGGCGCACCTGCGGCGGCGCGGTCGAGTGCGAAGAAATCCCCGGTGGCGGCCAATGATGCAGCCGCACCGGACGAGCCGGTCGAGCCGACCACCCCGTCGAGCGCCGCGGCGAGCAACGCGATATAATCGGCACGCTCGATCTCGATTGCGCCGAGCGATTCGAGATGCGAAGTCTGGAACTGGCAATCAAGCAGATCGAAGCCGCCGGCCTTCAGCCGCGCGACGAGATGCGCCAGCGCGACCTTCGACGCGTCGGTCGCGCGGCTGACCATGCTTTCGCCGAAAAAGGCCCGCCCGAGCGCCAGCCCGTATAGCCCGCCGACCAGCCGGTCGCCGTCCCAGCATTCGACCGAATGCGCAAAGCCCATCAGATGCAGTGTGTGGAAGACCCGCTCGATCCCCGCATTGATCCACGTCTCGGGCCGGCCCTCAACGCTTTCGGCGCAGAGCGCGAGGATCTGGCCGAACGCAGTGTCGACGGTGACGCGGAAGCGGTCCGCGACGATGGTCTTGCGCAGCGAGCGTGAGAGCCGGAACCCGTCGAGCGGCAGGACCGCGCGCTGGCGCGGCTCGACCCAGTAGACGTCGATCGCGTCGCGGCTGTCGGCCATCGGGAAGACGCCGGCCGCATAGCCGCCAAGCACGAGGCGCGGATCGAGAATATCCATCGGTCGCGCCTTAGCCCGCTGCCGACCCCGCCGCCAGCCGGTGTTCGATCGTCCGCCACAGCTGATCGAACGCCGCCGCGGCGGTCGAGCGCGGTGCGAAGGCCCCGACCGCCGCGCGTTGTACGGTCATCGCCTCGATCACACTGCTCATTGGAATGACCGGCCAGTCGGGGTTGGCGGCCAGCGCGTCGGCATGCAGGCGCCGCCGGCGATCGACCATCGCATGGACGGGCAGCACGGGCACCTTGCCGCCGAGATGGCGGATCACCTCCTCATAGGCGCGCTGCGACAGCGGCGAGGGGATGACGGGGACGACGATCAGATCGGCGGCGCGCATCACCTGATCGGCGGTTTCGGTAAGACCCGGCGGGCAGTCGAGCAGGACGCGATCATAATCGGTCAGCGCGCCGATCAACTTGCCGAGCCGCTTTTTCTTGTCGAGCGTGTGAAACAGCTGGTCGAGACCGCGGAGCGAGGCGTCGGCGGTAATCAGGTCGAGCTTCGCGACCGGCGTCGGCTGGGCGCGCTTGGCGACGCTGATATCGCGGGAGAACATCGCCTGGGCCTGATCCCGCCCGGCGGTACCGTGCAGCAGGAAACTGCTCGCGGCCTGCGGGTCGAGGTCCCAGAGGATCGTGCGGCGTGCCGACCGGGTTGCCGAACACCAGGCGAGATTGACCGCCAGCGTGGTCTTCCCGACGCCGCCCTTCAGGCTGTAGATCGCGATGGTTGCCATGACGGCCAGCGTGCCGTCGTGCGACGCCGATGGCAAGGCATCGCGGCATAACAACGCCCCGGGCGACGCTGGCGGTCGTCCGGGGCGCGGGATCATCCGGCCGTGGCCGGCTGAAGGATCAGGTGTGGCAGGTCTGGCCGGGCTTGCCCGGCTGGGTCAGCTCGATCGACTTCTCGGTGCCCGTCATCGACCAGCCGCCGTCGGCGACCAGTGGCTCACCCTCGGCAGGCGCCTTGAGCGTCGTGGCCGGACCGCCTTCCTTGAGACGAACCACGGCCTGCTTGCCCCCCTGGAAGAAGGTCACATAGGCCAGGCTGTTGTCCTTGCAGCGCATCGTCTGCTCCGACTTGATCGACGGCGGCAGCTCGACCGGTGCCGCATTGGCGAGCTGGTTCGCCATCGGATCGGGATTGCTGTCGACCACCTCGGGTGCAGCCGGTTTGGAGTTGCAGGCAGCCAGCGCGAGCAGCGCGGCGACGGCGGTGAGGGGGAGCGTCTTCTTCATATCTTCGGGGCTTCGCGCATGCAGCAAATCGCGTCAAGCCGTAGCGGCCGCGATGCGCGCGCGGCGGGACGGGTCATCCCCGGGATGCGCCGGTTCGTCGCATCGGCGATGGCGCCCGGCAGTGTTGCGCCACCACATTCGACCGGTAGCGGCGGGGGAATAAAGGCACCGGGGTCGTCCGATGTCACGCATCTGCCACTATATTTCACGGAACCGTTGTAAGAGGACGTTGCATGCCGGGCCAAATTCCTGTCGCCGAGCGCCTGTCGGCGATATCGACGCTCATCACCCAGGCGCTCTGCCTGGCCGACGAGGGGGGTGAATTGCTGCTCGGCGCCAAATTGTCCGACGCGCTGGATTGCGTTCAGGCCCGCATCGAAGCGGTGAGGAGCGACGCGGCGTGAAAGGGGCGGCCTGACGGGGCTTGGTGCGCCGGCTTGTCCGGTGGATAGTTTTAGCGCGCTTGTGGCGGACCGGGAGTGGCGCCATCTACAGGCGATGCAGATGAGATCCGACACGCTGACCGCCCCCGATACGCTTGCCCTGATCGGGAATACGCCGCTGGTGCGACTGAAGGGCCCGAGCGACGCGACGGGGTGCGATATCTTCGGCAAGTGCGAATTCACCAATCCGGGCGCCTCGATCAAGGATCGCGCTGCGCTGTTCATCGTCGAGGATGCCGAGGCACGCGGCCTGCTCCAGCCGGGCGGGACGATTGTCGAGGGGACCGCGGGCAATACCGGGATCGGCCTGGCGCTGGTCGCCAATGCCAAGGGCTACAAGACGATCATCGTGATGCCCGAGACGCAAAGTCGCGAGAAGATGGACACGCTGCGCGCGCTGGGTGCCGAACTCGTGCTCGTGCCCGCCGCCGCCTTTTCCAACCCGTGTCATTTCGTGCACACGTCGCGGCGCATCGCCGAGGAGACGCCGGGCGCGATCTGGGCGAACCAGTTCGACAACACCGCCAATCGCCACGCGCACATCATCGGTACCGCCGAAGAGTTGTGGCGGCAGATGGACGAGCGGATCGATGGCTTCACCTGCGCGGCGGGGACGGGCGGGACGATCGCTGGCGTCGGCCTGGGTCTGAAGGCGAAGGACGAGGCGATCTGCATCGCGCTGACCGATCCGCACGGCGCTGCGCTGTATAACTATTATGCGCATGGCGAGCTGAAGTCCGAAGGGTCCTCGGTTGCGGAAGGCATCGGGCAGGGGCGGATCACCGCCAATCTCGACGGCGCGCCGATCGATACGCAGTTCCGGATCTCGGATGCGGAAGGCTATGCCTGGACCCGGCAGTTGCTCGACGAGGAGGGGCTGTGCCTCGGCCTGTCGTCGGGGATCAACGTCGCGGGCGCAGTCGCGCTGGCGCGGCAACTCGGACCGGGCAAGCGGATCGCGACGATCCTGTGCGATACGGGGTTCCGCTACCTCTCGACGCTGTACAATCCCGAATGGCGCGCGGCGAAGGGCCTGATGTGAGCGAGGGCGGCGGCGCGCCGCGGGATGGTGAAATTCGACAAGTGCGCGATGATCGGGTAGATGCGCGCGACAAGATGCAGACGCAACGCGCACCTTCGCAAACCATGCAGCGGATCAAGGTCGGCATGATCGGGCTCGCCGCAGTGGTGATCTTCATCGGGCTCGCCAGCGCGATCATCGGGTCGGCGACGCGCGAACTACCCGTGGTCGCCGCCGGCTCGGCGCAGGCCGATGTCGTCGCGAACATGGCCGTGTCGAATACGACCGCCGCCGCCGATGGCTCTGACGAGCCACTCGCGGAAATGGGCCTCGCACCCAGCGTCAACGCACAGGCACCCGCTACTCCGAACTGATCCGGGCTTTCCGTCGCTGCCGCGCCGGGGAAATCACGGGACCACGCTGACACGCAGCGCGTCCGCATGCCAGGGTCGACTCGATCTTGCCGTAGATCAATGTGCGCACCGGGCCGTCCCGGCAGGGCACATGGTCCCGGATCAAGGGCAATACAGCGCTTGATTCCCGGAAATCCCCAAATATCCCGTTGCGTCCCCGTTCCGCTGTGATAGACGGAGATTAACACAGGGGCACGTTCACCGTTCGCGATTGCGCGGCCGGGCCGCGGCGAAGGCTGCGGTTCGAGGCGGGAAGACGTGCGCGCCATTCGCGGGATATTGGCGTGTCGGATCGAGGGCGATATCAAGGAGATGGCATCGGCCTTGTCGACGACAAGGGCCGGGTAGCCATCCCTTCCGCTCTTCGGACGATCTTGTCGGCAAATGCCCCCAAGGCGAACGGCAAGGACGGCGGAACCATCATCATCGGCGCACACCAGAAGAACCGCTGCCTGGTCGCCTATGATCCGGGTTATGTCGCGCTGCTCGCCGAAAAGCTCGACCGCCGCGAGGCCGAGAATACCCGTGAAGACGGCGAATATGACTATAACATCAAACGTCGCGCGGCGTCGGGCGAGGCCGTGCCGTTCGATGGCTCGGGCCGCTTCATCATGCCCGCCTTCCCGCGCTTCTATGCCGGGATAAAGGGGCACGCATTCTTCTACGGCGTCCTCGACTATATCGAGATCTGGGATCCCGCGGCGCTGGTAGCGACCGACGACATGCCCCCCGTCGTCAAGGAGATGGCGCGCTTCTACATGGCCGAAAAGGGGATTTCGCTGTGAGCGAGACGATCCCCGCCGCCCCGCACATTCCGGTCCTGCTCGACGAGGTGATCGCCGCGCTCGCCCCTGCCCCCGGCGAGACGATCGTCGACGGGACGTTCGGCGCGGGCGGCTATACGCGGGCGCTGCTGTCGCGCGGCGCCTGCGTCATCGCCTTTGACCGCGACCCCGACGCGATTGCCGCCGGACAGGACTGGGCCGATGGCGAGGAGCGGCTGACGCTGGTTGCCGCCGACTTTTCCGCGATGGTCGCCGAACTCGAGGCACGCGACGCGTTGCCCGTCGACGGCATCACGCTCGACATCGGCGTCTCGTCGATGCAGCTCGACCAGGCCGAGCGCGGCTTTTCGTTCCAGTCGGACGGGCCGCTCGACATGCGGATGGCGCAGGCGGGCATGACCGCCGCCGATTTCGTGAACGAGGCCGACGAGGACGAGATCGCCGACGTCCTCTATCATTTTGGCGACGAGCCCAAGTCACGTCGCGTCGCGCGGGCGATCGTTGCCGCGCGGCCGATGACGCGCACCGGCGAGCTCGCGCATGTCGTCCGTCGCGCGCTGGGGTACAAGGCACACGACAAGAAGGACCCCGCGACGCGCGCGTTCCAGGCGATCCGGATCCATATTAACCGCGAACTCGGCGAGCTCGCCGATGGCCTGCTGGCGGCGGAGCGTGCGCTCAAGCCCGGCGGACGGCTCGCCATCGTGACCTTCCACAGCCTGGAGGATCGCATGGTGAAGCGGTTCCTGCGCACGCGGTCGGGTAGTGCGCCTTCAGGTTCCCGTCATCTTCCACAGGCAAAAACCGTGGTAGAACCGAGTTTTACCGATGTCGGCCGCCCCGTGCGCGCCGGCGAGGACGAGCTGGCGCGCAATCCGCGCGCACGCTCTGCGACTTTACGAACGGCGCGGCGGACCTCCGCGCAACCTTGGACGGAAGAGGTGACGACATGACGGCGGCGTATCGGTTGAAGGGTGTGGGCTGGTTCGGTGGCTGCGTTGCCGTCGTACTCGGCTTTTACCTCGTTTCGCTGCAGGTGGCCGCCGAGCGTAAGAAGCTTGAGACCGTCAACGGCCAGATCCGGTCGGCCGAGCGCGATATCCGCGCGCTCGAGACCGAGTTTGACACGCGCGCGAACCTCGCGCAGCTCGAGCGCTGGAACGGCGATACGCTGGCGCTGTCCGCGCCGACCGCCGGGCAGTTCGTGGCAAGCGAATCGGCCCTCGCCAGCCTCGACGTGAATCAGATTGGCGGGCCTGCGGGCGCCACCGTCCAGACCGCGCAGCTGCTCGTGCCGTCGCTGCCGGTTGCTGCCGCCGCCGCGGCGCCGCAGGCGGTCGACGTCGCCGTGCAGGCCGTCGCTGCCGCAGCGCCGCTCAAGCCCGTCACTGTCCGCGCCACCGTCCAGACCGCCCGTGCCACCGACACGGCGATCGTCCGCGCGGCCGCTCCCGAGCGCCTCGCCGCGGTCGCCAAGGTCCGTCCGCAGGCAGTCGCGATGCTCGACCGCAAGCTGCTGTCCGACAACACGCTGGGTTCGATCCTGAGCGGCGCCCGGGCCGAGGCAGGGCGTCTGCGTTGACCACCCTCGTCGCCCGGCCGGTTTCCGAGCGGCGTACCGCAACGCAGCGCCACGCGCTGGTCGCGACCGCGCACACGCGCCTGATGATGTTGATGTTCCTGTTCGGGGCCGCGGTGCTGGTCGTGATCGGCCGGCTCGGCGTGCTCGCGATCCAGTCGTCGCTGAGCGATCCCGGCGCCCGCGCCGCGGCGATCGCGGCGCGCGGCGATATCGTCGACCGTAACGGGGCACCGCTGGCCAGGACGATCGACGCGTGGACGATCGCGGTGCATCCTAAGAAGATGATCGGCGATCCGACCGAGATCGCCGCGCGGCTGGCGGCTCTGATGCCAGATCGCGGCAACCAGGCCTTTTTCTACGGTCTGCTGACCAAGGATGTGAATTTCAGCTACCTGCAACGCCGCGCGTCGCCTGCGCTGGTCGAGCAGGTCAACGCGATCGGCGAACCTGCGATCGTGTTCGCGCGCGAGACGCAGCGCCTGTATCCGCAATCGACCATGGCCGCGCATGCGCTGGGGTTCCTGTCGACCGACGGTCACGGCATGTCGGGGATGGAGCGCGTCCTCGACGAGCGGCTTACCAACCCCGCGCTGAACGGCGCGCCGGTCGCGCTATCGATCGACACGCGCGTCCAGGCGGCGATGGAAAGCGAGCTCGCGCGTGCGGTCGCGTCGTTCCAGGCCAAGAGCGCGGCCGGCATCGTCCTCGACGTCGACACCGGCGAAGTGATCGCGATGACGTCGATGCCGGTCTTCAACCCCAACCGGGTCGGCATGGCGGGCACCGAGCAACTGCGCAACATGGGTACGCAGAGCGTGTACGAGCTGGGGTCGGTGTTCAAGCCGATCGCGATGGCGGCGGCGATCGATTCGGGCACCGTCACGTCGATGGCGCGGCGCTTCGACGCGACCGTCCCGCTGCGCGTTGGCGGCTACACGATCCACGACGATCCGGGCGATGAAGAGAAGCGCTGGCTGAACATCCCCGAGACGCTGATCTATTCGTCGAACATCGCGACCGCGCGGATCGCCGACCAGATCGGTGCGGCCGGTATGCAGAACATGTTCCGCAAGCTCGGCTTCGACACCAAGCCTGATATCGAACTGCGCGAGAAGGGCCGGCCGATCTGGCCGACCTTCTGGGCGCGCACGACATTGATGACGTCGGCCTATGGCCACGGGATCGCGGTGACGCCGCTGCACCTCGCCAACGCCTATGCGACGTTGGTGAATGGCGGGATCTGGCGCCCGACGACGCTGCTGAAGATCGATCCGGCGCATATCCCCGCCGGGCGACGCGTGATCAGCACGACGACGAGCGCGCGGATGCGGCAGCTGCTGCGGCTGGTCGTGCAATATGGCACGGGCCGCAAGGGCGAGGCGCCCGGCTACCGCGTCGGCGGCAAGACCGGTACGGCCGAGATCGCGCAGGCGGGGGGCTATAACAAGCACACCAACGTCTCGACCTTTGCCGCTGCCTTCCCGATGGACGCGCCGCGTTACGTCGTCGTGGTGACGCTCGATTCCGCCAAGGGTAACAAGGAATCTTACGGTTTCACCACTGCGGCCTGGACCGCGGCGCCGGTGGTATCGCGCGTGATCAGCCGGACCGGATCGATGCTCGGCGTCATTCCCGATGCGAACCGCGACATTGACGAAAGCGACTTGTTGCCGCTGTTGTGGCATGCGCCGGGCACGCCGGCCTTTGGCGCAAAGCCGACGTCCGGTGCGGAATGAGGGGCGATACATGAGGATCGGTGCATGAAACTGGCAACGCTGATCGGTAAGGGCCCCGTCAGCGATGGCGGGGCATCAGTGCACGGATCTGCACCGCGCGAGGCGTATGACGGCAACGTCACGGGCTTCGCGATCGACCATCGCAAGGTCGCACCGGGGACGATCTTCGGGGCGTTCGAGGGCGCCCGCGTCAATGGCGAGGACTATATCGCCGACGCGATCCGCGCGGGCGCGATCGGCATCGTCGCGCGGCCGGGCCTCGCGGTCGAGGGTGTAGCGTACATCGCCGACGAGACCCCACGCGAACGGTTCGCGCAGCTCGCGGCAGCATTCTTTGCACCCTTTCCCGCGACGACGGTCGCGATTACGGGCACCAACGGCAAGACGAGCTGTGTCGAGATGACCCGCCAATTGTGGCGGATGGCCGGCCATCACGCCGCGTCGATCGGTACGCTGGGCGTCACGACCGCCGACGAACGCGTCACCACCGGCCTCACGACGCCCGACGTCGTCACCTTCCTGTCGAACGTCGCCGGGCTCGAGCGCGAAGGCGTGACGCATCTCGCCTTCGAGGCATCGAGCCACGGGCTGACCCAGTATCGCACCGAGGGACTGCCCGTATCGGCGGCCGCCTTCACCAATCTCAGCCGCGACCATCTCGATTATCACGGCGACATGGCGGCCTATTTCACCGCCAAGATCCGGCTGTTTTCGGAAGTACTGCGCCCGGATGGGGCGGCGGTGGTGTGGGCCGACGATCCGCAGGCGGCGCGCGTCATCGACCTCGCGCGGGAGCGGGGCAATCGGCTCGTGACCGTCGGCACGCGCGGTGATACGCTGCGACTGGTCGATCGCGATCCGACATTGCTGGGGCAGGGGCTGACGATCGAGGCGGGGGGCCAGACCTACCGCGTGACGCTGCCGCTGATCGGCGGGTATCAGGCCGCCAATGCGCTGGTGTCGGCGGGACTGGTGATCGCGACCGGTGGCGATATCGCGACGACCATCGCCAATCTGGCGCGGTTGCAGCCCGTGCGCGGGCGGCTCGAGCGTGCGGTCATCGCGCGCTCGGGCGCGCCGGTCTATGTCGATTATGCGCATACCCCGGACGCGCTGGAGGCGGCGATCGCCGCGCTCAAGCCGCATGCGGGCGGGCGGCTGATCGTCGTGTTCGGCGCGGGCGGCGACCGCGATACCGGCAAGCGTGAGACGATGGGGCAGGTCGCGATGCATTACGCCGACCGCGTGATCGTCACCGACGACAATCCGCGCACCGAGGATCCCGCCGCGATCCGCCGCGACGTGCTGAAGGGCGCGCCCGGCGCGATTGAGATCGGCGACCGGCGCGCGGCGATCCAGGCGGCGATCGACGAGGCGGGCAGCGACGACATCGTGCTGATCGCGGGCAAGGGCCACGAACAGGGCCAGATCGTCGGCGACATGGTGTTGCCGTTTGACGATGTCGGCGTCGCGCGCGAGTGTGCGGCATGAGCACTGCGGTGCCCCTGTGGACGTCCGCCGAGATCGCTGCGGCGACCGGCGGGGTCGCCTCGGCCGAGTTTGCCGTGACGGGCGTCGCGTTCGATTCGCGCGAGGTTGGTCCGGGCGACCTGTTCGTCGCGATGAAGGGCGAGGCGAGCGACGGCCATCTGTATCTCGACCAGGCGTTCGCGCAGGGTGCCGCGGGGGCGATCGTCTCCGAACCCTGCGCGCATCCGCATGTGCTGGTCGCCGACAGCTTCACGGCGTTGCAGATGCTCGGGCGCGCGAGCCGGGCGCGCAGCGGCGCGACGATCATTGGCGTCACCGGATCGGTCGGCAAGACGAGCGCGAAGGAGGCGCTGTTCGCGGCGCTCGATCGCGGCGCACCGGGGGCGGTGCATCGTTCGGTCAAGAGCTACAACAACCATACCGGCGTCCCGCTGAGCCTCGCGCGGATGCCGCGCGACGCGCGTTTCGGCGTGTTCGAGATGGGGATGAACCATGCTGGTGAGCTGGCCGAGCTGACGCAGATCGTCCGTCCGCATATCGCGGTCGTCACCGCGATCGCGCCGGCGCATACCGAATTCTTCCGCGACGAAAGCGCGATCGCCGACGCCAAGGGCGAGATCTTCGCCGGGCTCGAGCCGGACGGCGTCGCGATCATCCCCTTCGACAGCCCGCATCGCGACCGGCTGACCGCGGCGGCGACGCCGCATGCGGCGCGGATCGTGACCTTCGGAATCGCGAAGGGTGCCGATGTCCGCGCGATCGAGACGGTCCGGCTGGCGACCGGCGCGACGTTCGTCACGGTCCAGCAGGACGGCCGTGAGCTGAGCTTCACGATGGCGCAGCCGGGGATGCACTGGGTTTCAAACGCGCTGGCGGTGATCGCGTGCGTCGAGGCGGCGGGCGCGGATCTCGGGCTGGCGGGACTGGCGCTCGCCGAACTCGGCGGGCTGCAGGGACGCGGTGCGCGGTTCATGACGACGCTCGCGGACGGGCAGGCGCTCGTGATCGACGAAAGCTATAATGCGAACCCCGCGTCGATGCGCGCGACGCTGGCCGTGCTGGCCAAGGAGCCGGGGCGGCATGTCGCGCTGCTCGGCGAGATGCGCGAGCTGGGCGAGGCGTCGGCCGACTATCATGCCGGGCTTGCCGAGCCGATTGTCGCGGCAAACGTCGAAATGGCGCTGCTGGTCGGTGAAGCGATGGCGCCGCTTGCGCGAGCGCTTGAGGGTAAAGTCGAAACCGTCCATGTGGGCGACGCTGCGGCCGCGCTGACGTCGTTACGGACGATCCTGGCGCCGGGCGATGCGGTTCTCATCAAGGGATCGAACGGTGTAGGGCTCGCGCGGGTCGTGACGAGTCTCGGGGGCGGGAAGACGTAAATGCTGTACTGGATCGCCGCACATCTGGGTTTCCCGGGAATATTGAACCTGCTCCGCTATCAATCGACGCGGACGGGCGGGGCGGTCGCGACTGCGCTGATCATCGGCCTGATTATCGGGCCACGCTTCATCGGCTGGCTGCGCGTGCGTCAGGGCAAGGGGCAGCCGATCCGCGCCGACGGCCCGCAGACGCATCTCGCCAAGCGCGGCACGCCGACGATGGGTGGGTTGATGATCCTCACCAGCATGACGCTGGCGATCCTGCTCTGGATGGACCTCAGCAACCCCTATGTCTGGTCGTGCCTGTTCGTGACGCTGGGCTTTGGCACGATCGGGTTCATGGATGACTATGACAAGGTGCGGAAGGCGAGCACCGCGGGCATTTCCGGTCGCACGCGGCTGTTGCTCGAATTCGCGATTGCCGGGATCGCCGCGACGATCATCATGTCGCAGAACGGGCCGCATCTCTACCTGCCGTTCACGTCGCGCATGTATATCGATCTCGGCTGGTTCTTCCCCGTCTTCGCCGCCTTCACGATCGTGTCGTTCGGCAATGCCGTGAACCTGACCGACGGGCTCGACGGGCTGGCGACGATGCCGGTGATCATCGCAAGCGTCGCGTTCATGGTGATCGTCTATCTCGCGGGCAATGTGAAGTTCGCCGACTATCTGGGCATCCCGCACGTGCCCGGCGCGGGCGAGCTCGCCATTTTCTGCGGCGCGGTCGTCGGGGGCGGTCTGGCGTTCCTGTGGTTCAACGCGCCGCCCGCGGCGGTGTTCATGGGCGACACCGGCAGCCTCGCGCTCGGCGGCGCGCTCGGCACCATTGCGGTCGTCGCGCATCACGAGATCGTGCTCGGGATCATCGGCGGGCTGTTCGTCGCCGAGGCGATGAGCGTGATCATCCAGGTGTTCTTTTACAAACGGACCGGCAAGCGGGTGTTCCGGATGGCGCCGATCCACCATCATTTCGAACAGCTCGGCTGGAGCGAGCCGACCGTCGTGATCCGCTTCTGGATCATCGCGCTGGTCCTGGCGCTGGTCGGCCTGTCGACGTTGAAGCTGCGGTGATCGTCGCTGAGGCCTGGCGCGGAAAACGCTGTGCGGTGCTGGGGCTGGCGCGATCGGGTGCGGCGACCGTCCAGGCGCTGGTCACTGGCGGCGCGGGCGTGGTCGCGTGGGACGACGACGAAAAGAAGCGCGCGGTTCTGGCCGAGAGCATTCAAGACCTGTCGGTCACCCTCGATGACGTCGATCTTCGGTTTGATCCGTTGGACGATCTGGCGGGGTTCGACGCACTGATCGTGTCGCCAGGGGTGCCGCTCAACACGCATCCGCTCGCCGCGGCCGCGCGTGCGGCGGGCGTTCCCGTCATCGGCGACATCGAACTCTTTGCGCAGGCCCGCGCCGACCTGCCGTCGCACAAGGTCGTCGGGATCACGGGCACGAACGGCAAGTCGACCACCACCGCGCTCGTGCATCATATCCTGCGGACGGCGGGCGTGCCGACGCTGATGGGGGGCAATATCGGGCTGCCGATTCTGGGGCAGGATCCGTTGCCCGAGGGCGGCGTCTATGTGCTCGAGCTGTCGAGCTATCAGATCGACCTGACTCAGACGCTCGACTGCGACGTCGCGGTGCTGCTCAACATTACCCCCGACCATCTCGATCGCTATGACGGCTTTGCCGGCTATGCGGCGTCGAAGGCGCGGCTGTTCGCGATGCAGACGGTGCCGCATCTCGCGATCGTCGACCACGGCGCAGAGGCGGAGCATCGTCTACTGGGTGACGCTCCCGCTGACCTTACGATCCAGTTCATCGACCGGATCGACATCGGCGACCAGGGCGGCTGGCCGTCGCTGCAGGGGCCGCACAATGCGCTAAACGCGCGTGCCGCCGTGGGGGTCGCGCGCGCGCTGGGTGTGAGCGAGGTCGATATCGATCGCGGGCTGGTCAGCTTTACCGGCCTGCCGCACCGCATGCAGCAGATCGCCTCCTATGACGGCGTCGCCTATGTCGACGACAGCAAGGCGACCAATCCGGAGAGCGCGGCGCCCGCGCTGGCGGCATTTGAGCGGGTCCACTGGATCGTCGGCGGGCGCGCGAAGGGGGATGACCTCGATGCGTGCAGGCCCGGCTTCGGCCATGTCGTGCACGCCTATACGATCGGCGAGGCCGGGCCGCGGTTCGCCGAGATCCTGGCCGGGTCGATGCCGGTCGACCATGTCGGCACGCTCGACGCGGCCGTCCGCAGCGCGGCGGCCAATGCCCGGCCCGGCGACACGATCCTGTTGTCCCCGGCCTGTGCGAGCTTCGACCAGTTCGCCGATTACGAAGCGCGCGGCGCGGCCTTCCGCGCGACGGTCGAGTCGCTGGCATGAGCGATATGCGGACACCGATGATGAGCGCAGGGCAGAAGACCGGGATCGTCGCGAAGATGAAGCGGCGCGGCGGGCGTGGCGATCAGTCGCCGCTTGGCACGTGGTTCTGGGATATCGACCGGATGCTGCTGCTGCTGACGCTGTTCCTGATCGCGATCGGGCTGATCGCGGTGGCTGCGGCGTCGCCCGCGACCGCAGTCCGCTATTCGGGCGAGCATCACAAGCTGACGCCGCTCTATTATTTCTGGCGTCAGCTGATGTGGGTCGGCGTCTCGATGCCGGTGCTGTTCGGGGTGTCGATGATGCCCGTCGCAATGGCGCGGCGCATGGCGCTGACCGCGGCGGCGGTGCTGCTGCTGATCCTCGCGGTGACGCCGTTCGTCGGATCCGAGGTCAACGGCGCGCGTCGCTGGATCGGCTATGGCTTTGCGCAGTTCCAGCCGTCCGAGTTTCTGAAGCCGGTCTTCATCGTCACTGTCGCCTGGCTCCTGTCGCTGCGCGCGAAGGATCCCGAACTGCCGACCGTGCTGATCACGGGCGGGCTGACCGGCACGATCGCAGTCATGCTTATGCTGCAACCCGATTTCGGCCAGACGATCATCTACTGCACCGTGTGGATGGCGTTGCTGATGATCGCGGGAACGCCGATGCGCGTGATGGCAGGCCTCGTCGGCTGCGTGCCGGTCGGGTTGGTCGCTGCCTATATGTTCTACGGCACGGCGCGGTCGCGGATCGACGCGTTCCTGTTCCCGGGGATCGAGGGCGAGGGCGCGTCGGATCACTTCCAGACCAATGCCGCGCACAACACGCTGACCGCGGGCGGCTGGACCGGCACGGGGCCCGGCGGCGGCATCGCCAAGTTCGGGCTGCCCGAGGCGCATACCGATTACATCTTCTCGGTGATCGGCGAGGAGTTCGGGCTGATCGCCTGTTCGGTGATCGCGGTGATCTTCCTTGCGATCGTCGTGCGCGTGTTCGTCAAGCTGCTGGACGAACAGGATGAATTCAAGCTCCTGGCCTCGGCCGGGCTGGCGACGCAGTTCGGTGCACAGGCGCTGGTCAGCATGGCGGTGAACACCGGGCTCGCACCGTCCAAGGGCATGACGCTGCCGTTCATCAGCTATGGGGGGTCGTCGATGATCGCCTTGTCGGTCGGCATGGGGTTGCTGCTGGCGTTTACCCGGCGCAATCCGTTTCTCACGCGGAGCCCCTATGTCGTCCGCTGGAGTGGTGAATGACTGTGAATCAACGTCCCCGGCATTTCGTGCTCGCGGCAGGCGGGACCGGCGGACACATGGTGCCCGCGGCGGTGCTTGCTGCTGAGCTGACGAGGCGCGGTCACCGCGTCGCGCTGGTCAGCGACGAGCGCGGCGTGCGCTTCCCTGGATTGTTCGAGGGAATCCAGACGCATGTCCTGCCCGCCGGACGCTTCACCGGCGGACCGCTGGGCTGGGCCAAGGCAACGCGATCGATGTGGCGCGGGCGAATGATGGCACGCGAACTCTATCGCACGTTCAAGCCGGCGGCGGTGATCGGCTTTGGCGGCTATCCCGCGCTGCCCGCTCTGCTGGCGGCGTTCGCGAATCGGATCCCGACCGCGGTGCACGAGCAGAATGCGGTGCTGGGGCGGGTGAACCGGCTCGTGGCGCGCCGCGTCGACGCGATCGCGACCTCGTCCGAACCGACCGAACGGCTCGCCTCCGGGCTTCTCGCCAAGACTCATCTCGTCGGCAATCCGGTGCGCGAGGCGGTGCTCGCATTGCGTGCCAGGCCCTATCCGCTGCTCGAGGAGGATGGCATCTTCCGCGTTCTCGTGACCGGTGGCAGCCAGGGCGCGAGCATCCTGTCTCAGGTCGTCCCCGATGGTCTGGCAATGCTGCCGGTGACGTTCCGGCGGCGGCTACAGGTCACGCACCAGGCGCGGATCGAGGATATCGATGCGGTGCGCGCGCAATATGCCGAGCATCACATCCCGGCCGAGCTCGCTACCTATCTGCCCGACATGCCCGAACAGCTTGCCTGGGCGCATCTGGTGATCGCGCGCGCGGGCGCCTCGACGATCGCGGAGCTGACCGCGGCGGGGCGGCCGGCGATCCTGGTGCCGCTGCCGGGCGCAACCGACGATCACCAGACCGTCAACGCCCGCGAGATCACCCGCGCCGGCGGCGCACGGACGATCCGGCAGGGCGATTTCACCGCGGTCGAACTCGCCAAGCAGATGCAGAAGCTCGGGCTCGATCCCGCCGCGCTGCAGAACGCGGCGGGACGCGCGCGCAGTTGCGGCAGGCCCAATGCGGCAAGCGATCTGGCCGACCTGGTCGAAAGCCTCGATGCGCCGGTGTCGCGACTGCCGGTCGGGCGCCCATCCAAGCCAAAGGTACAATTTGCATGAAGGGTGTAGCGACCGATATCGGGACGATCCATTTCGTCGGGATCGGCGGGATCGGCATGTCGGGCATCGCCGAGGTGATGAAGAATCTCGGCTACCGCGTGCAGGGGTCCGACGTGGCCGAGGGCTATGTCGTGCAGGGCCTGCGCGACAAGGGCATTCCGGTCGCGATCGGCCATGCTGCGGAGAATATAGGTGACGCGGCGGTGGTGGTCGTCTCGACCGCGATCGTTCGGTCTAACCCCGAAGTCGAGGCGGCGCTCAACGCGCGCGTGCCCGTGGTGCGGCGTGCGGAGATGCTGGCCGAGCTGATGCGGCTGAAGTCGACCGTCGCGGTTGCCGGCACGCACGGCAAGACCACGACGACGTCGATGGTCGCCGCGCTGCTCGATGCGGGCGGGGTCGATCCGACCGTGATCAATGGCGGCATCATCAACAGCTACGGATCGAACGCGCGACTGGGTGCGAGCGACTGGATGGTGGTCGAGGCGGACGAGAGCGACGGCAGCTTCCTGCGGCTCGACGGGACGATCGCGGTCGTCACCAACATCGATCCCGAGCATCTCGATCATTACGGATCGTTCGACGCGGTGAAGGATGCGTTCGTCGAGTTTGTCGAGAACGTGCCCTTCTATGGCGCGGCCTTGTTGTGCCTCGATCATCCCGAGGTGCAGGGGATCCTGCCGCGCGTGCGCGATCGGCGGATCGTGACCTACGGCTTCTCGGCGCAGGCGGATGTCCGCGGCGTCGAGGTGACGCCGATCCCGGGCGGCAATCGCTTCGATTGCGTGGTGCGGACTCGCGACGGTGCGACGCGGACGATTGCGGGGATCGAGATGCCGATGCCCGGGCGGCACAATGTCCAGAACGCGCTGGCCGCGATCGGCGTCGCGCTGGAACTGGGGATCGAGGATGCAACGATCCAGCAGGGCTTTGCCAAGTTTGGCGGCGTGAAGCGGCGCTTCACCAAGGTGGGCGAGGTTCCGGTCGAGGGTGGCGGTGTCGCGATCATCGACGATTACGGGCATCACCCGGTCGAGATCCGCGCGGTGCTGGCCGCCGCGCGCGAGGGCGCGAAGGGGCGCGTGATCGCGGTCGTGCAGCCGCATCGCTATTCACGGCTCGGCAATCTGATGGAGGATTTCCAGACCGCGTTCAACGACGCGGACCGGGTGCTGGTGACGCCGGTCTATGCGGCGGGCGAGACGCCGGTCGAGGGCGTCGACGCGGCGGCTCTGGTCGAGGGGCTGAAGCGGCGCGGCCACCGGTTTGCGGGCGTGGTCGCGGATGCGAATGCACTGGCGGCCGAGCTGGCGGCGACGATCGAGGCAGATGACATGGTCGTCTGCCTCGGCGCGGGCGACATCACGAAATGGGCGGCCGGGCTGGCCGATGCGATCGCGGTCGAGCGTTCGAAGGTGCCGGCGTGAACGCTGCGACACCTTGCGTCCCCGCGAATGCGGCGACCCAGACTGGGTTCCCGCCTTCGCGGGAGACCATCAGGGGGAGCGTCGAGGCCGGTGGGTCGCTTGCGGACTTCATCTGGTTTCGTACCGGCGGGCCTGCCGAATGGCTTGTGCGGCCGGCAGATGTCGAGGATCTGGCCGGGTTGTTAAAGACCCTCGATCCGTCGACGCCGGTCCTGCCGGTCGGCGTCGGCTCCAACCTGATCGTCCGCGACGGCGGTGTGCCGGGGGTCGTGGTGCGTCTGCCCAAGGCGATGGCAAAGGTGTCGGTTGAGGACGGTCGAGTTCGCGCCGGGGCGGGGGCGATGGGGATCACGGTCGCCAGCGCCGCGCGCGATGCAGGGATCGCCGGGCTCGAATTCCTGCGCGGGATCCCGGGGACCGTCGGCGGCGCGGTGCGGATGAACGCGGGGGCCTATGGGCGCGACGTCAGCGATATCCTGATCGAGGCGACCGTCGTCACGCGCGACGGCGCGGTCGAGACATGGCCCGCGGCGCGGTTCGGTTATGTGTACCGGCATTCGGACCTGCCCGCGGGCGCGGTCGTGGTCGAGGCGGTGTTCTCCGGCACGCCCGGCGAACCGGCTGTCATCGGGGCTGAGATGGACCGGATCGCCGCGGAGCGCGAGGCGTCGCAGCCGTTGCGGTCGCGCACCGGCGGATCGACGTTCAAGAATCCCGAGGGGCACAAGGCCTGGGCGCTGATCGACGCGGCCGGGTGCCGAGGGCTGACGCGCGGCGACGCGCAGGTCAGCGAGAAGCACTGCAATTTCCTGCTGAACCTCGGGTCCGCGTCGAGCGCGGAGATCGAGGCGCTGGGTGAAGAGGTACGGACCAAGGTGAAGGCGCATACTGGGGTGACGTTGGAATGGGAAATCCAGCGGGTCGGGGTGGCGAAATGAGCGGTCCCCTTCACATCGCCGTCCTCATGGGCGGCTGGTCGGCGGAGCGTGAGGTTTCGCTGATGTCGGGCAATGGCTGCGCCGATGCGCTCGAATCGCTTGGCCACCGCGTCACGCGAATCGACATGGGGCGCGACGTCGCCGCCCGGCTGGCCGACGCCAGACCCGATCTCGTGTTCAACGCGCTGCACGGGACGCCCGGCGAGGATGGCTCGGTGCAGGGGCTGCTCGACCTGATGGGGCTGCGCTACACGCATTCGGGTCTTGCGACCTCGGTGATCGCGATCGACAAGGTGCTGACCAAGCTGCTGCTCGTCCCGGCCGGTGTACCGATGCCGGGCGGACGGATCGTCCGCTCGGTGGACCTGTTCGAGGGGGATCCGATGGCACGCCCCTATGTGCTAAAGCCCGTCAACGAGGGGTCGTCGGTCGGCGTGGCGATCGTCAC
Source organism: Sphingomonas sp. CFBP 8765 (assembly GCF_014841445.1). Taxonomy (NCBI): domain Bacteria; kingdom Pseudomonadati; phylum Pseudomonadota; class Alphaproteobacteria; order Sphingomonadales; family Sphingomonadaceae; genus Sphingomonas; species Sphingomonas sp. CFBP 8765. Next base: position 364,243 of record NZ_JACYTY010000001.1, on the reverse strand, counting down.
CGACAGCGGCAATTACGGCAATCCGATCGCGCGCGACGCGGTGGGGCCGTGGATCGACTTCGACGAGCTGCTCGCCGAGCCCTATATCCGCGGGCGCGAGCTGACGACCGCGGTGCTCGGCGGTCGCGCGCTCGGCGTCACCGAACTCAAGCCCAAGAGCGGCTGGTATGATTACGACGCGAAATATACCGACGGGATGACCGAGCATGTCTGCCCGGCGGACATTCCCGACGAGATCGCCGACGCCTGCAAGAGCTTGGCGCTCGAGGCGCACCGGCTGCTCGGCTGCAACGGCGCATCGCGCTCCGATTTTCGCTGGGACGACGAGCGCGGGGTCGACGGGCTGTTCCTGCTCGAGGTCAACACGCAGCCGGGCATGACCCCGCTCAGCCTCGTTCCCGAACAGGCGCGGCACATCGGCATGAGCTATGCCGAGCTCGTCCAGGCGATCGTCGACGAGGCGCTGTCGGATCATCCGCTCGCGCCGGGCGGGGCGCCATGAGCCGGACGATCAAGCGCGGCCCGCCCCCCAAGCGGCCCGCCCCGCGGCGCAAGGTCGCGGTCAAGAAGGTGTCGGTGCTCGACCGGCTGGTCGGGATGCTCCCGGTCAGCGAGGAGACGCTGAAGAAGATCGCGACCTGGTCGATACTGGGCGCGGGCGGCGCGGTCGTGATCGCGGCGGCGACCTGGATCGGCATCCCCGGCATGATCGGCGGCGCGATGGCCGAAGGCGCCGGGCGCGCGGGGTTCAAGGTCGACCAGATCGAGGTCACCGGGCTGAAGCGGATGGACCGGATGTCGGTCTATGCGGTCGCGCTCGATCAGCAGAGCCGCGCGATGCCGCTCGTCGATCTCGAGGCGGTGCGCCACAAATTGCTGCGCTATGGCTGGATCGCGGACGCGCATGTGTCGCGGCGGCTGCCCGATACTTTGCTGGTCGACATCGTCGAGCGCACGCCCGCGGCGGTGTGGCAGGACAATGGCAATCTGACTCTGATCGACGCGTCGGGCGTGCTGCTCGAACCGGTGCAGCCGGATGCGATCCCGAACCTGCCGCTGGTGATCGGACCCGGCGCGGACCGGCAGGAAGCGTCCTACCAGGCGCTGCTCGCCGCCGCCCCCGCGCTCAAGCCGCGGGTGAAGGCGGCGACCTGGGTCGGCAACCGGCGCTGGGACCTGACCTTCGAAAGCGGCGAGACGCTGGCATTGCCCGAGGACGGGGCGCCGCGTGCGCTGGTGAAGTTTGCCGAGCTCGATGGGGCACGGCCGCTGCTCGGCCGCGGCTGGATCCGCTTCGACATGCGCGACCCGACCAAGCTGGTCGCGCGCAAGCCGGGTGCGAGCCTGGCGCACAGCGTCGACGTGCCCGCGCCGGTATCCAGCGAGCCACAGACGACTATACCGTCGCAGACGGCGGACGCGAACGTAACGGGCGGGGAGGGATGACATGGCGAAGGTGGCACCGGAAGGGCTGATCACGGCGCTCGATATCGGGTCGTCGAAGGTTTCGGCGATGATCGCGCAAAAGGGGGATGGCGGCGAGCTGATCGTGCTCGGCACCGGGCAGCGCGAGAGCCGCGGCGTCAAGCGCGGCTATATCGCCGACATGGCGACGACCGAGGCGGCGGTACGCGAAGCGGTCGAGCAGGCCGAACGGATCGCCGGGATCAACATCGAGAATGTCTGGGTTGGTTTCTCGGCCGGCGGACTGGTGTCCGACGTCGCCGAGGTCGAGTTCGAACTGGGCGGCCACCGCGTCGAGCAGCAGGATATCGACGCGCTGCTCGCAGCAGGTCGCAATTCCATCGATCCGCAGGGGCGGATGGTGCTGCACGCGCAGCCTGCGCTCTACACGCTCGACGGGCTGACGGGCGTAAAGACGCCGCTCGGGCTGCATGCCGACCGGCTTGGCGTGCATATCCATGTCGTGGCCGCAGACGGTTCGCCGGTGCGCAATCTCGATCTGTGCGTGCGTTCGGCGCATCTCGAAGTGAAGTCGATCATCGCCTCGCCGGTCGCGACGGGGCTTGCGTGCCTGAGCGACGAGGAGCGCGAGCTTGGTGTCGCGCTGGTCGAGATGGGGGCGGGGATCACCAATGTCTCGCTGTTCGCGGGCGGCATGCTCGTCGGGCTGACCTCGATCCCGATCGGCGCGCAGGACATCACCGACGACATCGCCAGCGCGTTCGGCACGCGGCGGCAGAATGCCGAGCGGATGAAGTGCTTCCATGGATCCGCCAATGCCTCCCCGCGCGACAATCACGACATGATACCGGTCATGCCGATCTCGGCCGAGGACGGCGCGGGCGAGGGCGCGCAGATCACCAAGGCGCAGTTGATCAGCGTCATCCGCCAGCGGCTCGAACATCAGATGGGCGAGGTGCGCAATGCGCTGAGCACGCTCAAGTTCGAGGGGCCGGTGGGGCGCCAGGTCGTGCTGACAGGCGGCGGCGCGGAGCTGAAGGGCATTGCCGATTATGCGCAACAGGCGCTCGGGCGGTCGGTCCGGATCGGCCGACCGCGCGGATTGACCGCTCTGCCCGAGGCGCATGGCGGACCGGCATTTGCGACGTTAGCGGGGTTGGCCTTCTATGCGGCGACCGATCCGATCGACCTGCGCGGTATTGCACCGCAGCGGACGATCGTTCACCGGCCGAAGGGAATCGGCATGGTCCGCAAGTTGATTCAGGCGGCACGCGCGAATTATTGAGAGTTTCGAAACGGCTGACGCTATTTCGGCTGGAACAGCCGGTAGCGTTGGTGCACACAGGTTAATCAGGGGCCCGGCCGTAGCGTATCACCGGGATGGGCGGAGAAGCAGGCGATGAGCATCGAATTTCTGAGTCCCGAAGTGGACGAGCTGGCCCCCCGCATCGCGGTGATCGGGGTCGGTGGCGCGGGCGGTAACGCGATCGCGAACATGATGAGGGCCGACGTCCAGGGCGTCGACTTCCTCGTCGCCAATACCGACGCGCAGGCGCTCAAGCAGTCGACCGCGCCGCAGCGGATCCAGCTGGGCACCAAGATCACGCAGGGCCTCGGTGCCGGCTCGCGTCCCGAGATCGGCCGCGCGGCCGCCGAGGAGACGATCGACCAGCTCGCCAAGATGCTCGAAGGCGCGCACATGTGCTTCATCACCGCCGGCATGGGCGGCGGCACCGGCACGGGTGCCGCCCCGGTCATCGCCAAGGCGGCGCGCGACATGGGCATCCTGACCGTCGGCGTGGTCACCAAGCCGTTCGCGTTCGAGGGCAATCGTCGCGCCAAGTCGGCCGATGGCGGCATCGAGGAACTGCAGAAGTACGTCGATACGCTGATCGTCATTCCGAACCAGAATCTGTTCCTGATCGCCAACGCGAACACGACCTTCAAGGAAGCGTTCTCGATGGCGGACGAGGTGCTGCAGCAGGGCGTGCGCAGCATCACCGACCTGATGGTCATGCCTGGCCTCATCAACCTCGACTTTGCCGACGTCCGTTCGGTGATGCAGGAGATGGGCAAGGCGATGATGGGCACCGGCGAGGCGAGCGGCGACAACCGCGCGCTCGAGGCTGCGCAGAAGGCGATCTCCAACCCGCTGCTCGACGGCGTCAGCATGCAGGGTGCCAAGGGCGTGATCATCTCGATCACCGGCGGCGACGACATGCGCCTGCTCGAAGTCGACGAAGCCGCGAATCACATTCGCGACCTGGTCGATCCCGATGCCAACATCATCTGGGGTTCGGCGTTCAACCAGGAGCTGGAAGGCAAGATCCGCGTCTCGGTCGTCGCGACCGGGATCGATGCGGACGCCAAGCCCGCCGTCGCGCCCGAGCCGACGCGTTCGTTCAGCTTCGGCATGGGCCGGAAGAACGACGAATCGACGTCGTTCCGTCCGAGCGAGCCCGCGGCACCGACCGGCACGGGCGACGAGCCGCTCGACCTGTCGAGCGCGGACGCGGTACAGTCCGGCACCACCGACGAGGAACTCGTCCTGGGTCAGGACAAGATGGTCCCAGCCGCACCGGCCGCACCGCAGTCCTATGCCCCTGCGCCGACACAGTCTGCGCCCGCACCCGCCCCGGTGCAGCCGCCGGTCCAGGCTCAGCCTGCGCCGCAGCCGACCGCGCGCACGCCACAGGCGCCTGCCTATCAGGCTCCGCCGCGCTCCTACGCGGACGATCGTTATGCCGCTCCCACGCCCGCGGCCCCGGCGCCGATGCCGGCTGCGGACGAGGGTGGTGCACGCCGTCGCTGGCTCGCCCCGGGTGCGGAAGCTGCGCCCGAGGCTGCCACACCGGCGACGCCGCGCGTCAAGCTCGGTGGTACGCTGTTCGAGCGCATGTCGAATGCGGCGCGCGGCGCGGCCAAGGAAGACGGCGAGGCGGCCTCGACCGATCCGCTCGACATTCCGCGCTTCCTGCACCGCCAGAACAACCAGTAACGGCCTGCACAAAGGGGCGCGCCGGTTCGTCGCCGGCGCGCCCCGTCCTGGCGCGTAGCGCGCCGCGACATGTTGCCCGTTCCCGCGCGCTCGGGTCTAGCTACGGGCACCCATGATCTTCCCGACCCATCATCTCCTGACCGCCGCGCTCGCGCTGGTTCTGGTCACCGCCCCGAGCGGCGCGCGGGCGCAGGAAGTCGTCCAGCCCCTGCCCGGAACGACCGACGCGGATCGCCTCGGCGATACGATGCGGCAGCTCGCGTCAAACCCCCGCAACGTCGATGCACTGGTCCGCGCGGGGGATCTGTCGATCGGGCTCGGTGATCTGAGCGGTGCCGCGGCACTGTTCGCGCGCGCCGAGAAGGTCGATCCGCGCAACGGCCGGGTGAAGGCCGGCATGGCCTCGATCCTGGTCCGCTCCGAGCGACCGGGCGAGGCGCTGCGCTATTTCGCGCAGGCCGAGGCGTTCGGGCTCCAGCCGCGCTATTATGCCGCGGATCGTGGGCTGGCCTATGACCTGATCGGCGAACAGGATCGGGCCCAGCGCGACTATCGTGTCGCGTTGCGCGATGCCCCCGATGACGAGACTGTCCGGCGTTACGCCCTGTCACTCGGCATATCCGGCAAGCGTGATCTGGCGCTGCAGCAGCTCGACCCGCTGGTCCTCAAGAAGGACCGCGGGGCGTGGCGCGCGCGTGCGTTCATCCTGGCGATGAACAACGACGTGCGCGGCGCAGAGACGATCGTCACGACGATGATGCCCGGGGCTGCGGCCCGCGGTCTGCAGCCCTTTTTCCAGCGTCTGCCATTGCTTGCCCCGGCAGATCGCGCCTTTGCAGTACATTTCGGCGAAGTGCATGCGACGCCGCAGCGGATCGCCGATGCGCGGATGACGCCGGTCCTGCCGCAACTGGGTGCCGATCCGACCGCGCCGGTGATGCTCGCGGCGGCCGAGCCGCAGCCCGCACCCCAGCCGACGGGCCGTGCCAAGGCGGCCGCCGATCGATCGGCTACCCGCCGCGACAAGACCGCACGGTCGGGTCGCGTCGAAGTCGCTGCTGTGACGCCGACCCCTACGACCACGCCGACTCCGTCGCCAACGCCTTCGCCCGTCCGCCCGACTGCAACCGCGCAAGCGTCCGCGCCGATGGTCATGGTCCAGCCGCTGCCCAAGCCGCCGGTGGTGCTGGCATCGACACAGCCGGTCCAGCGGCCGACCGGTCCTGCAGCGACCACGACGCTCCCCCCGTCCGCGCCGACATCGACCTTCGTCCAGCCCTTGCCGGCCCGGACGACGTCGGTCGCGGCGGTGGACGCGAACCGGGTGTCGCAGGCAAGCTTGGCGGCGTCTTCGCCGACCCGCGCGCCCGATACGCCCGGTGCGCTGCCCTCTGCGATCGTCGCGCAGATGGCGGCGTTGCCGACCGCTCCGGCGACGACCGCTGGAACGACGCCGCCGATGATTCCGCGGACCACGACGGCCCCGGTCACGGTGTCGTCGGCTGTCCCGACCACGCCAGCGGCGGCGGGTGTCGCCGCTACAACGCTTCCGGCGACGCCCGCCGCCGTCGCGCCCGGCATCGCGGTGCCCCCGACGCAGGTCGCGGTCTCCGCCACGCCTGCTGCGACCGGGCGGACCATCCCCGTCAGCGAGGATTCGATCCTCGCACGGATCATTGCCGGGCTGTCGATCCCGGCATCCGAACTCGGCGTCGCGCCGATCGCTCGGGCTGCACCCGTGATGCCGGCAACGGCCTCCGGGGCCGGCGCGGGCGACGACGCCGGCGCACGCGCCCTCGCCGACGCCAAGGCCAAGGCGGAGCGCGATACCGCCGCCCAGGAGGCGGCGCTGGCTGCGACCCGGCTCGCGGATGCGAAGGCGGCACGCGCGAAGCTGGCGGCGGACAAGAAGATCGCCGACCGCAAGGCGATCGCCGACAAGAAGATTGCCGCCGAGAAGAAGGCCGCCGCCGAGAAGAAGGCGATCGCCGACAAGGCAGCGGCAGAAGAGAAGCGGATCGCGCGCGCCAACCCCGAACGCATCTGGGTCCAGGTGTCGACCGGCGCGACCGAGGGTGACCTGCCCAAGGCGTGGAAGGGTGTGAAGGCGAAGGCGCCGACGGTCGTCGGAACGCGCGGCGGCTGGACGGCGCCGTGGGGCGCAACGAACCGCGTGCTGGCGGGGCCGTTCAAGACCGCCGCGGAGGCGCGGACCTTCGTCAATGCGCTCGCCAAGGAGGGCGTCTCGACCTTCTCCTTCACCAGCGATGCCGGTCAGGTCGTCACGAAGTTGCCCGCCAAGTGAGCGCGCGTGCGCCCTGGGCTTCGGACCCGGCGCGAAGCAAAGGTCGGCTTCACGAGGAACAGAACGGGACCGTCCGCGGCCCGCGCGACGCGTTCCAGCGTGATCGCGACCGGATCATCCACTCGATCAGCTTTCGCCGGCTGCGCCACAAGACACAGGTCTTCATGGCGCCCGACGGCGATCATTTCCGCGTCAGGCTGACCCATAGTCTCGAGGTCGCGCAGATCGGCCGTGCGGTCGCGCGCACGCTCGCGCTCAACGAGGATCTGACGGAGGCGCTGTGCCTGGCGCATGACATCGGCCATCCGCCGTTCGGTCATGCCGGCGAGGATGCGCTCAAGATCGCGCTGACCGGGCAGGGCGGGTTCGACCATAATGGCCACACGCTGCGGACGCTCACCGAGATCGAGCGTCCCTATCCGCGCTGGAACGGGCTGAACCTGACCTGGGAAACGCTCGAAGGGCTGGCCAAGCATAATGGCCCCGTCCGCCATCCCGGCTGGGCGCTGCGCGTGGCGGACTCGGCCTTCGATCTTGCGCTGACGAGCTTCTCGTCGCTCGAGGCGCAGGTCGCGGCAATCGCCGACGACATCGCCTATGACAATCACGACATTGACGACGGGCTGCGCGCGGGATTGCTGACGCTCGACCAACTGATGGCGGTCCCGCTGATTGCGCGCGGCTGGGACGATACCTGCGCACGCTTCCCCGATGTCGAGCCGAAGCGGCTGATGGGTGAACTGGTGCGCTCGCAGATCGGCACGATGGCCAACGACCTGATCGCCGAGACACGCCGCCGGATTGCGGCAAGCGGTGTCACCAGCGTCGAGGACGTGCGCGACGCGGGTGAATGCCTGGTGGGGTTCTCCGACTCGATGCGCGAGGAAGAGCGCGATCTGAAGCGGTTCATGTACGCGAACCTGTATCATCATCCGCGCCAGATTGCCGCGGCGGATGCCGCATACGGGATCGTGACTGGGCTGTTCGCGATCTATCGCGACGATCCCGGCACGATCCCCGAGGAATGGCGCGACCGCCTGCCCGAGGCGGATCCGGATCGCAGCCGGCACATCGCCGACTTCATCGCCGGCATGACCGATCGCTATGCCATCTCGCGCTACCGCGAGCTGGTCGGGCCGATCGATCTGCCCGAGGGGTTCTGAAGCCCGGCCGATTTCGCGGGATCAATGTCCACGCGAAATCGGCTGAGCCGCCAGTGTCTTAGCGTGCGACGGCGGCGATACCGCCGGCCGCGCCCGATGCTTCGGTCGTCGCGAAGGCGACCGGCACGCCGCCCGCCGTACCCGACACGCGGTCGCCGCGCACGATCAGGTGAAACGCCTGGCCCGACGGGAATCGGCGGCCGTTGATGACCTGGCGGCCGTTCTCGACGCTGCTGGTGTAGACATAGGTGCTGCCTTCATACTCGAAGGACTGCTTGGCTTCCTTGGCCATGCCGATCGTCGAGGTGAGGGCGGCCGCCGCGGCGGCGAGGACGTATACGGTCTTGCGCATGATATGTGCTCCGCAGTGAAAGATCGTACCGGGCGCAATCGGGTGGTCACCCAGCTTTGATGCCCTGGAGATATTGCGGTGCAGCATAAGCAGCAATTGCAAAGGAGTCCGTCGCACTTGCACGGCGTGCACGGCAACCATTCGCCGCGATTGGCATAATCCTGCGACACTCCCGGGCTAGGACCAGACTGCAGGAGATGACGGATGACCCAGGCGAGCATCGCATTGAACCGGTTCGGAATTGGTGCGCGACCCGACGAGGTGGTCGGTAACGGCAGGGACTGGCTATCGGCGCAGATGCCGGCGTTTGCGATCCGCCCGCCGGCGATTGCCGCCGCCCCTGACAGCGCGCGTGTTGCCGCCGATCTTGCCAGCTATCAACAGGCGCAGCGCGCGGCTCGCGCGGCCGCACCGCCGCCGGATGCCATGCGCACCGCGTCGGCGACACCGCCGGTGCGCAGCGACGCGGTGCGGGCCGCACGGCAGGCGATGGGGAAGCAGGCGCGGGACGATTATGGCGCTGCGGTTGCCGCCCGCGCGATCGCCGCGCTCACCACGCAGACCCCGTTCGTCGAGCGGCTCGTGCATTTCTGGGCGAATCACTTTGCGGTGTCGGCCGACCGGCTGACGGTGGTCGGGCTGGCGGGGACGCTCGAGTTCGAGGCGATCCGGCCACATGTGCTGGGCCGGTTCGGCGACATGCTGGCGGCGGTCGAACGGCACCCGGCAATGCTGCTCTATCTCGACCAAGCGGTATCGGTCGGACCGAACAGCGCGCTCGGCATGCGGGTCGCGGCGCGGGGCGGGCGCAAGGTCGGGCTGAACGAAAACCTCGCGCGCGAGATCCTCGAACTGCACACGCTGGGGGTGCGCACCGGCTATGGTCAGGACGACGTCACCGAACTCGCGCGAGCGATGACGGGGTGGACGGTAGCGGGCCTCGGGCGTGGCGACGGACGGGATCAGGGCCCGGCGGGGCGGTTCCGGTTCGCGGCGGCGGTCCACGAACCTGGCGTGCGGACCGTGCTCGGCAAACGCTATGGCGAGGATGGCGAGGACCAGGCGCGGGCTGTTTTGCGCGACCTGGCGGTGAACCCGGCGACCGCGACGCATGTCGCGACCAAGCTTGCCCGGCATTTCGCCGGTGACGTGCCGCCGCCGGCGATGGTCGCGCGCTTGCGGGCCGCCTTCCTCGAGACGGGCGGCGACCTGCCGAGCGTGTACCGCGCGCTGATCGCATCGCCCGAGGCCTGGATCGAGACGCCGGTGAAATTTAATACGCCCTGGGAATGGTCGATCGCGGCGATGCGCGCGCTGGGCATGACGACCGTTCAGCCGGGCGCGATCGCCGGCCTGCTGACTCAGCTCGGCCAGCCGGTGTGGAAGCCCGGACAGCCGGCCGGCTATGATGATATCGCCGCGAGTTGGGCGGGGCCGGATGCGGTGATGCGCCGGGTCGAGGCGGCGGAGCGGTTCGCGTCGCGCGCGGGCGGGGCGATCGATGCCCGCAGACTGGCGGCGACGCTGTTCCCCGGATCGGTGAGCGCCGCCACGACCGAGGCGCTGGCGCGCGCCGAAAGCCCCGGGCAGGCGCTCGCGCTGCTGCTCGTCGCACCCGAATCGATGCGGAGATAAGCCATGCTCGATCGTCGCCACGTCATCACTTCCGCCATGCTCGGCGGCCTCGCCGGCGCCTTTGCACCGCGCATGGCCTTTGCCCGCGCCGCCACCGCCAGGCGGTTCGTCTTCATCATCCAGCGTGGCGCGGCCGACGGGCTGGGGACGATCGGTGCGATCGGCGACCCGGCCTTCGCGGGCGTCCGCGGCGATCTCGCCGCCGACGTCGCGTCGGGCACCAGGCTCGACGGCCTGTTCGCATTGCATCCCGCGCTGGCGACGACCGCTGGCCTCTATGCGCGCAAGGAGGCGGTGTTCGCGCATGCGATCGCGTCCCCCTATCGCGACCGATCGCATTTCGATGGGCAGAACGTCCTCGAGACGGGCGGCGCCACCGCCTATCAGGTCAAGGACGGCTGGCTCAATCGCCTGCTCGACCTGCTGCCCGCGGACTCCGCGCGCGGCATCGCGGTCGCCGCGACCGTGCCGATGGCGCTGCGCGGCCGGCGGGAGGTCGCCTCCTATGCGCCGTCGAACCTGCCCGATGCGTCCGACGACCTGCTCCAGCGCGTCGCGATGCTGTATCAGGGCGACGCACAGCTTCATGGCCTGTGGAGCGAGGCGATGGCGACGCGGAGCCTGACCAGCGATCTCGCGCAGGCGAACGGCCAGAATGCGGCGGCGACGGGTACGCTCGCCGCGCGCCTGATCGCGCCGGCGAACGGCGCCCGCATCGCGATGATCGAGACCGGCGGCTGGGACACGCATGCCGGCCAGCGCGGGCGCCTAGCCGCACTGCTGAAGGGCCTCGATGCGATGATCGGCGCGTTGCAGACGGGGCTCGGTCCGCTTTGGGCGGAGACGATGGTCCTTGTCGCGACCGAGTTCGGGCGGACCGTCGCGGTCAACGGGACCGGCGGCACCGATCACGGGACGGGCGCGTCGGCGATGGTGCTGGGCGGCGTGGTCGCGGGCGGGCGCGTGATCGCCGACTGGCCGGGGCTGGGGGCAGGGGCGCTTTACGAGGGGCGGGACCTCAGGCCGACGATGGCGCTCGACGCGTTCATCGGCGGTGCGGTCGCGGCGCATTTCGGCGTCGAGCCCGGCCGCGCGATGGCGACGCTGTTTCCGGCCAGCGCCGGGACCCTGGCGATCGAAGGGCTGGTCCGCACCTGACCGGGCCGGTGCGGGATGAATTGAGCCCGGCCCTGCTTTGGGCTAGAGCCCCCGCTTCCTTACGATACCGGAATTGTCATGACGCTCTATACCCGCTTCGCCGCGCATATCGATGCGGCGCTCGACACGCTGACCGAGGCGGGATTGTTGCCGGCCGGGCTCGACCGCAAGAACGTGACGGTCGAGCCGCCGCGCGATGCAAGCCACGGCGATCTCGCGACCAACGCGGCGATGGTGCTGGCCAAGCCCGCCAAGACCAACCCGCGCGTGCTGGCGGATGCGCTGGTCGTCGAACTCGGCAAGATCGAGTCCGTCGACAGCGCGAGCGTGGCGGGACCGGGCTTCATCAACATGAAGCTGACCGACGATGCCTGGCGCGGCGAGCTGGCCGCGGTGCCGGTCGCAGGCGCCGATTACGGGCGCTCTACGCTGGGCGACGGGATCACCGTCAACATCGAATATGTGTCGGCGAACCCGACCGGACCGATGCACATGGGGCATTGCCGGGGCGCAGTGGTCGGCGACGCGCTGGCCAGCCTGCTCGAATTTGCCGGGCACCGGGTGATCCGCGAATATTATGTCAATGATGCCGGTGGGCAGGTCGATGTGCTCGCGCGCTCGGTCCATCTGCGGTACCGCGAGGCGCTGGGCGAGACCGTGACGATCCCCGAGGGCCTGTATCCCGGCGATTACCTCGTGCCGATCGGCCAGGCGCTGGCGAGCGAATATGGCGACCGGTTCGTCGGCGCGCCCGAAAGCGACTGGCTGGCGATGTTCCGGACGCGTGCGGTCGCGGCGATGATGGTGATGATCCGCGCCGATCTCGCGCTGCTCGGGATCGAGCATGAGGTGTTCTCCTCCGAGGCGGAGCTGCAGGCGCTCGGCAAGCCCGAGGCGGCGGAGGCCGAATTGCGGTCGCGCGATCTGGTCTATGACGGCGTGCTCGAGGCGCCCAAGGGCGAGATGGCGGACGACTGGGAGCCGGTCGAGCTGCCGCTGTTCCGCTCGACGCAGTTCGGCGACGACCAGGATCGGCCGATCAAGAAGTCGAACGGGTCCTGGACCTATTTCGGTGCCGACCTCGCCTATCATTTCCAGAAGAGCCAGACCGCCGACCAGTTGATCGACATCTGGGGCGCGGATCACGGTGGCACGGTCAAGCGGATCGTCGCGGGCGTGGCCGCGCTGACCGGCGGCAAGACTCGGTTCGACGTCAAGCTGGTCCAGATGGTCCGGCTGCTGCGCAATGGCGAGCCGGTGAAGATGTCGAAGCGGTCGGGCAATTTCGTCACGCTCGCCGATGTCGTGAACGAGGTCGGCAAGGATGTCGTGCGCTTCACGATGCTGACGCGGCGGTCGGATGCGCAGATGGACTTCGACTTCGCCAAGGTGGTCGAGGCGTCGAAGGACAATCCGGTCTTCTACGTCCAATATGCGCATGCACGGATCGCGTCGCTGCACCGGCGCGCGGACGAGGCGGGAATCGCCGCGATCGAGGCGGACCTGTCCCGGCTTGATACGGACGAGCTTGCGCTGATGAAGCTCGCCAGCCAGTTCCCGCGAATCGTCGAAACCGCCGCCACGGCGCGCGAGCCGCACCGGATCGCGTTCTATCTCTACGACTTGGCCGCCGCGTTCCATGCGCTGTGGAATGTCGGCAACGATCGGCCCGAGCGGCGCTTCCTGGTGGTCGAGGATCCCGGCGCCACGGCGGCACGGCTTTTCTTGGCGGACGCAATCGGGCAGATCATCCGCAACGGCCTTGCCATCATGGGCGTCGAGGCGGTTTCGGAGTTGAACTGATGGCCGACGAGATGAACCTGCGCGAGGAAGATCGACTGCCCTGGCTGGAGACGATCGAGTCGGACGATCGTGACGGCCCGCCGATCGCGCGTGTCGTCGCGCTGGTCGTGCTGGGGCTGGGTCTGCTCGCGGCGATCATCTTCGGGGTCTACACGCTGCAGAACCGCGTGCCGTCGGGCGACGGCCAGCTGATCGCCGCGCCAGCGACGCCGTACAAGGTCAAGCCCGACGCGGTCGGCGGCCTCAAGGTCAATGGCGAAGGCGACAGCGCGATCGCCACCAGCGCGGGCAAGGGTGCTGGCAATGGTGCGATCGACCTGACGGGCGTGCCCGAGGCGCCGGTCGCCGGACGCCGTGCGGTGGCGACGTCGACGGGGGCGGACGATCCTGCCGGCCGCAACGCGGTGGCGCAGGTGCCTGCATCGGGCGGCCGGCTGGTCGCGGCCCCGCCGCTTCAGGCGCGGCCGGCAGCGGCGGGCCCCGTCGCGAGTGGATCGCTCGTTCAGCTCGGTGCCTTTCCGAGTGCTGCGGTGGCCAATTCGGCATGGACCAACTTCGCCAAGCGCTTCAGCTATCTCGCGCCGCTGAACAAGTTCGTCGAGCCGGTCGCACGCGGTGGCAACACGCTGTACCGGTTGCGCGTCGATGCGGGCAGCGCGAACCAGGCCGCCGATATCTGCGGACGGTTGCGCGTCGCCGGCGAAACCTGCTTCGTCGCCAGCTGATCGTCGCGCTGCGGCAGGTTGAACGTGACGACGCGGGGGCGGTTCGCTAGGCGAGGCGCATGAAGCCCGTCATCTTCGGCCTGTCCGGGCCCGTGCTCACCCCGCAGGAACGCGCATTCTTTGCCGAGTGCGTACCGGCCGGATATATCCTGTTCAAACGCAACGTCGTCGACCGCGCCCAGCTGCGCGCGCTGACGGATTCGCTGCGCGCGCTGGCGGGGCGCGACGACCTGGCGATCCTGATTGATCAGGAGGGCGGACGCGTCGCCCGGATGGGGCCGCCCGAATGGCCGAGTTTTCCGGCCGGACCCGTGTTCGACGCGGCCTATGACCGCGCGCCGATGACGGCGATCCAGGCAGCGCGCGCGAACGCCCAGGCGCTCGGGGTGATGCTGAGCGAGGTGGGGATCACTGTCGACTGCCTGCCGCTGCTCGACGTCGCGCAACCCGACACGACCGAGGCGGTCGCCTCGCGCGCGTTCGGGTCCGATCCGATGCGCGTCGCAGCGCTCGGGCGTGCCACGCTGGAGGGGCTGGCCGCGGGTGGTGTCGTCGGGGTCGTCAAGCACATGCCCGGCCATGGCCGCGCGCGCGTCGACACGCATCATCACCTGCCCACCGTCACCGCCACCGATGCCGAGCTCGAGGTCGATCTCGAACCCTTCCGCACGCTAAACCAGGCGCCGATGGGCATGACGTCGCATATCGTCTTTGACGCGTGGGACGCGGATCGCCCGGCGACACTGTCACCGGTCGTGATCGATCGGATCATCCGCGACCGCATCGGGTTCGACGGGCTGCTGATGACCGACGACATCGACATGAAGGCGCTGTCGGGCACCGCGGGCGACAAGGCGGCGGGCGCGATCGCGGCAGGATGTGACCTGGTCCTCGACTGCTGGGCGCGCATGGACGAGATGGTCGAGATTTCCGGCCGGCTGGGTCCGATCTCCGCGGTGGGGCGGGCGCGTCTCGACCGCGCGATGGCGTCGGTGGGCCCCGCACAGGGACGGTTCGACGACCTGATCGCGACCCGCGATGCGCTGCTGGACCGGGCCATGCAGGACCCGGCCGGAGACTGATCGCCTCGCGCGACGGCACGAGCGGGCTGCGACGGATGCGCGGATGCTGTACGCAGCGCGGATGGACGATGCACAGCTGACGCTGGATCTGGATGGATGGGAGGGACCGCTCGACCTGCTGCTGTCGCTCGCGCGCACGCAGCGGGTCGATCTGCGGACGATCTCGATCCTGTCGCTGGTCGAGCAGTATCTCGCTTATGTCGATGATGCGCACACGCTCAAACTCGAACTCGCCGCGGATTATCTCGTGATGGCGGCGTGGCTGGCCTATCTGAAATCGGCATTGCTGTTGCCCCGAGACCCGTCGGTCGAGCCCGATCCGGACGACCTCGCACGGCGTCTCCAGCACCGGCTCGAGCGGCTCGATGCGATGCGCGAAGCGGGGGCGCGGTTGATGGCGTGCGATAGGACGGGGCGCGACGTCTTCGTGCGCGGCGCACCCGAGGGGCTGCGGACCGTCCGCAAGGCGGTCTGGACGGCGGAGATCTTCGACCTGATCGCGGCATACGGACGGGTATCGGGGCGCACCCGGCCGGTGATGCACGTGGTTGCGGATCGTGCGGTCATGACGCTCGAGGCGGCGCTCGAGCGCGTGTCGATGATGGTCGGCGAGCGGCTCGACTGGAGCAGGATTGAGGCGTTCCTGCCTGCATCCGCGGTCGCGCCCGGCGCGGAGCGGTTTCGTCGGTCGGCCCTGGCGTCGAGTTTCGTTGCGGCGCTCGAACTGGCGCGGCAGGGGCGCGTCGAGCTGCGGCAGGCGGCGCCCTTTGCCCCGCTCTATCTGCGCGCCACGCCGGCATGACGCGGCCCGATGCGCTCGTCCGCGCAGTCGAGGCGGTGCTGTTCGCCGCCGACGCGCCGCTGACACTTGATGCGATCCGCGCGCATGTCGGGGCGATCGCGACGGCGCGCGACGTCCGGGCCGCGATCGAGGTGCTGGTCGAGGACTATACGGGGCGCGGCTTCAATATCGTCCGGCGCGGGGATCGGTGGCAGTTCCAGACCGCGCCCGACCTTGCCCATGTGCTGCGTCGCGAGTCCGAAGAGCCGCGGCGGCTGAGCCGGGCGGGGATCGAGACGCTGGCGATCATCGCCTATCACGAGCCCGTCACCCGCGCCGAGATCGAGGCGATCCGCGGCGTGCAGATTTCCAAAGGTGTGCTCGACGTACTGATGGAGGCGGACTGGGTCCGGCCCGCGGGGCGGCGCGAGGTCCCGGGGCGGCCGCTGCTCTATGCCACGACGGCCGCGTTCCTGGTGCATTTCGGGCTGAAGACCCGTCGCGACCTGCCGGGGATCGACGATCTGCGTGCTGCGGGGCTGCTCGATCCGGTCGATGTCGACGTCGAGGACCGTACAGATCGCGGCAGCCATGAAAGCACTGTGGCAAAGCGTGACGATGACGCCTAGATAGAGGCAGGTTTTCAGGAGAATTGTCATGGGCGGATTCAGCCCGATCCATCTGCTCGTTCTTGCGGTCGTCGCGATCCTCCTTCTGGGCGGCGGTCGGTTTTCCAGCCTGATGGGCGACGTTGCCAAGGGCGTTAAGAACTTCAAGAAGGGCATGGCCGAGCCTGACGACGAGACGCCGGCCAAGCCATCCGCGCGTATCGAAGCTCAGAAGACCGCCGATCCGGCCTTCGATCGCGACGGCAATCGCGTCCGCGAAGACCGCTGAGCCGCGCTTGACGTTCCCAGACTCGACGGGTCCAGATAGGCGCGCCTGAATGTTCGATATCGCTCCGTCCGAATTCCTGCTCGTGGCGTTCGTTGCGCTCGTCGTGATCGGTCCGAAGGACCTGCCCAAGGCGATGCGCGTCGTCGGCTATTGGGTCGGCAAGGCGCGCGGCGTCGCGCGCCAATTCCGGTCGGGCTTCGACTCGATGGTCCGCGAGGCGGAGCTCGAGGAAATGGAAAAGCGCTGGGCGTCGGAAAATGAGCGGATCATGCGTGAGCACCCGCCGACCGACACCGCGCAGATCGTCCATTCGCCCGAACCCGACATCCATCACGATCTGCCGTCGTCCGAACCCGTGATGGTCGAGAAGCCCGTCGTGCTCCCGGCATCCGGGTCCTCGGGCGATAAGCCGGCGCCGGCCGGCCTCGATATCGAAGCGCCGGCCCCGGATCACCGGGACAGCGTCGACGTGACACCCGGGCAGGATCGACACGAACACGCCGTACCGGCTGCCACGCCGTCCGACGCGCGGACGGCCAAGTCCGACGTAGCGTCGTCGTGACCGACTTCCAGACTGCCGAGAGCATAGCGTCATGAGTGAGATCGACGAGAGCCGGGCCCCCTTGCTCGACCATCTGATCGAGTTGCGGCGGCGGCTGCTCTATTGCATCGCCGCGCTGGTCGTGACATTCGCCGTGGCAATGTATTTCGCCGAGGATATCTTCGGCTTCCTCGTCCACCCGCTGCTCGCGGCGGGGCAGGATACAGTGATCTACACCGAAGTGTTCGAGGCGTTCTTCGTCCAGGTGAAGGTCGCGTTCTTCGCGGCGATGATGCTGTCCTTCCCGGTCATCGCCAACCAGCTTTGGCAGTTCGTCGCCCCCGGCCTGTACAAGAAGGAGAAGAACGCGCTCCTGCCGTTCATCCTCGCCACCCCCGTCCTGTTCCTCACAGGCGCGGCCATGGCCTATTATGTCGCGATCCCGATGGCGCTCCACTTCCTGCTGGGGTTCGACGGCGTGGTCGGCGGCGTGAAGCGCGAGGCGCTGCCGGCGATCGGCAACTACCTGTCGTTCACGATGCAGTTCCTGTTCGGCTTCGGGATCGCTTTCCTGCTGCCCGTGCTGTTGATGCTGCTCGAGCGCGCCGGGATCGTCACGCGCAAGCAGCTCGTCGGCGCGCGGCGCTACGCCATCGTTGCGGCGTTCGCGATTGCTGCGGTCCTGACGCCCCCGGATATCGGGTCGCAGCTGCTGCTCGCGATCCCGCTGACGATCCTCTATGAATTCGCGCTGATCGGTATCTGGTTCACGGAGCGCAGCCGGGCGAAGGCCAAGGCGCAGGATGAGACGTCGGACTCCACCGATATCGCCGAAACGCACTGAGCGAACGGCGCCAGACGTAAAAACGGGGCCCGGTGCAGCTGCACCGGGCCCCGTTTTCGTATCTCAAGCGCAAAGGCTTACTTGGCGTCGCTCGCGGTCTTCGCCACGGTGCGGCCGGCCGAGCTCACGTCCTTGCCGGCGCCTTCGACCGTGTTGCATGCCGACACGATGAGCGCGCTGGCCACAACGGCCAATCCAACCAACTTACGCATAATACTTCCTCCTAGAAGGGCTTGAATGCCACCGAGGGGAGAAATGTACGGGCGCGGGTTTCGTTCCGTTGGTGCAACCAGGCACGCGTCTGATTTGGAATGATAAAGGCCCGGAAGCGTCACCGGGGGGGGGGAGGGTGATGCTTCCGGGCCTGTCACTTGGATAGCGAGAGCGGGGGGGCATAAAGTCGCTATCCGAACTATAGAACGGCGTTCGGGAAAGGTGGTTCCTGCCGTTTTCAAGTTTTTTTCGACGAGGTGTTTCGTCGCGCTCAATCGCGCCCGATGACGGCAAAGGCGATCTCATACGCGCCGACCAGTGGGTCATGATGGAGCGCCGAGCGCAACTGGCGCGAAAGGCCTTCCATTACACGGCCATAGCGCGTTGCTGCCTCGCGCAGCGCGTCGCTCTCGATCAGCGCCCGCGAGACGACGCGGAGCACTGCGCGGTCGGGCGTGGCGCCGGGCTGGATCGACACGCGGATCTGTGCCGAAGGATCGCAGGTCATCGCCAGCTCGATCGTCTCGGTCGCGAGGAACGCGACCGCGACGGCGACGTCCTGATTGACGAGGAACGGGGCGACGTCGAGCGTGATGCCGAGACCGTGCGAGCGATCGGGGGCGGTGGCGCGAATGTTGGCGGACAGTTCGCCCAGCATCGTGCGCATGTTGAGCCCGCGATTTTCCTCGAGCTCGGCAAAGTGGTTGCGGTGCACGACCGCCAGCGCGTCGACCCGGCGCTGGATCGACGAATAGGCCTCGGTCGCATCGGCGCTGCGTGCGCTGCGGGCGTGGAAGTTGATCAGGCTGGAGATCACCTGGAGATTGTTCTTCACCCGGTGATGCACTTCGCGCGTCAGCTTGGTCTGTCGCACGAGCCCAGCCGCCAGGCCCGCTTCGTGCGCCGCCACGGTCCGGCTGATGACCTGGAACGTATCGCCGAGCTCGCGGATCTCCTGCGCGGGCATGGTGCGGACGGTGCCGGTATCAATGACCTCACCTGGCGTGAACGCGGCGACCGCGGCGCGCAATTGCCGCAAGGGACGGATCAGCAGGCGGTCGACAACGAACCAGCCGATCCCCGCCGCCGCCGCCCACATCAGTAGCGGCAGCAGCAGCGCGATGATCAGCGACGAGGTAATCGGTGCGCTGCGGATGCTGGTGCGCAGCGCAAGGCCCGCGACGCCAAGGTCCGTACGCATCGTCTCCAGCCGGTCGAGCGGTGCCTCGTCGTCGATCGATTCGAGGAGCAGCGCGTCCTGTCCGAGCATCAGCGCACTGTTGAATTCCAGGGTCTGGTTGGACGGCCGGCCGATCCGTTCGAGAAAGGGCTGCGGGAAATAGGCGCGTGCCGACGTCTCGCCGCCGGGGCCGGTGATCGCGAGGACCAGGCCGCGGTTCGGGACGATCGCGGCGGCAACGGGATTGCTGGTCGAATCCAGCGCGACGGCTTCAGGCAGCGCGCGCCCGCACAACACGCGGCCGGCGCGGTCGGTGATGACAAATCGCGTACCCGAGGAGGCCTGCTGCGCGAACACGCCCTGTGCGCGGGCGCAGCTCGGCGCGTCGGCAGGGTCGAAGCCCAGCGCGTTCACCGCGACGCGCAACGCGGTCATGTCACCGATCAGTTCGATGGCGACCGATCGTGCGCTTTCTGCCGCAGCGACCCGCAACCTTGCACGGGCTTCCGCATCGGCGACACGCGTCGTCTGGAGCGTAGCGAAGATCGCAATCAGCGCGAGCGGCAGAAGCGCTGCACTGAGGATCAGGAAAAGCTTGGCCCCGGTGGGAAGCCGCCCGATCGCGGTGGCGATCTGCGACGGTGGACGAGACGCCGTCGCATTGGCGTCAACAGAACTGGTGTCGGTCGGGGTCTTCGTGGAGCCCGGGGCGGCAGGTGACGGGGTGCCGGATTTGCTCACGGAACCGGTTGGCGAGGCCATGCGGCCCGCCCTCAGTCCAGCTTGCCGAGCAGCGCCAGAAACTCGTCAGGAACGGCTTCCTCGACGGTCTGCTGATAGACCGACCGCAATGCCGTTCCCATCTGCCGATCGCGGGCCGTGTCGCGCGGCTTGCCGGTGCCCTTGCCAGCGGGAGTGCCGGCGGGAGTTTCGTTCTGCGTGTCGTGGCCCAAACTCAAAATTTCCCCCTGCACGACGCACGTAAGATGATGTTTACCATAGGCCGCGGGCGGCACATGACACAGCTAGACCTGCGTCATACACTCGCGGTGATTGTCCGTGAAACCAAATAGCCTCTCGTTAGTTCCCTGTTGGAGCGAAAAATCGATATTGTCGTGGGCGTCGGGCCAAAAGGTTCCGAGGGTCTGGCAATCGGTCGGTCGCGTCATATTCTAGTATCGTCGTCCTCACCGGGCCGGCGTAACGATCAGGGAGTTACCAATACCCATGTCGCTTGGACAGCAACTCGCACCGCATCTTCCCTTTCTGCGGCGCTACGGCCGGGCCCTGACCGGCAGCCAGAGTCATGGCGACAAATATGTTCGCGCGACGCTCGAGGCGATCGTCGCGGCACCTGATGAATTTCCGAAGGATGTCGATCCGCGTCTCGGTCTCTATCGGATGTTCCAGGCGATCTGGTCGTCGGCGAATTATGATGAGATGGGCGACGAGGGTGTCGGCGACACCAACGGCCATGCCGCAGTTGCCCGCGCACGTATGTCGCGGATGACTCCGCTCTCGCGTCAGGCGCTGCTGCTGACCGCAATGGAGGGTTTCACGCCCGAGGACGCGGCCTATCTGATCGACGTCGATGCGAACGAGGTCGAAGAGCTCGTCGCCGCAGCACTGGCGGAAATCGAAGGTCAGACCCGCGCGCGTGTTCTGATCATCGAGGACGAGCCGATCATCGCGATGGATATCGAGACGATCGTGCGCGACCTGGGTCACGACGTGACCGGTGTCGCGGTGACTCGCGACGAGGCCGTGGCCCTTGCGATGGAAGAGCGTCCGGGTCTCGTGCTCGCTGATATTCAGCTGGCGGACGACAGTTCGGGTATCGACGCGGTCAAGGACATCCTTGCCGAATTCGAGGTTCCCGTGATCTTCATCACCGCGTTCCCCGAACGTCTCCTGACCGGTGAACGTCCCGAGCCCACCTTCCTGATCACCAAGCCGTTCCAGCGTTCGACAGTGAAGGCGGCAATCAGCCAGGCACTGTTCTTCGATCAGACGACCGTTCCGGGCGCCTGATGCGCCGCTAGACTTGGGCCGGGGTTGCCGTCGACGATATCGTCAGCAACCCCGGCATCAAGTTTTGATAGTTACGGACCCAAAACGGCGTTCGGGGGTTTCAGTCTCATGGTTGACCCAAAAGAGCAGATCCACGTCGCCGGCGAAGACGCCCGCGCCGGCGCAACACCGCATATGACCCGCTATATCCTTGTGATATCACTGGTCCTGGTTATCGCCATTTTTGCATTTCTCGTCATTCGATAGCATATGCGTGGCGTGGCGGACCGGTTAATGCCGATCCGTATGCTCAAGATCGCCGTCCTCTGGGCGGCGGTCGTCATTCGGGAACGATCGGAATTTCATGGTACAGCCCGCCCAGCGTGACGACGAAGTCGACGGCGCCGAGCCTCAGGTCGCGCCCGTTGAGCACGTCTCGCTTTCCGATGCCGAGTTCAAGGTCCAGCTTGCCCAGGTGATCCCGCATCTACGTGCGTTCGGGCGTTCGCTGTCGGGCAGCCGCGACCTTGCGGATGACCTGGTGCAGGAGACGCTGCTGAAGGCGTGGGCCGCACGGCTGCGCTTCCAGGCCGGTACGAACATGCGCGCCTGGACGTTCATCATCCTGCGCAACCTCTATCTGTCACAGATGCGTCGCGCCCGCTTCAAGGGCGAGTGGGACGATCTGGTGGCGGATCGCATCCTTGCGGCACCTGCTAGCCAGGACCGGCATGTCGAGCTGGGCGATATGCAGCGCGCGTTGATGCACCTGCCGCAGCCGCAACGCGAGGCGTTGATTCTCGTCGGCGCGGGCGGGTTTGCGTATGAAGAGGCGGCGGAAATCTGCAACGTGGCGGTCGGGACGATCAAGAGCCGCGTCGCGCGTGGCCGTGTCGCGCTTGAAACCATTCTCACGGATGGGTCGCTGCCGTCGCGCCGCGATCATGAGACTGACACGACCAAGACGGCACTCGACTCGATCATGGGCGATGTCGAAGAACTGAGCCGCGGGCGGTGAAATAGACGCCCGCCGCGGCTGGCGTTTGGATCAGTGTCGTCGCGGCGACATGGTGTCGAGTTCACGCAGCAAAGACATAAACTCGTCGGGCATTCCGGAGTCGCGATCGAACGCACCGCGAAGCGACTGTCCGATCGCATCCGTCTTGCGAGGCGCGCGAACGACCAGATGATCGGTCTGGTCACGGCGAATAGTCGGGTGCAGATGGGTCATGCAGGGTCAACGAGCTTCAAGGCTTTTTGTTGCTACCCCGGCTTGACTTTATAAAACAATTGTGGGGTGTGGCTTGGATAACGCGCATCGGGCGTCGGAGATCATCGCCGCGACGCAGCGCGCGCGACGCTGGTCCCCCTTCCTCGCCATGCTCCTCGACCGCGAGCCTGTCCTTGCCAGGGAGCTGGCAGAGGGACGGCTGGATCCCATCCCGGTGCCGCTCGACCCCGACATGCCGGTTGCACGACGCCTCCGCCTCGAACGGCGTGCGCTCGCGCTGAGGGTCGCGATCGGTGACCTGGCCGGCGTGTTCGATCTCACCGCCGTGACGCAGCAGCTCACCGGGTTTGCCGACCACGCACTCGACACCGCGATCCGCACCGCGATCGAAGAGCGCACGCCCGGCGCCGAAGCGCGTGGGTTCGCCGCGATCGCGCTTGGCAAACAGGGGAGTGGCGAACTCAATTATTCGTCGGATATCGATCCGATCCTGATCTACGATCCGGACACGCTGCCGCTGCGCCCGCGCGAGGAACCCGAAGCCGCCGCCGTGCGGATCGGCAAGCGCGTCGTTGAACTGCTTCAGGCACGTGACGGCGACGGCTATGTGCTGCGCGTCGACCTCCGCCTGCGGCCGTCTCCCGAGATCACGCCGATCGCGCTGCCGATCGATGCGGCGATCAGCTATTACGAGGCGCAGGCGCTCCCCTGGGAGCGTGCCGCCTTCATCCGCGCGCGCGCCGCAGCGGGCGATATCGCGCTTGGCAGGCAGTTCCTCGACACGGTCCGCCCGTTCGTCTGGCGGCGCGCGCTCGATTTCGGCGCGATCGGCGAGATTCGCGGCATCTCGCGACGGATCCGCGATCATCATGCGCAGGGTCAGGCCTTCGGGCCGGGTTACGACCTGAAGCGCGGCCGCGGCGGGATTCGCGAAGCCGAATTCTTTGCGCAGATCCATCAGTTGATCCATGGTGGTCGCGATCCAGCGCTGCGCGCGCCGGCCACCCGCGTCGCGCTTGCGCGGCTGGCGGAGGCGGGGTGGATCGGCGGAGATGAGGCGCGCGCGCTGATCGAAAGCTACACGCTGCTGCGGACGATCGAGCACCGGGTGCAGATGATCGACGACCGGCAGACGCATGCCTTGCCGACCGGCGATGCGCTCGAGCGGGTGGCGTGGCTGCACGGGCTCGACGGCAGCGCCGCGTTGTTGGCGCTGCTCGCCCCGCATGTGGCGGCGACCGGGCGGATCTACGACGCGCTCGACGATGGCGCGGCATCCGGGCTTTCGCATGATCCGACGCGGCTCGACGCCGAGCTGGCAGAGGCGGGGTTTGCCGAACCCGAACCCGCGCGCCAGCGGATCGCCGCGTGGCGGGCAGGGGCCTATCCCGCGCTGCGTAGCAGTGCCGCGCAGGCGGCGCTCGAGGCGGTCCTGCCGACGCTGGTCCCGGCGCTCGCCGCCGCGCCCGAGCCGCAGGCCGCGATGCTGAGACTCGATTCGATGCTCGAGCGTCTGCCGAGCGCGATCAACGTATTCCGACTGCTCGAAGCACGACCGGCGCTCGCCACGCTCCTCGCGGCGATCCTCAGCCACGCGCCGACGCTGGCGGAGGAACTGGCGCGGCGCCCCGCGCTGCTCGACGGGTTGATCGATGCGACGGCGCTCGCCCCGGTCGCGGCGGTCGACGCGCTGATCGACCGGATGCGCGCGGGCGAGGCGGGGCTCGATTATCAGGGGCGGCTCGATCACGTCCGGCGCGTGGTCGGCGAACTGCGCTTTGCGCTGGGTGCGCAGATCGTTGCGGGGACGTCGGATCCGCTCGACGTCGCGGCGGGCTATGCGCGCGTGGCAGAGGCGGCGATCGCGGTACTGGCGGAGGCGACGATTCGCAGCTTTGCCGACGTCCATGGCCGGGTGCCGGGCAGCGAACTCGTGATCCTGGCGCTCGGCCGGATGGGCGGGGCGATGCTGACGCATGCGTCCGATCTCGACCTCGTCTACCTCTTCACCGGCGATTTCACTGCCGAGTCGGATGGCGCCAAACCGCTTGGCGCGACGCTCTACTACAACCGGCTGGCGCAGCGGGTGACTGCGGCCTTGTCGGTCGCGACCGCGGCCGGGCCGCTCTATCAGATTGATACGCGGCTGCGGCCATCGGGCGCGCAGGGGCCGCTGGTCGTGACGCTCGACAGCTTCGCACGCTATCAGCATGAGGAGGCCTGGACGTGGGAGCATATGGCGCTGACCAGGGCGCGGCCGGTCTTCGGATCCGCGCCCGCCCGGACGGCGCTGTCGGCGGTGATCGCCGATGTCCTGACCGGCGCGCGGACCGAGCGCGACGTGGTCGGCGATGCGACGCGGATGCGCGCCGACATGGCCGCGCACAAGCCTGCCAAGGGGCCGCTTGACGCGAAGCTCCTGCCGGGTGGTCTGGTCGATCTGGAATTCGCGACGCATGTCGTCCAGCTCGTCGAGCGCAGCGGCTTCGATGCCAATCTGGGGCGTGCGATCGGGCAGCTCGTCGCCGAAGGGCGGATGCCCGCGACGATGCTCGCCGCGCATGATATCCTGACGCGCCTGCTCGTGACGCTGCGGCTCGTCGCGCCCGACGCGGCGCCGCCCTGCCCGCCGACCCAGGCGTTGATCGCGCGCGCGCTCGGGCTGCACGACTGGCCTGCGGTTCTTGCGGGCCTCGCCGAGGTCCGGCAACAGGTGACCGCGTTCTGGCACGAACTGACAGGAGAGCAGGATGGATGACGGTGCGATGATCCCGGACGTCTCGGTGACGATGCCCGATGGCACGGCCGTTGCGCTGACGACGCTGGCGCGCCCGCTGGTCGTCTATTTCTATCCCAAGGACGATACCGCCGGCTGCACGCGCGAGGCGCAAGACTTTTCCGCGCTCGAGTCGGCCTTCGCTGAGATCGGGGTCGGCGTGCTCGGCGTGTCGAAGGACACGCCCGCCGCGCATGCCAAGTTCAGCGCCAAGCACGGTCTGACGGTTTCGCTGGCGACCGACGTCGATGGCGCGGTCTGCGAGGGCTTCGGGGTCTGGGTCGAGAAGGCGATGTACGGCCGCAAATATATGGGGATCGAGCGCGCGACCTTCCTGTTCCACGCGGACGGCCGACTGGCGACATCGTGGCGCAAGGTCCGGGTCCCCGGCCATGCCGAGGCCGTTCTTGCTGCCGCCAAGGCGCTGACCCCGCAATAAAGACCGTTCCACGGGGCAGGGCGCGGCGTCCCCTGGCGGGGCGATTCCTTTTTACCGGTACCATTTGGTTTCAACGGCTCAACGCACGCGCGTCCCGGTCCACCCCAAGTTAGCGGCGCGGCTCTTGCCGAAGTGGATCAAATCGGCACACATCCTCACTTGTCTGAGACGCGGAGGGGCTGCGGTTCAGGACAGAGTCTTGGCGCCGGGCCCGTTTGCGATCCGGCTCCTGTTTTTTGTCGGGGACCAATGGTCGATATCACCGTTTCCGCTGCAGCCTTAGCCAACCGCGCAGCCTTTCGTATCAAGACGCTCTTCGCCGCGCGGGACCTGACGGTTCACGACGGCCACTCGGTCCGCCGGGTTCGCCTGGGCAGCCGCAAGCAGGCGGCGATGGCGGCACTCAGCGCCGTGACGCTCGGCTTTTCCGGCTATGGTGCCGCGCAGGCAGCCTATGGCGCCGCAGCCGCGGCCGGCGTCGTTGCCGCACCCGATTCCGAACTCCAGGTCGCGCAGATGGAGCGCCGCATCGGTCAGATGCAGGCGCGCGTCGCGACCATTCGCGAGACCGCCGCAGCGCATGCCGCCCGCGTCGAACAGCGCCAGCAACTGATCACCGCCGCCCTGACCGGCAAGGGCGACACCAAGGCGATGGCGCTGGCGACGCTGGCAATCGACCCCGCGCCCGACGCGCTGGCCGCCGATGTCGTCAAGCCGCTGGTCAAGGTCGAGGGCCGCCAGCGCGTTCTCGCCGACGCGGCGCAGACGGTTCTCGATCAGCGCTATGCCGACACCACCGACACCGTGCGCAAGCTCGGCCTGCGTCCCGAACGCGTCGCCGCCGCGGCCAAGCGTACCCATGCGAGCAAGCAGGCCGCCATGGGCGGACCGCTGGTCGCTGCCGACAGCCCCGAGGCGCTGGCCGATGTCCGCGCCGACGCCCAGTTCCGCACGCTGTTCCAGACCTGGAAGAAGCTCGACACGCTGCAGCAGGGGGTGATCGCGATCCCTTCGGTCCAGCCGGTCCATCTGCTGTCGTTCACCAGCAATTTCGGCATCCGCTCGGATCCGTTCCGCGGAACCGCCGCGATGCATGCCGGCGTCGACATTCCGGGTCCGGTCGGCACGCCGATCTATGCCACGGCTGACGGCATCGTCTCGCATGCCGGTCGTCAGGGCGGCTATGGCAATCTCGTCGAGCTCAATCACGGCAAGGGCATCGCGACCCGGTACGGCCATCTCTCGAAGATCCTCGTCGGCGACAATGCCCGCGTGACGCGCGGCCAGCTGATCGCGCTGATGGGCTCGACCGGTCGCTCGACCGGCCCGCATCTTCATTATGAAGTCCGGATCGACGGTCATGCCGTGAACCCGATCCCGTTCCTCACCACCGCCGACTACCTTCTCGCGGCACAGGATCGCTCGGTCGGTGCGATCCCGGTCTCGACCGACGGACCGGCAGCGCAAGACTGAGCCGCACGGTTTGCTATCAAGCCCGGTCCGCGGTCCTGCGCGGCAGGGCGAGGTTGCCGCGGATAGCGGGACCGCCTATCTCGGGACCATGGCAACTCTGGCTCCCGACATCATCCTGACCCCCTCCGCCGCGGCGCGCGTCGCCGCTATTGCTGCCCGACAGGGCAAGCCGGCGATCCTGCGCCTTTCGGTCGATGGCGGTGGCTGTTCGGGGTTCCAGTACAAGTTCGGTTTCGCCGATGCGGCCGAGGCGGATGACGTGGTCGCCGAACGCGACGGCGTCCGGCTGGTCGTCGACAGCGTCAGCATCGATCTCGTCCGCGGTTGCGCGGTCGACTATGTCGAGTCGCTCGCCGGCGCGGCGTTCCGCGTGGAGAATCCCAATGCAGCCTCGGGCTGCGGTTGCGGCTCGAGCTTTTCGGTCTGACGCCCGGTGAAGATCGTCACGTACAATATCAACGGGATCAAGGCCCGTCTCCCGCGGCTGCTCGAATATCTTGCCGAAGAGCAGCCCGAGATCGTCTGTCTGCAGGAACTCAAGACCAGCGACGAAACGTTCCCGGCCGCGGAGATCGAGGCGGCGGGGTACGGTGTTGTCTGGCATGGGCAAAAGGCCTGGAACGGCGTGGCGATCCTCGCCAAGGGCCAGACCCCCAGACTCCGGCAGCGCGGCCTCGAAGGCGAGCCCGAGGACGAGCACAGCCGCTATATCGAGGCAGAGGTCGACGGACTGACGATCGCCGCGCTGTATCTGCCCAATGGCAATCCGCAGCCCGGCCCGAAATTCGACTATAAGCTGCGCTGGATGACGCGGCTTGCGGCGCGCGCGCGCGTGCTGCTGGCCGAGGAGGTGCCTGCCATCCTCGCGGGCGATTACAACGTGATCGCGAATGACGACGACACGTTTTCGGTGTCGCGGATGCAGGACGATGCGTTGATGCAGCCCGAAAGCCGGAGCGCCTATCGTGCGCTGCTCGGGCAGGGCTGGACCGATGCCCTTCGAACGCAGTTCCCCAAGGGAGGCGTGTGGACCTTCTGGGACTATCAGGCGGGCGCGTGGCAGCGCGACGCGGGCTTCCGCATCGATCATCTGCTGCTCAGCCCGCAGGCGGCCGACCGGATGATCGATGCCGGTGTCGACAAGGCCTATCGCGGCCGCGAAAAGGCGAGCGATCATGCCCCGACCTGGGTCCGCCTGCGATGAACGCATTGGCGGGGCGGCCTGCGACACGGCTTGCCACGGGTGTGCTGGCGACGCTGCTGCTGGCCTGTTCGACCCAGGTTCGCGCGCAGGAGCGGGACTATTGCCCTGAACGCCCGGGGATCGACACGCCCGCCTGCACCATGGAAAAAGGCCGCGTCTCGGTCGAAACCGCGCTCGCCGACTGGACGCGCGACGACGGGGCGGGCTCGCGCGAGGACAATGTCCTGATCGCCGATACGCTGGTCCGGGTCGGGGTCAGCGACACGGTCGAGGCACGGGTGGGATGGACGCCGTTCGGCCATGACCGGACGCGCGACGCAACGGGGATCGACGTCGCGGACCGTATCGGCGACGTGTCACTGAGCATGAAGGCCAGCCTGAGCCATCCCGACGGCAAGGGCCTGTCGATCGCCGTCCTGCCGTTCGTGACGCTTCCCGTCGGCCGTTCGCCGGTCGGTGATGGCGACTGGGGCAGCGGGTTGCTGCTGCCGGTGACATTCGAAATGTCCGACACGGTGTCGCTCGACCTGACACCCGAAGTCGATGCCGCGGTCGACGATGACGGGCATGGCCGGCACCTGGCCTATAGCAGCGCGGTCGGCCTCGCCTTCACGCTCGACAAGGCGGTGACGCTGAATGCCGAGTTGCAGGCACTGCGCGACGATGACCCGTCCGGCCGCAGCACCCAGGCACTGGCTGCGCTGTCGCTCGCCTGGATGGCCCGCGACGATCTTCAGTTTGACATTTTCGGGGCGGCAGGCTTGACCCATGATACCCCCGACGCGCGGCTTTATGCGGGGGTGGCGCGGAGGTTCTAGATGATCGCGGTGCTGATCGGACTGCAGGCCGTCGCCGGCCCCCCGCTGCCGCGCGAACTTCGCCCCCCGGTCGCTCGGGCGGCGACCCCCTGTCCCGTGACGCCTCCCGGTGGCGAGATCGTCGTCTGTGCCCGGCCGACCGACCAGCGTCTTGCACGGCTCCCCACGCCGCCCGTCAGTTCACCCGATGCACCGATGACGTTCCGGCTGCCGGGCGGCGGGACGGGCAATGTGCACGCGGTCCAGAGCACGCTGCCGGGGGCAACCGGATCCGGGGCGGTGGTCACGCTGCGTATCCCGTTCGGTCCGGGTCGCCGAGCGGCCGACCCCGCCCGTTAGGCTCAGGTCGGGTCGCGGGGTCGGGTCCGCAGCGCATCACTGAGCGAGGCGGTGCCGCTGCCGCGTCGCGCCGGCTTGGGCTGTGACGGGGCAGGCGACCAGCCGGTAAGGAAGATGATCTCGAACCGTTCGGCGGTCCGCCCGTCCGCGTCGGCGAGCTCGGCAAAGGCCTGTGCGAGCCCCGCCAGCGCCTGCCGGCCGAGCGCACTACGCCCCGCGAGCACGTTCGTCGCCGCCATCCCGCGAAGATCGCCGAGCAGTCGCCCGACATCGCGGTAGCCGACGTTCAGCGTCTCGATGTCCGCCACCGGCAGCGTAAAGCCCGCGCGCATCAGCAGATCGCCCGCCGAACGGACGTCGATCTGCGGATGCAGCCGCGCGGCGGGTCGCTCCGCCTCCGCCACCCGCAACGCCTGGCGGAGTGCCGGCAGGCTCCCCGCCCCGACGAACGCGCCGAGGAACAGTCCATCCGGGCGCAGCACGCGGCGGATCAGCGACAGCGCGCCAGGCAGATCGTTGACCTGGTCGAGCACGCCCGCGCTGACGACAAGGTCGAACGATGCGTCGGCAAAGGGCAGCCGGTCCTCGTCGGCTTGAACGCCGCCCGCGTGCGCGGCAAAGCCGTGGCCCGCATCGCAGCGTACGACCCGTGCGCCCGGGGGCGCTACGAACGCGCCGTCGAAACAGCCAAGATCGAGAATGTTGGCAAAGTCCCGCGTCACCGCATCGAGCCGCTCGGCGATCCCGTCGAGCATCGTCGCGCGCACGAAATCCGCGTCGGCATAGGCGGCACGCGCGCGGTCGCGGCGCTGGCGGCGGGCGACCCGGTCGAAGATTTCCGGGGCGCTGCCTTGGCTGGGGTCTGGGATCTGCACGCCGCGCTTGTGCCGTCTGCATGCTTTGACGACAAGGGCGGATGCGGTTGCTCGATCCGATTGGTGCGGTGATCCGGCTGGCGCTGCCGCCGCGCTGCCCCGGCTGCGGCAGTCCGGTGGCGGCGGACCATCGGTTCTGCGCAAGCTGCTGGAACGGCCTGCACTTTCTCGGTCCGCCCTGGTGTGCCGCGTGCAACCTGCCCTTTGCCCATGATCGCGGCGACGGCGCATTGTGCGCCGCGTGCCTCATCCAGCCGCCGCGTCACGCGGGCGTTCGCGCCGCGGTCGCCTATGGACCGGTGGCGCGTGGCCTGGCGCTGCGGTTGAAATATGGCGGCCGAACCGCGTTCGCCGCGACGATGGCGCGTGCCATGCACCGGCTCATGCCCGAGCAGGCGGCGCTGATCGTGCCCGTGCCGCTGCACCGCTGGCGGCTCTGGTCGCGCGGGTTCAACCAGGCGGCGCTCATCGCGACGACGCTCGCGAGCCTGTCGGCCGTGCCCGCCGACCTGAATGTCCTCGTCCGGACGCGGCAAACGACCGTGCTGCGCGGGCTCGGCAGGCGTCAGCGCGGCAGGGCGGTGGCGGGCGCCTTCGCCGTCGCGGCGGGCGGGCGCGACCGGCTGCGCGGCAGGGCGGTCGTGCTGATCGACGACATCTATGCGAGCGGGGCGACGAGCGCGGCGTGCACGGGCGCGCTGCTCGCGGCGGGGGCGGAATCGGTGACGATCCTGTGCTGGGCACGTGTTCTGGACGACACCGATTATTGACAAGCGCACGGTCAGACCACACCTGAAAATAATGGCTAAAGTTGAAATCTACATCAAACAATTCTGCCCCTATTGCACGCGGGCGATGAAGCTCCTTGCCGCCAAGGGCGTCGAACCGGAAACGTTCGACGTGACGATGGGCGGGCCGAAGAAGAAGGAGATGGTCGAGCGCTCGGGTGGTCGCATGACCATGCCGCAGGTGTTCATCGACGGGAAGCATATCGGCGGGTCGGACGACCTTGCCGCGCTCGATGCCCGGGGTGGGCTCGACCCGCTCCTGGCCTGATGCCCCGCATCGCGCTTCTGCAGATGACCAGCGGGATCGATCCCGCGGTCAATGCTGCAACGCTGATCGCTGCGATCCGGTCGGCGGCAGGGCAGGGCGCGGTGATGCTGTTCACGCCCGAAATGTCGGGTCTGATCGACCGCGATCGCGCGCGGGCCGCCGCGTCGATCGTGGCCGAGGCCGACGATCCTGTGCTCGCGCGCGTCTGCGCCGCTGCGGCCGAGGCGGGGATCTGGGTGCATCTCGGCTCGCTCGCCGTCCGCCGGGCAGACGGGCGGTTTGCCAATCGCGGGTTCGTGATCGATCCGGCGGGCACGATCCGCGCGCGCTACGACAAGCTCCATCTCTTCGATGTCGATCTGCCGACGGGAGAAAGCTGGCGTGAATCCGCGGCCTATGCCGCGGGGGATGCAGCGATCGTCACGCAGACCCCGATCGGCATGCTGGGCGCATCAATCTGTTATGACCTGCGATTTCCCGATCTGTACCGCGCGTTGAGCGATGCCGGTGCGACGGTCCTTTCGGTTCCGGCGGCGTTCACCAGGCCGACGGGGGCCGCGCATTGGCATGTCCTGCTCCGCGCCCGGGCGATCGAATCGGCCTCCTACGTCGTCGCCGCGGCGCAGACCGGCGTCCACGCCGATGGTCGCGCGACCTATGGCCATTCGCTGGTCATCGATCCCTGGGGCACGGTCGTGCTCGACATGGGTGAGGCGGCGGGTCTCGGCTATGCGGATATCAGCCCCGACAGCGTGACGGACGTCCGCGCGCGGATCCCGGCGCTCGAGCATCGGCGTCCGATTCCCGGCGTGGCCGTGATCCGGTGATCGTCTTCGACCTGAAATGCGGCACCGGGCATGTGTTCGAGGCGTGGTTCGGCTCGAGCGCGGCCTATGAGGCGCAGCGCGCAGCCCGTCAGGTCGAATGCCCGCTATGCGGCGATGCGGAGGTGGCGAAGGCGGTGATGGCGCCGGCCGTCTCGGGCAAGGGCAACCGCGTACCCGAGGGGCCGACGCCTGCGCGGATGAAGGCGATGATGACGATGCTGGCATCGAAACAGGCCGAACTGCTCGCGTCATCGCGGTGGGTCGGCGGCGCCTTTGCGGATCGCGCACGCGCGATGCATCTCGGCGACGAGGCCCCCGCACCGATCCACGGCCAGGCGAGCCTCGCCGAGGCCAAGGCGCTGGTCGAGGACGGCGTCGCCGTGCTGCCGCTGCCCCTCCCGGTCACGCCACCCGATACGATCAACTAAAGATGGGGTCGCCCGCCCTTACCCCGTAACGCGCGCGAGCACTGGTTTCAGCGCGGACTTGATCTCGAAGAACAACGGATGCTTCAGCAGCCGCAGCGCGATGCCCCACAGGGCGATGCCGATGCCGACGGCCAGGACGATCGGGACTAGCGGCGTCGTCGCGGCCCAGCCATGCCAGGCCATGACGATGATCGCCGGCGCAATCGCGACGCTGGTGGCGATCCCGCTGCGCAGATAGATGGCGAACATGTCGCGGTACTGGCTGTCCGTGATCCGGCGGATATGCGGCATGTAGAGCACGCAGGCAAAAATCGCATCGATGACCTTCGCCAGCGCGGCGGCCTCGATGCTGATGAAGCAGGCTGCCGAAAATACGACGAAGCCGACGATGCTGCGCACGAACTCGAAGCGTGCCTGACGGCCGGTTTCGTCGGCGATGATGAACAGATCCCACGCCATCGCGATGGCGGTGTTGAACACGCCGACGACGCACAGGATCGACAGGCACATCGCGATCGAGACCCATTTCGCGCCATAGATGAGCAGCACGAACGGCCCCGACAGCACGCCAAGCCCCAGGAATGTCGGCCACATCAGCGCGGTGAACAGGGCAAGCGCGTTCTGATAGCGCGGCCCGATCGGCAAGCCGGCACGGATCCCCGCGGCAAAGTCGACGAACATGATGCGGCAGATCACCAGGAACACGCTGTCCCACAACATGCTGAAAATGTTGCCGGACCTGGAATATAAGCCAAGCGCGGCCAACCCCAGCAAGCGGCCGAGCGCCATATCCTGCAACCGCGAAAAGACCCGGGAAATGCCCAGCGTGGCGAGCACGTTGATGCTGAA
Organism: Sphingomonas sp. CFBP 8765; assembly: GCF_014841445.1. NCBI lineage: Bacteria > Pseudomonadati > Pseudomonadota > Alphaproteobacteria > Sphingomonadales > Sphingomonadaceae > Sphingomonas > Sphingomonas sp. CFBP 8765. Next base: position 330,816 of record NZ_JACYTY010000001.1, on the reverse strand, counting down.
CCGATGCACGTCGCGCCAGTTGTCGAACCCGACCCTGACCCTGGCATGATGCGGCGCGAGGCCGATCGCCATCGCGGTGCTGATCAAGGCGGCGATGATCTGCCCATAGGCAAAGCTCATATAGCTCTGGCCCGCGACCGCGAAGGCCACGGTGGCGATCGTGCCCGACGCCGTCGCCAGCATCTTGATGATCGACACGGCTTTGAAATCGCCGTCACGCTCGAGCAACGTCAGGGGCATGAAGCCGGCGGCCGTAATGATCGGGATTATCGCCAGACAGAACAACACGGGCCGGACGGCAGGCTCGTTGAAGACCGCACCGCTGACCAGGCCGAACCCGGCAATGATGAAGGCCAGAACGATCGCGACGCCGAGATTGATGCTGAAGACGGTCGACGACAATTCTGCCGTGAGATTCTTCTCGCGGATGAGATAATTGTTCAATCCGAGCGACTGAATGATCGAGATCAGTCCGCTGGCCGCAAAGGCGACGGCGAAGATGCCGACCTCGTACGGGGTGAGGATGCGTGCCAATACGACTGAGCTGACCAGCTGCAGTATGAAATATATTGCCTGCGAACCGGCCATCCATCCAATTGACTTGCGCATACGCATCGTCTCGGGCTCACTCTGTCACTGTCGTTGCGAAGTATAAGGCGGGGGTCGTGCGCGCACGCAATTAGCGGCGGCGCTAGCGGATCAGTCGTGCGACCTTCCTGATCACGCGCCCGGCATATTGCTGTGCGATGAAGGGATGTCCAACGAACAGCCGGATGGCCTGGACGCGCTTGCCCGACTGCACTGCGCGGCGAAATCCGTTCAAGGTCTCGAGCCGGCCAAGCGCCTGCCTGCGATCGTGCAAAAGCGCGACCAGCTTGCCGTCGTCGGCAACATCGGAGCGTGTCGCCAGCGATGCGCTCATCGCGATCTGCGCCGTATAATCGACGGTCGTCTGGCTTTTGCCCGATGTGCGCAGCGTCCAGACATAGCCGGGTTGCGGGGTGATGACGAACTTCGCCCCGCACAGCATGGCGTCGAAATACATCTTGAAGTCTTCACCATGGCGGATGGCCGGATCATAGCGAATGGCTTGGTCTTCGAGAAACTGACGGCGGAACATCGGTTTGAGCAAACCATAGTCCATGTCCTGGTTGAACGGCCGGGCTGCCGCAACGAAGGCATAACGGTCAATCTCGGTGGCGGACCGGATCGCCTGGATTTGCGGTGGGCTTAACGCCGCCTGGGCCTCGTCCAGAAATCGCACGTTGTCCGCAACCATATCGGCGGCAAACGCATCGGCCACGTCGAGGAGGTGCCGCAACCGGCCGGGTTCGAAGGCGTCATCGGCATCGAGTACCGCGATCCAGGGCGCCCGAGCCGCCGCAAATCCCGCATTTCGCGCCGCCGATGGGCCGCCGTTCCGGTCGAGCCGGACCACCGAGAGGTTTGCGACATGACCATAGCGCGCCGTCACGGCTGCGTGCGTGTCATCAGGACAATGATCGTCGACGACGATCACTTCGAGCGCGACGTCGGTCTGGGACAGGGCAGAGTCGATCGCCTTGCCGATGAACTGCGCCGCACGATAAGCCGGGATCACGACGCAGATCTCAGGCATATTCATCTGAACTGCGCTCGTCGGCGAAACGCTATCTGGCATCTTCGAAGTCCTGGATTGAGCCGCCAAATGCGTACTTTACGGGCCTTAAGCGGACGTCCGCTCGAATTGCAAGACACCGCAGGCAGCTAACCAAGGTCAAGACGGGACAGGTCAAATCCACGCCGCGTCACGGAAAATCGCGCGATTGGCGACAGGCGTCGGTGTCCCGGCGTCAGCGACGTGGAGCGGTTCGGTCGTCGCTAAGCAACCTCAAGCGCATCGTGCGGCATCATGCCCCTTGTCACATGCGGCACGATCATACGGCCGAAAATGCCCCATATGGCGAGGATGAGCGTCAGACTTATCAGTTCGCCGCCATCTTCGAAGAGCGTGCTGATCGTCTGGAAATGCGCGGCGCCGATCAGCATCTCATGAACCTTGTCGACGACCACGGCGAAGAATGCAGTGACGCAGAAGCCGAAGAGCAGCATGAGAGCGGGAGCCACGCGATCGCGGGCAAGCCTGGCCACGCCCAACAGGGTCAGCGCCAGGGGAATGCCGCTCAAGATTGCCTGTGCGAGAATTTCGCCATGAGGCCCGATCACGGCATACTGCGACAGCACCGCGCCGAAATGCTCGTGAAGCCGCAGCGAGTCGTCGGCGAGTACCACCAGAAACAGGAGCGCGTAGGCCGCGTAGAAAAGCTCCTTCCCGTGGAGAAACGCATAAAGCGCGAGGCCGATGATCGTCAGTTCCTTGAGATATCCCCAGATCTCCATCAGCGATCCGTCGACGGACGAGTAGAGCAGCTGACCATAGAGCATGCTCTCCGTCACATTCGCGTGCTCGACATAGGCCCAGCGCAGGAACATCCCGAGTATGACAAGGTCGATCGCTAAAATGACTCCCAGGCCGATCAGCATGGGTCTTGCAGCCGTGGCGATCATCGTTTTCATCACGGCCCCATTTGCCTCCGTCACAAAACTGTAATGCGTTTGTTAACAGTTGCATAGGTGGTTTGGATGATGCGCCTTTTCGACGGCCTAGCCTGTTTGGGCAGGGCACAGGTTCGCGCTTCAGCGTTCGCCCGCCTTTCAGCCGCGCAGATCTAGCGTCTGGCTGTCATAATCGCCTGCGTCGGCGGACGCGCGCAGTCTGGACCGACGGGAATGGGGCTAGTATGGACGTCGCGTGCGTGGCCCCGTAGCTCAGCCGGATAGAGCACCAGATTCCTAATCTGGGGGCCAGTGGTTCAAATCCACTCGGGGTCACCACCACCGACATTATCAAGCGATCCGCCTCCTGCGGGCATCGCGACACGCGTCAGGAATGTAGCTTGGCCGGCGACAGGGGGGTGCCGTCTGGCGCGGCCCGGTCGCAGCGTTGGGGAGCAATCAGGCGACGTTGACCCCTCCGCGGAGGTGGCAACGTCGCCTGGCGTCCCGGTCAGGCTTAGGCCTTGACGTGCTGCGAGATGTACTTGTTCATCTCGAACATGGTGCACTTGTCACGGCCGAAGACCTTCTTCAGCTTCTCGTCGGCGAGGATCTCGCGCTTGTTCTCAGGGTTCTGCAGATTGTGGGCCTTGATATAGACCCAGACCTTGCTGATCACTTCGCTGCGCGGGAGCTTGTCGTTGCCGACGATCTCGCCGAGCTCGGGAGAGGGCTGGACGGGGGCGTGGATGCCGCCGGTCTTGGGAGCTGTAGCCATAAGCATTCCTTCCTGTTCGCATGCGTGCGTTAGGCACTGCACGCGTGGTCACGCCTTGTTGAGCGCGCCCGCCTTGTGCGCTGCCTTGCCGCCATTGTCACTCTTTACGATGAATTGCGGCTCGTCCTTGGACGCGCGGACGGTGTGGCCCTTGATCGTCGTGTCGCTGGTCTGCTTCTTTTCGACCGTGCCGTGCGCGGTGCCGCCGGGGGATTTCCAGGTGACCTCGTCGCCCTTTTTCGGATCCTTCATCACACCATCTCCTTGATATTCAACGATCAAGCGCAGAGGTGCGGGTTTTGTTGCATGATCCGCGGTTGCAGACCCAGGGGCTGCGGTTCATCTGATGCGCCACCAAGGAGACCCATGCATGAAGACCCGCGCCGCCGTAGCCTTCGAGGCGAAAAAACCGCTCGAGATCGTCGAGCTCGACCTCGAGGGACCCAAATCCGGCGAAGTTCTGGTCGAAATCATGGCCACAGGCATCTGTCACACCGATGCCTACACGCTCGACGGACTTGATTCGGAAGGCCTTTTCCCGAGCGTGCTGGGGCATGAAGGGGCGGGCATCGTCCGCGAGATCGGCGCGGGCGTCACCAGCGTCGCGGTCGGCGATCATGTCATCCCGCTCTACACGCCCGAATGCCGCCAGTGTAAGTCGTGCCTGAGCCAGAAGACCAACCTGTGCACCGCGATCCGCGCGACGCAAGGGAAGGGGTTGATGCCCGACGGCACGACGCGGTTCAGCTACAAGGGCCAGCCGATCTTCCATTACATGGGCTGCTCGACCTTCTCGAACTTCACCGTGCTGCCCGAGATCGCACTGGCCAAGATCCGCCCCGACGCGCCGTTCGACACCTCCTGCTATGTCGGTTGCGGCGTGACGACGGGCGTCGGCGCGGTCGTCCACACCGCGAAGGTCCAGCCCGGCGATACGGTCGTGGTGTTCGGGCTCGGCGGGATCGGGCTGAATGTGATCCAGGGCGCGCGACTGGCGGGTGCAGGGATGATCGTCGGCGTCGACATCAATCCCGACCGCGAGGAATGGGGTCGCCGCTTCGGCATGACGCATTTCGCCAACCCGAAGGATGTGGGCGACATCGTCCAGCATATCGTCGCTTTGACCGACGGCGGCGCGGATTACACGTTCGACGCGACCGGCAACACGACCGTCATGCGCCAGGCGCTCGAGGCCTGCCATCGCGGCTGGGGCACGTCGATCGTGATCGGCGTGGCCGAGGCGGGCAAGGAGATCAGCACGCGGCCGTTCCAGCTCGTCACCGGACGCAACTGGCGCGGGACCGCGTTCGGCGGTGCGCGTGGACGTACGGACACGCCCAAGATCGTCGACTGGTATATGGACGGCAAGATCGAGATCGACCCGATGATCACGCACCGCCTGACGCTCGACGAGATCAACAAGGGGTTCGACCTGATGCACGCCGGCGAGAGCATCCGCTCCGTCGTGATCTACTGAGGGGGAAATATGTTCAGCCACATCATGTTGGGTGCCAATGATATCGCGGCGTCGAAGGCGTTCTACGACGCCGCACTGGGCGCACTCGGCGTGCCCGAAGGCGTAATCGATGAATGGGGCCGGATCGTGTACGCGCACGCCGGCGGCCGCTTCCTCGTCACGCCGCCGATCGACGGGCAGCCGGCCACGCACGGCAATGGCAGCACGATGGGGTTCGTCGCGGCCTCGCCCGAGGCGGCGGACGCCTGGCATGCCGCGGGGCTCGCGCATGGCGGCACCGCCTGCGAGGATCCGCCCGGCGTCCGGCACGGCACCGCTGGGCGCACCCTGTATCTGGCGTATCTGCGCGACCCGTCGGGCAACAAGCTCTGCGCCGCTCACCGGGTCGCGTGATGGAGACGCTATCGACCAGCACGGCGTTTGGCGGCACGCAGGGCGTGTATCGCCACGCGTCGACCGCGACCGGCACCGACATGACCTTTGCGGTCTATGTCCCGCCGCACGCGCCGGATGCGCGCTTGCCGGTGCTGTGGTTCCTGTCGGGGCTGACCTGCACGCATGCCAACGTCATGGACAAGGGCGAGTATCGCCGCGCCTGCGCCGAGCACGGCGTGATCCTGATCGCGCCCGACACGAGTCCGCGCGGCGAGGGGGTTCCCGACGACGACGCCTATGATTTCGGCCAGGGCGCGGGTTTCTACGTCGATGCGACCGAGCAGCCCTGGGCGGCGAACTTCAACATGAAGCGCTATGTCGAGGACGAACTCCCCGCGCTGATCGCGGCGGAGTTTCCGATGGCGGACATGACGCGGCAGGGGATCACCGGGCACTCGATGGGCGGGCACGGCGCGCTGACGATCGTGCTGCGCAATCCCGACCGGTTCCGCAGCGTGTCGGCCTTCGCGCCGATCGTCGCGCCGCTGCACTGCCCCTGGGGTGAAAAGGCGCTCACGGGCTATCTGGGGCCGGACCGTGCCGACTGGCGTGCGTACGACGCCTGTGCGCTGATCGCCGATGGCGCGCGGGTCGCCGATATCCTCGTCGATCAGGGGGAGGCCGACGGGTTCCTCGACGATCAGCTGAAGCCGGCGCTGCTGGCGGAGGCGTGCGCGGCGGCGGGGATCGAGCTGACGTTGCGGATGCAGCCGGGATACGACCATAGCTATAATTTCATATCGACCTTCATGTCGGATCATGTCGCCTGGCATGCGGAACGGCTGCGGCGCGCCTGACACGCCGTAACGCAAGCGATATGATGTGGCCCTTGTGTTCGGGTCGCGGACGGCCGCATGGCGCGCGGCGGGCGGGAGTCCGCTGCGATATTGTCGATATTATGATACCTCGGTCGGGCTTTCGTACCGAGGACCTTGCACGCCGGCCTGCGGCGGAATGATGGAGCGCTGTGATGATCGCCGAAACGCCTTTTGCCGATGCCGAGCCAGCCGTCGGCCCGGATGGCAAGCTGATCGTTCCGCAGGAGGTCGAGGCGGCGATCCGGACGCTGATCCGCTGGACCGGCGACGATCCGACCCGCGAAGGGCTGGTCGACACCCCGCGCCGGGTCGCGCGCGCCTGGAAGGAATATTGCGCGGGCTATGGCGACGATCCGGCGCGGCATCTCGAACGCGTGTTCGAGGAGGTCGGCGGCTATGACGAGATCGTCCTGCTGAAGGATATCCCGTTCCAGTCGCACTGCGAGCATCACATGGCACCGATCATCGGCAAGGCGCACATCGCCTATCTGCCGCGCAACCATGTCGTCGGCATCTCGAAGCTGGCGCGCGTGCTGCACGGCTTTGCCCGCCGGTTGCAGGTGCAGGAGCGGCTGACCGCGGAGGTGGCCGACTGCATCTGGGAGCAGCTGAAGCCGCAGGGTGTCGCGGTCGTGATCGAGGCGACCCATGCCTGCATGGCGGCGCGCGGCGTGCGGACGCCGGGGGTGACGATGGTCACCAGCCGGATGATGGGCGTGTTCCGCGAGGACGAGCGCAGCCGCAAGGAGGTGCTGTCGCTGATGGGCGCGCGCGCATGATCCGAACCGTCCTGGTCACCGGCGGGGCGAAGCGCTTGGGCGCCGCGATCGTCCGGCGGCTGGCGGCGGACGGGCATGCGGTGGTCGTGCATCAGGGGCACTCGCCCGAGGAGGCCGATGCGCTGGTCGACGAGATCGTCGCGACCGGCGGCCGCGCGGCGGCGGTCGAGGGCGATCTGAGCGATCTGCACGGGGTCGGCGATCTGTTCGCCGCGGCGCGGGGCGCGATCGGCGGTCCGATCGACGGGCTGGTCAACTGCGCATCGAAGTTCGCGTTCGATCGACCGCCCGCGGTCGACCCGGTGCTGTTCGCCGAGCTCGCTGCGATCAACTGCGGTGCGCCGGTGCTGCTCGCCTCGGCGCTGGCGTCGCAGGAGGATGTCCGTGACGGCGCGATCGTCAATCTGCTCGACCAGAAGGTCGCCAACCTCAATCCCGATTTCTTCTCCTATAGCTGCGGCAAGATCGCGCTGGAGGGGGCGACGGTGATGCTGGCGCAGGCGCTGGGGCCCCGGATCAGCGTCAACGCGGTGTCGCCGGGGCTGACCCTGCCGAGCGGCGACCAGACCGACGCGGAATTCGAGGCAGTGGCGAGCGACAACCTGCTCCAGCGCCCGGTCGGGGCGAAGGCGGTCGCAGATGCAGTCGCGTGGCTGCTGGGTGCGAAGGGCGTAACCGGACAGAATCTGTTCGTCGATTGCGGGCAGCGGTTTCTGGCGCGCGACAGCGACGTGATGTTCGACCGGCATCATGGGGAGCGCAATGGCTGAGTTCACGACGATCCTCGACGGGCTCGAGGTGATGATGCGGCTGGGCATTTATCCGCACGAGGTGGCGCCGCAGCGCGTGGTCGTCTCGGTCGAGATGACGGTCGTGTATCCGGGGCCGCTCGGCGAGGACGCGATCGGCGAGGTGCTCGATTACGATTTCGTCCGCGCCGGGATCCTGGCGATGGTGGCGGAGCGTCCGTTCGCGTTGCAGGAGACGCTGTGCGAGGCGATTGCGGCGCTGTGCCTGGGCGACGCGCGGGTGAGGCGGGTCGAGGTCGAGACGATGAAGACCGACATCTACCCCGATGCCGCGATCGGGTGCCGGATCGTGCGCGAACGCGTGATCTAGTGGAGGCGATAGTCCCACGACCGGGCGCATTTGGTGCCCGTGAGCGGCGCCAATCCTGGAGCCGGCTCGTTCCCTGCCCATAACCCCCTCATTCGGAGACTTATGGTGAACATTCTCGTCGTCCTCACCTCGCATGCCGATCTCGGCGATACCGGCCGCAAGACCGGCTTCTGGCTCGAAGAGCTTGCCGCCCCCTATTACGTGTTCAAGGATGCCGGCGCGACCATCACGCTCGCCTCGCCGGCCGGCGGCCAGCCGCCGCTCGATCCGAGCAGCGCGAAGCCCGATGCGCAGACCGATGCGACGCGCCGGTTCGAGGGCGACGCGGAGGCCAGCGCGGCGCTCGCCGACACGCGGAAACTGTCCGAGATGAAGATCGCCGACTTCGACGCGGTGTTCTATCCAGGCGGTCACGGCCCGCTCTGGGATCTGGCCAACGACAAGGCGTCGATCGCGCTGATCGAGACGGCCATCGGCGCGGACAAGCCCGTCGCGCTGGTCTGTCACGCGCCCGGCGTGTTGCGCGACGTGAAGGCGGCCGATGGCTCGCCGCTGGTCAAGGGGAAGACGGTCACCGGCTTCACCAACAGCGAAGAGGCCGCCGTCGGGCTCAGCGATATCGTGCCGTTCCTCGTCGAGGACATGCTCGCGCAGCAGGGTGGCAAATATTCGAAGACCGCCGACTGGGGCGTGCATGTCGTCGAGGACGGCTTGCTGATCACCGGGCAGAACCCCGCCTCGTCGGAAAAGGCGGCACAGACGCTGCTGGCGAAGCTCGGCTGAGAAAACGGCCACCGGCTTGACCGGTGGCCGCGCTTCCGGGTGTCAGGCGCGATTGGCGGCGCTGAGGACGGCACGGACCGAGGCGGTGGCGATGTCGGTGTCCATGCCGACACCGAACACCGTCTTGCCCGCCGCGGTCCGGCATTCGACATAGGCCGCCGCCTGCGCGTCCGCACCATGGCCGATCGCGTGCTCGTTATAGTCCACAACGTCGAGCGTCGGCCCGGTCGACTCCGCGATCGCCGCGATCACGCCCGAGATCAGTCCGTTACCGCGGCCTGAGATAGACCGTTCCTCGCCATCGATCGCGACGCGGCCGATGAAGACGCGCTGCCCTGCTGTACCGCTTTCCTCATAGTCGCGCAGCTCCACGCGGTCGTCGGCGTGCGGCAAATAGGTCCGCTCGAACAGCTGCCAGATATCCGCCGCATTCAGTTCGCGGCTCGTCTCGTCGGCATAGGCCTGCACATGGCGGCTGAAATCGGCCTGGAGACGCTTGGGGAGCTTCAGCCCCTTGTCCTGCTCGATCACCCAGGCGACGCCGCCCTTGCCCGACTGCGAGTTGACGCGGATCACCGCCTCGTAGCTGCGGCCCAGGTCGGCGGGGTCGATCGGGAGATAGGGGACCTCCCACAACGTATCGTTCTTCGCCTCCTGCGCAGCGAATCCCTTCTTGATCGCATCCTGATGGCTGCCCGAAAACGCGGTGAAGACGAGGTCGCCGGCGTAGGGCGTGCGCGGGTGGACTGGGATGTGGGTGCAGTAATTCACGGTGTTCACGACCGCGTCGATGTCCGACAGGTCGAGCTTCGGATCCACCCCCTGCGTGTACATGTTGAGCGCGACGGTCACGAGATCGCAATTGCCGGTGCGCTCGCCATTGCCGAGCAGGCAGCCCTCGACCCGGTCCGCGCCCGCCATCATGCCCAGCTCGGCGGCGGCGACGCCGGTGCCGCGGTCGTTGTGCGTGTGCAGGCTGATCGCGACTGAATCGCGGTTGCGGATGTGGCGGCCGAACCATTCGATCTGGTCGGCATAGATGTTCGGCGTCGCGCACTCGACGGTGGCGGGCAGGTTGAAGATGATCGGATTGTCGGGCGTCGGCATCAGGACGTCCTTCACCGCCTCGCAGACCTCGAGGCTGAACTCGAGTTCGGCGGTCGAGAAGGTCTCTGGGCTGTATTCGAACTGCCAGCGGACATCCGGCTGTTTCGCGGCCTCGTCGCGCAGCACCTTGGCGCCGTCGATCGCGATCTGCTTCACCTGCGCGCGGTCCATCCCGAACACGATCTTGCGCCATGCGGGCGATACGGCATTGTAGAGGTGGACGATCGCGGTCTTCGCGCCGACGAGGCTGGCAAAGCTCGTCTCGATCAGGTCGCGGCGCGACTGCGTCAGCACCTGGATCGACACGTCGTCGGGGATCAGGCCGGTCTTCACGAGACCAGAGATGAAATCGAACTCGGTCGCGCCCGCACTCGGGAAACCGACCTCGATTTCCTTCAGCCCGACCTTGCAGAGCAGGTCGAAGAAGCGAGTCTTCTTCTCGGCATCCATCGGGTCGATCAGCGCCTGGTTGCCGTCGCGAAGATCGGTCGACAGCCAGCGCGGCGGCGTGACGATCGTCTTCGACGGCCATTGGCGGTCGGGCAGGTCGATTTGCGGGAAGGGTCGGTATTTGGTCGATGGGTCGCGCAGCATGGCTCGTGTCTCTCGTGATCGGGAGCGTTCGGGTCAGCCCTTAGGCGCGAGGCGCGGGGGCTGGCCACCACGCAAACGATCGGCGCGCCTAAGGGCGCGTAAGTCGAAGCAGCAGAAGGCGACGGTGAGACATTGCGTCTTCCCTATCGCGCGGACACGGTAAATGTCCAGCGCGATAGGGTCGGCGTACGTATTATTGCGCAGCAAACGCCGCGTTGATCGTCAGGTCGACTTTGTCCGACACGACGGGGGCATAGGCGCCGATGTTGAAATCGCTGCGCTTGATCGAGGTCGTCGCGCGGAAGCCGAAGTTCAGCTTCTTGTTCATTGGGTTCGCGCCCGCACCGACGAACGTCGCCTGCAGCACGACCGGCTTGGTGACGCCCTTGAGCGTGAGATCACCGGTGATGGTCGCCTTGTCGCCGGTCGCAACGACCTTGGTCGAGACGAACTTGGCGGTCGGGTAGGTCGCGGCGTCGAAGAAGTCCTTCGACTTCAGATGGCCCGCGAAGGGTGCGGACGTGACCGACAGCTGGTCGATCGCGAAATTGACCTCGACCTTGGTCGCGTTCGGCTTGGCCGGATCGATCGTAATGCTGCCACCCGACGCGCCGAGCTGCCCCTCGAGCATCGAGAAGCCCATATGGTTGAGCTGCCACGTCACCTGCGTGTGGTTGGCATCGACCGCATAGGTGCCAGCGGCGACGCGCGCCTTGACGGGGGCGCCGGGGACGGCGGCAGTCTGCGCCAATACGGGAGCGGCGGTGAGGGCGAGGATGGTGGCTAGGGCTAGGCGCATGCGGGGTCTCCTGTTGAACGCGCGATGCTGGCCGAGCGAAGGGAGCGCGTCAAATGACGTTATGCCAACGCTGTGTTTCGAATTTGGGTCGGTGGGGGGTGGGGAAGGCACGCCCGCTGTTGTTCCCCCGCGGACGCGGGGGCCCAGCTGAACCACGGATACTGCCCGTGACCCTGGACCCCCGGTTTCGCGGGAAACGGGGACTGGGGGAGGGGCGCGCTTACTCCAAGTGCCACCACCCCGGCGAAGGCTGGGGTCCAGCTGGGGGACAGTGGTAACGCAAGACGGCGCTCCGTTACTCCGGCCTTCCCAACTGGGCCCCGGCCTGCGCCGGGGTGGGGTGGGGTGGGGTGGGGGGGCAAGCAGCGGCCCCTTATCGGTAGCCAAATACCCCCCGTTCGCCCTGAGCGCAGTCGAAGGGCCTGCCCCAAGCGGGGTGCTTCGACGTCGCTCAGCACGAACGAGCGTAGGGAAGGCGGCGAATACCGGCCTTAGTTCTTCGCCTTATCCACCAGCGCGTTCTTCCCGATCCACGGCATCATGCCGCGCAGCTCACTGCCGATCTTCTCGATCGGATGCGCCAGCGCCTGCTTGCGCGCCGCCTTCAGTTCGGGCTGGCCGGCGCGGTTGTCGAGGATGAAGTTCTTCACGAAACGGCCCGACTGGATGTCGGCCAGCACGCGCTTCATCTCGGCCTTGGTCTCCGACGTGATGATCCGCGGACCCGTGGTGATGTCGCCATATTCGGCGGTGTTCGAGATCGAATAGCGCATGTTGGCGATGCCGCCCTCATAGAGCAGGTCGACGATCAGCTTGGTCTCGTGCAGGCACTCGAAATAGGCCATTTCGGGGGCGTAGCCGGCTTCGGTCAGAGTCTCGAACCCGGCCTGGATCAGGTGGGTGATGCCGCCGCAGAGCACGGCCTGCTCGCCGAACAGATCGGTCTCGCATTCCTCGCGGAAATTGGTCTCGATGATGCCCGAGCGACCGCCGCCGACGCCCGATGCATAGGCGAGCGCGATGTCGTGCGCGTTGCCCGACTTGTCCTGGTCGATCGCGATCAGGCAGGGGACGCCGCCGCCGCGGACATATTCGCTGCGCACGGTGTGGCCAGGGCCCTTGGGTGCGATCATGATGACGTCGAGATCGGCGCGCGGCTCGATCAGGCCGAAATGGACGTTCAGGCCGTGCGCGAACGCGATCGTTGCACCCTGCTTCAGATTGTCGTGCAGGTCGGTCGCGTAGATCGCGGCCTGATGCTCGTCGGGGGCGAGGATCATGACGATGTCGGCCCAGGCGGCCGCCTCGGCGTTCGACTTGACCGCGAAACCCGCCTCGATCGCCTTCTTGGCGGTCGGCGAGCCCTCGCGCAGCGCGATCGCGACGTCCTTGACGCCCGAATCGCGCAGGTTCTGCGCGTGCGCATGGCCCTGCGAGCCGTAACCGACGATCGCGATCTTCTTGTCGGTGATCAGGTTCAGGTCGGCGTCGCGATCGTAATAGACACGCATTATATTGTTCCTTCTTTCGTCATTCCGGCGAACGCCGGAACCCAGGGTTCCAGGCGGCGCCGTTCGTGGTTCTGGGTCCTGACGTTCGTCAGGATGACAGGTAAATTCAGGCCGGCTCTTTGCCGCGGGCGATCGCGACGATACCGGTGCGGGCGACTTCGATCAGGCCGACTTCGCCCATGAGTTCGACGAACTTGTCGATCTTGTCGATCCCGCCGGTCACCTCGAACACGAAGCTCGACGTCGTCGCATCGACGACGCGGGCGCGATAGACGTCAGCCAGGCGCAGCGCCTCGATCCGGTGGTCGCCGGTGCCGCGCACCTTGACCAGCGCCAGCTCGCGTTCGACATGCGCGCCCTGCGCGGTCAGGTCGGTGACCTTGTGGACGGGGACGAGCCGGTCGAGCTGTGCGAGGATCTGCTCCATCGTCGCCGGCGACGCGCTGGTGACGATCGTGATGCGGCTGACCGCCTTGTCGGCGGTGATCTCCGACACGGTCAGGCTCTCGATATTATAGCCGCGCGCGGTGAACAGGCCGGCGATCCGGGCAAGGATGCCCGGCTCGTTGTCGACGATCACGGCGAGCGTGTGCCGCTCGGCCTTTTCCTGAGAAATATGCATCAAACCAGCGCCTTCGCTTCGTCGTCCATCGTGCCCGACACTTCGTTCGCCTGAAGGATCATGTCGGTATGCGCCGCACCGCTCGGGATCATCGGGAAGCAGTTCGTCAGCTGCGACACGCGGCAATCGACGATCACCGGGCCGTCATGGGCCAGCATCTCCGCAATCCCGCTGTCGAGCTGGTCGCGCGTCTCGATCAGGATGCCCTTCCAGCCATAAGCCTCGCCCAACCGGACGAAATCGGGCAGCGAATCCGAATAGCTCTCGGCATAGCGGCTCTCATAGGTGAGCTCCTGCCACTGGCGGACCATGCCCATATACTGGTTGTTGAGGATGAAGATCTTCACCGGCAACCGGTATTGGGTGGCGGTCGCCAGCTCCTGGATGTTCATCTGGATCGACGCTTCGCCGGCGATGTCGATCACCAGCGCGTTCGGATTGCCGAGCTGCGCGCCGATCGCGGCGGGCAGGCCGTAGCCCATCGTGCCGAGACCGCCGCTGGTCAGCCATTTGTTCGGCTTTTCGAAGCCGAAATGCTGTGCTGCCCACATCTGGTGCTGGCCAACCTCGGTCGTGATGATCGGGTTGCGTGCCTTGGTCGCGTCGAACAGCGCCCGGATCGCGCGCTGCGGCATGATCTCGTTCGGGTCGTTCTCGGGGAAGTCGAGGCACTTGACCGCACGCCAGCCGGCGATCCGCCGCTGCCAGTCGGTGGTGTCGGGCTTGGGATGCTGACGGCTCTTCCAGATCCGCACCATGTCCTCGAGCGCATGGCCGACATCCGCGATGATCCCGAGATCGACGCGCACCGTCTTGTTTACCGACGAGCGATCGATGTCGATATGCACCTTGCGCGAATTCGGGCTGAACGCGTCGAGCCGTCCGGTCACGCGGTCGTCGAACCGGCTGCCGAGCGCGACGACGAGGTCGGCCTGGTTCATCGCCATGTTGGCCTCGTACGTGCCATGCATCCCGAGCATGCCAAGCCACTGCTCACCGCTCGCAGGATAGGCGCCGAGGCCCATCAGCGTCGACGTCACCGGCGCGCCGGTGATGCGGACCAGCTCACACAGCAGCTGGCTCGCGGCCGGGCCGGAATTGATGATACCGCCGCCGGTATACAGGATCGGGCGTTCGGCCGCGGCGAGCATGTCCACCAGCTGCTCGATCTGCGACTGGTCTGCCTTCACCTGCGGGCGATAGGTCTTGTGCTGGATCGGGCCGGGCTTCGCATAGCGCGCGGTGGCGACCTGCACGTCCTTGGGGATGTCGACGACCACCGGCCCCGGACGACCCGAGGTGGCGATGTGGAACGCCTCGTGGATCACGCCGCCGAGCTTGGCGGGGTCCTTCACGAGATAATTATGCTTCGAACAATGGCGCGTGATGCCGACGGTATCGGCCTCCTGGAACGCGTCGGTGCCGATCAGCGCGGTCGGCACCTGACCGGTGATCACGACCATCGGGATCGAATCCATCAGCGCATCGGTGATCCCGGTGACCGCATTGGTTGCGCCGGGGCCGGAGGTGACGAGCACCACGCCGGGCTTGCCGGTCGAGCGGGCATAGCCCTCCGCCGCATGCGTCGCGGCCTGTTCATGGCGCACCAGGATGTGCTTGATCCGGCCGCTGCGAAACAGCGCGTCGTAGATCGGCAGCACGGCACCGCCCGGATAGCCGAACACGACCTCCACGCCGAGATCGCACAGCGCCTCGATCAGGATATCGGCTCCACTCTTCTCGGTCATCACGTCAAAATCCTTTCGAATGCGCCGCCTTTAGCGCCTCGTGGAGGGGGCGGCTACCGATATAAAAGATGCGTGTCAAACATCATTTTCGCAATATAGTTTCAAATTGCTGCAAGCGCGTTGAAAAATCGAGCGCAGCGGTGCGCGTCCAGGCGGCCGGCGGTTGGTGGCGAAGCCAGGTATATTGCCGCTTGGCATAGCGCCGCGTGGCGAGCGATCCGGCCGCGATCGCGTCGGTTTTCGACATCTCTCCGCGAACGAGCGCGGCGATCTCGGGAACGCCGATCGCGCGGCGGATCGGCGCGTCCTGCGGGATGTCGGTGCGGGCGAGGAGTGCGGTGACTTCCGCTTGGCTGGTCTCGGCCATCTCGGCGAAGCGCTGGTCGATGCGCGCGTTCAGCCAGTCGCGGTCGGGGATCAGGATCAGCGCGCGGACATCGAGACGGTCGCCGATCCCACCCACCCGTTCGGTCTGCCAGTCGGCGAGCGTGCGGCCTGTGCCGCGGACCACCTCCAGCGCGCGCGCGACGCGCGTGGTGTCGGCGGCGTTGAGCCGCGCGGCGGCGCGCGGGTCGAGCAAAGCGAGCGCGGCATGCGCCTCGGCGACGGGAAGCGCGCGGACCTGCTCGCGCAGATCGGGGTCGATCGCGGGGACGGGGGCAATGCCGTCGAGCAGCGTGCGGATATAGAGCCCGGTGCCGCCGACCAGGATCGGCAGTCTGCGCTCGGCGAGCGTGGTGTCGATTGCGCGCGTCGCTTCGGCGGCCCAGCGCGCGGCGGAATAGGTCGCGTCGGCGGCGTCGACATGGCCGAACAGGCGGTGCGAGACGCTCGCTTCCTCTTCGGCCGACGGACGCGCGGTGAGCATGCGCAGATCGGCATAGACCTGCGCGGAATCGGCATTGATGACGACGCCGTCGTGGGCGTCGGCAATGGATAGCGCGAGCGCGGACTTGCCGCTCGCGGTCGGCCCTGCGATGAGCGCGACCTTCGGGAGATTATTGATGTTCACGGCAACGCTTATAGCCTCGGGCACGCTGACCGCAGGCGATATTTCGACCGCGATGGACCGGCTCCGCGATGCGGGCTGCGCGCCGGGTGCGAGCGGCTGGATCGACGAAGGCGACGCCGCCGACCTGATCTTCGGCATGGCACCCGACGCGGCGCGGACCGCGCTCGAGGGGGCGTTCGGCAAGACCGATGTGGTCGTGCAGTCGAGCCTGACCCGGACCAAGACGCTGCTGATCGCGGACATGGATTCGACGATGATCACCGTCGAGTGCATCGACGAGCTCGCCGACTATGCGGGAATAAAGCCGCAGATCGCCGAGATCACCGAGCGCGCGATGCGCGGCGAACTGGACTTCGAGGCGGCACTCGATGCGCGCGTCGCGCTGCTTGAGGGGCTGGCTGAGAGCGACATCGAACGCTGCCTCGCCGAACGGGTAACGATCATGCCGGGTGCGCAGGCGCTGGTACGGACGATGCGCGCGCGCGGCGCGAAGGCGGTGCTCGTGTCGGGCGGCTTCACGCGCTTTGCCGAGCCGGTGGCGCGGACGATCGGGTTCGACGTCGCGATCGCGAACGTGCTGGAGATTGCGGACGGTACGCTGACGGGGCGGGTCGCTCGGCCGATCGTCGGGTCGCATACCAAGCTGGCGACGCTGCACGCCGCGCTAGCCGAGCACGGGATCACGGTCGAAGAGTCGCTCGCGGTCGGCGACGGCGCGAACGACCTCGCGATGATCAAGGCAGCGGGGCTGGGCGTCGCCTATCATGCCAAACCGATCGTCGCGGCAGCCGCGGCGGCACGGATCGACCATGGCGATCTGACCGCGCTGCTCTATGCCCAGGGCCTGCCGCGCGCCGCCTGGGTGACCGAATGAGCGCCGTCAAGCGCGTTTCCAGCCACCGAGTCCCTCTTTGGTAATCCAGGTTAAGCCACTGCGCCATATCCCGGCTTGCTAAGCTGTATCCAAAAATTAGGGGTCGATGCCAAAGACTTGCGATTGATTGGCTGAGACGAATGGATGCTGGCTGGGACTATGAGCGCTTCAAGGCGTTCACCTGTGCGGATGACGACGACATTGATACCTTCCGCCGGCTCGCCGGGCCAACGATCGGTTTGAAGCGTGGCGAGATCCTGCGGATGCAGGGGGAACCTGACCCACAGGTCTATATACTGTTGAGCGGCTGGGTTGCGTGCAGCATCATCGTCGGCGAGAGCGCGCGGCAGATCGTCAAGGTTCATCTGCCCGGCGATCTGGTCGGGATGCCGAGCCTTGCCGCCCCGACCGCGTGCGACACGATCGAAGCGGTCTCGGCGGCGAAGCTCAGCGTGATCGAGACCGCAGCGATCGGGCAGGTCTTCAGCAGCAACCCGCGGCTCGCGGCGTTGCTGTTCCTCGTCTCGCAGCAGGAGCGTGTCGTGTTGATGGAGCGGCTGGCGTCGATCGGGCGGACCAGCGCGGC
The DNA here is from genome assembly GCF_014841445.1 of Sphingomonas sp. CFBP 8765. Taxonomy (NCBI): domain Bacteria; kingdom Pseudomonadati; phylum Pseudomonadota; class Alphaproteobacteria; order Sphingomonadales; family Sphingomonadaceae; genus Sphingomonas; species Sphingomonas sp. CFBP 8765. The sequence goes on along the minus strand of NZ_JACYTY010000001.1, from coordinate 313,239 downwards.
GAGTCGGATCGCCGCGCTGATCCTCGAACTGCGCACCCGGCTGCGGCGCAACGACCCGACGATCGAGAATGTCGTGCCGGTGCCGCTGACGCAGGAGGATATCGGCGACATGACCGGGCTGACCCCGGTCTATGTCAACCGGACGCTGCGCCAGCTGCGGACCTCGGGGATCGCGACGTGGCGGCGCGGGGTCATCACGATCGACGACCGCGACGCGCTGGCGGTCCTCGCCGCGTTGCCGCAGAGTCCGGAACGCGACACGAGCTGGATCCCGAGCCGGCGCGGCTGAACGCCGGGCGTGTCGGGATGCGTCAGGGGGCGACGATGACGCAGGGCTGGCCTGACGCGGCGCAGGCGCGCGTCGCGTCCGCCCGGCTGGCGAACCCGCCCGCCTGCAGCCGCGTCACCGGTCCCGCCGTGACATAGCTGGGCTGCGCTCCGCCCAGCCTGCCCTTGACCTTGCCCCACAGCGTCTCGGCATTGCCGCGATCGCGGAACGCGCCAAGCTGGATCCGCCATTTCCCCGACCCGGCCACCGGCTTCGCTGCTGGCTTCGGCACGGGCTTCGGCGCCGGCTTGGGCGCGGACGCGAGCCGGGGCGGGGTGACCGGTGCGGGTCTGGTCGCGGCTTGCGAGGCAGCACGCTCCGGCGCAGCGCGCGGGGGCACCGGCGCGGGGGACACGGATGAGGCGGGGACCGTGGTGCGCGCGACCGGCGTCACCGGCCGGGGAGCGGGCTGGGGAGCGGGCCTGGCAGGGCCAGTGGCCGAGATCGGCGGCGGCGACGCAGGCGACAGTCCCGACCGCGCAATTTTTTCCTGCGCGGCATAGCGCTCGGCGAGCGCCGTGCCGCGCTGGCGGTCTTCGGGGGAGATATACTGGTCCATCTGCGCCAGCGTCTGCGAGGCCGACTGCAATCCCGACGTGCTCGCGCGCGACATCAGCGCATAGGCGCGCGGATAATCGCGCGGGACCGCGTCGCCGTTGAACAACATCGTCCCGAGCACGAGTTGCGTCCGCGGTTCGCCGCGCGCCACCGACTTTTCGAGCCAGGGCAGCGCGTCCGCCTTCTTGTTGGCCTGGAACAGCGCGAGGCCGTAATTGTCCTGCGCCTGGACATGACCCTGCAGCGCCGCCTTGCGGAACCAGCTTTCGGCGAGCGCGGGGTCGAGCGTGACGCCGCGGCCGAGCTTATAGGCCTGGGCGAGATTGAACTGCGCATCGGCGTCGCCCGCGATCGCGAGCGGACGCCACTGGTCGATCGCGGTCGCATAGTCGCCGCGGCTCCAGGCATCGACGCCGGCCTTCACGTCCGCCGCGGCCGGCACCGCGCCCAGCGCCGCTACCGTCGCCGCCGCGCCCAGAATCAGGTTGCGCATCGAGTACCTCGTTAAAGCCAAATGATGATCGTCATGTCGCGATAGCCCGGCGAAGGCAAAGATCGGGTTAAGCCGTGCGGCGGTCAGGTGCGGGGGCGCGGCACGTCGTCGTAACGGCTTGGGAACCACGCGTTAACCGCTTCTTATCCGCTGGCATGGCATCGCGTGCCTTGGTTGACGAGACGTAAGGGGGCTTATGCGCGTTCTGGCGATGGCATCGCAGAAAGGCGGGTCGGGAAAGACGACTCTGTCCGGGCATCTCGCGGTCCAGGCGGAGCGCGCCGGGCAGGGGCCGGTCGTGCTGATCGATATCGATCCGCAAGCGTCGCTGACCGACTGGTGGAACGAGCGCGAGGCGGAGGCGCCGGCGCTGGCGCAGACCACGGTCGCGCGGCTCGCCGCCGATCTCGAAATTCTTCGCCAGCAGGGGTTCAAGCTGGCGGTGATCGACACGCCGCCGTCGATCACGGTCGCGATCCAGACGGTGATCCAGATCGCCGAGCTGATCGTCGTCCCGACCCGACCGAGCCCGCATGACCTGCGCGCGGTCGGCGCAACCGTCGATCTGTGCGATCGCGCGGGCAAGCCGCTGATCTTCGTCGTCAATGCCGCGACCCCCAAGGCGCGGATCACGGCCGAGGCGATCGTCGCGCTCTCTCAGCACGGCACCGTCGCCCCGATGACGATCCACCAGCGCACCGATTTCGCCGCCTCGATGATCGACGGCCGCACGGTCATGGAGGTCGATCCCAAGGGCAAGTCCGCGGCGGAGATCGAAGCGCTCTGGACCTATGTCACCGACCGGCTCGAAAAGAATTTCCGGCGCACGGTGTTCAGCGTGCCCAACGCAGGCGCGGGGTTCGGGCAGCGCGGGCCCGCGCCAGGCTTCGGCCGGCGGGTGGTCGGATGAGCGCGATGCCCGCCCGCCCGCCCGTCCAGTCGCATCCCGAATCGGCCGACGTGCCGAAGCCGCTGGGCTCGCTGTCGGCGTCGCTGCTGGCGCGCAAGGGCGACGCCCGCCCGGCGATGCGGCCGCTCGCGCTGGGTACCGCCACGGCCGAACCCGTCGAGGATGATGCTGCTTCGGCATCGGTGACGCTCGCGACAGCACGCAGGATCGCCCGCGAGAGCGCAGCCAGAACGCGCAACGGCAAGGCCGCCTTCACGCTTCGCCTCGACAGCGATCGTCATGTCCGGCTTCGACTCGCGAGTGCAATGACGCGGCATTCGTCGCAACACCTCGTGACGCTCGCGCTCGATGCCTTTCTTCAAAATCTGCCCGAGGTCGACGCGCTCGTTGCGCAGCTTCCCGTGACCAGGGCCCCGAAATGAACCGGTGGGATCATAGCCGATGACGACACGAATCCTTCTTTCGATGGGGCTGTCGGCCCTTGTACTGGGCGGCACGATGGTCGGGTGCAGTGCGGGCGAGACCGGCCGCGGCCTGGCGTCGGCGAGCAATCGCAAGGCCGATCTCGAAGCCAAGGCGGGCGCGGTGAACGCGCACCGTGCAGAGGTCGCGCTGGCCCGGCACGATGGCGGCGCCGCGGTCTATTTTGCCGAGGCGGCGGTGGCGATGATGCCGCAATCGGCGGCGTATCGGCTGCTGCTCGCGCAGGGCTATCTCCAGGTGGGGCGGTTCACGTCGGCGCGGCAGGGGTTTGCCGATGTGCTGGCGCTGTCGCCGGCGGACGGGAAGGCGGCGCTCAACCTGGCGCTGACGCAGATCGCCGGTGGCGACACGCAGGGCGCGCGGCAGACGCTCGAACGCAACGCATCGATCATACCGCCGAGCGATCGTGGCCTCGCGCTGGCGCTGGCGGGTGATGCAGGCGGCGCGATCGGGCTGCTGACCGAGGTTGCGCGCTCGTCCGAAAGCAATGCGAAGGCCCGGCAGAACCTAGCGCTCGCGCTCGCGCTGGCGGGCCAGTGGCAGGCCGCGCGGGTCGTCGCGGCCGCCGATCTTGCGCCGACCGAGGTCGATGCAAGGCTCGAACAATGGGCCCGTTTCGCTCAGCCGACGACGTCATATGATCAGGTCGCCGGCCTGCTCGGCGTGCGCGCGGTCGCCGATGCCGGCCAGCCCGCCGCACTCGCGCTCAACCGCGCACCGCTCATGCCGACGGTCTCGCCGATCGAGGCGCTGGCCGCGGTCGAACGCAGCGCGCGGCCCGTCGCTCTGGCCGAAGCGGGATCGACTCCAGCCCCGTCGCGGATCACCTTCGCCGCGCCGCGCGAGGTCGTTCAGGCACTGCCCGGCGGCACGCCGACGATGCTCGCCAGCCGCAGCGAGGGCGCCGTGCTCGCCGCGCGTGCGCAACGCGGCGTGCGCGCGATCTCGGCAGGGACGGGCGACTGGTATGTCCAGATCGGCGCCTATGACAATGCCGGCGTCGCGAGGGCCGCCTGGAGCCAGGCCACGCGTCGCTTCGACGGCTTCTCCGGCCGCCAGCCCAACGGCATGGCGTTCAGGACGAACGGCGAGGCCTATTACCGCCTGTCGGTCGGCGGGTTCGGCCGCGACGAGGCCAATCAGGTGTGCCGGCGCTACCGCGCGACCGGTGGCGCCTGTTTCGTGCGACAGGGCGCCGGCGACCAGATGGCGCTTTGGCTGCGTGGCGGCGGCGTTGAGGTCGCGACCCGCTGAATGACAGGCGGGCTCCGACGCACGATGCCCGTCAGATCTCGCGGCCGCCTTTCCAGACGCGCAGTACCTTGCCCTGCACCGGCAGGCCGTCGAACGGCGTGTTGTTCGCGCTGGCGGCGAACGCGTCGCCGGTGATCTGCCACGGCGCCTGAGCGTCGAACAGCAGCAGATCGGCGGGCTTGCCGACCTCGAGCGTCCCGGTGTCGAGCCCGAGCACCGCGGCCGGGTTGCGGCTCAGCAGCGCGAACAGCCCCGACAGCGTGACCCGTTCGTCGCGCACCAGCATCAGCGCGAGCGGCAGCAGCGTCTCGGCCCCCGCCATCCCGGCGCTCGAATCGGCGAAGGGCAGGCGCTTTTCCTCGGGCCCGCGCGGATCATGCGCGGAGCAGATCACGTCGATCGTGCCGTCGGCGACCGCCGCCAGCGCCGCCTGGCGATCTGATTCGCTCCTGAGTGGCGGCGAGAGATGCGCGAAGCTGCGGAAGTCGCTGACCGCGATGTCGGACAAATGGAGATGCGCGGGCGTGATGCCGCAGGTCACCGCCACACCACGACGCTTGGCGGCACGGATCAGGTCGAAGCCTGCGGCGGTCGTCACCTGGCGGATGTGAAGCCGCGCACCGGTGTCCTCGGCCAGCATCAGGTCGCGCGCGATCGCCAGCGCCTCGGCGATCGCGGGGGCGGCGGGCAGGCCAAGCCGGGTCGCGGTTTCGCCTGCGGTCGCCACGGCGCCCGCGGTCAGTCCGCCATCCTCGGCATGCGTGACGACCGCGATGTCGAGGTCGCGCGCATAGGCGAGCACGCGGTGCATGACGCCACTGTCGGCGATCCAGCCCTTGCCGGTGCCGACCGCGCGCGCACCCGCCGACAGGCAGACTGCCATCTCGGCAAGGTCATGACCGGCGAGCGCCTGAGTCGCGGCGGCGATCGGGTGGATCCACAGGTCGGGCTTGCCGATCAGCGCAGCGCGCTGGACGATGCCGGGATCGTCGAGCACGGGCGACTGGTCGGGCATCAGCCCGACGCGGACGATGCCGCCCGCGCGGAACGCGGCCCGGTCAATCTTCGCCACGCCCAGATCGACGATGCCGGGGGCGAGGGTCTTGCCCGCGCAGTCGATCGTCTGCGCATCGGCGGGGATCTCGACCAGCCCGGTCGCCACGACGACGCCGTCGCGGATCAGGAGATTGCCCTTGGTGACGCCGCCGACCGGGCAGACGAGCGTCGCATTGGTGAGCGCGAGGATCATGCCCAGCCCTCCACGCCGCGCGCCCGGCGGGTCAGTACATCGAGGCACGCCATGCGCACCGCAACGCCCATCTCGACCTGCTCGGTGATCGCCGATCGGGCATGGTCGGCGACCGCCGAATCGATCTCGACGCCGCGGTTCATCGGCCCGGGGTGCATCACCAGCGCATCGGGCGCCGCGCGCGCGAGCCGGTCGAGCGTCAGGCCGTAGCGCATCCGGTATTCGCGCGTGGAGGGCACGTACGCGCCGTCCATCCGCTCGTTCTGCAGGCGCAGCATCATAACCACGTCGGCGCCCTCCAGCGCGGCATCGAAATCGGTGAACGGGGTGACCCCCATCTTGTGGATCGCCGCAGGCATCAGCGTCGAGGGTGCGCAGACCCGGACCTCGGCGGCGAGCGCGGTGAGTGCGAGGATGTTCGAGCGTGCGACGCGGCTGTGCAGCACGTCGCCGCAGATCACGACGCGCTGCCCCGCGATCGATCCGCGCCGGCGGCGGATCGTCAGCGCGTCGAGCAGCGCCTGGGTCGGATGTTCGTGGCGGCCGTCGCCTGCGTTCAGGACGGGGCAGTCGACCTTGTCGGCGATCAGCCGCACCGCACCGCTCGCCATGTGGCGGATGACGATGACGTCGGCGCGCATCGCGTTCAGCGTCATCGCGGTGTCGATCAGCGTCTCGCCCTTCTTAACGCTCGACTGCGCGGCGTGCATGTTGACGACGTCGGCGCCGAGCCGCTTGCCCGCGATCTCGAACGACAGCAGCGTGCGCGTGCTGTTCTCGAAGAACGCGTTGATCTGCGTGAGCCCGGCGAGCCGCTTGTCGGGGGTCGCGTGGGTGCGGTTCGCCTCGACCCAGGTTTCCGCCTCGTCGAGCAGGAACGCGATCTCGTGCGGCTGGAGCCCGTCGATCCCGGTCAAGTGCCGGTGCGGGAAGACGGCGCCGCCCTCGATGAGGGTGGCGGGGCGGTGATCTGAACGTTGCATCAAGCGCGCTGGGTAGTGGGCTGCGGCGGCGGGGGCAAGGTTCGTTGCTCGACGCGGGGTGGTTAACCCGGTTTTAGGGGCGGCCTGCGATCAGGAACACATGGTGGGGACTGATAACGAGACTGACGTGACCACGCAGCGCGCGCGGTGGTGGGAGCACGGCTGGTTTATGGTCGCGCTCGTCGTCGCGGCGGCGGTGCCGTTGTTGTGGCCCGCGCTGCCGCCGCTGGGCGATCTGCCGGGGCATATGGGGCGGTGGCACATCGCGATGGCGCTGGGGGATTCGCCCGATTTAACGCGCTATTATACGTTTCACTGGGCACTGATACCCAATCTGGGGATGGACCTGGTGGTGCCTGCGCTCGCCCGTATCTTCGGATTCGAGCCCGCGACGAAGCTGGCGGTGATCGCGATTCCGGTGGTGACGGTCATCGGCCTGTTATGGACCGCGCGCGAGGCGCACGGGCGCGTGCCGCCGACCGCGATCCTTGTGGTGCCGCTCGTTTATGCCTGGCCGTTCCAGTTCGGGTTCGTCAATTTCGCGCTGTCGCAGGCGCTGGCCTTTTGCGCGCTGGCCGTCTGGATCCGCTGGGGGCGCGCGGGGCGGTTTGCGGTGCGCGCGGTGGCATTCGTTGCGATCGCTCCCGTGCTGTGGGTGGCGCACAGCTTCGGCTGGGGGATGTTCGGGTTGATGGCGGCGGCCGCCGAACTCGCGCGGTTGCGGGCGGCGGGGCGGGGCTGGGGCGCAGCGCTCGGCGGGACCATCACCCAGTGCCTGCCGCTCGCGGGGCCGCTGGGTATCATGGCCTTCCAAGCGGGGCTTGGGTCCGGGCACGGGGAAGCCGGGCTCGGTGCGTCGGACTGGTTCAACATGCCCGCCAAGGTCGGGTGGATCCTGTCGATCTTCAGGGACCGGTGGCAGGCGTTCGACCTTCTGTCGCTGATCCCGCCCGTCCTTGTCCTCTATGCCGCAGCGCGCAGCCGTGATTGGCGGTTTTCGCGGATCCTCGGCTGGCCTGCGCTGGCGTGTCTGGCGGCGTTCGCTTTACTGCCAAGGTTGTTGATGGGGGGCGCCTATGTCGACATGCGGATCGCGCCCGCCATGGTGATGCTCGCGCTGATCGCGATCGCGCCGCCGGTGACCGGGAAGACGACACGAACGACCGCGTGGCTGGCGGTGCTGTTCGTCGTTGTCCGACTGGGCGGCACGACATTGAGTTTTGTCGAGCGCTCTGCCGAGCAGCAAAGCGAGCTTTCCGCCATTGCTGCAATCCCGCGCGGCGCGGCGGTTCTTTCGCTGGTCGCACGGCCCTGTTTTGGCGCATGGACCGATCTGCGGCGCGATCACCTGCCCGGGCTGGCGATCGTCCGGCGCGACGTCTTCACCAACGTTCAGTGGGTGATCGAGGGCCAGCAACTGCTGAGCATCCGGCATCAGGCCGCCGCCCCCTATCTCGCCGATCCGAGTCAGAGCGTTTTTCCTGCCCAATGTTCCGATATCGGGTCCAACTTCAGCGCAGCGATCGCCGGCTTCCCGCGCGCGGCGTTCACGCATGTCTGGACGATCGGGTATCCACCGGGGGCTGCGCAGGCCGCGGACTTGCGCGTCGTGTGGACCAACGGGACGTCGACTTTGTACCGCGTGGCGGGGCGCCGCGTCGTCCGCTAGATCTGCGCGGTCACCAGCGCGTCGATCGCGCCCTGGAGGATGTACGCCGCCGCCATCTTGTCCACCAGCTCGGCGCGCTTGGCGCGGCTGGCGTCCTGTTCGATCAGCGTGCGCGTGACCGCGACGGTCGACCAGCGTTCGTCCTGGAGCAGGATCGGCAGCCCCATGTCCTTCAGGTTCTGCGCGAACGCCCGCGTCGATTGCGAGCGCGGACTTTCGCTGCCGTCGAGGTTGATCGGCAGGCCGATGACGAGCCCGACGACCTTCTGCGCCGTGATCATCTCGGCAAGCGCGGCCTTGTCCTTCTGGAACTTGGTGCGGCGGATCAGCAAGGCGGGGCTCGCGAACGACCAACCGGCATCGCACAGCGCGGTGCCGATCGTCTTGGTGCCGACGTCGAGGCCGATCAGCCGTCCGCCATTCGGGAGCGCATCGCGAAACTGCGCGGGGGAGACCGTGATCATCGCGTGAACGCCGCAAGACGGCGGTTGGCGTCCGCGCGCACATTCGCCCAGAACAGCGGATAGTCGTACACGTGGTAGTTGTTCCCGGGGAGCACGTAAGGCCCGAGATCGGGGCCCTCGCCGATCAGCAGGATACCCCGGTTGCCGCAGCGCGCGGGCACGTTGCCGACCGACAGCGTCGCGCTCGACAGGTCGGCGGACGGGACCAGCGTGCCGAGATTGGCGGTCGCGGGCGCGCTCGCATCGGCGGTGCCGGTCAGCGGGTTGGTGCAGATCATCGGCGTGCCCTTGCGCGGCTGCCCGTCGAACCCCGTGGTCCGGTCATAGGTCTCGACGACCAGCGACGGATCGGCGGGCTCGGAAAAGCTTTCCCATGACAGGATGCAGCCGGTCTGGTCGGCGCTGCGGCATTCGGCCAGGCCCATCCGCGGCAGGTCGGTGACGCGCGAGACCGGCCAGCCGACGACATAGGCGGCGACGATCCGCGCCTTCAGTTTCGGGTCGGTCGCGATCCGGTCACGCAGCAGTCGGGTGAGGTGGAGCGCGCCCTGGCTGTGTCCGGCGAGGATGATCGGGCGGGTCGGGCCGGCTTCCTTGAGGAACCGGTCGAACGCGGCGGTGACGTCGCCGTATGCGAGCGCGAGCGCGCGTTCGCTGTCGGCCTCGCTGGTCAGGAACGCGCCGAAGGTCGCCTGGCGATAGCGCGGCGCCCAGATGTCGCCCGCGCCGTTGAACGCGCTCGCCTGGCCGCGCAGGAACAGTTCGGCTCGGGCATTGGTCTCGGGATCGTCGATCGGCGCGTTCCAGTGGTCGCGGCTGATGTACGAGGTCGGGTGGATGAAGAAGATCGCCGCGCCCGTTCCCGGGGTCCCGGGCGCATAGCCTTCGGGTGTCCAGAGCGCGGGATTGCCGGGGCGATCGGGGCGCGCGAGCCACAGGATCTTGCGCGCATAGATGTTCGCGGGCGCCTTGCGCTGCGCCTGGAACGTCTCGCTCGGGACCATCGCGATCCGCATCAGCTCGGTCCCGAACAGGCGATAGGCGAGCAGCGCGGCGATCGCGAGGACGATCATCGCGGTAACGAAATAGAGAAACTTGCGGGCCAAGCGGGACCTTCCGTGCAGGCGGTGCCGTCCCCGTGCCGCATGCGCGGCGCGGTTGCAACGGGTGCGTTTCCGCGGGGGAACACGAAGGGTGTTGCGCGCTCGCGCCGCGCGGTGCTAGCCGAGCGCCATGTCCGTAGATACTGCAACCGTGAAGCGGATCGCGAGCCTTGCGCGCATCGCGATCACCGACGAGGACGCCGCGCGTATCGCGCCCGAACTCGGAAACATCCTTGGCTGGATCGAGATGCTGGGCGAGGTCGATACGACCGGCGTCGAGCCGATGACCGCCGTCATCCCCAACACGCTGCGGCTGCGCGACGACGTCGTCAACGCTGATCCGCTGACCGGCGGCAATATCCGCGAGCAGGTCCTGGCCAACGCCCTCGTGGCAGAGCACGGCTTCTTCGCCGTGCCCAAGGTGATCGAATAATGACCGACCTTACCGATCTCGGCATCGCCGGCATCCGCGACGGCGTGCGCGACGGCAGCTTTTCGGCGCGCAACGTCGCCGACGCGTTCATCGTCAAGGTGAGCCAGGCCAAGGCGCTCAACGCGTTCCTGGTCGAGACGCCCGACCATGCGATCGCCGCCGCCACCGCCGCCGATACCGCGCGCGCCGCCGGCGAGACGCTCAAGCCGCTGGCCGGCGTCCCGATCGGCATGAAGGACCTGTTCTGCACCAAGGGCGTCACGACGACCGCGGCGAGCCATATCCTCGAAGGCTTCACGCCGACCTATGAGTCGACCGTCTCGCAGAATCTGTGGGATGCGGGCGCGGGGATGCTCGGCAAGCTGAACATGGACCAGTTCGCGATGGGGTCGTCGAACGAGACCTCCGCGTTCGGTAACGTGATCTCACCCTGGAAGCGCAACGACGGCGGCAACGCCGCGCTCGCACCCGGCGGGTCGTCGGGCGGCTCCTCGTCGGCGGTCGCCGCACGGCTTTGCCCCGGCGCGACCGGCACCGACACTGGCGGTTCGATCCGCCAGCCCGCCGCCTTTACCGGCATCAGCGGCATCAAGCCGACCTATGGCCGCTGCTCGCGCTGGGGGACGATCGCGTTCGCCTCGTCGCTTGACCAGGCTGGGCCGATGGCGCGCGACGTGCGCGACTGCGCGATCCTGCTCGAGGCGATGGCCGGGTTCGATGCGAAGGACGGCACCTCGCTCCAGCTCGACGTGCCGAAATGGGAAGCGGGTCTGTCGGCCAGCCTCGCCGGCCTGCGCGTCGGTATCCCCAAGGAATACCGCGTCGACGGCATGCCCGAGGAGATCGAGGCGCTCTGGCAGAAGGGCATCGACTGGCTGAAGGACGCCGGCGCGACGATCGTCGAGGTTTCGCTCCCGCACACCAAATATGCGTTGCCCGCCTATTACATCATCGCGCCAGCCGAGGCGTCGTCGAACCTCGCGCGCTATGACGGCGTGCGCTACGGCATCCGCGACCTGCCCGCGGGCTCGGGGCTGCAGGACATGTACGCCGCGACCCGCGCCGACGGCTTCGGTCCCGAGGTGAAGCGCCGCATCATGATCGGCACCTATGTGCTGTCGGCCGGCTACTACGACGCGTACTATACGCAGGCGCAGAAGATCCGGACGCTGATCGCGCGCGATTTCGAAAAGGCGTGGGAGACGTGCGACGTCCTGCTCACCCCGACCGCCCCATCGGCGGCGTTCGCGCTTGGTGAAAAGTCGTCCGATCCGATCGCAATGTATCTGAACGACGTCTTCACCGTGCCGTCGTCGCTCGCGGGTCTGCCCGCGATGTCGGTGCCGGGTGGTCTCGACAAGCAGGGGCTGCCGCTTGGGCTTCAGATCATCGGCAAGCCGCTCGACGAGCAGGGCGTGCTGAACGCCGGGCTCGCGATCGAGCAGCGGGCGGGGTTCACTGCCCGGCCCGAGGCGTGGTGGTAACCGATCGCGCCTTCGTCACGCGCAACGTCGCCGTGCTGCGCGAAGCGCAGAACGCGCTCAACGTCGCGTTCGGGGCGATCCTCAGCGCCTATGTCGGCGTGTCGCTGACCGAGATCGACAACCGGCCGTTCGATCACGCCGTGCTCGCGCGCTTCTTTCTCGGGCTCGCGGTGTTCATCCTGTGCCTTTGCGTTGGCAACAGCGTGATTTTGCGCGGCGATTACCGGCTGGGCGCGGTGTTCCTGGTGCTGGCCGGCGGTGCCGCCGCGGCCGCGCATCACGAGGCGCTGGTGCTCGGTTTCGAGGGCGCGATCCTGCGTATTCTTTCGGCATGCTGGGTGGTCGGCCTGCTCGGCAGCAACGCGGCACTGACCGCGATCAACTATATTCATCATCGGAACCGGATATGAGCGACTATCGCATTCAGGGCGACACGGGCGAGTGGGAGGTCGTGATCGGCCTCGAAGTCCACGCGCAGGTGACGTCGAACGCCAAGCTGTTCTCGGGCGCGGCGACCGCGTTCGGGGCCGAGCCCAACACACAGGTCAGCCTCGTCGACGCGGCGATGCCCGGCATGCTGCCGGTGCCGAACCGCGAGTGCATCCGCCAGGCGGTGCGCACCGGCATGGCGATCGAGGCGCAGATCAACAAATGGTCGCGGTTCGACCGGAAGAATTACTTCTACGCCGATCTGCCGCAGGGCTATCAGATCAGCCAGCTCTATCATCCGATCGTCGGCGAAGGCGCGATCGACATCAGCCTCGACGAGAAGAACCCTGACGCCGCGGGTAAGCGGATCGGCGTCGAGCGCATCCATGTCGAGCAGGATGCGGGCAAGCTGATGCACGACCAGCATCCGACCCAGTCCTATGTCGATCTCAATCGCTCGGGCGTCGCGCTGATGGAGATCGTGTCGAAGCCCGATCTCGCATCGCCGGCCGAGACGGGCGCGTATCTGCGCAAGTTACGGTCGATCCTGCGCTATGTCGGATCGTGCGACGGCAACATGGAAGAGGGCTCGATGCGCGCCGACGTCAATGTCAGCGTGCGCAAGCCCGGCGACGAGCTCGGCACGCGGACCGAGACGAAGAACGTTAATTCGGTGCGCTTCGTGATGGCGGTGGTCGAGCAGGAGGCCAGGCGCCAGGTGGAGGTGCTCGAGGCCGGTGGCAAGATCGTGCAGGAGACGCGGCTCTACGATCCCGATCGCAACGAGACGCGGTCGATGCGGTCGAAGGAAGACGCGCATGATTACCGCTACTTCCCCGATCCCGACCTGTTGCCGCTGGTGCTCGACGATGCGTTCCTCGAGGAATGCCGGGCGTCGCTGCCCGAACTGCCTGATGCGAAGCGCGCGCGGTATGAGGCGCTCGGGATCACCGCCTATCAGGCGACGGTGCTGACCGCCGAGGTCGAGGCGGCGCGCTGGTTCGACGCGCTGCTCGATGCGGGCGTGAAGCCGGCGGCGGCGGCGAACTGGACGACGTCGGAGCTGTTCGGTGCGCTCAACCGGACGGGCAGGGACATCGCCAACTCGCCGGTGTCGCCGGCGCAGGCAGCCGAACTGCTCGGGCTGATCGCCGATGGTACGCTGTCGGGCAGCCTTGCCAAGCAGGTGTTCGAGGTGATGCTCGAGACCGGCGACGGCGCGGCCAAGGTCGTCGAGGATCGCGGGCTGAAGCAGACCAGCGACACCGGCGCGATCGAGAAGGTCATCGCCGAGGTGATGGCCGCGAACGCGGACAAGGTCGCGGATTACCGCGGCGGCAAGGACAAGCTGTTCGGGTTCTTCGTCGGCCAGACGATGAAGGCGATGGGCGGCAAGGCGAACCCGGCGGTGGTGAACGAAGTGCTGAAGAGCGCGCTCGGGGACTCGGTGGCGCCGTAAGCCCTGTTCTCCCGGTCTCTGTTCTCCCGCGAAGGCGGGAGTCCAGGGTAACCGCGCGCGACGCTGCTGGACTCTTGGGCCCCCGCCTCCGCGGGGGAACGAGGAACTTGTGAGTAACTTCCCCCTCGGCACCACCCCGGCGAAGGCCGGGGTCCAGTTGGCAAACGTCGCTGATCAGGCGCTGCGTTCCGTTACCTCGACCTCCCAACTGAACCCCGGCCTTCGCCGGGGTGGAGGCTCTCAGCTCCGCGTTACGTCTCCACCTTCTGCGGATGATGCGGCACCAGGATCAGCACATTCTCCTCGACCCGCCACGATGCGAGTCGCGACAGGAAGTTCATCCCCAGCACGTTGGTGTCGCCGAACGCGGGCGACACCACCACCTGAAGGTCGCGGGCGACGATTGCGCCGAGCTTCAGTTCGCCGATCCGGCCCGACTGCGCGGGAATCGCACCATTGGCGGTCTGGAGCACGATCGGCACCACGCTCGTTCGCGCATCGATCCCGGCCGCGTCGGCCGTCTTCGTCGAAATCGCGGTGATCGTCGCACCGCTGTCGATCAGCAACCGGCGCTCGACCCCGTCGATCCGCGCCCGCGCCCAGAAATGCCCGTCGGGGGACATTCGGATCCGCACCTCGCCACCGACAACCGTCTGGTCCTCGATCCGCAGCAACTTGGCGATCTTGCCGAGATAGGGATCGAACTGGCTGCGCTGGCCGATCGCGACGAACAGCAGACCGACCAGCGCCAGCGTCATGACGAGATTGACGACCGTCCGCAGGATCGGGATCCGCTGCGCGAGGACGAAGACCAGCACCGCGACACCGAGCGCCACGTACAGCGTCTGATGCTGGGCCAGGTCGGGGAGCAGCCCGAAAAGCGGGGTGCTGGCGGGCGTGGAAATGGGCGGTTCCTGCAAGAAGGGGGTGGACAGCCTGTGCTATCCACCCCCGCATTTATGGTTGCTGACCGGTGCGGCTTATTGCGCGTCCGAATCCTGGTTCTTGATCACGCCGCCGGTTCCGCCGACGCCGTCGGGCATGCCCGTCTTGGTGAACGTCTCGGGCTCGTCGCCGCCTTCGCCGCGTTCAACCGCGTCGGAGCGCGACTGCACCGCCTGCTCGATGTCGCTGCGCGTGTCCGCGTCACGGTCCTCGGGGCGGGTTTCGGGATTGGTGCCCGCATGGGGATCGGCCATGATCAGAACTCTGGCTGGATGGGGGCGGGATCGGTCGAGGGCGCGCCCGGATCGGGAACGTCGATGTCCGGCGCGGGCGGATTGAACTCGGGCGGCGGCGTCGTCGGCTCGGCAGGCGACGAGGGCGTCGGGAATTCTGCAGGGGGTTGGGTAGCCATGATGCTCTCTCCTTCTTCCGCATCAACGCGCACGATCGTATCGAGTTGCTCACCGACTTACCTTGCGTGCTTGCCCCGGGATACAACGTTGGTATAGACGCGCCCGCTACGGCGATGTCCTGTGCGGGCGTGGCGGAACTGGTAGACGCAGCAGGTTTAGGTCCTGCCATCGCAAGATGTGGGGGTTCGAGTCCCTTCGCCCGCACCACTCCGCCGCACTGGCGGGGCGACCGCCAGATGAATTTTTCCCGAATGCTCTTTTAGACAAAGGCCGGACATGCAGACTGTCGAGACGTTGAACGAGGGCCTCAAGCGCGCCTACACCCTCACCATCACTGCGAAGGATATCGATTCGAAGGTCGATGTCGAGCTGAAGCGCCTCGCGCCGCAGATGAAGATGCCGGGCTTCCGTCCGGGCAAGGTGCCGGCAAACCTCATCCGCAAGATGCACGGCCCCGCGCTGACGCAGGACGCGCTGAACGCCGCGATCCAGGAAGGCGTGCAGAGCCTTGTCGCCGAAAAGCAGCTGCGTCCCGCGATGCAGCCCTCGGTCGAGCTGGAAGACGGCTATGACCTCGGCAAGGACGCGGTCGTCAAGGTCGAGATGGAGGTCCTGCCGCAGGTCCCCGCACCCGCGATCGACGGCCTGAAGCTCGAGCGCCTGACCGTGCCCGTCGCCGACGAGGCGGTCACCGAGCAGCTCCAGAAGTTCGCCGACCAGCAGAAGAAGTGGGACGACGCCGCTGACGATTATGCCGCGGCGATGGGCGATCTCGTCACCGTCGATTTCGTCGGCAAGACCGCCGATGGCGTCGCGTTCGACGGCGGCACCGGCACCGACATGGGCGTCGAGCTCGGTGCAGGACGTCTGATCCCCGGCTTCGAGGATCAGCTCGTCGGAGTGAAGACCGGCGAGGAGAAGGTCCTGAACGTGACCTTCCCCGAGGAGTATCAGGAGAAGTCGCTCGCGGGTCAGCCGGCCACGTTCGACATCACCGTCAAGTCGGTCAAGACTGCGGGCGAGAGCAAGATCGACGAGGATCTTGCCAAGTCGCTGGGTCTCGAGAGCCTCGAGCAGCTTTCGGGCCTGCTCAAGGGTCAGATCGAGCAGGAGCATAACGGGCTCACGCGCACGCACATGAAGCGCAAGCTGCTCGACCAGCTCGCCGAGGGTCATGACTTCGAGGTTCCGCCGTCGATGGTGGAAGCCGAGTTCAACCAGATCTGGTCGCAGCTCCAGCACGAAGCCACGCACGAAGCCGATCCCGAGGCCGCGATGGCCGAGATGGAAGGCGAGCGCGACGATTACCGCAAGATCGCCGAGCGTCGCGTGCGCCTCGGCCTGCTCCTGTCCGAGATCGGCCAGGCGAACGGCGTCGAGGTGTCCAACCAGGAAATGCAGCGTCTGCTCGCCCAGGCGGCCCAGCAGTATCCCGCCGAGCAGCGCCAGCAGTTCATGCAGTATGTCCAGTCCGAGCCGATGGCCGCTGCCCAGCTGCGCGCCCCGCTGTACGAGGACAAGGTCGTCGACTTCCTGTTCGAGAAGGCCGAGATCACCGACCGCGAAGCCACCCGCGAGGAGCTGGAAGCTGCGATCGAGAGCGAGGACGGTTTCGCCAGCGGCACGCACGTGCATGACCATGACAACCACAAGCCGAAGAAGAAGGCTGCCGCCAAGAAGAAGGCAGCACCTGCCGACGACGCAGCGGTGACCGACGAGGCGCCCGCTTCGGACGCCGCGGACGAGGCCAAGCCTGCCAAGAAGGCTCCCGCCAAGAAGAAGGCGGCTCCGGTCGAGGCTGAGACGGCGGTAACGGAATCGTCGCCGGTCGCGGCTGAAAATGCCGAGGGCACCGAAGCTGCCGACGCGCCGGCCAAGAAGCCGCGCGCCAAGAAGGCTGCGACCAAGACCGAGGCGTAAGCCGATCGGAGTGCCTCTTCGCTGAGGCACTCCCCCCGTTTTCGGGCCACTTCCCCGGCGGAGGCCGGGGTCCAGTTGGAAAGGTTGCTGTGACGGCGCGCAAAGCTTCGTTATGGACCTTCCCCAACTGGGCCCCTGCCGCCGCCGGGGATTTGCGTTGATTGGAAGACGCGTTGATCGTTACGCCGTCTTCGACTGTACAGGGCAGGGCATGACCGAACCGAGAATTGCCGTCCTGCTGCCCTGCTACAACGAAGAGGCCGCGATCGCGCAGACGGTAGCGGGGTTCCGCGCCGCGCTGCCCGGCGCGACGATCTACGTCTACGACAACAACAGCGCCGACCGGACGGTCGCGGTCGCCCGTGCAGCCGGTGCCGTCGTCCGGACCGAACGGATCCAGGGCAAGGGCGCGGTCGTCCGGCGGATGTTCGCGGACATCGATGCCGATATCTATGTGATGGCGGACGGTGACGCGACCTATGACGCGGCGTCCGCGCCGGCTTTGGTCGCGCGCGTGCTCGACGAGCAGCTCGACATGATCGTCGGATCGCGGATCAGCCAGGTCCAGGAAAGCTATCGCCGCGGGCACCGGTTCGGCAACGCGCTGCTCACCGGCATGCTCGCGCGGCTGTTCGGGCGCAGCTTCACCGATATCCTGTCGGGCTACCGCGTCTTCTCGCGGCGGTTCGTGAAGAGCTTCCCGTCGCTGTCGGCGGGGTTCGAGATCGAAACCGAGATCAGCGTCCACGCGCTCGAACTCAAGATGCCGATCGGCGAGGTCGAGACGCCCTATTTCGCGCGGCCCGAGGGGTCCGAATCGAAGCTGAGCACCTATGCCGACGGCTGGCGGATCCTGCGGACGATCATGACGCTGTACCGGATCGAGCGGCCCTTGTGGTTCTTCGGCGCGATCGGCGGGGCGTTCGCGCTGCTCGCGCTGTTGCTCGGCATCCCGCTGGTGCTGACCTATCTCGAAATCCATCAGGTGCCGCGCTTCCCGACCGCGATCCTGATCACCGGGCTCGGGATCTTTGCCGCGCTGAACGTCTTTACGGGGCTGATCCTCGACACGGTCGTCCGCGGACGCCGCGAGGTTCGGCGGCTGGCCTACCTGGCCTACCCCGCGCCTGGCGTCTGACTCCCTCTCCCCGAGGGACGGGGGGTAGGTGGTTCTCCTGACGGGTAGCAGGGCTTGAACTCCCCCGTGCGAGCGCCGATGTTGGCGGTTCACTGGGGCATAAGAGAGATTTCCATGCACAATCCGTTCGAGACCGGCGATTTCGCGAGCCCGTTGGCCAGCGCCGGGCTCGGCCTGCAGCAGACGCAAGCAGGCCTTGTTCCCATCGTTATTGAGCAGTCGAACCGCGGTGAGCGCTCGTTCGACATCTTCTCGCGCCTGCTCCGCGAGCGCATCATCTTCGTGACGGGCGGCGTCGAGGACGGCATGGCCTCGCTGATCACCGCTCAGCTCCTCTTCCTCGAGTCCGAGAACCCGAAGAAGGACATCTTCATGTACATCAACTCGCCGGGCGGTGTCGTCACGGCGGGCATGGCGATCCATGACACGATGCGGTATATCCGTCCGCGCGTCGGCACGGTGTGCATCGGCCAGGCCGCCTCGATGGGCAGCTTCCTGCTCGCGAGCGGTGAACCCGGCATGCGCGTCGCGATGACCAACGCGCGTATCATGATCCATCAGCCATCGGGCGGTGCACAGGGCATGGCGAGCGACATCGAGATCCAGGCGCGCGAGATCCTGCGCATCCGCAAGCGGATGAACGAGCTCTATTCGCAGTATACCGGTCAGCCGATCGAGGAGATCGAGCGTCGCATGGACCGCGACACCTTCCTCGAAGCGAACGAGGCGAAGGATTTCGGTCTGGTCGACGAGGTTTTCGACAAGCGTCCCGCCCCCGCGGACGACGCGGCGAAGCCTGCATAAGGCGAATCGTAAGCCTGGCGGGTTTATTTGATTGTAGGATATCCGGGGTGCGTTACGATGACCGCCCCGGAAACGGCACGCGCACCGACATGCGCGAGAGGTGATTGAATGACGAAGTTGAGCGGTGGCGACTCGAAGAGCACCCTCTATTGCTCGTTCTGCGGCAAGTCGCAGCACGAGGTGCGCAAGCTGATCGCCGGGCCGACGGTCTTCATCTGCGACGAGTGCGTCGAACTATGCAACGACATCATCCGTGAGGAAACGAAGTCGGCTTTGGTGTCCAAGAAGGACGGCGGCGTGCCGACTCCGCAGGAGATCTGCGACGTCCTCGACGATTATGTGATCGGCCAGAAGCGCGCCAAGCGCGTCCTGTCGGTGGCGGTGCACAATCACTACAAGCGGCTCAACCACGGCGCCAAGGGTGCCGATGTCGAGCTGTCAAAGTCGAACATCCTGCTCGTCGGGCCGACGGGTTGCGGCAAGACGCTGCTCGCGCAGACGCTCGCCCGCATCCTCGACGTGCCGTTCACGATGGCCGACGCGACGACGCTGACCGAGGCCGGCTATGTCGGCGAGGACGTCGAGAACATCATCCTCAAGCTGCTCCAGGCCTCCGACTACAATGTCGAGCGGGCGCAGCGCGGGATCGTCTATATCGACGAGATCGACAAGATCAGCCGCAAGGCGGAGAACCCCTCGATCACGCGCGATGTGTCGGGCGAGGGCGTTCAGCAGGCGCTGCTCAAGCTTATGGAAGGCACGACGGCGAGCGTTCCTCCGCAGGGCGGTCGCAAGCATCCGCAGCAGGAATTCCTGCAGGTGGACACAACCAACATCCTGTTCATCTGCGGCGGTGCATTTTCGGGTCTCGAAAAGATCATCGGCGATCGCCTTCAGGGCAAGTCGATCGGCTTCGGCGCCTATGTCGCCGGACCGGACGAGCGCAAGACCGGCGAGACGCTGAAGTCGGTCGAGCCAGAGGATCTGCTCAAGTTTGGGCTCATCCCCGAGTTCGTCGGTCGTCTGCCGGTAATCGCAACGCTCGAGGATCTCGACGTCGACGCGCTGGTGAAGATCCTGAAGGAGCCGAAGAACGCGCTGGTCAAGCAGTACCAGAAGCTGTTCGAGATGGAGGACGTCGCGCTCGGCTTTACCGACGACGCGCTCGTCTCGGTCGCCAAGAAGGGCATCGAGCGCAAGACCGGTGCACGCGGGCTTCGCTCGATCCTCGAGAGCATCCTGCTCGACACGATGTTCGACCTGCCCGGCATGGACGGCGTCGACGAGGTGATGATCGACAAGGACGTGATCGAGGGCCGCAAGGAACCGATCCGCGTCTATGCCGAGAAGAAGAAGGCCGGCGACGCGGCCTGATCCGCGGCGATACCGGTGAGGAAGGGGCGTCGAGCGATCGGCGCCCTTTTTTTTGTTCCGGGAAGGCGCTTCATTGTCCGTCATCCTGACAAACGTGAGGATGACGGGGCGTGCGTTCGCGGCCGCGTGGGCGGTGGATCGTCAGCGGGACGGACCCTTATCGGGGCGTCGGGCATTCGTTGTCTTAGTGCAACGAGGGAGACCGCATGACGATCGAGGTGGCTGAACAACCGAAGGTAACGGTGGTGGAGACGATGCCGGACCGGCTGGCATTGCCGGTCTGGACGCTGATCGCACCCGGCCTGGGGCTCGTCGCGGTGCTCTTCGGCCTCGCCAAGATGGGGTCGATCGGGACGGCGGCGGCGATCGTGGTACTGATCGCCAGCGTCCTTGCCGCGGTCCATCATGCCGAGGTCATCGCGCACAAGGTCGGCGAACCGTTCGGCACGCTCGTGCTGGCGATCGCGGTGACGGTGATCGAAGTGTCGCTGATCGTGTCGCTGATGCTGTCGGATGCCGGCGACGCCGCGGCGCTCGCGCGCGACACGGTGTTCGCCGCGATCATGATCATCCTCAACTTTATCATCGGGCTCTGCCTACTCGCGGGCGCGGTGCGGCATCACGAACAGCGTTTCACGTTGAAGGGGATGAGCGCCGCGCTGGGCGTGCTGGCGGCGATGTCGGTTCTCTCGCTGATCCTGCCCAACTACACCTCGTCGACGACCGGGCCGACCTATGCGCCGTCGCAGCTGGTGTTCGTCGCGATCGTCTCGCTGGTGCTCTACGGTACGTTCGTGCTGGTCCAGACGGTCCGTCACCGCGACTATTTCCTGCCCTCCGCCGAGGACCTCGAGACGCACGCACATGCCGCGCCGCCATCGCAGCGCGCGACGGGGATCGCGTTCGGCATGCTGCTCGCCGCACTGGTGTCGGTCGTCCTGCTTGCCAAGACGCTGTCGCCGACGATCGAGGCCGCCGTGCTCGGCGCAGGCCTGCCGCTCGCCGTCGTCGGGGTGGTGATCGCCGCGCTGGTGCTCGCACCCGAGAGCCTCGCCGCGTACAAGGCGGCGCGGCGCAACCGGTTGCAGACCAGCCTCAATCTTGCATTGGGCTCTGCGCTGGCGACGATCGGGCTGACGATCCCGAGCGTCGCGATCGTCTCGCTCGTGCTCGACCTGCCGCTTGCACTGGGGATCGACGCCAAGGGGATGACGCTGCTCGCGCTGTCGCTGTTCGTGGCGACGCTGTCGCTCGGCACCGGACGCACGACCGTGCTGCAGGGCGTCCTCCACCTCGTGATCTTCGCCGCCTATCTGTTCACGACGGTCGTGCCCTAGGGGCGCTTATCCGTTACCCACTCCGTCATCCTGACGTTCTTCAAAATGACGGCTGGGGTGGTATCCGCGAGTGACTTGCATTAGCATAACCTCAGCGGGTTTTGACCCAATAAGCGGGAGAGCGGATGTGAAGACGGCATGGATGGGCGCGGCGATGCTCGCGCTGATGGCAGCAGGCGCGGCGGATGCGCATGAAATCTGGGTCGAGCGCGACGGGGCAGGACCCGCGCGCATCTATCTCGGCGAGCCCGCCGAACCGCTGCCCGCGGGCGGCGATCCCGAATTCGCCAATCTGAAGACGCCGCGAATCGTCGCGCCGGCCGCGACTGCGCTGGTTCGCAAGGCCGGGTTCCTCGAGGCGCAGCTGCCCGCGGGCGACGTGCATGTCTGGGACGACGACGTGTTCGCGCCTTGGGGCGATCCGGGGAAGCGCGAGGGCATCATCTATTATGCGCGCGCCGGTCGTGCCGATCCGCGCACCAAATTACCGTTCGAGATCGCACCCGCGACCGCGAACGGGGCGCGCTTCGTCCTGACGCGCGAGGGGAAGCCGGTCGCGGGCGCGAAGGTCACGCTGATCTCGCCGACGCGCGTCTCGGCCGAACTGGTCACCGACGCCGCGGGTGCGATCACACCGCCGCTCGTCGAGAAGGGCCGCTACCTCCTGTCCGCCGCTGCCAAGGATATGACCGAGCACAGCCTGCCGCGCGGGCCGGTGACGACGCTCCACCGGATCACGACGACCAGCTTCACGCTCCCCTGAGACTGCGGGCCAGCTTCGTCGCCGGCCGCGTCAGCGCGCGCGTTGCCGGGCGGCGAGCGCGAGGCCGGCGGCGATCTGGACAACGGCATAGAGACGGCGGCGGCCCGGCCGGTCGACGAACGGCTGGACCAGCGCCTCGGTGCCGAGCGCGTCGTCCTTCCACAGATCGACGTGGCGCCGCGGCTGGAGCAGCCCGAGCAGTCCGTCGCCGACCATGAAGATCGCCGCCATCTCCGCGGCGCGGGCGGGCCACGGGTTCACCTGCGCACGCAGGAGCCCAGGGTCGGGCGCGGCGACGGTCGCGGCTGCTGGGCCCCCGCTTTCGCGAGGGACCGGGGATGCGTCGGTCATTGCGGTTTCGCCTTCGCTGCCTGTGCGGATTTCCACGCGGCAACCTCCTCGAGCGCGATGCTCCGCCGCAGGACCAGCGCATCGGGGTCGATCACGACATGCGCGCCCTTCGGCACGGCGAGCGTCGCGGTGCCCGTGGTCATCGGCAGCGTCCGCGTCTTGCCGTCGACCTGCACCTCGACCGGTAGCGGGAAGCGGCCATTGCCCGGCACCTTCCACGCCAGCGTCAGCGTGGTGCCGGTACGTGTCTCGATCAGCTCGGGCAGCGCCGCCTGGCGAAGGTACACGTCGAAGAACCAGCCATAATCCTTGCCGGTGACGCGGCGGACGATCGCCTCATACTCCTTGGTCGAGCCGAAGCGGGGGGTGAAGTTGCCGGGCTTCGGATCGGGGCGGCCATAGACCGCGCGGCGCGTCACGTCGAAAAAGGCGGTGTCGCCGATCAGGTTGCGCAGCGTGTGCAGCATCCACGACCCCTTGTTGTAGATGTCCTGCCCGGCGCCGCCCTTGTCGAGCTCGTACACCTCCTCCTCGGTGGTGATCCGCTGCTGGGTCATCGGCATGCGGTTCATGATCGCCCCGCGCTCACCCTGCAGCATCGTCGCATAGCGCGCGCGCCCCTCGCGCCACTGGCCGTAGAGCGGCTGCATATAGGTGCCATAGCCCTCGTGCAGCCAGTAATCGTCCCAGTTGGCCGCGGTCAGCTGGTTGCCGAACCATTCATGCGCGAATTCATGCTGGAACAGCCAGTCGAACCCCTCCGGCGCCTTGGCATAGTCGTTGCCGTACGCATTGATCGTCTGGTGCTCCATGCCCTTGTGCGGGGTCTCGACGACGCCCAGCTTCTCGTCGCCGAACGGGTAGGGGCCGATCATGCTCTCGAAAAAGTCGAGTGTCGGGGCGAATTCTGCAAACAGCTTCTCCGCCTGCGGCTTCTCGCCGGGCAGATACCAGTAGAACATCGGAATGCTGTTGCCGAAGCGGCTCTTATAGGTGCCGCGGACCTCCTCATACGGCCCGACGTTGAGCGCGATGCCGTAGGTGTTGGGGTGCTTGGCGCGCCAGTTCCAGGTGGTGCGGCCGTCGGCGAACGTGTCGACGCCGACCAGCACGCCGTTCGACGGCGCCTTCATCCCCTTGGGCACGGTGATGTGGAGATCGACCAGCGCAGGCTCGCCGGTCGGAAAATCGAGGCACGGCCAGAACAGGTCGCAGCCATAGCCCTCCGCCGTGGTCGCGAACCAGGTGCGCCCGTCGGGGGTCTTCGACCAGACCATGCCGTCGTCCCACGGCGCCTTTACCGCGACATGCGGCGTGCCCCCATAGGTGATCGTCGCGGTCACCTTCCCGCCCGCCGGCACCGGCCGGGGCAGCGTGATCGTCAGCCGCCCCTCCGGATTGGTCCAGGCGGAGGCGGGTAGTGCGACGCCGTCAATCGCGATGGCGCTCACCGGCAGGTTGCGGTCGAGATCAATCGGCAGCCGCGCCACGGCCGCGCGCGCGGTAAATTGGAGCGTTGCCACGCCGTTCAGCCGCTGCGCATCGGGCAGCACCTCAAAGGCGAGGTCGGCATGGTCGAACTGCAGCGCGGTCTGTTCGGGGGTGAGCACACCCCCCGAACGCTGCGTCTGCGCGGTGATAGCGGGTTCCCCCTTGCGCGGCAGCTGCGCGGAGGCCGGGGGAATGGCGAGCAGCGCGGTGCAGCTGGCGGCGAGGAGGAGGCGCGGGATCATGCGGCGCGTTGTTGCGCGGCGGTCGGATCGATACAAGAGCGATAGGCGCACCCGTGATAGGACGGCACGGTGTGACGGAGTCCCGGACCGCGTGTGGGGGCGCTTCGGCGATTACGTAGCCCGGCGATTGATGGATCCGCCATCCTCACCATATAATGAGCTGACGCCGACCTTGTTCGGTCCGGTACCGGAGCTTGCATGACCCACTATCCCGTTCTTCCGTTGCGCGACATCGTCGTGTTTCCGCACATGATCGTTCCGCTGTTCGTCGGCCGCGAGAAATCGGTCGCGGCGCTCGAGGCGGCGATGGCGGCAGAAAAGGAGATCTTCCTGGTCGCGCAGCTCGACCCGGCCGAGGATGATCCCGCGCGCGACGATCTCTATACGATGGGCGTGACCGCGACCGTCCTCCAGCTGCTGAAACTGCCCGACGGCACGGTACGCGTGCTGGTCGAGGGCAAGGTCCGCGCGACGCTCGAGACGCTCGACGAGAGCGGTGACTTCCTCACCGCCGAAGTCGCGACGGTGGCCGACACCGAGGTCGAGGGGCCCGAGATCGCGGCGTTGATGCGCTCGGTCGTCGACCAGTTCGAGAATTACGCCAAGCTCAACCGCAAGCTGCCCGCCGAGACCGCGACCCAGCTGTCCGAGATCACTGAGGCCGCCCGGCTGTCCGATGCCGTAGTCGCCAACATCCAGATCAAGGTCGCCGACAAGCAGGCGATGCTGATGCAGACCGACCCCGCCAAGCGCCTCGAAATGGCGTTTGCGGCGATGGAGGGCGAGCTCGGCGTCTTGCAGGTCGAGAAGAAGATCAAGAGCCGCGTCAAGCGCCAGATGGAAAAGACGCAGCGCGAATATTACCTCAACGAGCAGTTGAAGGCGATCCAGCGCGAGCTCGGTAACGAGGGTGACGAGGGCGAAGGCGACGAGATCGCCGAGCTGACTCAGAAGATCGCGACGCTCAAGATGAGCAAGGAAGCGCGCTCCAAGGCGACCGCCGAGCTCAAGAAGCTGAAGACGATGGCGCCGATGAGCGCCGAGGCGACCGTCGTGCGCAACTATCTCGACGTGCTGCTGGGGCTCCCCTGGGGCAAGAAGTCGAAGATCAAGAAGGACATCTCGGCGGCCCAGGCGGTGCTCGACGAGGATCATTATGCGCTCGAGAAGGTCAAGGACCGGATCATCGAATATCTCGCGGTGCAGGCGCGCACCAACAAGCTGAAGGGGCCGATCCTGTGCCTCGTCGGCCCTCCGGGCGTCGGCAAGACCTCGCTCGGCAAGTCGATCGCAAAGGCGACGGGTCGCGAGTTCATCCGCCAGTCCCTGGGCGGCGTGCGCGACGAGGCCGAGATTCGCGGTCATCGCCGCACCTATATCGGCTCGCTGCCGGGCAAGATCGTCACCAACCTGAAGAAGGCGGGGGCGTCGAACCCGCTGTTCCTGCTCGACGAGATCGACAAGCTCGGCCAGGATTTCCGCGGTGATCCCGCGTCGGCGCTGCTCGAGGTGCTCGACCCCGAGCAGAACGGCAAGTTCCAGGATCATTATCTCGAGATCGACCTCGATCTGTCGGACGTGATGTTCGTGACGACCGCGAACACGCTCAACCTCCCCCAGGCGCTGCTCGACCGGATGGAGATCATCCGCCTCGAGGGCTATACCGAGGATGAGAAGGTCGAGATTGCCGAGCGGCACCTGATCGCGAAGCAGATCGAAGCGCACGGCCTCAAGGACGGCGAGTTCGTCCTGACGCAGGAGGGGCTGCGCACGCTGATTCAGCAGTACACCCGCGAGGCGGGCGTGCGGACGCTCGAGCGCGAGATCGCCAAGCTCGCGCGCAAGGCGCTGCGCCGGATCCTCGAGGGCAAGGCGACGAGCGTGACGATCACGCCCGACAACATCGCCGAGTTCGCGGGCGTGCAGAAATATCGCCACGGCCTGTCCGAGACCGAGAACCAGATCGGCGCGGTCACCGGGCTCGCCTGGACCGAGGTCGGCGGCGAATTGCTGACGATCGAGAGCGTCACCGTGTCGGGCAAGGGCGCGGCGAAGCTGACGGGGACGCTCGGCGACGTGATGAAGGAGTCGATCGAGACCGCGTTCAGCTACGTCAAGGCGCGTGCGCCGAGCTATGGCATCAAGCCGTCGCTGTTCAACCGCAAGGACATCCACATCCATCTGCCCGAAGGCGCGACGCCCAAGGACGGGCCGTCGGCGGGTGTCGGGATCGTCACGTCGATCGTCTCGACGATGACGGGCGTGCCGGTCCGGCGCGAGGTGGCGATGACCGGCGAGGTGACGCTGCGCGGCCGCGTGCTGCCGATCGGCGGGCTGAAGGAGAAGCTGCTCGCGGCACTGCGTGGCGGCATCACCACCGTGCTGATCCCGCAAGAAAACGAGAAGGACCTCGCGGACATTCCGGCGAACATCAAGGAGGGGCTGAAGATCATCCCCGTTGCCCATGTCGACGAGGTGTTGCGGCTTGCCCTGACCGAACCGCTCGAGGCGATCGAGTGGACCGATGCGGACGAACTGGCGGCCTTGCCGCCCGCGCCGATCCCGCCGGTCGGGGGTGGTCTTCACCACTGAGCGCATCCGGCGCGGTATTTCGCCGCGTCACGATGGCCGTTACCGAACCGCGCGGTTAGAGCGTCGCGCGGCGGTTTCGTTTGACAGCAGACGATACCGCCGCGTTACTGCCTGGAAATTGGCGCCGCGATTCCATCGCTGCCGATTCGGTATTTGTTTGGGGGATTAACTGTATGAACAAGCAGGAACTGATCGCGACGGTCGCGGACACGTCGGGGCTGGTCAAGGGCGATGCGGTCAAGGCCGTCGAAGCCGTTTTCGACGCGATTTCGGCCGCGCTGAAAAAGGGCGAGGAAGTCCGGCTGGTCGGGTTCGGCACCTTCTCGGTCTCGAAGCGCAAGGCTTCGACGGGACGCAACCCGCGCACCGGCGAGCCGATGACGATCAAGGCGTCGACCCAGCCCAAGTTCAAGGCGGGCAAGGGGCTGAAGGATTCGGTCAACTGATCGACCGATCATGACCGACAGGGCTGGACAGCGCGGCATACCGCGCTTAAAGGCCCGCTTCCGAACCAGTTTCGGGCGCGTAGCTCAGCGGTAGAGCACACCCTTCACACGGGTGGGGTCACAGGTTCAATCCCTGTCGCGCCCACCAGATTTACGCCGGTCCTCTCCATTGCGAGCGGGCCGGCGTTTCTGTTTTCGGGGTTCTTTCAGTGCCTTAGTCGATCTTTGGCGCTTCTGTGATCGACTGCGTGAATGTACTAGATCGGCATTCTGCATTTCACGCTGCGCCGCAGCATCCCATATATGATGCGTCGCACAATTCTAAGGAGCTACCCCATGTCGATCATCGGCACCCAGCTGAAGCCGTTCACCACCCAGGCCTATCGCCAGGGCAAGTTCATCGAGGTGTCGGACGCCGACGTCACGGGCAAGTGGGCGGTCTTCTTCTTCTACCCGGCCGATTTCACGTTCGTCTGCCCGACCGAGCTCGAGGATCTGGCCGACAATTATGCCGCGTTCCAGAAGATGGGCGTCGAGGTCTACAGCGTGTCGACCGACACCCATTTCTCGCACAAGGCCTGGCACGACACGTCGCCGGCGATCGGCAAGATCGATTACACGATGCTGGGCGATCCGTCGGGCACCATCACGCGCAACTTCGACGTGATGCGCGAAGGCCAGGGCCTGGCCGATCGCGGCACCTTCGTCGTCGATCCGCAGGGTGTGATCCAGCTGATGGAGATCACCTCGGAAGGCGTCGGCCGCAACGCGATGGAGCTGCTGCGCAAGGTCAAGGCCGCACAGTATATCGCAGCGCACCCCGGCGAGGTCTGCCCCGCCAAGTGGGAAGAGGGTGAGACCACGCTCGCCCCGTCGCTCGATCTCGTCGGCAAGATCTGAGCCACTGACGGAGCCGGTCGCCCGGCTTCGTCACCAAAGGGGGAGGGGTTCGCTCCTTCCCCGGCCTGCCGGACTTCGGTCTGGCAGCCACCCTGCCGCATGACGCCCTGATGTCGTGCGGCACGGTGGACTCCGGACCCGGTCCGGGGTGACGATTTTCGCGACGGCAGCCCGCCGCGCGTCCCTTTCACCAGACAGGAGAGCGTCCGTGCTCGATGTGAACCTTACTGCGCAGCTCAAGACCTATCTGGCGAACATCGTCCAGCCGATCGAACTCGTCGCCTCGCTCGACGACGGCGCCAAGTCGCGCGAGCTCGAGGGCCTGCTGACCGAGATCGCGGCACTGTCCGATTCGGTGACGATGGTCCGCAAGGATGACGACAAGCGCCGCCCGTCCTTCATGATCCGCCGCGCCGGGACCGATATCGGCGTGCGCTTCGCCGGCATCCCGATGGGGCATGAGTTCACTTCGCTGGTGCTCGCACTGCTGCAGGTCGGCGGGCATCCGTCGAAGCTGACGCAGGAAGTGATCGAGCAGGTCCGCGGGCTCGACGGCGATTTCGCGTTCGAGACCTATTTCTCGCTCAGCTGCCAGAACTGCCCCGAGGTGGTGCAGGCGCTGAACCTGATGAGCGTGATCAACCCGCGGATCAGCCATGTCGCGATCGAGGGCGGCGTGTTCCAGGACGAGGTCACGAACCGCAACATCCTGTCGGTGCCGGCGATCTTCCTCAACGGCGAGCCGTTCGCGCAAGGCCGGATGAGCGTCGAGCAGGTCGTCGCGAAGCTCGACACGGGCAGCACCGCGCGCGCGGCCGAGAAGATCGCGGGCAAGGATCCGTTCGACGTGCTCGTCGTCGGTGGCGGCCCCGCCGGCGCGGCAGCGGCGATCTATGCCGCGCGCAAGGGCATCCGCACCGGAATAGCGGCCGAGCGCTTCGGCGGTCAGGTGCTCGACACCATGTCGATCGAGAACTTCATCTCGGTCGCGCATACCGAGGGGCCCAAGCTCGTCGCGCACATGGAGCAGCATGTCGCCGAATATGGCGTCGACGTGATGAACCTGCAGACCGCGAGCAAGCTGATCCCCGCGACTCAGGTCGGTGGTCTGCACGAGGTGCAGCTCGCGAGCGGCGCGTCGCTGAAGGCGCGGACCGTGATCCTGTCGACCGGTGCGCGCTGGCGCCAGATGAACGTGCCGGGCGAGGAAGCGTATCGCAACAAGGGCGTGACCTATTGCCCGCATTGTGACGGCCCGCTGTTCAAGGGCAAGCGCGTCGCGGTTATCGGCGGCGGCAATAGCGGCGTCGAGGCGGCAATCGACCTGGCGGGCCTCGTCGCGCATGTCACGCTGATCGAATTCGACAGCGATCTGCGCGCCGACGCGGTGCTCCAGCGCAAGCTCGCCAGCCTGCCCAACGTCAAGGTCGTCACCTCGGCGATGACCACCGAGGTGCTCGGCGACGGCAAGCAGGTGACGGGGCTCAGCTACAAGGATCGCAACCACGATACGCTGCATCAGGTCGAGCTCGAGGGGATCTTCGTGCAGATCGGACTGGTGCCCAACACCGAATGGCTGACCGACACGGTCGCGCTGACGATGCGCGGCGAGATCGAGGTCGATCACCGCGGCGAGACGTCGATCCCCGGCGTGTTCGCGGGCGGCGACGTGACGACCGTGCCGTTCAAGCAGATCGTGATCGCGATGGGCGAAGGCTCGAAGGCGGCACTGGCGGCGTTCGACTACATGATCCGGCTCGCGCCCGAAGAGCAGGACGCACTCGCAGCCTGAGGGGCGGGGGGCTTCTCCCCCGTCCGTCATCCCGGACCCAGGGTCACGCGCGTCGGCGTTCGTGGCTCTGGATCCTGACTTTCGTCAGGATGACGATATGTGTGGGGCAAACGTCACCCGCCGTCGTCATCCTGGACTTGATCCAGGATCCAGAGTTGCGGGCGGTGGCGCGTGTGGCTCTGGGTCCTGAGGTTCGTCAGGATCACGGTGTGGCGAGGCAGCGGCCGAAAATCTCGCCAGCACAAATGAAAAAGGCCGGGGAAATCCCCGGCCGTTTCCTCACTTCTTCTTGGCTTTGCGCGCCGCATATTTGGCGTCGCGGAGCGCCTTCTTGTCGGCGTCGGACATTTGCGACTTGGCTTCTGCCTCGAGCGCACGGGCTGCAGCTTCGGCAGCGGCGGCCTTCTTGGCGGCCTTGGCCTCCTCTTCGGCGTCGCGCTTGGCCTGGCGCTTGGCGCGCTCGGCCTCCTCCTTGGCGGCGCGGGCGGCGGCGCGCTCGGCGGCGACCGCCGGATCGATCGCAGGCTTGGCGCGCAGTTTCTCGAGCGCCTTCAGCTTCGCGTCGTTCGCAGAGGCGGTACGTTCCTGAAAACCGGGGTCCTTGAAAGAGGCCATACTCGTCGAAAATTCCTGTAATCGCGGTGAAATCCGCGGGATTGCCCGGATAAGGGCCTTGCTAGCGTCCGTGCCCCTTAAATCATTGTGCCGCGCAGCGAAAGCGGGGTGATGCACCCCGGGCCCCCGCGATACCGTCCGTCGTCGTCCCGCCCCGGCTCGGCGCGTACCTCGCGGCCCTGGTGTCACATTGCTGAAACACCGCCGTCACTCAGCCGTCATCGAAACCGCATCTCGCTGTCATCTACGCCGCCTAACCGCCGTTGAGAGATCGGCAGGGGGACCCGAGTCGATCCACGCAATCAATGATCGACCGGGAGTTCCGTGAATGACCAGCTTCAAGCGCATCGGCCTTATCCTGCTGACGAGCACCGCCTGTGCGGCGCTGTCGGCATGCGGAGGCGCGGACAGCGTCGCGTCGCCGGGTGCGGGCACCATCGTGATCCCGCCGGCAACGCCGACCCCGACGCCGACCCCCACGCCGACGCCGACGCCCAGCGCGATCACCGCGGCACAGTTCGCCGCCCCGACCACGGTCAACACCATCACGATCACGCCTGACGAGCAGCTCGCGGTCGTCAACGCCGGCACGAACAACAATGTCAGCGGCGTCAGCACCGGCCTGAACGGCCTGTATCCGACCTCGGCGACGTCGCTCACCACGCCGATGGATCCGTCGACGCTCAACAGCTTCTTCACCAGCACGAACTTCGTCGGCGCGCTCAACGGCCCGACCGACACCGCGTTCCAGGGCTGGACCTGCAACTCGACCTCGGCCGAATTCGGCGGCTCGGGCGCACGCTGCACCGCGGTGCCTTCGGTCGGCGCGGTCACCGCGACGAGCGTCTGCCCGACCGGCACGACCGATGACGGCCTGGTCGCGACGTTCCGCGCCTGCCGTCTGCCGACCGTGATCAGCGGCACGCTGACGCTGCCGAAGATCGCCGGCGTCTTCTACCGCCTGCGCGGCCAGACCGAGATCGGCACCGATGTCGGCACGACCGGCGCGGACAATGGCGCGATCCTCAACATCGAGGCCGGCGTCGTGATCGCCGCGGATTCGAGCGAGACGACCAACGACCTGCTGATCGTCAACCGCGGGTCGAAGATCAACGCGGTCGGCACCGCCACCGCGCCGATCGTCTTCACCTCGCAGCAGAACCTGGCGTCGAACGGCGTCAGCGACGCGACGCAGGGCCAGTGGGGCGGGATCGTCATGCTCGGCCGCGCACCGGTCGCGGTCTGCGCCACCGGCACCGGCCCGAACAATGCCGCCGGCAGCAGCACGACCTGCCAGCAGGCGATCGAGGGTGTCACCGGGCGCTTCTATGGTGGCCCGACGGCCGCCGACAGCAGCGGCACGATGCAGTACGTCCAGATCCGCTACAGCGGCATCGCGATCAGCGACGGCAACGAGCTCCAGGGCCTGACGCTCGGCGGTACCGGCTCGGGCACCACGCTCAACCACATCCAGAGCCACAATTCGGCGGATGACGGCATCGAGATCTTCGGTGGCACGAGCAACCTGAAGTATATCGCGATCACCGGCGCGGACGATGACGGCTTCGATATCGACAATGGCTATCGCGGCTTCATCCAGTTCATGATCGCCGCCCAGCGCACGCTCGGTGCGACCGCCGACTCCTTCTCGACCGAGATCGATTCGAACAATGCCGAGGACCTGCTGCCGCGCACGTTCGGCCGCTACGCCAACTTCACCTTCATCCAGACGGCGCTGGCCCCGGCCGCGATCCGCCTGCGTGGCGGTGCGGACATGACCTTCGTCAACGGCGTGGTGAAGACCCCGGCCAACGTCGCCTGCGTCAACATGATCGCGGGCGAACAGACGACGGGCGGCCGCACGACGGTCCGGCCGGCGGATGCCGCGCTGCAGGACGTCGGACCGCCGTCGTTCAGCTCGGTCTACTTCGCCTGCCAGGGCCGCTGAGGCGGGCGCCAATTGAATGCGCCGTGATGCCGGGGCGGTCCTTGGGGGACCGTCCCGGCATTCGCCTATGACTTTACGAATCGGGATTACAGGCCATGTCCAAGCGCCGCGCCTACGGAACACTGCTCCTCCTCACCTCGACGCTGGTCGCGCCCGCCGCGCTCGCGCAGACCGCGCCCGCGCCGGCCGCACCGCCGCGGCCCGCCGCAACGCCGCAGGCCGAGGCGGACCAGACCAATGCCGCGACGCCGGGCACGACGGCCCAAGAGCAGACCACACAGCAGGCCACACCGCAGGCCGCCCCCGAAGCCGGCGTCGAGGTTTCGAGCCCCGGCTATGACGCCGCGGCGGGCGAGGACATCGTCGTTGTCGGGCGCAACATCCCGAACACCGTGCGCGCCACCGCACAGATCGTCTCGGTGCTGTCGAGCGCGGACATTGCGCGGACGGGCGAAGGCGACATCGCCGGCGCACTGACGCGCGTCACCGGCCTCAGCGTCGTCGGCGGCGGCTTCGTCTATGTCCGCGGTCTCGGCGATCGCTATTCGTCGTCGCTGCTCAACGGTTCGCCCTTGCCGAGCCCCGAGCCGCTCCGGCGTTCGGTTCCGCTCGACATCTTCCCGACCGCGATCGTCGGCTCGGCGCTGGTCCAGAAGACCTATTCGGTGAACTATCCCGGCGAATTCGGTGGCGGCGTGATCAACCTCACGACCAAGGCGATCCCCGAGAAGAACTTCCTGAGCATCGGCGGGTCGATCTCCGCCGACACCGTGACGACCAGCGAGCTCGGCTATACCTATTATGGCGGCGATGCGGACTGGATCGGCTTCGACGACGGCGCGCGCAAGGTGCCCGCCTTCATCAAGAACGCGCCCGGCGGCACCGGGATCATCCCGACCGACCAGGTCGCGCAGCTGACCAATGCGAACACGACGCTGCTCCAGCGCAACAACCAGCTGCCGGCCAACTGGTCGGGCGAGCTGAGCGGCGGATCGGTGTTCGACTTCGGCTCCGACCGGCTGGGCATCATTGCATCGCTGAGCGCGAGCAACACGTTCCGCACGCGTTCGTCGACTCAGCAGGATTCGGTGTCGACCGACGGCACGCTGCGCAATGATTTCCAGACGCTGCTGACCGACAACCGGATCGTCACCAACGCGCTGATCGGGCTGGGGTACGAATTCGGCCCGAACACGATCCGCTCGACCACCGTCTATATCCACGACACGCTGAAGCAGGCGCGCGGATCGTCGGCGACCGTCTACAACAATTCGAGCGGGCTGCGTTTCCAGCAGAACACCAACTGGTTCGAACGCCAGCTGTTCGAGAGCCAGCTGGTCGGCGAATTCAAGCTGACCGACGCGCTGAAATTCGACGCGCGCGGCGCCTATGCCAATTCGAAGCGCAACGCGCCGTACGAGCGGCAGTTCGACTATCTGTGCTCGGCAACCACCACGACCGGCCTGCCGATCAGCGTCGAGGCGCCCAACGGCTCGGACGGCGCGCAGTGCAACGGCGCCTATCAGGTGACCCAGCGCTTCACGCCGTTCGCCTCGATCATCTTCAGTGAACTGAACGAGGATCTGTACACCGGGCAGGGCGACCTGTCGTACAAGCTCGACACCGAGCGGCCGATGACGCTGTCGACCGGCTATTTCTATTCGGACACGAAGCGCAATTCGACGCGCCTCCAGTTCAACTATCAGACCGCCGCGGGCGGCGGCACCGCGCCGGGCTATCCCTACAACCTGCTGCGTCCCGACTATCTGCTCGGGATCGATTCGCTCAACGCGAACCAGATCCAGCTGCAGTTCAGCACGCCGCTCGGCGCCTATGCCTATGACGCGTCGCTGCGCATCCATGCGGGCTATGTCCAGGCCGAGGCCGAGGCGACCGACGGCGTCCGCGCGACGATCGGCGTCCGCTACGAGACCGCCGAGGAGCAGGTGACGCCGATCGGCACGACGACGACGCGGCTGAAGAACGATTATTTCCTGCCCGCCGCGACGCTCACCTACAACTTCGCGAACAACATGCAGCTGCGTGCGAGCGCGTCGAAGACGATCTCTCGCCCGCAGTTCCGCGAGCTCGCGCCGCAGCAGTTCCGCGATCCCGAATCGGATCGGCTGTTCTTCGGTAACCCGCTGCTGAAGGACTCGGAGCTCTACAATCTCGAGGGCCGCTACGAGTGGTTCTTCGCGCGCGACCAGCGCTTCACGCTCGGCGGCTTCTACAAGGAGATCAAGAACCCGGTCGAGCAGGTCGGCTTCTACACCGGCGCGGACGACCGGCTGCAGACCGGCTTCACCAACCTGCCCGAGGCGACGCTCTATGGCGCGGAGGTCGAACTCCAGAAATATTTCGACCTCGATTTCCTCAACTCGGACTTCTTCGCGACGCGCCGCGCGCTGTTCATTGCCAACTACACCTATTCGAAGTCGTCGATCACCGCGGACAATAGCTGCGTCCCGAACGTGCTCAACCAGACGCTCGGCGGGTGCCAGGCGGGCTTCGGTCCGGCCTCGCTCCAGTTCCGCGACGGCGCGTCGCTGACCGGCCAGTCGGATCATCTGGTCAACGTCCAGGTCGGGCTCGAGGATACGGCGTCGCTGTCGGCAATCACTCTGCTGTTCAACTATGCAAGCAATCGCGTGACCAACCGCGGCCCGTCGAACCTCAGCGGCGTCGGCTTCCAGCCCGACATCATCGAAAAGCCCGGCATCCGCCTCGACCTGGTCGCACGGCAGGGCTTCGAACTCGTCGGTGGCAAATGGGAACTCAAGGCCGAAGCGCGCAACCTGACCGGCACGCGGTTCCAGGAAGGCCAGACCTTCGACAATGGCGCGCAGGTGTTCATCAACCGCTACAATCTCGGCCGGGTGTTCACGCTGGGGCTGAGCACGACGTTCTGAAGCTGGGTGGCGGCGGGGCTGGGCCGGGGGGGCTAGCACCGCCCCGTCATCCCGGCGGACGCCGGGACCCAGGGTCACAGGCGGCGCGCTGCGTGGCTCTGGGTCCCGGGTCGAGCCCGGGATGACGATGTTGGGGTAGCGTGGCGTACACCGCCTCCGTCATCCCGGCGAACGCCGGGACCCAGGGTCACGGGCGGCACGTTGCGTGGCTCCGCATCCCGGGTCGAGCCCGGGATACCGGGGTAGGGGTAGCTACCCCCAGGGGCGCTCGCGGTACCATTTCGTGATGACGTATTTGACGCCGCTGCGGACCTTCATGCCGTGGTGGAGCGTCGCGGGGTTGGGCGTTCCGTCGGGCCGGCGGTTGTTCCAGGCGAGCAGCTTGCCCGTCTCGGGCTGGACGATCTTGTCGATCGCCTTGAACCGCGTCGCGCCGCCCGCCTCTGGCTGGTTGAGATAGACCATCACGGTCCAGGTACGATTGCCCGCAACGCTGCAATAGCGGTCATAGTCGACACCGGTCGGCTCGAAATAATCGGTATGGCCCTTGAACTCCTGCCCCACCGCATAACGCTGCCCCTGGAGCGGTTCGCCATAGATGCCATCGAGCCCGGTCAGCGCGGCGATCCGCGCCTCGACATCGATCACCACCGGATCGGCGGGGTCGAGGTCGCCCGTCTCGCTCGTCCGGTAGCTCGCATCGCCGTTCGAATCGGAAATCGTCGACGGGCGGCGGACGGCGTCGATCCGCTCGAGCAGCGCGGCGCACAGCGCGGGCGGCAGGAAGCCGCGGTTGAGGAACAGCGTCAGCTTGGGGCTCGGCACGCGCTGGACGCCGGGGGCTGCGGTCAGCCGCGCGACGACCGGCTCGGCGGGCAGGCCGCTGCCGAGCGAGACCGGAGAGGGGGCGGGCGGCGTGTCGGTGGAGGGGGTGACCATGATGCTGTTTTGCCGGGCAATCCGTGCTTGCGCCAGCGCGCCATAAATCTATCGCCAGATTGACGCGTAACTGTAACATGGCATGCCTAGCGCCATTGGGGGCGCCAATGGCGGCGGCACCGCGTCGG
Source organism: Sphingomonas sp. CFBP 8765 (assembly GCF_014841445.1). Taxonomy (NCBI): domain Bacteria; kingdom Pseudomonadati; phylum Pseudomonadota; class Alphaproteobacteria; order Sphingomonadales; family Sphingomonadaceae; genus Sphingomonas; species Sphingomonas sp. CFBP 8765. The sequence goes on along the minus strand of NZ_JACYTY010000001.1, from coordinate 276,890 downwards.
GAGGGGGTTCGCTCATGCGATTGACGATCGACGCACGGGCGCGCCGTATCCTGCGGCGGCTGCCCGTGATCACGGTATATTCCGCCGCCGAGCTCGCGCTGATGGCGGGGCTGGCGGTGCAATGCGCGCGGCTGATCTGGGTAGCGGTGCCGCCGGTGACGCCGCTCGGCGCGTGGCGCCCGGCAGCGATCGCACCCGCGGGGGCGAATGGCGACATCCTGCGCAGCTTCGATCCGTTCTTCCGGCTGGGCGCGCCCGCCGGCGCCGGACCCGCGACGGTCACCGCGTTGCAGCTGACGCTGTTCGGGACGCGGATCGACGATGCGACGGGGCGGAGCTCGGCGATCATCGCGGGTGCGGACAATGTCCAGACCAGCATCGTCGTCGGCGAAGAGATCCAGCCCGGCGTACGGCTGAAGGCGGTCGCGTTCGACCATGTCACGATCGATCGCGGCGGCGTCGACGAGGACCTGTTCCTCGACCAGTCCGACGCGGTCGCGCCGGTATCCCCGACCGGCGCAGTGCCGGGTGCGGCGCCACCGCCGGGCGGCGCGGGCATCGCGATCGGCCAGTTGCGCAGCGAGATCGGTTTCATCCCGCGGATCGACGGCGGCCGCGTCAGCGGGCTGACGGTCCGGTCGCAGGGCTCGGGCAACGCCTTCCGCCAGGCGGGGCTGCGCGACGGCGACATCGTCACCTCGATCGGCGGGCGTCCCGTCACCGGGCCGGGTGATCTCGACCGCATCGCCGCCGATTTCGCGCAGGGCGGCAACGTGCCCATCACCGTCGAACGCGGCAAGGACACGCTGCCGCTCGCCATCACGATCGCGCCCCCGCAATGATCTCCGGCATGACTTTCGCTTCCCTTCCCCTTTCCAAGACCAAGGCTGCAATGAAGAATCTGGTTTTCGCCTCGGTCCTTGCTCCGGTGCTGGCGCTGACGCTGGCGGCGGAAGCGCGCGCGCAGACGACGCTCAACGTCCGCGACGCCGATATTCGCGCGTTCATCGCCGATGCCGCCAAGGTCACGGGGCGCACCTTCATCATCGACAACCGGGTGTCGGGCAAGGTGACCGTCGTCACCGACCGGCCGCTCAGCCGGTCCGAATATTTCGAGGTGTTCCTCTCCACGCTGCGCGCCAACGGGCTGGTCGCGGTGCCGACCTCGAACGGGGCGTTCCGCGTGCAGCCGCTCGACAATGCCGCGTCGCAGCCGAGCCGGATCGGCGTCGCGGGGGCGGCGCGCAACAGCTATGTCACCGAGATCATCCGCCTGCGCGCGACCGACGCGGCGAGCGCGGTCGATACCGTCCGCCCGCTGGTCAGCGCGCAGGGGTCGGTCACCGCGAACCGCGGGGGCAACAGCCTGGTGGTGGTCGATTTCGCCGACAATATCCGCCGCATCCGCGAGGTCATTCGCCGGGTCGATACCGACACCTCGTCGACGCGCGTCGTCGCGCTCAAGAATGCGAGCGCGCGCGACATCGCGACCGCGCTGCAGGGCCTGATCGGCACCGGCGGGGCCCCGGGCGGCGCGCAGGGCGGCGGCGCGGGATCGGGGCCGACCGCATCGGTGGTCGCGGTCGAGGGATCGAACGCGGTCGCGCTGCGCGGTGATCCGACCACGGTCGCGCGACTGGCGCAGGTCGCCGCCGACCTCGACCAGAAGGCGCGCAACGGCACCGAGATCAAGGTCGTGTTCCTTGAAAACGCCGATGCCGAGCAATTGCTGCCGGTGCTGCAGGAACTGGTCGGCCAGACCCCGACCCAGCCGAGCAGCCAGCCGCTGTCGCGCTCCAATTTCGGCGCGAACAGCAGCAGTGGCAGCAATGGCGGCGGATCGGGCTTTGGCGGGACGCAGCAGGCGCAGGTCAGCCAGCCGGTCCAGGCGAGCGGCGGATCATCGGGATCGGGCTCTGGCCAGCCCGCGATCACCGCCGCGGGGGGCCGCACCGCCGCGGTCATCACGCGCTTCATCGGCGCGAACGCGATCGTCATCGCCGCGCCCGCCGAGATCCAGCGTCAGCTCGCCGAGGTGGTCCGCCAGCTCGATACGCGCCGCGAACAGGTGCTGGTCGAGGCGATCGTGGCCGAGGTCTCGGACACGACCGCGCGGACGCTGGGTGCGCAGTTCATCGTCGGCGATCCCAGCGGTGGTGCGTTCGGCGCGTCGACCTTCTCCAATTCCGCGCCGAACATCCTGCAGATCGCAGGCGCGATCGGCGCGACGCAACTCAACACCTCGACCACGACGACGACGAACACCGACGGCAGCACGACGGTGACGAAGAACACCAGCAGCGCCGCCGACACGCTCCAGCAATCGGCGATCAGCTCGATCCTCGCTGCGACCGGCGGGTTCGGTGGCTTTGGCGGCAAGATCGGCAGCACCTTTTTCGGCGCGATCATCAACGCGGTGAAGAGCGACACGACGTCCAACCTGCTCCAGGTCCCGCACCTCGTCACGCTCGACAATCAGGAGGCGCACAGCCTGGTCGGGCAGGAGATTCCGATCACCACGGGCCAGGCGCTGTCGAACAATTTCGACAACGCGTTCCGCACCACGCAGCGCCAGAATGTCGGCATCGAGCTGACCGTGCGGCCGCAGGTGAATTCGAGCGGGACGGTGAAGCTCAACCTGCGGCTCGAGGTCAGTTCGATCGCCGGGCCGGTGTCGAGCGACAATAGCGACCTGATCCTCAACAAGCGCGAGGTCGAGACGGTGCGGACCGTCGACGACGGGCAGATCGCGGTGATCAGCGGCCTGCTCGACGACAACGAGCGCCGGACGATCGAGAAGATCCCGCTGCTCGGCGACCTGCCGGTGCTCGGGCACCTGTTCACCTCGAAGGCGAAGCAGCGGTCGAAGACCAATCTGATGATCTTCATCCGGCCGACGATTCTGCGCACCGCGGGCGACAGCCGGCGGATCACCGAACAGCGTTACGGCTATCTGCGGTTGCAGCAGGGGCTCGCCGAGCCCGAGCGCGAGCCGTCGATCGATCAGCTGGTGCGCGATTACATGGGCGCGGCGCCGCCGATCCCGTCCGCGCCGATCCCCGGCAGCATCGAGGATCCGCGGATCGCGGTACCGGTGCGCAGCACGAGCACGGTCTTCCGGCCGGTGAAGAAATGATCATCCGCGAGGGGCATGAACTGGGCGCCCTTAGCCCCTCCCCTTCAGGGGAGGGGTTGGGGGTGGGGCCTGTCCCAGCAATCGCGGCGCTTGTGGCATCGCCCCACCCCAACCCCTCCCCTGAAGGGGAGGGGCTTGTGGTCGCGCTCCCCCAGATCACCATCCCCTATGCCTTCGCACGCAAGTTCGGGGTCGTCGTCGACCACACCGACCCCGATTCGCCGCTCACGATCGCGATGCGCGCAGGTGCGGACCCCAAGGTGCTGCTCGAACTGCGCCGCTATCTCGGCCGGCCGTTCGCGATCGGCACGGTCGAGGCGCCCGCGTTCGACCGGCTGCTGTCCAACGTCTATGCGATGGACGGCCAGGCCAACGCGCTCGCCGCGGTCGGGATGAGCGACGAGCTCGATCTGCTCGCCGGCGACATGCCGACTGCGGAGGATCTGCTCGACACCGCCGACGATGCGCCCGCGATCCGGCTGATCAACGGGATCATCGCCGACGCCGCACGCAACGGCGTGTCTGACATCCATATCGAGCCGTACGAGACCGGGCTCGTCGTACGGATGCGCATCGACGGCGTGCTGCGCGAGACGTTGCGCATGCCGCCCAACGTCGCGCCGGTCGTCGTCAGCCGGATCAAGGTGATGGCGCGGCTCGACATCGCCGAGCGGCGCGTGCCGCAGGATGGGCGCATGGGGCTGACGCTGGGCGGCAAGCTCCTCGACGTCCGCGTCTCGACGCTGCCGAGCCGGGCGGGCGAACGCGTCGTGCTGCGTATCCTCGACAAGGAAAACGCCGGCATCGACCTCGAGGCGCTGGGCCTGCCGCCCGCTCTGTTCGCGCTGCTCAACGAGGCGCTGAGCGAGCCGAACGGGATCATCCTCGTCACCGGGCCGACCGGCTCGGGCAAGACCACGTCGCTTTATGCCGCGCTGCGCCTGCTCAACGACGGCAGCCGCAACATCCTGACGGTCGAGGATCCGGTCGAGTACGCGGTCGATGGCGTCGGCCAGACCCAGGTCAACCCGAAGGTCGGGCTGACCTTTGCGGCGGGGCTGCGCGCGATCCTGCGTCAGGATCCCGACGTGGTGATGGTCGGCGAAATCCGCGACCGCGAGACCGCCGAGATCGCGGTGCAGGCGTCGCTGACCGGGCATCTCGTGCTGTCGACCGTCCATACCAACGACGCGATCGGCGCGATCACGCGAATGCGCGACATGAAGGTCGAAAGCTTCCTGCTCGCCTCGACGCTCCGCGCGGTGATCGCGCAGCGGTTGGTGCGGCGGCTGTGCCCGACCTGTCGCAAGGCGGTGCCCGCGTCGGATACCGTCGCGCCGTTGCTCGGCATTACGCCGGACGTGGTGGTCTACGTCGCGCAAGGGTGCGACGACTGCAACCAGACGGGCTACAAGGGCCGGATCGGCGTGTTCGAGGCGGTCCGCATCGACGACACGATCCGTCGGCTGATCAACACCGACGGCGCCGAATCCGACATCACCGCGCATGCCTTTGCCAAGTCGCCGAACCTGGCGCAGTCGGCGCGCGAGCTGGTGCTGTCGGGACAGACCACGGCGGAGGAAGCGGTCCGCGTCTCGCGCCGCGACACGACCGAAGTCGTCGAGGTGGCGGCGGCATGACGCCCCTCTGGCCTTCCGTTCGTTTCGAGCGCAGTCGAGAAACGCCTGTCCGCGCGCGCGGCAACGGTTTCTCGACTTCGCTCGAAACGAACGGAAGCGTTAAGCAACCGGGCAACCCGCATGGCTGATTTCGACTATGTCGCGATCGATACCAAGGGCGCCGAGCGCCGCGGCCATATCGCCGCGGCGGACATCGACCTCGCGCGCGCGACGCTCGACGCGCGCAAATTCTACGTCGTCAAGATCAGCCCGGGCGCGCCGCCCCAGGCGACCAAGGGACGGCCACTGTTCGGGCTACAGCTCGGCAAACCCAAGATGTCGGGCAAGAATCTGACGCTGTTCACGCGCCAGCTCGCCACGCTCAACCGCGTGTCGCCGCTCGAGGAATCACTGCGCACGATCACCCGCCAGACCGAGCAGGACAGCGTCCGCGCGATCGTCCAGCACGTCCATGCGGGCGTCGTCGAGGGCCGGCGGCTGGCGGATGCGATGGCGCGCGAGCCCAAGAGTTTTCCGCCGCTCTACCGTGCGATGGTCGCGGCGGGCGAGAGTTCGGGGTCGCTGCCGACGATCCTCGACCGGCTCGCGGCTTTGCTCGAACGCCAGGCGGAGATCCGCGGCAAGCTGATCACCGCGCTCGCCTATCCGTCGATCCTCGCGCTCGTCGCGATGGGGGTGGTCACCGCGCTGATGATGTTCGTCGTGCCGCAGGTGGTCGAACAGTTCGACACGGTCGGGCAGGAGCTGCCGCTGCTGACGCGGATGGTGATGGCGTTCTCGGCGTTCCTCGTTGGATACTGGTGGGTGATCGCGCTCGTCCTGCTGCTGTCGGGGCTGATCCTGTGGCGCGCGCTGAAGGATCCGGGCTTCCGGCTCGCCTTCGACAGCTGGCTGCTCAGGATCCCGATGCTCGGGCGGCTGCTGCGCGACCTGCATGCAGCGCGGATGGCGCGGACGCTGGGGACGATGGTTGCGAGCCGCCTGCCGCTGCTCGACGGGCTCAACCTGACCGCGAGCACGATCCACAACCGTCGGCTGCGGCTCGCGTCGGACCAGATCGTCGAAGCGATCCGCGGCGGCGGCAGCTTGTCCGCGGCGATGCGGCGCGCGGGCGTGTTCCCGCCGCTGCTGACCTATCTCGCCGCGTCGGGCGAGGCGGCGGGGCGGCTCGACGAGATGCTCGAACGCGCCGCCGACTATCTTGAGCGCGAGTTCGACCGCTTCACCGCCACCGCTCTGTCGCTGCTCGAACCGCTGATCATCGTCGTGATGGGCGGCATCGTCGCGACGATCGTGCTATCCATCCTGCTCCCGATCCTCCAGCTCAACACGCTGGCAGGCCAATGAGGTTTTGTATGCGTCCGGAAGAGAAGAAGAAGCGTCGTGAAGCGGGTTTCACGCCCCTGAGGCGTTCCGCCGAAAACGGCTTCACGCTCGTCGAGCTGATGGTGGTGATCGTGATCATCGGCCTGCTGGCGACGATCGTCGCGCTCAACGTGCTGCCCTCGGGCGATACCGCGCGGATCCAGAAGGCGAAGGCGGATATCGCGCAGATCGAGGGCGGGCTGGAGCTCTACAAGCTGCAGAACATGACCTTCCCCAACACGTCGCAGGGGCTGAACGCACTCGTCACCGCGCCCGCCGGGCTGACCGATCCGTCGCGCTACCAGCGTGGCGGCTATCTGAAGAAGCTGCCGAACGATCCCTGGGGTCGCCCGTATCTCTATGCCTCGCCGGGCACGCATGGCGAGGCCGACGTCTGGACCTTCGGCGCCGATGGCAAGGAAGGCGGCGAGGGGATCGATGCCGATATTGGCAGCTGGCAGTAGGTCCCGGCGTCACGCCGACCGCGGTTTTACGCCCGCGAGGCGTTACGCCGAACACGGCTTCACGCTGGTAGAGCTGATGGTCGTGGTGACGATCATCGGGCTCGCATCGGCGGTGGCGGTCTTCGTGATGCCCGACCCGCGCGGCCGCGTGTTCGACGAGGCGACGCGGTTCGCGGCGCGGACGCGTGCGGCGCATGATTCGGCGATCGTCGAGGCACGTCCGGTCAGCGTCTGGATCACCGGCGGCGGCTATGGCTTCGACCAGCGGCTCGCGGGCGGCTGGACGCCGATCAGCGAGAAACCGATGCGCGTCGAACGCTGGAACGACGGCACGCGCGCGGTGATCGGCGACATGAGCGGCCGCGTCCGCGTGACCTTCGACCCGACCGGGCTGGTCGACCGGCCCGCCGTCGTGACCCTCAGTCGCGGCGGGGCGAACGCGACCGTCACGATCGACGCCGATGGCACCGTGCGCGCCGATGCGCGCTGATCCTCATACGTGCGCGCCGATGCGCGCTGAATTGCCCTGCGCGACGATGCGCGTCGAAACCGATCGCGGGTTCACGCTGATCGAGATCATGGTCGCGCTGGCGGTGTTCAGCCTCGCGGCGATGGCGCTCGTCCGGCTGGAGAGCGCGACGATCCGCGGCGCGTCGATCCTCGACGACACGCTGGTCGCGCAGATGGTCGCGCGCAACGTCGCGATCGACGCGGTGACGCAGGCGCAGCCGCCGACCGCCGGAACCGTGACCGGCGCCGAGACCAATGGTGGCCGCCGCTGGGCCTGGACGCGCTCGGTGCGCGCGATGGGCGGATCGTCCGTCTTGCGGATCGACGTGGCGGTCGCGGATCGCGGCGGCGCGGTGCTCGGCCGCCTGACGATGATCCGCCCCGCCCCGCGCCAGAGCGCGACGACGGTGACGACGTCATGACCGCGCGACGCACGGTGCGCTCCGCCGAACACGGCTTCACGCCCGTGAGGCGCTCCGCCGAACACGGCTTCACCCTCGTGAGGCGTTCCGCCGAACACGGCTTCACTTTGGTCGAGGTGATGGTCTCGCTGCTGATCTTCGGGATGATCGCGGCGGCGGGGGTGGCGATCCTGTCGTTCAGCGTGAAGGCGCAGAGTGCGACGGGGACGAAGCTCGACGATCTCGGCGCGCTGACGCGGACGATGTCGATCCTGTCCGCGGATCTCGGCCAGGCGGCGCTGCGGGGCACGCGCGACGAATCCGGCGCGCCCTTGCCCGCCTTTGTCGGCGAGAGCGGGTCGGACGTCGCACCGATGCTCCGCCTCGTCCGCGGTGGCTGGACCAATATCGACGGCGCAGCGCGGTCGAGCACGCAGAAGGTCGCCTACCGCGTCGCGGACGGCGCGCTGCAGCGGATCGCCTATCCGATGGTCGACGGCGCGCCGCCGCTGCCGCCCGCCGTGCTGCTGCCCAATGTCCGCCAGGTCCGGCTGCGCTACCGGCTCGGCGGCGCGTGGAGCGACCGCTGGGACGGTGTGCAGGGCGTGCCCTTGCCCGAGGCGATGGAGCTGAGCGTCCAGCGCACCGACGGCCTGGTCTATCGCCAGCTGTTCCTCGTCGGATCGGGCTATGCGCCGCCCGCGCGGGAGGTCCAGAATGAAGCCCCCTGAACACGAGCGGGGCGCCGCGCTGCTGACCGTGCTCATGCTCGTCGCGATCGTCGCGGTGATGGCGGGGGCGGCGCTCGAGAAGCTGCGGCTGTCGACGCGGCTGGCGGGCAATGCCGCGGCGGGCGAGCAGGCGCGCGCCTATGCGCTGGCCGCCGAGACGCTCGCGCTGACGCGGATCGACGCGATGCTCGGGCCCAATGTGAAACGCGTGACGTTGCAGGGCGACTGGAGCGGCAAGCCGTTCGGCATGCCGCTGCCCGGCGGCGGCTTTGCGACCGCGCGCGTGCGGGACGGGGGGAACTGCTTCAATCTCAACAGCCTGGTGAGCGGGCGCGCCGGCGCCTATGTCACCGACCCGCTGATGCGGCCGCAATTCGTCCGGTTGATGCGGCTGCTCGACATCCCCGCGCAGGTCGGTGAACAGATCGCCGCGGGCGCCGCCGACTGGATCGACAGCGACCAGGACCAGCAAGCGATGGGCGCGGAGGACGGCGCCTATCTGAACCGCGAGACGCCCTATCGCACCGCGGGAACGCTGATGACCGACCCGAGCGAACTCCGCGCGGTGGTCGGCATGACGCCGCAAATCTATGCGACGCTCAGGCCGTGGATCTGTACGCTGCCGGTCGCGCAGGCGGCGCCGATCAACGTCAACACGCTGCTCCCCGAACAGGCGCCGATCCTGGCGATGCTGTTTCCCGACACGATGTCGATCGCGGGCGCGCGCCAGATGATCCTGCAACGCCCGCCGCAAGGGGTCGCGACCACCGACGTGTTCTTCAAGAGCGCGGCGTTGCAGGGCAATTCTAATGCGGACGGCGAACGGGGGACGGCAGTGGTGTCGAAATGGTTCACGCTCGATATCGACGTGACGGTGGGGACGACGGTTTTGCAGGAACAGGCACTGATGGACGCGACCACGCTTCCCGCGCGGCTCGTATCGCGGCAATGGGGCGAGCCATCATGACCACGCTCCTGTTCCTTCCCTCCGGCGCGACCGGCTTTCGCTGGATGCGGATCGCCGACCAGCGCATCGTCGCGCAGGGCGAGGGGATCCCGACCGCGGAGGATCGCGGCGACCTGAACGCGGACCACGGCGTCATCGCGGTGGCGCCGGCGGAGGCGGTGACCTTGCACTGGGCCGAACTGCCGTCGCGCAGCGCCGCACAGGCGACCGCCGCCGCCCGGCTGCTCGCGGCGGAGGCGAGCGCGGCGCCGCTCGGTGAACTCCATGTCGCGGTCGGTGACGAGGGGCAGGGCGACCGGCCGATTGGCGTGGTCGGGATCGAGGCGATGCAGGGCTGGCTGCGGATGCTCGCGGCGGCCGGCGTCGATCCGGTCGCGATGCTCCCCGCGCCGATGCTGCTGCCGCGCCCCGACGAGGGCTATGTCCGCGCCGAGCTTGCCGGCGACACGGTCGTGCGCGGAACGTCGACCGGATTTGCCGACGAACCGGGGCTGACCGCGCTGGTGATGGGCGACACGCCGCCCGTGGCCGTCGAGCCCGACGCGCTCGAGGCGGCGCTGGCGGCGGCGGTCGCGACATGGCCGCTAGACCTGCGGCAGGGGATGTTCGCGCGACGCCGGCGATTCGCGCTCGACTGGGCGCTGATCCGGCGGCTGGCGGTGCTGTCGGGGCTGATCCTCGCGGTGACGCTGGCGATCACGCTGGTCCGGATCGCGAAATACAGCTTCGGCGCGGACATGATCGAGGCGCAGACCGAACAGGTCGCCCGCTCCGGTCTGCCACGCGGCGAGACGGTGAACGATGCCGGGCGCCAGCTTGGCGAACGGCTGTCGCGCGTGCGCGGGCCGGGGCTGGGCTTCAGCACGACCACCGCCACGATCTTTGCCGTGGTCCAGGCGACGCCGGGCAGCGAGATCACCGCGCTCGACTTCCAGCCGAACGGGACTGTCCGGCTGGGCGTCGCGGTCGAGCGCGAGGCGCTGGCGACCGATCTCAGGAGTGCGCTCGAGCGTGCCGGCTTTGCGGTTCAGGCGGGCGTCTTCCAGGCGGCGGCAGGGCGCGTGTCGGGCGAATTCACGATCACGGCGGGCCGTGCAGGCGGGAGCGAGGGCGCATGACCGGGTTGCGGCACTGGTTCGAAGGGCGATCGCTGCGCGAGAAGCGGCTGTTGCTGGTGATGGCGGCGCTTGCGGTGCTGACCCTGCTCTGGGGCGCGGTGATCCGCCCGGTCGGCGACGGCCTGTCGAGCGCGCGCGAACGCCATGCCAACGCCGTGACCCGGCTCGGCGAGACGCAGGCGATGGTCGCGCTGCTCCGCGACGCGCAGCGATCGCGGCCCACGCCGCTGACCGGATCGCTCGATGCGATCGTGCGGACCCAGGCGGACCTCGCGGGGTTCGCGATCACCAGTCTCGACCAGGAGGGCGCGGACCGGGTGCGGATCGTGATGCCGTCGGCGCGGCCGGGCGCGCTGACCGCATGGCTCGCGCGGCTCGAGCGCGCGGGCATCCTGGTCGACGCGCTGACCATGACCGACAAGGGTGACCGTACGGTGAGCGTGACGATGACGTTGAAGGCGCGCGCCGCATGAGCGACAGCGCACGCTTCGTGGGCGTCGGCGCACGCCGCGTCACGCGGATCCGGTTGCGGACCGGCCCGACCGCGATGTTCGGCGGCATGCTGCTGCTCGCACTGATCGTGTTCCTGCCGATGCGCGCCGCGCTCGGCTGGGTCGGGATCGAGGATGCGGGCCTCGTCGCGCGCCGCGTGACGGGCACGATCTGGGGGGCGACGCTGACCGATGCGCGGTTCGGCGAGGTGTCGCTAGGCAACCTCCATGCCCGGCTCGCGCCCTTGCCGCTGCTGGCGGGTCGCGCGCGGATCGTGCTGGCCGGCCCCGAAACCGACCCTCGACCGCTGCGCGGATCGGCGAGCGTCAGCCGTCACGGGTTCGGCGTCGATGATCTGACCGCGACGATCCCGACCGGCACCGTGTTCGCGCCGGTGCCGGTCACCACGCTCGATCTCGACGGCGTGACCGTGCGGTTTGCCGACGGCCAGTGCGAGCGTGCCGAGGGGCGGGTGCGCGCGACGCTGGGCGGCGAGGTGGCGGGGATCACGCTGCCGCAGTCGGTCAGCGGTACGCCCAAATGCGAGGGCGACGCGCTCATCGTGCCGCTCGCCAGCCAGGCGGGGACCGAGGGAATCACGCTGCGGATCGACGGCACGGGCCGCTACCGCGCGGTGCTGACGCTGCAACCGACCGACCCGATCGTCCAGCAGCGGCTCGAATCGATCGGCTTCGTGCGCGGGGCGGGCGGCTATAGCCAGGCGATCGAAGGCAGTTTTTGACGACATTCGACGCCGCGCATGATCGCGGCGCTTGACGGACACGGACAGCCCGCTTAGGGGCACGGGCCTTCGCGGCGATCGTAGTTCAATTGGTTAGAGCGTCGGCTTGTGATGCCGGATGTTGCGGGTTCAAGTCCCGTCGGTCGCCCCATTATTTTCCCAACTGCTTGGCCTTGCGCCGCTTTGTGCTGGTAAAACCGGCCGGAAAATAATATTTCAGGTTTAAGCAATTTTCTTCTTCCTGATGGAGCCGGCGATGACAGCGGTTTGGGACCTTCCCGATTTCGACGACCATGAGGGCGTTCACGTCTTCACCGATCCGGTTTCGGGTCTCCGCGCCGTCATCGCGCTGCATTCGACCAAGCTCGGCCCCGCGGCTGGCGGCACCCGCTTCTGGCATTATGCGGACAATGGCCGCGCGGTGACCGACGCGCTGCGCCTGTCGCGCGGCATGAGCTTCAAGAACGCGATGGCCGGGCTTGAGCTGGGCGGCGGCAAGGGCGTGGTCCTCGCGGCCAAGCCCGGCGACGTGATCACCACCGAACAGCTCGAGGCGTTCGGCCGCGCGGTCGAATCGCTCGGCGGCCGCTATGTGACCGCCGAAGACGTCGGCATGTCCGAAGAGCGCATGAAGGTGATCGCGACCCAGACGCGCTACGTATCGGGCCTGCCGGTCGCGAGCGGTGCGGCGGGCGGCGATCCGGGGCCGTACACGGCGCTCGGCATCTATCTGGGCGTCAAGGCGGCGGCGCAGCGCGGGCTCGGCGCGACCGACATGAAGGGCGTACGCGTCGCGATCCAGGGCGTCGGCTCGGTCGGCGGCGGGCTCGCCCGGCTGCTCGCGAAGGACGGCGCGGTGCTGACGCTCGCGGACGTCGACGAGGGCCGCGCGCAGGCGCTGGCGGGTGAACTCGGCGCGACCGCAGTCCCCGCCGAGGCGATCCTGACGACCGACACCGACATCTTCAGCCCGAACGCGCTGGGCGCGATCCTGACCGAAATGTCGATCGCCGCGCTCAAGGCAAAGGTCGTCGCGGGCGGCGCGAACAACCAGCTCAGCGTCCGCGAGGACGGTGCGCGACTGCACGCACGCGGCATCCTCTATGCGCCGGATTACGTGATCAACGCGGGCGGCATCATCAATGTCGGGCTCGAATATCTCGGCCAGGGCGACGAAGCCGAAGTGAAGGCGCGGATCGCACGCATCCCCGAGCGGCTGATCCAGGTCTGGGACGAGAGCGACCGCAGCGGCGAACCGTCGTCCGACGTCGCCGATTCGATCGCAAAGCGCCTGATCGGCCGTTAAATCCTTCTCCCCTCCGGGGAGAAGGTGGCGCAAAGCGCCGGATGAGGGGGCGTGGCGCGCGCGACCACATACCCCTCATCCGCCCGCCCTCTCCCACGTGGGGAGGGGGGCTTTAAGTCCGTGACGACTTGCCATAGTGGTAACACCCAGTGGCCACCCTGCACGCCCTTGCCAATCCCGCGCGCTTCCTGAAGATCGCCAGGCCGCTGACGCCTGCTTTGTTCTGGGCGGGCGTCGCGCTGATCGCGCTGGGCTGCTGGGCGGGACTGACGCAGACCCCGCCCGACTATCTGCAGGGCGAGACGGTGCGGATCCTCTACATCCATGTTCCCGCCGCCTGGCTCGGCATGGGCGGCTGGAGCGGGATCGCGATCTCCAGCATCATGCTGCTCGTCTGGCGTCATCCGCTGGCCGGCATCGCCGCACGCGCGATCGCGCTGCCTGGTGCGGTGTTCGCGGCTTTGTGCCTGATGACCGGCTCGATCTGGGGACGGCCGACCTGGGGGACGTGGTGGCAATGGGACGGGCGGCTGACCTCGATGCTGCTGCTGTTCTTCGTCTATCTCGGTTATATGGCGCTGGCGAAAGCCGATGCGGACCGCGGCGGCGACGGTCGCGTGCCTGCACTCTACGGCCTGGCCGGATCGGTGCTGCTGCCGATCATCCGCTATTCGGTGATCTGGTGGAACACGTTGCATCAGGGGCCGAGCATCGGGCTGACCAAGTCGACGATCGACGGCGCGATCCTCTGGCCGCTGCCGATCATGCTCGCGGGCTTCACCTTCGTCTTTGCGGGAATCGTGCTGATGCGGATGCGGACCCTGCTCGCCACCGCCAAGGCCGAGGCGCGGATGCGTCGGATGGCCAGAGCGTGAAGGTGCGCGCATGACCGCCTGGCCGTTCGTGATTGCCGCCTATGCCGTGACGCTGGGCGGCGGCGCCGTCGTCGCACTGCTCAGCTATCTGGCGATGCGGAAGGCGGAGCGATGAAGGCCAAGCATCAGCGGCTCACCCTCGCGCTGCTCGCGCTCGGCGCGGTCGTCGTCGCGGGGCTGCTCGCTCTGTCCGCGCTGAAGGACCAGGCGTCGTTCTTCTACGCGCCCTCCGACGTGAAGCGCGACGGGCTGCCGCTCGGCCGCGCGGTCCGGCTTGGCGGCATGGTCGCGGACGGATCGGTCAAGCGCGCCGCGGACGGGGTCACCGTCCACTTCACCGTCACCGACGGTGCCGCGACCACGCCCGTCGTCTTCGCCGGAATCGTCCCGAACCTGTTCCGCGAGAAATCGGGGGTCGTCGCCGAGGGGCAGTTCCAGCCCGACGGCCGCTTCGTCGCGTCCAACCTGCTCGCCAAGCACGACGAGAAATACATGCCCCCCGAAATGGCGGGCAAGATGCACGAGACCAAGACGCTCGCACCGGACCGCGGTTCATGATCGCCGAAGCCGGACTCGCGGCGCTCTGGCTCGCCGGCGCGCTGGCGGCGCTGCAACTCGCGATGGCGGTGATCGGGATCGCGCGCGGCCGCGACGACGTTGCCGCGGCGGTGCGGCCGGTGGCGATCGTCCAGGGCGTCCTCGCCGCGCTGGCGATGGCGCTGCTGATCAACCTGTTCCTCAACTCCGACATGTCGGTAAAGCTGGTCGTCGAGAACAGCCATTCGGCGAAACCCTGGCTCTACAAGTTCGCCGGCGCCTGGGGCAATCACGAGGGGTCGATGCTGCTCTGGGTGACGATCCTGGGGCTGGCGGGCGGCGCGGTCGCGATCTTCGAACGGTCGCTGCCCGAACGCACTTTGGTCGCGACACTCGGCGCGCAGGCGACGATCGCGCTCGGTTTCTACGCGTTCCTGCTCTTCTCCTCCAATCCGTTCGCGCGGCTGACCCCGGCGGCACCCGACGGGCTGGGGCTCAACCCGCTGCTCCAGGACCCCGGCTTGGCGTTCCACCCGCCGACGCTCTACACCGGCTATGTCGGGCTTTCGGTCGCCTTCTCGTTCGCGGTCGGTGCGCTGGTCACGCGTGACGTCGGACCGGGCTTCGCCAAAGCGATGCGCCCTTGGGTGCTGATCGCGTGGATCTTCCTGACGCTCGGCATCACTGCTGGCAGCTACTGGGCCTATTACGAGCTCGGCTGGGGCGGCTGGTGGTTCTGGGATCCGGTCGAGAATGCGTCGCTGATGCCGTGGCTCGCGGCGACCGCGCTGCTCCATTCGGTGACGGTGCTGGCGACGCGCGACGGGCTGCGTGCGTGGACGATCATGCTCGCGGTGGTCGCCTTCTCGATGTCGATGATCGGCACGTTCCTGGTGCGCTCGGGCATCCTGACCAGCGTCCACGCCTTTGCGGTCGATCCGGAGCGCGGCGCGTTCATCCTCGCGCTGCTCGCCATCTATATCGGCGGCGCGCTCGCTCTGTTCGCCGCGCGGATCGGGACCGTGCGCGCGGGCACGACCTTCGATCCGGTCAGCCGCGAGGGCGGGCTGGTCGCGAACAATCTGCTGCTGTCGGTGATCCTCGGCATCGTCCTGATCGGCACGCTCTACCCGATCGTCGCGGCGAGCTTCGGCGTGCAATTGTCGGTGGGGCCGCCCTTCTTCAACAAGGCGGCGGGGCCGATCGCGCTGGCGCTGGTCGCGGTGATGGCGGTCGGGCCGCTGCTGCGCTGGCGTCGTGACGAGGCGAGGGCGGTCGTCGGCCGCGTCGCGCTGCCGATCGCGGCCACCGTGGTGGCGGCAGTCGCGCTGCTGTTCGTCTGGCCGGGCGTGCTGCCCTGGGCAGGGCTCAGCCTCGCCGCAGGCCTCGCCGTGGCGAGCGTTGCGCCCCTCTGGAAGCGCAATCTCCGGCGCACGCCGATGTTCACCTATGGCATGGTCCTCGCGCATCTTGGCATCGCGGTCAGCCTGGCAGGCATGGCGTCGGACAGCGCGTTCACCAGGGAAACGCTGGTCGCGGTGCGCGCAGGCCAATCGGCGCGTGTGGGGCCTTATAGCGTCACGCTCGACGGGATCTCGCCGGTGATCGGCGAGAACTGGTCCGCGCTCGAGGCGCAGCTGACCGCGACGCGCGGCGATGACAGCACGCGGCTCCACCCGCAGCTTCGCTTCTTCGCCAATCCGCCGACCAGCACGAACGAATCGGCGATCCTGACCGCGCTCGACGGCCAGCTCTATACCGTGCTCGGCCAGCCCGACGGGCAGGGGCGGTGGCAGCTGCGGCTGTGGTGGAAGCCGTTCGTGACGCTGATCTGGTTCGGCGGCGTGCTGATCGCGCTGGGCGGCGCGCTGTCGCTGGTCGGGCGGCTGCGTCGCGAACGGCGCAGCGCAGTCCGGGCGGCCTGGGCATGAAGCGGTTCGCGCTCTGGGCGCCGCTGGCGATCTTCGCCTTGCTGTTCGCGGTGGTGGCGAGCGGGCTGTTCCGGCCGGCGGACAAGGTCGTGCGCTCGGCGATGGTCGGCAAGCCGCTGCCCGATTTCGCGCTGCCCGCGATGGTGCCGGGCAAGCCGGGGCTGACCAGCGCCTCGTTCAAGGGCGGTCAGCCGCGGCTGCTCAACGTGTTCGCCAGCTGGTGCGTGCCCTGCATCGCCGAGGCGCCACACCTGATGCGGCTGAAGACGATGGGCATCCCGATCGACGCGATCGCGATCCGCGACACGACGCCCGCGATCGCCGGCTTCCTGCGCCGCAACGGCGATCCCTATGCGCGGATCGGCAGCGACACCGCGAGCCGGGTCCAGCTCGCGCTCGGCTCGTCGGGCGTGCCCGAAACCTTCGTGGTCGACGGCCGCGGGATCGTCGTCAAGCAGATCATCGGCGACATCCGCGAGGACAATATCGGCGAGATCGTCCAGGCCGTCAGGGAAGCCCGATGAGCGGGCGGTCAAGCCTTGCGCTGGCGGCAGGCGCGACGGTCGCGGCGCTGCTGTTCTGCACCGCGCCCGCCGCCGCGCAGCCCGTCACGCCGCCCGCGCATTACGCCAATGTCCAGCTCGCCGACCCTGCCAAGGAAGCCTCCGCCAAGGCGCTGATGGAGACGCTGCGCTGCCTCGTCTGCCAGGGCCAGTCGATCGCCGACAGCGATGCCGAGATGGCCGCCGACATGCGCGCGCTGGTCCGCGAACGGATCGCGCGCGGCGAGACGCCCGCTTCGGTCCGTGACTGGCTGGTGTCGCGCTATGGCGACTATGTGACCTATGACCCGCCGCTGTCGGGGCTGACCTGGCCGCTGTGGCTGGCGCCGATCGCGCTGCTGGCGATCGGCCTGTGGATCGCGCGGTCGAGTTTCCGCCGGAGGACGCGCTGATGGGCTGGCTCTGGCTCGGGATCATCGCGGTCGGGGCGTTCGCGCTGCTGGCGGTGCTGAGGGTCGACCGGCTGCTCTGGTCGATGGTCGCCGCCGCGCTGATGCTCGGCGCGGCGGGCTATGCGCTGCAGGGCGAGCCTGAGCTTGCCGGGCATCCGGTCGTCACGGGCACGACGATCACGCCCGATGACGGGTCGATGATCGAGCTGCGCGACAAGATGCTCGAACGCTATACCGGTGCCGCCGCCTATCTGGTCGCGGCGGATGCGATGACGCGGATCGGCGAGCGCCGCGCCGCGGTGAAGGTCCTGCTCGGCGGGATCCGCGTCGCGCCGAAAAGCCTCGTCCTGTGGACCGGGCTTGCCAATGCGCTGGCCGCGCATGACGGCGATCAGGTCTCGCCGCCGGCGCTGTTCGCGTTCCAGCAGGCGATGCGGATCGCACCGCGCCACCCGGCGCCGCCCTTCTTCCTCGGCCTCGCCTATGTCCGGTCGGGCAATTTCGCGGCGGGACGACCCTATTGGGCCCGCGCGCTCGCGCTGACCCCGAAAAGCGTGTCCTATCACGACGAGATCGCGGTCCGCCTCGCGCTGCTCGATCAGGTCATGGCCGCACAGGACGCCCCACCGGCGAGCTGATCACTGACGCAAAACGGGACCCGGATCGTCCGGCGCGATGCCGGGGATCCTGGGTCCCGTTCCGTGCCGCAAAAGGGCTTACTGGCCGCGGCCGGTCTTGCCCTGGAGCTCGTCGATCTTGAGCGAGGCATCGGCCTTCGACAGCGATTCGTCGAATTCCTCATGCGCCTCTTCGGACAGCGTCTTCAGATAGCTGGCCTGTGCGCCGGTCATCTTCTCGTCGCCGGTCGTCCAGTCGTGCGGATCCTTCTCGGCGTTCGAAAAGGGCTCGGACTTGGGGTTCGGTGTGTCGGACATGCGTGAAATTCCTTCCGCCTGTCCAACCCCCGTGTTCCGCATCCGTTCCCGCTTAATTCGACCAAGCTTCGTAAGGTAAACCCAGATCATCCGCGACCGCCTTGTACGCGATCTTGCCCTTGTAGACGTTGAGCCCGTTGGCGAGATGCGGGTCAGCCTTCATCGCGGCCTCCGCACCCAGATTGGCGAGCTTCAGTGCGAACGGCAGCGTCGCGTTGTTCAGCGCGAAGGCCGAGGTGCGCGCGACCGCGCCGGGCATGTTGGCGACGCAGTAATGGATCACGCCGTCGACCTCGAACACCGGATCCTCATGCGTCGTCGCATGGCTCGTCTCGAAGCAGCCGCCCTGGTCGATCGCGATGTCGACCAGCACCGAACCGCGCTTCATCGTTTTCAGCATCTCGCGCGTGACGAGCTTGGGGGCTGCCGCGCCCGGCACGAGCACCGCGCCGATGACGAGATGCGCATTCTTCACCGCCGCCGCGATCGCGGCCTTCGAGGCATAGGCGGTCTTGATCTGGCTCGAGAAGAACATGTCGAGCTCGGCAAGGCGATCGTTCGAAATGTCGTAGATCGTCACGTCGGCGCGCATGCCGACCGCCATCTGCGCGGCGTTGACGCCTGACACGCCGCCGCCGAGGATCGCGACCTTGGCAGGCGCGACACCGGGGACGCCGCCGAGCAGGACGCCGCGACCGCCCTGTTCCTTCTCGAGATAATGCGCGCCGACCTGCACGGACATGCGGCCCGCGACCTCGGACATCGGCTTCAGCAGCGGCAGGCCGCGGCGATGGTCGGTGACGGTTTCGTACGCGATGCAGGTCGCGCCCGACTTCATCAGCCCCTCGGCCTGCGGCTTGTCCGCGGCGAGGTGGAGATAGGTGAAGAGCAGGTGGCGCGGTTCGAGCATCGCGATCTCGACCGGCTGCGGCTCCTTGACCTTCACGATCATGTCGGCGGCGGCGAACACCGCGGCGGCGGTCGGCAGGATCGTCGCGCCCGCGTCGACATAATCCTGGTCCTCGAAGTCGATGCCCGACCCGGCCTGGGTCTCGACGACGACCTCATGGCCCGCGGCGACCAGCTCGGCGACCGACGGCGGGGTCAGGCCGACGCGATATTCGTGATTCTTGATTTCCTTGGCAACACCGACGCGCATCATTTCCACTCCATTATCTTTGACCGCAGTGTAGCGCGCATCGACCGGGAAGGGTTCGCAAAGCCGTCCCGCTGCCTTATCGGATTTGGGAAAATATTGCATCGACGAACGACAAAGCGGGAAATTTGTGAGTATCACGATCGAGCGCAGGATCCTGGACCTGCTGGCCGCCAATTCCGACCTGACCAGTGCCGAGCTGGGCGAGGCGGTAGGCCTGTCGCCGAGCGCGGCGCACCGCCGCGTTTCGCAGCTGCGCGAGAGCGGCGCGATCACCGGCTACCGCGCGGTCCTGTCGCGCGCGGCCCGCGGCGATCCGAGCATCGTCCTAGTCAACGTCACGCTCCGCGACCAGCGCAAGGAGACGATGGCGGCATTCGAGGCGGAGATCGTGCGATGCCCGCAGGTCGTGCAATGCTTCCTGATGAGCGGCGAGGCGGATTACATGCTGCATGTCGAGCTCCGCCGCGGCGAGACGTTCGAGAGGATCCACCGCGAGACGCTGTCGCAACTGCCCGGCGTCACGCGGCTGGCGTCGCATTTCGTGATTCGCGAAGTCGTCACGCGCTGACGTTTTCCTGCGTATGCAGGACTCCAGGGCCAAGCACGGCAATGCCCGTTACCGATAGCGTCCTGCCTCAAACAGGCGAAGCGGCATGATCAGCCCCGGTTAATCCACGTTGCCGGCGGTCCCGTTGCCGCTCTCCAACCCCCATGCTAAATGCGCCAGCTTGGGGCACAGGGTGAAATCGGAATTTCGATGATGATTGCTGCACTTCCGGGTCGATTCACCGTCCAGTGAGCGTCGATCCCACAGCCGCGGCCTCGACCGTGCCCCCCGCCGGTCTCGATCCGGATACCGGCCACCATCATGCGGACGGCATGCTGAAACTCGCCTTTGGCGCGATCGGCATCGTCTTCGGCGATATCGGCACGAGCCCGCTCTACGCATTCCGCGAGACCTTTGCGGGGCACCATAAGCTCGCGCTCGATTCGGCGCACATCATGGGCGTCATCAGCCTGATGTTCTGGTCGATGATGATCGTCGTGACGGTGAAATACGTCATCATCATCATGCGCGCGGACAACAAGGGCGAGGGCGGCAGTCTCGCGCTGCTCGCGCTCGTCTCCGGCAAGACCAAGACGCGGCGCTGGAGCAAGGGGATCATCCTGCTCGGCGTCTTCGCGACCGCGCTGTTCTACGGCGACAGCATGATCACGCCGGCAGTCTCTGTGCTGTCCGCGGTCGAGGGGCTCGCGGTCGCCGCGCCGAGCTTTGCCGGGCTCGTCCTGCCGATCGTGATCGCGATCCTGATCGCGCTGTTCTGGGTCCAGAAGAGCGGCACCGCGCGAATCGGCATGGTGTTCGGGCCGATCATGCTGGTGTATTTCAGCGTCATCGCGGTGCTCGGCATCCTCAGCATCATCCAGACGCCGGGCGTGCTCTGGGCCTTTTCCCCGCATTATGCGGTCGAGTTCTTCCTGATCGATCCGACCCGCGCCTTCCTCGCGCTCGGCTCGGTGGTGCTCGCGGTCACCGGCGCGGAGGCGCTCTATGCGGACATGGGGCATTTCGGCCGCCGGCCGATCGGCATCTCCTGGCTGTTCTTCGTCCTGCCCGCGCTGATCCTCAATTACATGGGGCAGGGCGCGCTGCTGTTCCGCGACGGCCAGGCGGCGCTGGTCAGCCCGTTCTACAATCTCGCGCCCGAAAGCCTCCAGCTGCCGCTCGTCCTCCTCGCGACGATGGCCGCGGTGATCGCGTCGCAGGCGGTGATCTCGGGCGCGTTCTCGGTCACGCAGCAGGCGATCCAGCTCGGCTTCATCCCGCGGCTGCGGATCGAGCATACCAGTGCCGCGACCGCGGGCCAGATCTACATCCCGCTGGTCAACGGTGCGCTGATGGTGATGGTGATCCTGCTGGTGCTGTTCTTCCGCACCTCGTCGAACCTGACCAGCGCCTATGGCATCGCGGTGACGGGGGCGATGCTGATCGACACCTGCCTGCTCGGCGTGGTGCTGTTCCGGCTGTGGAACTGGCCGAAGATCGCCGCGATCCCGTTGCTCGCGATCTTCTTCCTTGTCGACGGCGCCTATCTGGCGGCGAACCTGACCAAGGTGCCCGATGGCGGCTGGTTCCCGCTGCTGATCGGCCTCATCATCTTCACCTTCCTGACGACCTGGTCGAAGGGGCGGCAGCTGATGATCGACCGGATGCGCGAGGCGGCGATGCCGATCAAGGTGTTCATCGGCTCGGCGGCGAACTCCGCGTCGCGCGTGCCAGGGACCGCGGTGTTCATGACCTCGACCTCCGACGGCGTGCCGCACGCGCTGCTCCACAACCTCAAGCACAACAAGGTGCTGCACGAGCGCGTCATCCTTTTGACCGTCAAGATCGTCGGCCAGCCCTATTGGCCCGCGCACGACCGTGCGGTGCGCGACGAGCTTGGCGACGGCTTCCACCGTCTGATCCTGCGCTATGGCTTCATGGAGGATGCCGACGTCCCCGCCGCGCTGCGCCAGGTGCACAGCTGTGGCGCGGACTTCAAGATGATGGACACGAGCTTCTTCCTCTCGCGGCAGACGCTGCTCGCCTCGGACAAGCCGGGGATGATGCTCTGGCGCGAAAAGCTGTTCGCATGGATGCTGCGCAACGCCGAAAGCGCGATGGAATTCTTCCGCCTGCCGACCAACCGCGTCGTCGAGCTCGGCAGCCAGATCGAGATTTGATCTCAGTCGGTCGGCACCCCGCACCTCCCCGGCGAAGGCCGGGGCCCAGTTGGGAAACGTCGATGGCGGACGTCACACGAAGTTACATCAACCTTTCCAACTGGACCCCGGCCTGCGCCGGGGAGGTATCTGCATGATGGCAAGCACGACCGAAGTCGCCCCGATCATCGTCACCGCGCTGTTCGGCCGCCAGGACACCGCGTTCTTCGACGCGATGCGGCGCGAGCATTTCCCGCCCGAGCGCAACCAGCTCGATTCGCACCTGACGCTGTTCCACCACCTGCCGCCCTCCGGGCTCGACGAGCTGAAGCACCGGCTGAACCAGGAAACGCGCGGGCTGCCGGCGCCGCGGGCGCGGATCGGCGGGCTGATGTCGCTGGGGCGTGGTGTCGCCTACCGGATCGAATCGCCCGAACTGGTCGGGATCCGCGTGCGGCTGGCCGATGCGTTTACGGGAATGCTGACGCCGCAGGACGCGGGCGGCTGGCGTCCGCACGTCACGATCCAGAACAAGGTCAACCCGTCGGTCGCCAAGCTGCTGCTCGGCAATCTGCAGCGCGACTTCGCGGCACGGGACGTCGAAATCGCCGGGCTCGGCGCCTGGTGGTATCGCGGCGGCCCCTGGGAAGCGATTTCGCGTCACATGTTTGCTTGACCGCCTCGAATCCGCTTCCTATAGGCCGCGCCTCGCAGGGAAGAATGCTTCCCCGCAGACGGTACGGCGAAGTAGCTCAGTTGGTTAGAGCACGGGAATCATAATCCTGGGGTCGGGGGTTCAAGTCCCTCCTTCGCTACCATTTTCAAACACACCGAACGGGTCGTTGACGACCAGGATCGCGTCGCTGCGGGCGAGCGCCAGCAGCGTCAGGCCGTGCGTGCGCGCGTGATCGATCGCCAGACTCGTCGGCGCGGAGATCCCCACCAGCATCGCCACGCCCGCGACCAGCGCCTTGTCGACCATCTCGAAGCTGATCCGCGAGGTGACGAGGATGAAGGCGGGCGGCTCGGTCGACCGGATCGCCAGCCCGCCGACGAGCTTGTCGAGCGCATTGTGGCGCCCGACATCCTCATAGGCGGCCAGCACGGCTCCCGACCGGTCGCAGGCGGCGGCGGCATGGATCGCCCCCGTCGCGGCGTTGAGCGGCTGGTGCGCGCGCAGCCCCGCCAGCGCGGCGAAGATCGCGGTGACGGGCACGTCGGGGCGGGGCGGGGTGCCCGCCACCGGCTTGCGCAGCTGTTCGAGCCCGGAGATGCCGCACAGCCCGCAGGACGTGTCGCTGGTCCGGTGGCGGACGCGGTCGTGGATCCGCCCCCTGCACCGCTCCGACAGGCCGACACGGACGATCCAGCCCGCCTCCGCCTCGAACACGTCGATGTCGCGCACGTCGTCGGCGCTGTCGGCGAGCCGCTCGGTCAGCAGGAAGCCGGTGGTGAAGGCGGGCAGGTCCGCCGGCGTCATCATCATCACCGCATAGCCAAGCCCGTCGACCTCGATCGCGACGGGCACCTCGATCGCGATCGCGCGCGTGCCCGCCGCGACGGCGTCGGGGCGCAGGATAGTGATCGCTTCGGTACGGGCAGTCGTCACAGCGCAGCCATGTCCTCGGGGGTGTTGATGTTGGGGATGACCCCGTGAGCAGGGATCGGCAAGGCGCCGATCGCCTCCGCCCAGCCGCGTACCGACCGGCGCGGCGACGATTCGATATGCGCGATCAGCGCGGCAGCGGACGCGGTCTCCCAATGCCCCAGCACGGGCGCATCGGGGCAGAAGGCGGGCGCGCGGCGGCCCAGCGCCGCGAGCAGCCCGTCGGGCAGCGCTGGCACGTCGCAGGCGATCGTGAGGACCGAGGTATAGCCCAGACCCGCCGCATGGTACAGCGCCCCCGCTATGCCCCCCAGCGGCCCCAGATCGGGCCCCGGCAGGTCGCGGATCAGGCCATCCCGCCCCGCGACCACCGCGTCATCGACATGCGGCCCGAGCAGCGCACAGGCGTGGTCGGCCAAGCGGCGCCCGGCGAGCAGCGCCTGCGCCTTGTCCGACCCGAACCGCGACGATCGCCCGCCCGCCAGGACGACGCCGAGGATCCGCGGCGTGCTCAGCGCGTCTTCTCGATCCGCACCGGCACCGACTTGGCGGCCGGCACATGGCTTTCGCGCGCATGGTGCGCGACCGGCATCAGCAGGTTGCACTCGGGGTAATAGGCCCCGACGCACCCTTCCGGAATCGAATATTCGACGACGCGCAGCTTGTTGAAGCGGCGGTCGCCATTGTCGCCCGCATCGCCGACCAGATCGACGTCGTCACCATCGGTCAGCCCCATGCGCAGCATGTCGCTGCGGTTCATGAAGACGATGTCGCGCGTGCCCTTCACGCCGCGGAACCGGTCATGATAGCCATAGACGGTGGTGTTGAACTGATCGTTCGACCGCAGCGTCATCAGCCGGAACCGCCCCTCGCTCTCCTCGAAGCCGGTGACGTTGAGCGAGTGGGGGACGTTGATCTCCGCCTTGCCGCTCTCGGTCAGCCATTCGCGGTGCGCCGCCGGCACGCCCTTCCAGAAGCCGCCGGGGGTGAACATCTTGGCGTTGAAGTCGGAGAACATGTCCGGATAGGTCTCGGCGATCGCATCGCGGATCCGCGCATAGTCGCGCACCCACGCATCCCAGTCGAGCTTCGGATTGGGCGCCAGCGTCGCCTTGGCGATACCCGCGAGGATCGCAGGCTCGGACAGCAACGTCTCCGCAGCCGGCGTCGCCTTGCCCTTCGAGCCATAGATCTGGCTGAACGAATCCTCGACCGAGACGCTCTGCGGCCCGGTACCCTGCATGTCCGTCTCGATCCGGCCGAGGCAGGGGAGCAGATAGCAGGTCTTGCCGGGCAGCAGGTGCGAACGGTTGAGCTTGGTGGCGATGTGCACCGTCAGGTCGATCCCGCGCCACGCCGGCTCCATCCGCGCATGGTCGGGGATCGCGCGGACGAAATTGCCGCCCAGCCCGATGAACGCCTGCGCCTCGCCGTCGAGCACCGCCTCGCACGACGCGACCGTGTCCCAGCCGAGCTCGCGCGGCGGCTCGAAGCCATATTGCTCGGCGAGTTTGTCGAGCGGGGCGAGCTCGGGCTTTTCGGTGATCCCGACGGTACGCTGCCCCTGGACGTTCGAATGGCCGCGGACGGGGCCCATGCCCGCGCCGGGCTTGCCGATATTCCCGCGCAGCAGCATCAGGTTGACGAGCATGTGGACGTTGTCGATGCCGCCGACATGCTGGGTCAGCCCCATGCCGTACACAGCGATCACCGCCTTCGACTTCGCATAGACCTTGGCGGCCGATTCGATCTCGACGCGCGACAGCCCGCTCTCATGCTCGATCGTCGCCCAGTCGGTGCCGCGTGCGACATCCGCGAACGCCTCGAACCCGGTGGTATGCTCGGCGAGGAAGGCGTGGTCGAGGATCCTCAGCGTGTTCAGCTCACGCGCGCGATCGTCCGCCTCGATCAGATATTTGCACATCCCCATCAGTGCGCCGACGTCGCCGCCGGTCTTTACCTGATGATATTGCGAGGCGATCGGCGTCGATTTGCCGGTGACCATCTCCAGCGGATTCTGCGGATCCTGGAATTTCTCCAGACCGCGCTCCTTCAGCGGATTGAACACGACGATCTCGACGCCGCGCTTGGCACAGTCGCGCAGCGGATGGAGGAACCGCGGGCTGTTCACGCCCGGATTCTGCCCGAAATAGAAGATCGCGTCGCACTTCTCGTAATCCGAAAGGTGGATCGTCCCGACTGCGGAGCCGATCGCCGACTTCAGCCCGACCGAGGTCGTCTCGTGACACATGTTCGAACTGTCGGGCAGGTTCTGGCTGCCGTACATCCGCGCCATGAGGCTGTACATGTACGAGGTCTCGAGGCTCGCGCGACCCGAGGCGTAGAAGATCACCTTTGTCGGGTCATAGGTCTTGAGCTTCGCACCGATCCCGGCGAACGCCTCGTCCCAGCTGCACGCGGCATATTTGTCGGTGGTCGCGTCATATTTCAGCGGATGCGTCAGGCGGCCGGCCTGTTCGAGATCGAAATCCTTCCAGCCGAGCAGCTCGGTGACCGTATGCTCCTGAAAGAAGGCCGGCGTCACGCGGTAGGATGTCAGCTCCCACGCAGTCGCCTTGGCGCCATTCTCGCAGAATTCGGCGGTATGCGGATGCGCGGGCTTGCCCCAGGCGCAGCTGACGCACGCAAAGCCCTCGGGCTTGTTCTGCCGCGTGAGTTCGCGCAGCGCTTCGGGGCCGATCTTCTCGCGCGCGGATATCTCCACGAGCGATTTCATCGACCCCCAGCCGCCGGCGGGTGCGGTATAGTCTTCGATCTCGATGGTCCGGTCGTCGCTCATACGTCTCTCCGCTTTTGCCTTCCAACGAAGCGGGGCGGCAAACGATGCACGCCGATTGCGGTGGCGATGGTTCAAATCGCATGTTCCATCGCCTAGATGGGATCCGAAACTCCAAGGATATCACGATGACGACGCACACGACCCGCATGCTCATTCTCGGTTCCGGGCCTGCCGGGCTGTCGGCCGCGATCTATGGCGCGCGCGCCGGGATGGCGCCGATCGTCGTCCAGGGGATCCAGCCCGGCGGCCAGCTGACCACCACCACCGATGTCGAGAATTATCCCGGCTTCAAGGACGTCATCCAGGGCCCGTGGCTGATGGAGCAGATGCAGGCGCAGGCCGAACATGTCGGCACGCGGATGATGTGGGACACGATCGTCAAGGTCGACGTCAGCAGCCGCCCGTTCCGCCTGATCGGCGACAGCGGCGACGTGTATGAGGGCGAGACGCTCGTCATCGCGACGGGCGCGCAGGCCAAGTGGCTCGGCATCGACAGCGAGGAGCCGATGAAGGGCAAGGGCGTCAGCGCCTGCGCAACCTGCGACGGCTTCTTCTACCGCGGCAAGAAGGTGGCCGTCATCGGCGGCGGCAACACCGCGGTCGAGGAGGCGCTGTACCTCACCAACCATTCGCCCGACGTGACGCTCATCCACCGCCGCGATTCGCTGCGCTCGGAGAAGATCCTCCAGGAGCGGCTGTTCGCGCACAAGGGCGTGACCGTGCTGTGGAACAAGGAAGTCCGCGAATTCGTCGACGGCGGCGGCAATGCCGGGCTCGTCGCGCTTGAACTCGAGGACACGGTGACGGGCGAACGCTCGCGCCTCGCGGTCGATGGCGGCTTCGTCGCGATCGGCCACCACCCCGCGACCGAGCTGTTCCGCGGGCATATCGATCTCGATTCGGACGGCTATATCTCGGTCGAGACCGGCTCGACGCGCACCAGCGTCGAGGGCGTGTTCGCGTGCGGCGACGTTGCCGACAAGGTCTACCGCCAGGCGGTGACCGCGGCAGGCACGGGCTGCATGGCCGCTCTCGACGCCGAACGGTTCCTGGCGGCGGCGGAATTCGCGGAACTGGCCGAAGCCGCGGAGTAAGCGCGGGGGGCGTGCGTCGGATTCACGCCCCTCATACCCTCCGTCATCCTGACGAAAGTCAGGATCCAGAGCCAAAGACGGAATCGCCCGTAACCCTGAGTCCTGACGTTCGTCAGGATGACGAGTGGGGGGAACTGGCGGCGCCTGCATCGTCCGTGCCGTCGATCACGTCCCTGAGCGCCGCCTCCAACGCACCGGCATTCGCGGTCCCGGCGAAGCTGTGCGAACCGGTAGCCAGTCGCACGATCCGCGCCGCGCCGCGGTAGCGTGCCGCAAACACCTGCGCGGTCGCATCCCCGGTCGCGAGCAGAATGACGACGCGATCCGCCCAGCCGTCGATCGCGCCGCAGACCCGGCTCGCAAGGTCGCCCTCGACCTCCCCCGACCCGCGCCACAGCCTCACCAGACCCCGGACCAGCTTGCGCAGATTGATCCCGCCGCGGAGCAGGCTGAGCCACGCGGCCGGATCACGCAGCCGCGCCGCATAGCGCGCGCGGATCGCGGCGGCAGGGGGCAGGTCGTCGGTCGGCGCGATCACCCAGGGGTTGGCGAGGAGTAGCCGGTCGATCCCCGCCGCCCCGCCGAACAGCGCGAGCGCGCTCGCGGCGTCGCAATTGCCGAACCCCACCAGCCGCGTGACGTGCGGCGCAGCGGCGCGGAACGCGGCGGCGGCGGCGACCAGATCGGCCTGCGCCGACAGAAAGCCGCCATTCTCGCCGCTCGAATCGCCGATGCCGCGGCGGTCATAGCGGAACACCGGCGTGCCCCCCGCCGCCAGCCGCCGCGCGAGCATCGCCATGCCGCGGTGCGCGCCGCTGCGGATCTCGTTGCCGCCCGACACGATCAGCACCCCCGTCGCGCCCGCCGCGTCGTCGAGCGTCGCGACCAGCGTCTCGCCCTCGCAGGGCACTGCGATCAATCGCCGCATGTCGCGATCCACCCGGCCACATCGGCGGCGAGCGCCTGCGCGAATGCCGCATCGCTGCCCGGTTCCGACCGCCGCCACAGCGGCGCCCCGGCATAGCGCGCATCCGCCGGACGCGGATCGCTCTCGAGTCGCACCGTTCGCGACGCGGCATATGGCACCGCGTCCTGCAGATCCGCGAGCAGCGCCTCGGACAGGCTGTTGCCCGCGTAACCCTCCGCGTCGGGCATCGTCGACGCGGCACGGATCCGGTTCAGGTCGCGCAACAGATCATCGCCCGCCTGCGGCGCGAGCCGCCATCGCCCGGCAAGACTGGCGTCGCAATCGACGAGCGCACCACTCCGAATCGTGACCGCGTAAACCGGCACGTCGAGCGTCCCGACAAGCGCAGCAAAGGCCTGGCGCAGGTCGGGCAACCGCAGGTCGCGCGTCTCGACCACACTCTCGCCGGTACCGGGCAGATCAGGCAGGATGCTGCCGATCCCGCGCCCGGCCAGCGCGCGCAGCATCGCGACGAGGAACGCGCGCGTGCGGTTCGCCTCCTCGAACAGCGGCAGTACCGCAACGACCAGCGGTCCGGCATCGGGGCCGAAGCGCAGCATCGCCTCGCGCCCGCCGGCCCAGTCATAGTGATCGAAGCGGGGGCCGGTCATCCCGGCCGAGGCTAGACCAGCGCCTTCCGCGCCGCAAACTGGACGAGCGCGCCGAACGTCTCGAGCATCTCGCCGTCGATCTCGTCATCCTCGATCAGGATGCCGAGCCGGTCCTCGAGCTCGGTCAGCACGCTCGCCACCGCCATCGAATCGAGTTCGGGGAGCGCGCCGAACAACGGCGTGTCGTCGGTGAATGCCGCGACTCGCTCGGCGCTGAGGCCAAGGATGTCGGCAAGGACGGCGCGGACCGTCGTTTCAACCTGGGAAGTACCTTCGAAGATCACGAGCATCGCCTGAACCGTTGCGAACCGGGCCCCGCTAGCCTGTGGGGGTGAATTCGGCAACGGCTTGGCGCTATGGAGGACCCATGACCTCGCCCGACCCCGTCCCGTTTCCGATCGATCACCTTACGTCGCACGGCGCAGCCGACGACGTTGCGCTGATCGACCGCGCAGGGACGATGACGTTCCGCGACCTCGAAACCGCGGTCGGCACGCTCGCCGGCTGGCTGGCGGGGCAGGGTCTTGCAGAGGGCGCGCGCGTCGCGACCTGGCTGCCCAAGACGCGGGTCGCCTGCGTGATGCCGCTCGCGGCGGCGCGCGCGGGGCTGGTCCATGTTCCGGTCAACCCGCTGCTGCGGCGCGCACAGGTGGCGCATATCCTGGCCGACAGCGGTGCTGTGCTGCTGGTGACGCAGGGCGCGCGCGCGGCGACGCTCGAGCCGGGCGACGTGCCCGCGGACTGCGCAATCGTCGACGAGACCGCGCTCGATCTGCAAGGCGAGGGCGGCCCGGGCCCGTCCGATGCCGATCCGGCGACGCTCGCCGCGATCCTCTACACCTCGGGCTCGACCGGGCGGCCCAAGGGGGTGATGCTGAGCCACGCCAATCTGTCGCTCGGCGCCGTGTCGGTCGCGCACTATCTGAAGCTCACGCGCGACGACCGGGTGCTGGGCGTGCTCCCGCTGTCGTTCGATTACGGCCAGAACCAGCTCTTCTCGACCTGGGCGGCGGGCGCGGCGGTCGCGCCGATCGACTATATGGTGGCGCGCGACGTCGTGAAGGCGGTCGAGCGGGTCGGCGCGACGACGCTGGCGGGGGTACCGCCGCTCTGGGTGCAGTTGCTTGAGGCGGACTGGCCGGCGGAGACCGCGGCGCGGCTGCGGCGGCTGACCAATTCGGGCGGCGCGCTGACCCCGCGGCTCGTCGCAGGGCTGCGTGCGCGGTTCGCCGGCGCGGATATCTACGCGATGTACGGGCTGACCGAGGCGTTCCGCTCGACCTATCTCGACCCGTCGCTGATCGACGCGCACCCCGACGCGATGGGGCGTGCGATCCCGTTCGCGCAGGTGTCGGTGATCCGGCCCGACGGCACCCGCGCCGCGCCGGGCGAGCCGGGCGAGCTGGTGCATGCCGGGCCGCTGGTCGCGCAGGGCTATTGGCGCGATGCCGAGCGGACCGCGCAGCGCTTCCGCCCCGCGCCCGACGGCAACGGCATGGCGGTCTGGTCGGGCGACACGGTGGTCGAGGGCGCGGA
This sequence comes from Sphingomonas sp. CFBP 8765, assembly GCF_014841445.1. Taxonomy (NCBI): domain Bacteria; kingdom Pseudomonadati; phylum Pseudomonadota; class Alphaproteobacteria; order Sphingomonadales; family Sphingomonadaceae; genus Sphingomonas; species Sphingomonas sp. CFBP 8765. The sequence goes on along the minus strand of NZ_JACYTY010000001.1, from coordinate 246,306 downwards.
CGGGCTGCTCCGCTTCGTCGGCCGCGACGACGAGATGATCAAGAGTGCGGGCAACCGGATCAGCCCGCTCGAGGTCGAGGAGGCGGTACTCGCCGGCAACCAAGCCCGCGAGGCGGTTGCGGTCGGGGTGGCGGATCCGCGGCTGGGGCAGGCGATCGTCGTGATGCTCGCGGGCGACGCGGCGGACGAGCCCGCGCTCAGGACCCGGTTGCGCACCGCGCTGCCGAGCTTCATGCAGCCCGCCGGCTATCTGTGGCGCGACGCGCTGCCGCGCAACGCCAACGGCAAGCTCGACCGGTCCGCGATCGCGGCCGAGGTCCGGGCATGGTCGACCGCCAACGAACAGGGACAGGCATGATGAAGCCGATGGGGGCGTTGCCGCCCGAATTTGCGCACCAGTCGGGCGCGCTGACGATCGGCGGGCGGTCCGCGGAGGCCTGGGTCGCACAGGCCGGCGACACGCCGCTGTTCGTCTATGACAGCGCCATCGTCGCGGCGCGGATCGCGCGGTTCCGCGCGGCGATGCCCGCGATCGACCTCCACTACGCGATCAAGGCGAACCCGCATTCGGCCCTGCTCGCGGCAATCGCACCGCTGGTCGACGGGCTCGACGTCGCGTCGGCGGGCGAGCTCGGCATGGCGCTGGCGGTCAAGCCGGCACACGCGATCAGCTTTGCCGGTCCCGGCAAACGCGACGACGAACTGACGGCAGCGATCCGCGCCGGCGCGACGTTGAACGTCGAATCTGAGGGCGAGGCCACGCGCGGCTTCGCGATCGGCGCGCGGCTCGGCATCGCGCCGCGGATGGCGGTGCGCGTGAACCCCGATATCGAACTGCGCGGATCGGGGATGCGGATGGGCGGCCGCGCCTCGCCCTTCGGGGTCGATGCGGAGCGTGCGGCGGCGCTGGTGCGCGACATCGTCGCGGCGGGCGCGGACTGGCGCGGATTCCACATCTATGCGGGCAGTCAGGCGCTCGACGCGGGCGCGATCATCGAGACGCAGGCGGCCACGCTCGACCTCGCCGCGCGGCTCGCCGACGCGGGGGGCGTCGCGCCGCCGCTGGTCAATCTGGGCGGCGGGTTCGGCGTGCCCTATTTCGCCAACGACGTCGCGCTCGACGTCGAGCGGGTCGGTGCGGCGCTGTACGCGGCACTCGAGACCCGCGCGGCGGTGCTGCGCGACACCCGGTTCGCGATCGAGCTCGGGCGGTGGCTGGTCGCCGAGGCCGGCGTGTACCTGACCCGCGTGATCGACGTGAAGCACAGCCAGGGCGAAGTCTTCGTCGTGGTCGATGGCGGGCTCAATCATCAGCTCGCGGCGAGCGGCAATTTCGGCACCGTCGTCCGGCGCAACTATCCGATCGCGGTCGCCGCGCGAATGGGGGAGGCGGCCGCCGCGGACGCGGTGTCGGTCGTGGGACCGCTGTGCACCCCGCTCGACCGGCTCGGCGACCGGGTCGCGCTGCCGCCGGTCGGGCCCGGGGACCTGATCGCGATCTTCATGGCGGGCGCATACGGCGCCAGCGCGAGCCCGGCGGCGTTTCTCGGGCATCCACCCGCGCTCGAGATCGTTACTTCAGTCCAACCCCAGCCATGAGCGTGGCGGCGGGCGGGGTTGCGGAGCGCTCCTAAACGCTATCTTCACCTGTTTCCCTGCATAGCCCGTGCGAGTTTAACCGGCCATCGGACACCCGTTGCCGGGATGGCGCCAGGAGATCAGTGCCCATGCGTTCCGGACCCGTTTCCCGTTCCCTGTTCACGCTGGGGCTCGCCGCGTCGTCGCTGGCCGCCTGCAGCAGCACCGGCGGTCCGCCCGAACTGCCGCCCGCGGCCTATGTCGCGAACAAGGAACTGCCGGGCGAGGAATATGTGATCGGCCCGCTCGATCAGCTCAACATCTTCGTCTGGCGCAATCCCGAACTGTCGTCGAAGGTCCAGGTCCGCCCCGACGGCCGGATCACGACGCCCTTGGTCAACGACATGTCCGCGGTCGGCAAGACGCCCGCACAGCTCGCCGACGACATGAAGAAGGCGCTCGGCGAATATGTCAAAAACCCGATCGTCTCGGTCATCGTCGAGAATTTCAGCGGCACCTACAGCCAGCAGGTCCGCATCGTCGGCGCGACCGAAAAGCCCGCCTCGATCCCCTATCGCGCCAATATGACGCTGCTCGACGCGATGATCGCGGTCGGCGGGCTCAGCCAGTATGCGGCGGGCAACAAGGCGCGGCTGGTGCGCTACGACCGGGCGAGCGGCAAGCAGAGCGAGTTCTCGCTGCAGATCTCGAACCTGTTGAAAAAGGGCGATTCGTCCGCCAATGTCAGGCTTGAGCCCGGTGACGTCATCATCATCCCCGAATCGATGTTCTGAGGCGTGGCGGTATGAACGGCATCTATGACGAGGCGCGGGTCGCGCTGCACGCGATCTGGACGCGGCGCTGGCTCGCGCTCGCGATCGCGTGGGGCGTGTGCGTCCTCGGCTGGCTGTTCGTATCGCAGATCCCGAGCCGGTATGAATCGCGCGCGCGCGTCTTCGTCCAGATGCAGAACCTGCTGCCCGCGAGCATGGACCAGCCGTCGGCCTCGAGCCGCACCGACATCGACACGATCCGCCAGACGCTGACCTCCGCGGTCAATCTGGAGAAGGTCGTGCGCGGCACCGACCTTGCCAACACGGTCGCCAGCGACCGCGACGTCGCCGACCGCGTCGCCAGCCTCGCCCAGTCGATCAAGGTGACGTCGGCGCAGGACAATCTGTTCGAGATCGCGACGACCGCGGCGAGTCCGAAGCTGGCGCGGACGATCACGCAGAAGCTGATCGACATCTTCGTCGAGGGCAATCTGGCAGGCGACCGGACGAGTACCAGCCAGAGCCTCAGCTTTCTCGACAAGCAACTGGCACAGCGGCAGAAGCAGCTGCAGGACGCGGAGGCCAAGCGCGCCGACTTCCAGAACCGCTATCTCGGGGCGCTGCCCGGCACCGGGTCGGTCGCCGACCGGATCGGCGCCGCGCGGTCGCAGATGGCGCAGGTCGATGGCGATCTCGCCGCGGCGCAATCGGGGCTGGCGGCGGTGCAGGGGCAGATGGCTGGCGTCGCGCGGACGATCGCTGGCAGCGGCGGCGTCGCCGGTGCGGCCGGACCCGCACGCGCCCGGCTTGCGGCGATCCAGGGGCAGCTCGCCGATGCCCGTGCGAGGGGCTATACCGAAAGCCATCCCGACGTCGTCGCGCTGCGCGCGCAGCTCGCCCAGGCAACCGCGGCGGCGCGCGGCGAACCGCTGTCGGGCGGCAGCGGCGCGGGTTCGTCGCCCAATCCGCTCTATGTCTCGCTGCAGGCGATGATGGCGGACAAGCAGGCGGCGGTCGCATCGCTCAGGATCCGTCGCGCGCAGCTGCAGGGCGATCTCGACCAGCTCAACGCCAAGCTGTCCGAGGATCCGACCGTCGCCGCCGAACAGGGCGCGATCGACCGCGATTATCAGGTGCTGAAGGACCAGTATGACCAGCTGCTGACCCAGCGCGAACAGATCGCGCTCCGCGGCCAGGCGCAGTCGCAGACCGATCGCGTCAAGTTCAGCGTCATCGACCCGCCGACCACGCCGCAAAAGCCGAGCGCCCCGAACCGGATGCTGTTGCTGACCGGCGTGCTGATCGCCGGTCTCGGTGCCGGGATCGGCGGCGCGTTCCTGCTCGGCCAGCTCCGTGGCACGTTCGCGACGAGCACCCGGCTCGAACGCGTCGCGGGGATGCCGGTGATCGGGTCGATCGGCGAAGTCGTGACGCGCACTCAGTCCGAGTTGCGCGCCAAGCAATTCCGGATGTTCCTCGGCGGCACGGCAGCGCTCGGCGGCGCCTATGTGCTGCTGCTGGGCGTCGAGATTCTGCAGCGTGGCCTGGCGGCCTGAGGACGTGACCATGCGTAGCAAGATCCCCGAATCGCACGAAGCCAGCGGCGAGCCGCCACGCGCGCCGTCGCTGCTCGAACGCGCCGCCACGGTCTATGACTTCAACCAGCACGTGCGGGCCCGGCCGTCGGTGCCGCCGGTCGAACCGGCACGCGCGCCTGAGCCTGCCGCCGAGCCCGTTGCCGCGTTCGAAGCCGACGCGCCGGACTCCGACGATGCGACCTTCCTCGCAATCCCGCCCGAGCTTCGCGCGCCGATCGGGCAGGAATTGCCCGACGAGTTCCACCTGCCGTTCGTCGCCAGTGACACGGCGATGATCGATCGCGGGATGCTGGCGGCGAACGGCATGATGGTGCCCGGCGCGCCGGTCGGTCCGCTGGCGGAGGAGTTCCGCCTCATCAAGCGGCAGCTGCTGATCACGCGCGCGCAGATCGAGGCCAGCGCGGTGCCCGACAAGGCGCGCACGATCCTCGTCTGCTCGGCACGCCCGAACGACGGCAAGACCTTCTGCGCGATCAACCTCGCACTCTCGATCGCGGCGGAACGCGATACCGAGGTGCTGCTGGTCGACGCCGATGTCGCCAAGCCCGACGTGCTGCGACAGCTCGGGCTGGATGATGGTCCCGGCCTGCTCGATGCTCTGGCCGATACGAGCATCGACGTCGAGACGCTGGTGATCCGCACCGACGTGCCGCATCTCTCGATCCTGCCCGCGGGCGACCGGACGACGATGGATACCGAGCTGCTCGCGAGCGCGCGGACCCGTGCGGTGCTCGCGCGGCTGCTCGCGGCGGATCCGCGGCGCATCGTGATCTTCGATTCGCCGCCCGCGCTCGCCGCGTCGCCCGCGGGCGTGCTCGCGATGCTGGTCGGGCAGGTCATGCTCGTCGTCCGCGCCGATCACACGCCCGAGAGCGAGGTCCGCGCCGCGGTCAACCGGCTCGACAGCTGCGAGCATATCCAGCTGGTGCTCAACGCGGTGTCGTTCGTCCCCGGCGGCGCGCGGTTCGGCAGCTATTACGAGCAAGGCGGCGCGCGGTGAGCGATGTCCGACTGATCCTCGGCGGCGCGGCGGCGCTGTTCGTCGCGGCGCCCGCGCTCGCCCAGTCGGTCTCCGATACGGCGTCAGGAAGCGGGCAGGGCGCACGGCGCGTCGTCGTCCGGCCCTATATCGAGGCGACGCAGATCCTCACCGCCGATCTCGGCGGCGGCGACGTGCTCACCTACACCTCGCTCGCAGCAGGCGTCGATGCGGCGGTGTCGACCGCGCGGATCAACGGGCAGGTCAGCTACCGCTACGAACGCCGCTTTGCCTATGACGACGATATCGGCGACACCGACATCCATTCGGGCCTCGCGCGGGTCGAGGCGCAACTGACGCGCAACGTCTCGCTGGAAGCGGGCGGGATCGCCACGCGCTCGCGCTCGGACATCCGCGGCGCCGCGCCCGGCGTACTGGTCGGCAATGTCTCGAACATCGCGCAGGTCTATGCCGTCTATGGCGGCCCGAATTTCGCCGCGCAGGCGGGCGACGTCGCGGTCAACGCCAACTACCGGCTGGGCTATACCAAGGTCGAGACCCCGACCTTCGGCACCGCCGCGACCGGTGGCCAGCGGCTCGATTATTACGATGATTCGATCGGCCACACCGCGACGGCCAGCGCGGGCTTCCGGCCGGGCACGCTGCTGCCGGTCGGGCTGACCGCGAGCGCGGGGTTCGACCGCGAGACCGCGGGCCAGCTCAGCCAGCGCTACCAGGGCTATTTCGGCCGCGGCGACGCGGTGCTGCCGGTGTCGCCCTATGTCGCGCTGACCGCGGGCCTCGGCTATGAACGGATCGAGACGAGCCAGAAGGATGCGCTGGTCGATGCCGCGGGCGTCCCCGTGCTCGACCGCGACGGCCGGTTCCGGACCGCGCCGGGATCGCCGCGCCGCATCGCCTATCGCACCGACGGGCTCTATTACGACGCGGGCGTGATCTGGCGGCCGAACCGGCGGACCTCGGTCGAGGCGCGGATCGGCGAACGCTATGGCTCGCTCAGCTTTACCGGCACCGCGACCTACCAGGCGTCGAAGGACGTCGGCGTCGCGGTCAACGTCTATGACGGCGTGCAGACCTTCGGCCGCCAGCTGCGCACCGGCCTCGCCAACCTGCCGACGAGCTTCCTCGCGCCCAACCAGGGTTTCGCGCAGCAGTTCAACGGCTGCGTGTTCGGCGCGACCGGCGCGGCGCCGGGCGGGTGCCTCGACGACGTGTTCCAGTCGATCTCCACCTCGAGCTACCGTGCGCGCGGGATCGACGCGGTGCTCGTCGCGACGCGCGGGCGGACGACGTTTGGCGGCGGGATCGGCTATGCTAATCGCCGGCTGTTCGCACCACGCGGCGCGCCCGGCCTCGTCGTCACGGGCCTTGAGGACGAGAGCTATTACGGCCAGCTCTATTTCGCGCGGTCGCTGTCTTCGGTATCGGGGCTCAATGCGACCGCGTTCGTGAACTATTTCGACAGCCAGCTCGGCGGTGGTTTCGTCACCGCGGGCGATGGCGGGGTCTGGTCCTATGGCGCGACCGGTACCTATTACCGTAATTTCGGACGGCTCGGCACGACCGCGTCGCTCGGGTTATACAGCTTCAAGGTCGGCGACTTCGACAGCGACTGGTCCGCACAGGCGCTGCTCGGTGCACGGTATCAGTTCTAGGATATTTGGCAGATGTACGACGAACATTACGGACTGACGGGACGCCCGTTCCAGCTCACCCCCGACCCCCGATTCTGGTTCGAATCGGGGACGCATCGCAAGGCGATGGCGTATCTCGGCTATGGTCTGGCGCAGGGCGAGGGCTTCATCGTCATGACCGGCGATATCGGCGCGGGCAAGACCACGCTGGTCGGGCATCTGATGGACACGATCGACCATCAGAGCCTGAACGCGATCCGGCTGGTGTCGACCGCGATCGAGGCGAGCGACCTGCTGCGGATCGTCGCGACCGCGCTCGGTGTCGACCCGGCGGGGCTCGAAAAGGCACAGCTGCTCACCGCGATCGAACGCGGGCTGCACGCCGTCGCGCGGACCGGCAAGCGCACGCTGCTGATCGTCGACGAGGCGCAGGCGCTGCCCGTGTCCGCGCTCGAGGAACTGCGGATGCTGTCCAACTTCCAGACCGCCGGCCATGCGCTGCTGCAGATCCTGCTGCTCGGCCAGCCCGAATTCCGCGACCGGCTCCACGGCTCCGACGGGCTCGAACAGCTCCGCCAGCGGGTGATCGCGATCCACCATCTCGATCCGATGGAGCCGCATGAGGTCGCCGACTATATCGCGCACCGCCTGTCGGTGGTCGGGTGGGAGGGCAATCCGGCGTTCACCGACGACGCGGTTGCCGCGTTGTTCGACGGGTCGGACGGCATCCCCCGCCGCCTCAACATGCTGGCGGGACGCGTCATGCTCTATGCCGCGATCGAGGATCTGCGTGTCATCGACGGCGCCGTCGTCCGCGCCGTGCAGAGCGACCTGACCGCGGACCTGCCGACACTTGCGACGACGCCCACGCCCGAGCCTGCCCCCGAACCCACGGCAAAGCCCCGCGCCACGCCCGATCCCGCCACCGACCCCGCCACCGACCCTGCGGTCCTCGACCGGCTCGCGATGCTCGAGGCGCGCGTCGAGCAGCAGGACCAGGCGCTGCGCCGTGTCCTGACCTTGCTCGTCGAGTGGGTCGAGGGCGACGAGCCTAGGCCCGATTACAAGCCGATCCGCGGCGCGTCGCACTGGCACGACGCGGCGTGATCCGGTGACGACGGCGGTAACGGCCGGCCCGATCCGCAACGGCATGTCGGTCGATGTCGAGGACTGGTTCCAGGTAGGCGCGTTCGAGACGGTGATCGACAAGGCGGACTGGGACGGCCTCCAGCCGCGCGTCGAGGCGAACACCGATGCGGTGCTCGCGCTGTTCGCCGAAAGCGGCGTGCACGCGACCTTCTTCACGCTCGGCTGGGTCGCGCACCGCTATCCCGCACTGATCCGCCGGATCGTCGATGCCGGGCACGAGATCGCGAGCCATGGCTGGGATCACCAGCGCGTCTTCACCATGGATGCAGGCCTGTTCCGCGCCGACCTCGCGCGCGCGCGCGCGGCGATCGAGGATGCGGCGGGGCAGCGTGTCACCGGCTACCGCGCGCCGAGCTTCTCGATCGACCAGCGCACGCCCTGGGCACACGCCGTGCTGGCCGAAGCGGGCTATGCCTATTCGTCGAGCGTCGCACCGCTCGCGCACGACCATTATGGATGGCGCGACGCACCGCGCTTCGCCTTCCGCCCGCTGCCCGACAGCGCATTGGTCGAAGTGCCCGTCACCGTCGCGCAGTTCGGTACGCGCCGCGTCGCCACGGGGGGCGGCTTCTTCCGGCTGCTGCCCGCCGCGCTGATGGATTTCGCGGTCCGCCAGGTGAACGCCGCCGACCACCCGGCGATGTTCTATTTCCACCCCTGGGAGATCGATCCCGCCCAGCCGCGCGTCGCGGCGGCACCCTTGCGCTCGAAGATCCGGCAATATTCGCGGCTTGGCGCGATGGCGGGCAAGTTGCGCGGACTGCTCGGCCGGCATGACTGGGGCCGCGTCGATGCCGCGGTCGCGGTCGAGGCGGGTCGGCTGCGGTGACCACGGCCACCGTGCGCGAGGCAGATCTCGCCGACGCGGACGAGTGCGCGCGGATCGCGGCGTTCGTCGATGCGACGGCGGCGGCGACGCCGTTCCACCTGCCCGCGTGGAGCATCGCGGTCGCGCGCGGTTGCGGCCAGCGCGCACGCTATCTGGTCGCGGAGCGGGGCGGCACGATCACCGGCGTGCTGCCGCTGACCGAGATGCGATCGCCGCTGTTCGGGCGCGCGCTCGTCTCGGCGGGGTTCGCGGTCGATGGCGGCGTGCTCGGCGATGTCGCGGTCGAGCCGCTCGCCGCGGCGGCCTGGGATCTGGCGCAGCGGCTCGGCTGCCCGTCGGTCGAGCTTCGCGGTGGCGCGGTGCCCGCGGGGTGGGACAGCGACGCGGACAGCTATCTGGGGTTCGCGCGCGATCTGGCGGCGGATAACGATGCGGAGCTCCTCGCCATCCCGCGCAAGCAGCGCGCCGAGGTGCGGCGCGCGCTCGGCCTCGATCTCGCCATCGCGACCGGCCGCGACCGCGCAATGCTCGCCGAGCATTACCGCGTCTATGCCGAATCGGTGCGCAATCTGGGGACGCCGGTCTTTCCCGCGCGGCTCTTCCGCTCGGTCGTCGAGACGATGGACGCCGACATACTGACCGTCCGCCACCGCGGCCGCGCGGTCGCGAGCGTGCTCAGCCTCTATCACCGCGGGACCGTCTATCCCTATTGGGGCGGCGGGACCGAGGCGGCGCGCGGCCTGCGCGCGAACGACCGGATGTATTTCGCGCTGATGGCGCATGCCCGCGCGCGCGGCTGCACGCGGTTCGACTTCGGACGGTCGAAGACCGGCACCGGCGCGGCCGCGTTCAAGAAGAATTGGGGCTTCACGCCCATGCCGCGGCTCTACGCCAAGCGCAGCGACGGGCCCGCGCGCGAGGTCAATCCGCTCAACCCCAGATATGCGCTGATGGTGCGCAGCTGGAAGAAGATGCCGCTCTGGGCGGCCAATCTCGCCGGGCCGTGGATCTCCCGGGGTCTGGGGTGAGCGACCTGCTGTTCCTGGCGCACCGGGTGCCGTTCCCGCCCGATCGCGGCGACAAGATCCGCAGCTTCCACGTCCTCCGCTATCTCAGCACACGCATGCGCGTTCATCTCGTCGCGTTTGCCGACGACCCGGCGGACCTCGATCCACCCGCCGCCTTCACGGACATGCTGGCGAGCTGCACGATCCTGCCACGCGGCAAGTCGCAGGCGCGCGCCGGACTCGAGGCGCTGGCCACCGGCAAGCCCGTCTCGCTGACGGCGTTCGCTTCTCCCCCCATGCAGGCCGCGGTCGACCGCATCCTGCCACGCGTCGACGGCATCTACTGTTTCTCGGGCCAGATGGCGCAGTACCTCCCCGATGACGGGCCACCCGTGGTCATGGATTTCGTCGACATGGACTCCGCCAAGTTCGCAGGCTTCGCGGACGACTCCCGCGGCCCGATGCGCTGGATGATGCGCCGCGAGGCACGGCTGTTAGGGGCCTTCGAGCGGGAGATCGCGGCGAGGGTCTCCGCAAGCCTGTTCGTCAGCGAAGCCGAAGCCGCCCTGTTCCGCACCGGCGGCGCCACCGGACGCATCCTCGCGGTCGAGAACGGCATCGACTCGGTCACGTTCGATCCGGCTGCGCAGGCTGAGAAGGCAGGGCAGGCAGGGCAGGCTGGGCAGGCGGCACCCCCATCCCACCACCCCGGCGAAGGCCGGGGCCCAGGTGGAAAGGTCGCAGTGACAACGGACAGTCCGTCGCCATCAACGTCCCCCAACTGGACCCCGGCCTCCGCCGGGGAGGTGAAAGGCAGGGCGACCGACCCGGCTGCGCATGGCGGGCAGGCCGCAACCCCATCCCACCACCCCGGCGAAGGCCGGGGCCCAGTTGGAAAGGCCGCGATAACAGCGGACAGTCCGTCGCCATCAACGTCGCCCAACTGGACCCCGACCTCCGCCGGGGAGGTGAAGAGTGGGCTGGTCATCGGCAGCGCGCATGCAGACCCGCTGATCGTCTTCACCGGCCAGATGGACTACCGCCCCAATATCGAGGCCGTAACGTGGTTCGCCCGCGACATCCTCCCCCGGATCCGCACGCGCCACCCGACAGCCCGGTTCGCGATCGTCGGCCGCACCCCGACCCCGGCGGTGCAGGCGCTGGCAGGCGACGCGGTGATCGTCACCGGCGCGGTCGACGACGTGCGCGGATGGCTCGCCGCGGCCGATGTCTGCGTCGCCCCGCTGAAGCTCGCCCGCGGCATCCAGAACAAGGTGCTGGAGGCGATGGCGATGGCGCGGCCGGTCGTCGCCTCGGCGGCGGCGGCGGAGGGCATCGACCACGCCGGCACGATCCGCGTCGCGGCGGACGCGCAAGACTTCGCCGCGCAGGTCCTCGCGCTGCTCGACGCCCCCGCCGACGCGGCAGAGCTGGGCCGGGCGGCGCGCGCGCAGGTGCTGCGACGCTATGGCTGGGACGCACGGCTCGCACCGCTCGATGCGCTGTTCGGAGTCGATGGCAGCCGGTCCCCATCGTGATCGATCGCCCCGCGACGTCCTGGCCCCGGCATCTGCTCGCGCTCGGCATCGCGGCGATCCTGCTGCTCGCGCTGTTCCGCCGCGACGTCGCCGATCTGACGACGATCTGGTGGACCAGCACGACCTTCGGCCACTGTCTGTTCATCGCCCCGGTGATCGCCTGGCTGGTGTGGCAGCGGCGTGGCGCGCTCGCGCAGCTGAGGCCGGTCGGCTGGTGGCCGGGGCTAGCGCTGGTCGCGGTCGGCGGGGCAGGGTGGCTGATGGGCGACGCGGCCTCGGTCAATCTCGCGCGGCAACTGGGGCTGGTACTGATGCTGCAGGGCGCGGTCGTCGCGATCCTCGGCCCCAATGTCGCGCGCGGATTGCTGTTTCCGCTCGGCTATGCGCTGTTCCTCGTGCCCTTCGGCGAGGGGATCGAGCCGCCCTTGCAGGCGGTGACCGTCGCGATCGTCATGCCGCTGCTGCATCTGGTCGGCGTGCCCGCGATCGTCGACGGCGTGCTGATCCATGCCGGCCGCTATTATTTCGAGGTGGCGGAGGCGTGCTCGGGCGCCAAGTTCGTGATCGCGATGGTCGCGTTCGGGGTGCTCGTCGCCAATGTCTGTTTCGTGTCGTGGCGGCGCCGCGCGGTGTTCCTTGTCGTGTCAGTGGTCGTGCCGGTCGTCGCCAACGGGTTTCGTGCGTTCGGGACGATCTGGGCGGCCGAGCTGACCTCGGTCGAGGCGGCGACGGGGCTCGACCACATCGTCTATGGCTGGCTGTTCTTCGCGCTCGTGATGGCGGCGGTGCTGGCGATCGGCTGGCGCTGGTTCGACCGCGCGCCCGACGATCCCGCCTTCGATCCGACGCGTCTGCAAACGACGCCGCGCTATCGCGGCGATCTCGCCGTCATCACGCTGCTCGTGCTGGCGGTCGCATCGGCGTTTCCGGCGTGGAGCACGGCCATCGCCGGGCGGCGGCAGGCGCTGCCCGCGCAGATCGCGCTGCCCGACGTGCCGGGCTGGCACCGCGTCGATGTCAGCGTGCGCGCGGCGTGGATGCCCTGGTATCCGGGCGCGGACCATTATCTGTTCGGCCGCTATGCCGACGCCTCGGGCGCGACCGTCGACATGGCGGTCGCGGTATTCGGGCGGCAGGGCGACGGGCACGAGCTGATTGCGTTCGGCACGGGTGTGCTGCGCGAGGAGGATCGCTGGGTCCGCGTCGCGGACCTGCCCCCGGTCGCGGACGCCGCGGGTGCACGCGGTTCGGCGATGCGGATTACCGCGCCGGGACCCGTGGAGCGCATCGTCGCGACGTGGTACCGGGTCGGCGATGCTACCACCGATGACGGGATGATCGTGAAGATCGAGACGATGAAGGCGCGGCTGTTCGGCGGACCGCAGCGCGCGGTTGCGGTGCATCTGTCGGTCGAGGGTGGCGATCCGCGACCGATGGCGCGCTTCCTTGCCGCGCTCGGACCGGTCGGCACGGTCGCCGATCACGCCGCGGGCCTGCGCTGAATGTGCGGGATTGCCGGGATCTTTCACCCGGGCACGCCAAAGCCGGTCGATCCGAACCGCATCCAGGCGATGATCGCCGCGCTCGCGCATCGTGGTCCCGATGGCGACGGCATCTGGACCGCGCCGGGCGTCGGGCTGGGGCATCGCCGGCTGTCGATCATCGACCTCGAAGGCTCGCCGCAGCCGATGTCCGACGGCGACCTGACGATCAGCTACAATGGCGAGATCTACAATTTCGCCGAGCTTCGCGCCGACCTGATCGCGGCCGGCGCGCGCTTCCGCACCGCGGGTGATACCGAGGTGCTGCTCCACGGCTGGCGCGCCTGGGGGCCGTCGATGCTCGACCGGCTGAACGGCATGTTCGCCTTCGCGATCCACGATGCGGGCGCCCGCGCGCTGTTCCTCGCGCGCGACCGGCTGGGGGTGAAGCCGCTTCATTATGTCGAGCTGGCGGACGGGTCGGTCGCCTTCGCCTCCGAGCTGAAGGGCCTGCTCGCCAACCCGCTGGTGCGGCGCGCGCCCGATCTGTCCGCGGTCGAGGATTACATGGCGCTCGGCTACGTCCCCGACGACGCCTGCCTGGTCGCAGGGGTTAAGAAGCTCGCCGCGGGGCATTTCCTGCTGATCGAGCGCGGGCGCGGCATGCCCGCGCCGCGCCGCTGGTGGGACGTCGACTTCTCCAACCGCGCGACCGGCTCCACCAAGGCGCTGGGCGAGGAACTGGTCGATCGGATGCGCGCGGGCGTGCGGTCGCGGATGGTCGCCGACGTGCCGCTCGGCGCGTTCCTGTCGGGCGGGGTCGACAGCTCGGCGGTGGTCGCGCTGATGGCGGAGGCGAGTCCGCGCGCGGTCCGGACCTGCACGATCGGTTTCGACGAGGCGGGGCATGACGAGCGCACCCATGCGACGACGATCGCACGCCGCTTCGCGACCGATCATGCCGAGCGGGTCGTCGATCCCGACGATGTCGCGCTGATCGACACGCTGGTCGCCGCGTTCGACGAACCGTTCGCAGACGGATCCGCGCTCGCCACCTATCAGGTCTGCGCACTGGCCCGCGAGCGGGTGACGGTCGCGCTGTCGGGCGACGGCGCAGACGAGGCGCTGGCGGGCTATCGCCGCTACCGCTTCCAGGCCGCGGAGGAGCGCGTGCGCGGCCTGCTCCCCGCGCATCTCAGGACGCAGATATTCGGCGTACTCGGCCGGCATTACCCCAAGGCCGACTGGGCACCGCGACCGTTCCGCGCCAAATCGACCCTGCTCGCGCTCGCGGCAGGCGGCGGCGAGGCCTATGCCCGCTCGGTCGGCGTCACGACGCCAGAGGTGCGCGCGCGGCTGTTCTCGGGCGCCGCGCAGGCGGCGCTGGGCGGCTACCGCGCGGAGGAACGCTATGTCGCGACGATGGCCAATGCGCCCGCGCGCGACGCGATCGACCGCGCGCAATATGCCGATCTCAAGCACTGGCTGCCCGGCGACATCCTGACCAAGGTCGACCGCACCAGCATGGCGGTCGGGCTTGAGGCGCGCGAACCGTTGCTCGACCACCGGCTGGTCGAGTTCTGCGCGACATTGCCCGTCGGCATGCGGCTGCGTCACGGCGAGGGCAAATGGCTGATGAAGAAGGCGATGGAGCCTTATCTGCCGAAGGAGATCCTCTATCGCCCGAAAATGGGCTTCGTGACGCCGATCAGCGCGTGGTTCCGCGGCGCGCTGGCGGGCGAGGCGAGCGCGCTCGGATCATCGCGGATGCTCGCCGAGACGGGCTGGTTCGACATGGCCGCGATCACCGCGCTCGCCGAGGCGCATCGCGGCGGACGTGCCGAGCATGGCCGCACGCTGTGGCAGCTGATGATGCTCGAACGGTCGCTGAAGCGGGTGTTCGGCTAGGCCCGGCGCCAGCGTTCGCGGCCTGCCCTTCGACTTCGCTCAGGGCGAACGGAGGGGGCACACACACCCGCCGTCAGAGCGGCGCTTCGGGCCCGATCGCCTCGCGCATCCAGCGGTCGAACAACTGCGGCCAGAGCGAACCCGGCGAACTCGCGGGCAGGCGCGTGCCGAAGCCGTGGCGCCCACGCCGCAGGATATGCGCCTCGACCGGAATGTCGACGCGGCGCGCGGCGGCGAGCATGTCGAGGCTGTTGGCGACCGGCACCGTGTCGTCATCCTCGGCATGGACCAGGAACAGCGGCGCGTCGCCGCTGCGCAGATTGCGGTCGATCGCATAGCGCGCCTGCATCGCCGGATCGGGATTGGGGCCGAGCAGCTGCGCCCGCGAGCCGCCATGGCTGCGCCCCGGATCCATGTTCGACACCGCGTACATCAGCCCGGCAAAGGCGGGCCGCGCCGACAGCCGGTCCGCGGCATCGACCGGGCGATAGACCTCGAGCCCATGATGGATCTCGAGCGACCCGGCGAGATGCCCGCCCGCCGAGAAGCCGAGCACGCCCAGCGTCTCGGGGTTGATCGCATAGCGCCGCGCATTGGCGCGGATCAGCCGCATCGCGCGCTGCACGTCGGACAGCGGCACGTTGGCGCGGTCCGCCCAGCCTTCGCCCGGCAGCCGGTAGCTGAGCACGAACACCGTGATACCGAAGCCGTTCAGCACCCGTGCGACGTCGATCCCCTCGTTGCGCAGCGAGGTGATCGAGTAGCCGCCGCCGGGGCAGACCAGCACCGCACGGCCATCGGGGCGGGCGGCGCGGAACACGCCGACCTCGGGCTGGACGACGCCGCGCATCTGCACGTCGCGGTAGCCGCCCGGGCGTCCGGTGATCATCGGGCGCGGGCGCGGCAGCGGGGTCGGCGCGCCGGCGGGGATGCCGGGCCACAGCGCGAACCGCTCGGCGGGCGGCCAGATCGGATCGCCGGCGAGCCGCGCGCCTCGATTGGCGCTCCCGTTCGTCGCGGACTGGCCGGCGGCGTCGGAGAGCAGGGCGGCGGGGGCGATCCCGGCCGCGAGCGGCAGGGCGAGCAAGGTTCGGCGGTCGAAGGTCATGGCGCGGTAGCTAGCCGATCCCGATCGCGCAGGGGAAGGGGCGATCGACACGCATCGCCGGCAATGGTCCCGTCAGAATACTGCTATCGCCGCGTGCAACGTGAGCGCGATCAGCGCGAGGCTCGACAGCAGGAACAGGATGAACCGCGTCTGCACCCGGTTGGTCGTCGCCTGCGCGATGCTGTGCGCGACCCGCAAGCCGACATAGGCCCAGGCGATCCACGCGTTGACCCCGTCGCCGGTATGGCTGAGCGCAAGCACCGCACACACCGCGTAGAACAGCGTCGGCTGTTCCATCAGATGGTTGTAGTTGTGCGCCTTCCACTGCGCACTGGCGGGCAGCGAGCGGTCCGCATCGGCGGCGCGGGTGCCGACGAGCTGGCTGAGATCGACCCCCGCCGCCTTCATCGCGGGCAGGCGGGTCGCCAGCATCCAGAGCAGCATCACCAGCGTCCAGGCGATCAGCGCGACCATCGGCCGCAGGATCTCGCTGTGGATCAGGTCGTCATGCATGAAAAAGCCTCCCCCGGTTCCCCGGAGGAGGCTGCATTAATCGCGCACCGGGAGCAATCGCAGAATCCTCCCCCTTGCGGGGAAGGATCAGCGCGCCCGTCTCAGGCCTTGTCGAAGCTCGCGCCCCACTTGCGGACCGGACGGTCCTTCCACAGGCCACGATGATACGCGTCCGACGCGAGCAGCGGCATGACCGAACCCGCTTCGGCGAACACCATCTGCTCGATGCCGGTGTTGACCTTGCCCCACGACGCCGCCTCCTGCAGCGTCGACGACGAGCACGCACCGTCGCGCACGTCGGCGACCGTGATCTGCACTGCGTACTTGTGGACCTGGACGTCGTCGTGGCCGAGGATCTCGGCGCACACCACGGTGTCCTGGATGAAGTTCTTCGGCACGCCGCCACCGATCATCAGCAGGCCGGTGGTGCCCGCCTTGATCTTGATCTCGGTCAGCTCGCGGAAATCCGCGATCGCGTCGAGGACCATGTACGGCTTGCCCGCCTTCGCGGCATCGACCTGGTGCTTGACCAGACCGAAGCCGGCCGAGCTGTCGACGAACGCCGGGCAGAAGATCGGCACGTCATGCTCATAGGCGAGCTTGACGAGGCTGTTCTCCTTCTTGCCGTGCTCGACGAGGTACTTGCCCATCTCGCGGATGAACTCGCGGCTCGAATAAGGGCGGGGTTCCAGCGTCTCGGCGATCTCGAAGATCGTGTGGTCGACGTGCTGGAGCTCTTCCTCGTCGATATAGGTGTCGTAGATCCGGTCGATCATCAGCGAGCGCAGCACGTCGTCGTGCGGCACTTCCAAGGCCTGATAATGCTTGTGGCCGAGGCCCTCGAAGAAATCCATGTCGACGATCGTCGCGCCGGTCGCGACGATGCCGTCGATCATGTTGTTGCGCAGCAGCTCGGCATAGAGGTCCATGCAACCGCCGGCGCTCGTCGAGCCCGCGATCACGAGGAAGATCGTGCAGTCCTTGTCGGCGAGCATCTGGTTGTAGATGTCGGTCGCGCGGCCGAGGTCGCGGCTGGTGAACGACATCTTCTTCATCGCGTCGACGATCGGCCGCGCGTCGAAGCTTGTGATGTCGATATGCTCGACGGTGGTGGACAGGAGCTCAGCCTTGCGCTGCGCGTCGATGCGGGTGTCTTCGGTCATGGTCATCATCCTCAAACGTCGTCATCCCCGCGCAGGCGGGGATCCATAAACTCGGGGGCTAGGTCGAGCCGCGCCGATAGCGTTTATGGATTCCCGCCTGCGCGGGAATGACGGTAGAAATAATAGCTAGTGGTTACAGCGTGACGACGTTGGACGCGAGGTCCTGGTACCGTTCGTCGTACAGCGAGACCATCGGCTCGTCGGTGACGATCACCGTCTCGTCCGATCCGAACCCGTTGAACGCGGTCCGCATCGCCGAGCCGTACGCGCCGAGCATGCCGATCTCGATATAGTCGCCGGCCTGGATGTCGGCGGGCAGCAGGAACGGCCCGGCCATGTGATCCATGTCGTCGCACGTCGGACCATAGAAGCTGAACTCCATGTCCTTGGCACGGCTGTCCGGCTCGCGGAGCAGCTCGACCGGGAAGCGCCAGCCGATATGCGCCGCATCGAACAGCGCACCATAAGCGCCGTCGTTGATGTACAGCTCGGTCCCGCGGCGCTTTTCGACGCGCACGATGATCGACGAATATTCCGCGCACAGCGCCCGGCCGGGCTCGCACCACAGCTCGGACGAATAGCTGACGGGCAGCGATTCGAACGCACGGTGGATCGTCTCGAAGAAGCGCTCGAGCGGAGGAGGCTCCATCCCCGGATAGGAGGACGGGAAGCCGCCGCCGACGTCGATCACGTCGACCGTGACCGCCGCCTCGACGATCGCCGCGCGGACGCGCTCCATCGCGTTCGAATAGGCTTCCGGCGTCATCGCCTGGCTGCCGACATGGAAGCAGATGCCCAGTGCGTCCGCCGCCTGGCGGGCCGCGAACAGCAGTTCCTTGGCTTCATGCGGTGCGGCACCGAACTTCGACGCGAGGCTGAGCTTCGAATGCTCGGACGACACGCGCAGCCGGACGCACAGCGTCAGGTCGGTGGCTTCGCGGGTGGCGCGCACGACCTTGTCCAGCTCTTCCAGGCTGTCGAGGCTGAAGGTGCGGACGCCGTGCGTGAAATACGCCTCGGCGATCGCTTCCTCGGCCTTGACCGGGTGCATGAAGCACAGGGTCGCCTCGGGCAGCGTCCGCGCGACCAGGCGCACTTCTGCGATCGACGCCACGTCGTAATGCGTGATGCCATTGTCCCACAGGATCTGCAGGAGTTCGGGAGATGGATTCGCCTTCACCGCATACATCGAGCGACCCGGGAACTTCTCGACGAAGAACCGAGCGGCGCGCGCAGCAGCGTGCGGACGAACGAGCGTGACCGGATTGACCGGGCGCCCCTTAGCGATGTCGATGCCGCCCCCGATGAAGGGAGTGTCGGCGGTCGAATGGGCTTTCGCTAACCCCAGCGCGATATGATGCTTGACCAATTCAAGGGACCTCCAATGTCCTGAGACAAATTACGAAAACACTGCCTTGCGGTTGGAAGTCCCATGGGGCAGCGGAAGCGCGATTTAGGGGCGCACGCCCCCCATGTAAATAGCATCTGCACCACAGGAGACGACGTGTGACGATTTTGCGACAGCCGACACGGGCCGGGGTCCGTGACGCGGCAGAGAAGATCGCGCGCATCCTGCCGCCGACGCCGCTGTTCGTGGCCGAAATCCGGGGGATAGCGGTCGCGTTCAAGGCGGAATCGCTGCAACCGGTCGGCGCGTTCAAGATTCGCGGCGCCTGGCATCGGCTGACCGCGATTCCCGAGGCCACGCGGGCGCGCGGCGTCGTCGCCTTCTCTTCGGGCAATCATGCGCAGGGTGTGGCCTGGGCGGCGCGGCGACTCGGCATCGCCGCGACGATCGTCATGCCGTCGGACGCGCCGCGCACGAAGCGCGATGCGACGCTGGCGCTCGGCGCGGAGGTCGTCGCCTATGACCGCGCGACCGAAAGCCGCGAGGCGATCGCCGCACGGCTCGCCAAGGCACGCGGCGCGACTTTGGTGCCGAGCTTCGACGATCCGTGGATCATCGAGGGGCAGGGCAGCGCGGGGATCGAGGCGCATGCGCAGATGGCGGCGCTGGGGCTGGGTTCACCGTCCCGCATCGTCGTCCCGTGTGGTGGCGGCGGGCTTGCGGCGGGGGTCGCGCTCGCGGTCAAGGACGCGGCGATCACGGTGGTCGAGCCCGAGGGGTGGGACGACATGCGGCGGTCGCTCGAAGCGTCGTGGATCGAGCCGGTCGGGCCGAACCCGCCGCCGACCGCGTGCGATTCGCTCCAGACGCAGCGCGTGTCGCCGCTGACCTTCGACGTCCTGTCGCGCCGCGATGCGACCGGCGTCGCGGTCAGCGAGGCGGAGACCGCGGCGGCGCAGCGCTGGGCGGCGGAACGGTTGCGGCTGGTGATCGAACCCGGCGGCGCGGTCGCGCTCGCGGCGTTACTGGCGGGCAAGGTGCATCCCGAGCCCGGGCTGCTCGTCATCCTGTCAGGCGGCAATGTCGACCGCGCCGCCTATGCGGCGGTGCTGGCGGGCTGATCTCAGCCGGTCGCGGGCGGCAGCGTGCGGACCGCGGGCTTCGCGCAGGCATAGGCCTGTTTGTAGCCGCGGTTCCAGCAGGCGACGAAGCCGTCGAGGATATTGAGGTTCATCGGCCAGGCATAGGCGCGCGGCTTGCCGTCGACGCCGACCGGGGCATAGCCCGCCGGCCGGGGGAGTGCGGCGAGCTTGGCGCGGGCGGTATCGAGGCCCGCCAGATCTCGGCGCAGAAAGGCGATGCTGCCGTCGACATACAGGTTCCAGCCGAACCCCATATCCTCAGGCAGCGGTTTGCGCGCGGCCTCGAACAGCGCGATCGCGGGCGCGGTCTGGCCGGCATTGGCGCGCAACTGTCCCTCGTGCCAGTTGAGCAGGCCCGCCGTACGCGGATCGCCCGCATGGCTCGCTCGCCACGCCGCGATCGCATCCGCCGCGACCAGATCGCATCCCGCCGCGGCGAGTGGTCGCCAGCCGCTGGTCGGTGTCTGGTCGAACGCGCGTTCGTCGAGCGCGAGCATCGCCGCCTCGTCATAGCGGCAATTCGCGGGGGCAGGGGGCGTGGGTGCGGCCTGCGCGACGAGCAGGGCGATCAGGATCGGCATGGCGGCTCCCAGGTCCGGAAGGGACGGGGGCCATGCTATTTTCGCGGACGATCAAGTCAATGCGGCACGTCCGGTTTCCCTATCGGCGCGGCTCGGCGTAACGCTGGCGCATGACCGCCGCCCTGACCGCCATCGCCGCCGCCGCGCCCGCCATCGCCATGCTCGGCATGTTCGCCTGCCTGATCGCCGGCATCACGCTGATCGTGAAGAACCACGACCGCCGCAAGGGCATACTCATGCTCGTAATGGCCGGGGTACTGCTCGCCAACGTAGCAATCTGGACCCTCTAACCCCTCTCCCCCCGGGGGAGAGGGAGGGGCCCGCCGCGCAGCGGTGGGAGGGTGAGGGCACGTTGTGAAGCGCAACGCTCGCAGCGTGCCCTCATCCGGCGCTAACGCGCCACCTTCTCCCCCGAGGGGAGAAGGGCTTAGGCTCACCGGATCGGCGAATTCGGATCCAGCCGCATGTCGAGATACTTGTCCACCGACCCCATCAGCTCGGGCATCTCGTGCTCGAAAAAGTGGTTCGCCTTCGGGATCGTGTCGTGATGGATGGTGATGTGCTTCTGCGTGCGCAGCTTGTCGACCAGCTTCTGCGTCGCACCCGGCGTCGCGACCTCGTCGCCCTCGCCCTGGATGATGATGCCGCTCGACGGGCAGGGTGCCAGGAACGTGAAGTCGTACAGATTGGCAGGCGGCGCGATCGAGATGAAGCCGCGGATCTCGGGGCGACGCATCAGCAGCTGCATGCCGATCCACGCACCGAAGCTGACGCCCGCGATCCAGGTCGTCTGCGCCTCGGGATGGAAGCTCTGCACCCAGTCGAGCGCGCTCGCCGCATCGGAGAGCTCGCCGACGCCGTTGTCGAACACGCCCTGGCTCTTGCCGACACCGCGGAAGTTGAACCGCAGCGTCGCAAAGCCGCGCCGCTGGAAGGTCTTGTAGAGCTGCTGCACGATCGCGTTGTTCATCGTGCCGCCCGCCGACGGGTGCGGGTGGAGGATCATCGCAACGGGCGCGCGCGGACGCGGACCCGGCGCAAAACGACCTTCGAGACGGCCTTCGGGACCGGGAAAAATGACTTCTGGCATGGGCACTCGCGAGCTGGGATACGCACTCGGGTGGAGTGCCGGACGATGCGCGCTATATAGGTAATGCACCCCTTTTCGCAATTGGAACCGACCCTGTCCCGTAACGAACCCCGCATCTACCTCGATCACGCCGCCACGACGCCGATGCGTCCGGAGGCCGTCGCGGCGGTGATGGAGGGCATGGCGCGCTGGGCGAACCCGTCCTCGCCGCATGCCGAGGGGCGCGCGGCACGGGCAGCGCTGGAGGATGCGCGGCGCCGGATCGCGCAGGCGCTCGACTGGCCGCACCACGTGATCCTGACCAGCGGCGCGAGCGAATCCGCAAGCCTCGCGCTGCGCGGCCGGCCGGGCATCGGCGTGGCCGCGGTCGAGCATGACGCGGTCCTGCGCGCGGCGGACCGCCCGGTCATGCTCGACGTCGATGCGGGCGGCATCGTCAGGACCGAGGGGCGGGACTGGACCGCGCTCCAGTCCGCCAACAGCGAAACCGGCGTCCTCCAGCCCGCGACCGCCACCCCCCGCATCGCCGATTGCGCGCAGACCGCCGGCAAGCTCCCGCTCCCCGACGCGGACCTCATCATCGTCTCCGCGCACAAGCTCGGCGGCCCGCCCGGGATCGGCGCGCTGCTCGTCCGCGACCTCGGCCTGCTCGATCCGACCGGCGGGCAGGAGCGCGGCTATCGCGGCGGGACCGAGAATCTCCCCGGCGCGCTCGGCTTCGCCGCCGCACTCGAAGCCCCGCGCGACTGGTTCGCGCCGCTCGCCGAGCTGCGCGCCGAACTTGACGCCGCGATCCTCGCACATGGCGGCGAGATCGTCGCGCAGGCCAGCCCCCGCATCCCGACCATCGCCTCCTACCGGATGCCCGGCGTCGGCGCGGCGGCGCAGCTGATCCGCCTCGACATGGCCGGGTTCGCGGTCTCGGCGGGCAGCGCCTGTTCGTCGGGCAGCATGCGGCCGAGCCATGTCCTCGCCGCGATGGGCTATCCCGCCGACGCCGCCGCGCAGGTCGTCCGCGTCAGCTTCGGCTGGACCACCACCGCCGACGACGTCGCGCGCTTCGCCGAGGCCTGGACGCGCATCGCCCGCGACATCAGGGCGGCCGCATGAGCTATCTCGATTACCAGGCGACCACCCCGCTCGCGCCCGAGGCGCTCGCCGCGATGCTCCCCTGGCTCGAATCGCAGCATGCCAACCCGCATTCGCCCCACCGCGAAGGCCGCCGCGCGAAGGCCGCGGTCGAGCTGGCGCGCGATCAGGTCGCGGCGCTGCTCCCCCCCGGTGGCCGCATCGCCTTCACCAGCGGCGCGACCGAGGCGCTGAACTGGGCGATCAAGGGCACCGCCGGGCCGATCACGACGCTCGCCACCGAACACGCCGCCGTCCTCGACACCGCGGCGGCGGAAGCAGCGCAGGGGCGCGACGTGACGATCCTGCCGGTCGGCGCAGACGGGATCGTCGACAGCGTCCCATCCGGCGCAGGCGTCGTCGCCGCGATGCTCGTCAACAACGAGATCGGCGTGATCCAGCCGATCGCCGCGCTTGCCGAGGCCGCGCACGCCGCCGGCGCGCTGATGCTGGTCGACGCGGTCCAGGGCTATGGCCGCGTAGCAATCCCCGACACCGTCGACCTGATCGCAATCTCCGCGCACAAGATCCACGGTCCCAAGGGCATCGGCGCGCTGTGGATCCGCGACGGCGTCACGCTCGCTCCGCTCATGCACGGCGGCGGGCAGGAAGCGCCCGGCCGTTCGGGCACGCTGTCGCCCGCCCTGTGCGCCGGCTTCGGCGTCGCCGCGCAACTGATGGCCGACCGCAGGGACCAGGACGCCGCGCATGTCGAGCGCCTCTGGGCGCTCGCCCGCGACCGGCTCGGCCCCGGCTGGACGATCAACGGCGCCACCGACCCGCGCTATCACGGCAATCTCAACGTGCGGCGCGAGGGGCTCGACGTGAACCGGCTGATGTCCGACCTGCGCGACATCGCCTTTTCCGCAGGCTCGGCCTGTGCGAGCGGGTCGGGGCGGTCGAGCCATGTGCTCCGCGCGATCGGGCTGAGCGAGACCCAGGCCCGGTCGAGCATCCGCCTCGGCTTCGGCCGCTACACCACCGAAACAGACCTCGCCGCCGCGATCGACGCGATCGCGGCCGCGGCGGAAGGGCAATGGCCATGATCGTCCGCTTCCCATGATTGTCCACTTCATCGCCCGCGACGGCAGCATGCGCAGCGTCGCCGCCACCCCCGGCGACCGGCTGCTCGACGCCGCCCAGGCGGACGGCCAGCCGCTCGAGGGCACGTGCGAGGGCCAGCTTGCCTGCGCGACCTGCCATGTCATCGTCGACGCCGCCGATGTCGCCCGGTTGCCGCCGGCGAGCGCGGACGAGGAGGACATGCTCGATCTCGCCCCCGGCGCGACCCGGACCAGCCGGCTCGCCTGCCAGATCCGCCTGACCGAGGCGCTCGACGGACTGACGGTGCGCATCCCCGGCTGACCGACCAAGCGAACCTTACAGAATGACAACGGCCGGTTCAGCGTCGAGCCACGGCGGTTCGGCGATCAAGCCCCCACCGCCCCAGTATACGGGGCATTGATACAGCCCCGCTGCCCGGGGCTCGAGTGGAGTAGCTCTCATGAGGATCATCGCTTTCTTCGCCGCTGGCGCCCTGGCCGCCGGTACCCTGGTCGCAGCGGCCCCCGCGGACGCACAGCGTTACGGCTGGGACGGGCCGCGCGGCGGCGGGCATCATGACCGCGGCTGGCATGGCCCGCGCCATCGCTATGACGGCTATCGGGATGGCGGTTACCGGGGCGGCTACCGGGGCGGGTACCGGGATGGATATCGCGGCGGCTATCGCGGGCACCACGGCGGCTATCGCGCGCATTACGGCTATGGCGGGCCGCGTGGCTATGGCCGCTCGCGCGTCGTGTGCCGGATCCAGCGCGGCTATTACGGCCCGGTTCGCCGCTGTTTCCGTCGTTGATACGGAACCGTAATGAGGCGGCGCGAGTTTGCTAACATAGGTTATGGGATTCACGCGAATCCAGACCGCTCAGGAGACTTTCCATGAAGTTGTTTACCCTCGCCGCCGCCGGTCTCGTTGCGCTCACCGGCCTCGCGCCCGTCGGCTTCGCCGCCGAGGCATCCGCACAGCGCACCGTCGTCCATGAGCGGACCGTCGTCCGTCACAACGACAACCGTCCCGGCGTCCGTCATCGTACGCGCACGCGTCAGGTCTGCCGCAACGTGGTCCGCAACCATCATCGCCAGCGCGTCTGCCGCACGGTTCGCGTCAACCGCTAAGAACGGGCCTTCCCCAGGATCAGGCCGTAAAGCGGCTTGATCATCCCGTCCGACCCCGCCATATGCGCAGCGGGAGTCGGGCGGACGGGGTCGTCGCCAACTTGGTCAGATCCGGAAGGAAGCAGCCACAACGATTTCGCCCCGGGTCGTCCCGGCTCCCACCGCGAACATTTGCAAGCAAATGTGAGCGCGGCCAGCGGCGCACAGCGCCGTCTGACGACACGGCGTCGCCGTGGCGCCCCTACCTTCGCCGCCAAACCCCTGATCCCAAACAGCTTTCGCAAAGACGTTCCCGAAACGTTCCATTTCGCTGTAAATCTGCCCGCGTTTGTGGTACGCCGCACCATGGCCCAGATCGTTCCCAGTTCCGGCCCTCGATACGCCGTCCCGAACGGCCGCATCCCGACCTCGCGCTGCACCGCGACGACGCCCGATGTCGACCCGACGCCCAATGTTGAATCGCGCTATCGTCTCAACATTCGCAACATTCGCGGTCCCGGCCATGCCCTTCGACACCGGACCCGACAGCCGCTATGACGACCGCAATGTCAGATTCCTTCGACCTGGGCGAACCGCCGCAGCCGGCTGCTAAGGCGGATGTCGCGTACCGCGTGCTCGCGCGCAAATACCGCCCGCAGACCTTTTCCGAGCTTATCGGGCAGGACGCGATGGTCCAGACGCTCGGCAACGCGATCAAGCGCGACCGGCTGGCGCATGCCTTTCTGATGACCGGCGTGCGCGGGGTCGGCAAGACGTCGACCGCGCGCCTGATCGCCAAGGCGCTCAATTGCATCGGTCCGGACGGGCAGGGTGGTCCGACGATCGACCCGTGCGGCGTCTGCGAACCCTGCCGCGCGATCGCCGAGGGCCGCCATATCGACGTGATCGAGATGGACGCCGCGAGCCATACCGGCGTCGACGACGTCCGCGAGATCATCGACGCGTCGCGCTATTCGGCGGTCACCGCGCGCTTCAAGATCTACATCATCGACGAAGTCCACATGCTGTCGAAGAACGCGTTCAACGCGCTTCTGAAAACGCTGGAGGAACCGCCCGCGCATGTGAAGTTCCTGTTCGCGACGACCGAAGTGAACAAGGTGCCGGTGACGGTCCTGTCGCGCTGCCAGCGCTTCGACCTGCGCCGCATCTCGGCGGAACAGCTCGCCAGGCACTTCGCCTGGGTGTCGACCGAAGAGGGCGTCGTCGCCGAGCCCGAGGCGCTGATGCTGATCGCACGCGCCGCGGAAGGGTCCGCGCGCGACGGCCTGTCGATCCTCGACCAGGCGATCGCGCATGCCGGGCTCGAAGGTGGCGGCGTCACCGCGGACGCGGTGCGGCAGATGCTCGGCCTGTCCGATCGCGGCGCGGTGCGCGACCTGCTCGGACTGATCCTGGCGGGCGACGGGGCGGGGGCGCTCGCCTCGCTGCGGCGGCAATATGACTATGGCGTCGATCCGCTGTCGGTGCTCCGGTCACTGCTCGAAACCGTTCACGGCATCACGCTGACCAAGGTCGGGACGCCGGCCGACGCCGCGCAGCCCGCGGAAGAGCGCACCGCGCGCGAGGAGTGGGCCGCCAATCTGTCCTACCCCGCGCTGCATCGCCTCTGGCAGCTGTTCCTCAAGGGCCATGACGAGGTCGCCAAGGCAGTCCTGCCGATCGAGGCGGCGGAGATGGCGCTGCTGCGGACGATATACGCATCGACGCTGCCCGATCCCGGCGAACTCGCGCGGCAGCTCGCCGGCGCTCCGGCACCCGCTGCGCCCGCCGCCGCGTCGACGCAGGCACCGGCGCCGGCTCCCGCATCCTCCGGCGAAGCGCCGCCCTGGGCCGGGGCGGGGGCGTCCGCTCCGCCGGCACCCGTCGACACCGGACCGATCCTGCCGCCGACCTTCGCGGCTCTGGTCGATCTGCTCGACGATTCGGGCGGGCTGGCGATCGCCGCGCGGCTGCGTCACGGCGCGCGGATCGTCTCCTATGCGCCGCCCGAATTCGCGCTCTCCGGCAGCCGGCCGGTCTCGGCCGACACGCTGGCCGAGCTCGGCACGCTGCTGAAGTCGGTCACGCGGACTGCCTGGAAGGTGTCGATCGTCGACGCGCCGGGCGAACCGACGCTGCGCGAGGCGCAGGACGCCGCCGACGAGGCGGTGAAGCAGGCCATACTCGAATCCCCCATCATGAAGGCCGCGGTGGCAGCGTTTCCCGACGCCAAGCTTGAATCGTGGCCGGGTCAAAGGAGCAACGCATGAAGAATATCGACGAAATCCTTGCCATGGCGCAGAACGTCCAGACCGAACTCGAAAAGGCGCAGGCCAATCTTGACACGATCGAGGTCGAGGGCGCGTCGGGCGGCGGGCTGGTCAAGGTCAAGGCGTCCGCCAAGGGCCGGATCATCGGCATCGCGATCGACGATTCGCTGATGCAGGTCGGCGAGAAGCAGATGCTCGAGGATCTGCTGACCGCCGCGTTCAACGATGCCCGCGCCAAGGCCGATGCGGTGTCGGGCACCGAAATGTCCAAGATGACCAGCGGCCTGCAGCTCCCGCCGGGCTTCAAGCTGCCGTTCTGATCTGCCGGGTGCGGCGGCTGCCGGTCCCTAGCGGAGGCAGCCGTCGAGCCCCTGGGTGCGGACCGTCGAGACGCGGCGCGACAGCGTGTTGCCGTGGCGGCGGACGAAACCGCGCGGCGCGATCGCCGCCCGCTTCTTCGGCAGCGGCAGCACCGCCGCGATCCGTCCCGCCTCGGTCGCCGACAGCCGCGACGCATCATGGTTGAAATACCGGATCGCCCCGGCATTGGCGCCATAGGTGCCGATCCCGGTCTCGGCGATGTTGAGATACACCTCCATGATCCGCCGCTTCGGCCACAGCGTCTCGATCAGGACGGTGAAATACGCCTCGAACGCCTTACGGACATAGCCGCCGCCCTGGAACAGGAACGCGTTTTTCGCGGTCTGCTGGCTGATCGTCGACCCGCCACGGATCCGCCCACCCTGCGCATTGCGCGCCGCCGCCCCGGCAATCGCCTTGAAGTCGAAGCCGCTGTGCGAACAGAACCCCGAATCCTCGCCCGCAATCGCGGCGCGCGCCATGTCGGGATCCATCTCCGACAACGGCATCCAGTCCGCCGTCACCGTATGCCCCGACAGTAGGTCGCCCATCATCGTGAAGGTGAAGGGCGGCGGAACGACCCGGTACAGGCCGACCCAGGCGACCGTCACGACGACGAAGACGAACGCGAATTTGGCGAGGATGCGGATAAGGCCCATCGCCGCTCCTTATGCGATCACCGCGCCCCCGCCAATGATCGCCCGCGCCGCCGCGACGCCGGTTTCATATGCGCCGTGCGCCGTAGAGAAATCCTCACGGTGACAGGCCTCGCCGGCGAAGAAGATCCGGCCGTCGACCGGCGCGGCAAGCACCGCACGCTGGCCAGCGCACCCGATCCGCGCATGGCTGTAGCTACCACCGATCCACGGCTCTCGGCGCCAGCGCGTCGCGGCGAGCGGCGTGAAGCGACGGCGCCAGTCGCTGCCGAGCAGGGCAACGAGTTCGTCGATCGCGAACGCCGCGGCATCGCCATCCTCCAGCATCTCCGCGCAGTCGCCGCCGAAGAAGCTTTCGACGATCGGCCAGCCGAACGGCGACAGGCGGTGGCTGGCGGTGCACGCAGCATAGGGGTTGCCGACGAGATGCGCATTCGCCGGCCATTCCGGTCGATCGACATGCAGGAACACCTTGTCGGCTAAACCGAGCGGGAGGTCGGTGGCGGCGGCATGCTTGTCAGGCAAGGGCGGGTCGAACCTGATCTGTGACTTGGCCAGCACGGTGGTGGGCACGCAGACGATGACATGATCCGCAGCGATCGTCCCGGACGGCGTGTCGAGCCTGATCCGCCGACCGCCATGGTTGATACGGGTGACCGGCGTAGTGAGACGGATCGGCAGACCGACAGCGTGACTGGCGACAAGCGTGCCATAGCCTTGCTTGACGGTCCAATTATCGTCCGAAGCCGCATTTTCATACGCAGCCCAGTCATGGAGCGACACCTGCGACAGGCTGGCGCCATTCGCATAGCCTGAGATCGCGTCGATCCTCGGCCGCCACGGATCGTTCACACCGACAAGCTCGGACAGGGCGCGGTCGGGACCGTCGACTGCCGCCAATGCGCGGGCGTTCCATTCCTGATAGGCGGTAGACGAAGACGCCTGCTCTTCGGGCGAAAAACTGAGGTTACGCCATTGCGTGCGCCAGTTCGCGTCCGACCGGTCGACGCTGAAACCCGAAAGCTCCGCAATCGCGGTCCATGGGTTGCGCTGCGCAGAGTGGAGCCACCCGCAACCGGCATCGACATTAGACCCCGCAGGGACAGGATTCGCCTCTGCCTCACTGCTCTCGCGGCTCAATAACGCGTCTATTGAAAGACTATGCGCCCGACCACCAAGGCGGTCGCTCGCCTCGACCAGCAACACATCATGCGCGGCGTCATGCAGCGTCCGCGCCGCCGCAATACCGGCCGCACCGCCGCCGATGACGACGGTGCGCACGGCGTCAAGCGGCGAGCAGGCGCTTTTCGCCGGCAATGCGCATCATAGCCTTTTGCAGCTTCTCGAACGCGCGAACTTCGATCTGGCGGACTCGCTCGCGCGAGACGCCATAGACCTGAGACAATTCCTCGAGTGTCTTAGGATCGTCCGTCAAGCGGCGTTCGGTCAGGATATGCTGTTCACGATCGTTGAGGTCGTCCATCGCGGAAACCAGCATCGAGTGGCGGACGTCGGCCTCCTGTGCGTCGGCAACGATCTTGTCCTGGAGCGGTGCGTCATCCTGCAGCCAATCCTGCCACTGACCTTCGCCGTCCTCGCGCATCGGGACGTTGAGCGAGGTGTCACCACCCATCGCCATGCGGCGGTTCATGCTGACGACGTCGGTCTCGGCGACACCGAGATCGGTGGCGATCTTCGTCACGTGCTCAGGGCGCAGATCACCGTCCTCGAATGCATCGAGGCGGCTCTTCATCCGGCGCAGATTGAAGAACAGCTTTTTTTGCGCTGCGGTGGTCCCCATCTTCACGAGCGACCAGCTGCGCAGGATATATTCCTGAATCGACGCGCGGATCCACCACATCGCATAAGTCGCGAGGCGGAAGCCGCGCTCCGGCTCGAATTTCTTCACGCCCTGCATCAGGCCGATATTGCCCTCAGAGATCAACTCGGAGGTGGGCAGGCCGTAGCCACGATAACCCATGGCGATCTTCGCCACGAGACGGAGATGCGACGTCACGAGCTGCGCCGCAGCATCGGTGTCGCCATGCTCCTGGAACCGCTTGGCGAGCATATATTCCTGCTCGGGTTGCAGGATGGGAAATTTCTTGATCTCGGCGAGATAGCGATTGAGACCCGCCTCGCTGCCGAGCGCAGGTATCGTCGCTGGAACGTTGGAGCGGGCTGCCATGGTAGTCTTCCCTTTCTGCGAAACCATACCGCACTGCGGCAGGGTCCGATATCTATACGTGAAGCTCGCTGAACAGTTCCTGCATGTCCGCAGGCATCCTGCTTTCGAACGCCAAAGCGTTACTATTTATAGGATGGATGAACCCGAGATACGCGGCGTGCAAGGCCTGACGGCGGAAACCAAGCGTTTCGAGCAGCGTCTTCTGACCGGGCCGGTTTCTACCGTAGACCGGGTCGCCGAGCAAGGCGTGCCCGATCGAGGCCATGTGGACGCGCACCTGATGCGTGCGACCCGTTTCGAGCCGACACTCGACCAGCGCGGCATCGCGAAGCGGTTGCAGTGTCGTGAAATGCGTGACGGCGCGTTTGCCGCCTTGGACGATCGCGATCTTCTTCCGGTTTTGCGGACTGCGCGCCAGCGGGGCATCGACGGTTCCTGAGGAAGGGCGCGGGATCCCGCCGACGATCGCGCGGTAGCGGCGGTCGATGCTGTGATCGTGGAACTGCTTGGCCAGTCCCTCGTGCGCGCGGTCGCTCTTCGCGGCGATCATCAACCCGGAGGTATCCTTGTCGATCCGGTGGACGATGCCCGGACGCGCGACCCCACCGATCCCCGACAAATTCCCTGCGCAATGGTGAAGCAGCGCGTTGACGAGCGTGCCGTCGAAATTGCCTGCTGCAGGATGCACGACCAGACCCGCCTGTTTGTCGACGACGATCAGATGCTCGTCTTCATAGGCGATGACGAGCGGGATGTCCTGCGCCTCGTTATGCAGCGGCGTCGGTGGCGGCACGGCGATCGCGAAGGTCTGACCGGCGGACGCCTTTTTCGAAGAATCGCGCCAGGCTTGACCCGCCTGCGATACCGCACCGGCGGCGATCAACGTCTTCAACCGTTCGCGTGACATCGTCGGAACGGCATCCGCGAGCGCGCGGTCCAGACGCCATCCATCGGCCGCCGCGGCGATTCTCGCTTCAATCGTGGCAACCCCCCGGTCCATGCGGTAGCGATGTGGCGATGAGCGTTACGATTTCAAGCAGCGTCCTCGATCGGATCCTGGCATGGGCGGCGGCATCGCCGGCGGAGGAGGTTTGTGGAGTGCTGTTCGGTACGCCGGATGCCATCGCGACGGCAGAGCCTTGCGAGAATGTCGCGGACCATCCCGCCCACAGCTTCGAAATCGATCCTGCAGCGCTGCTGGCCGCGCATCGTCGCGCGCGCCACGGCGGCCCCGCGGTCATCGGCCATTACCACTCGCATCCCACGGGCAAACCCGTGCCGTCGCCGCGCGACGCCGCGCAGGCGATGGGCGACGGAGCGATCTGGCTGATCATTGGCGGCAGGCAAGCCCGCGCTTGGCGCTCTCACGCCCCCAACGCATTTGCCGAGGTTGCCATTGTGCTGAATTGACGTGATCCGTCGAGCATCGAGTGTGAAGCGCCGCCTATGCGCCTTGCCGCTTGCCAGCTAATCGTGGCGAGGTCAGAACGGCACATGTTTTCGAGAGGATATTCATGACTGTCAGCCCGGTCGATTTTGCCAGCCTGTTGTGTTCGCGGCTGTGTCACGACCTGCTGTCGCCGGTCGGCGCGCTCAACAACGGGCTCGAACTGCTGGCAGACGAAACCGATCCGGCAATGCGTGCGCGGTGCATGGAGCTGCTGGCGGACAGCGCACGCGCATCGGCGAGCAAGCTGAAATTCTTTCGCCTGGCCTTCGGTGCTGCGGGGGGCTTCGGCGAGGAGGTCGCAACCCGCGAGGCCAAGTCCGCGATCGAAGGGCTCATCGCCGAGAACAAGCGGATCGAGCTCGCCTGGCTCGTGGACGAGGAAACGATGCCCAAGGCGGCGATCAAGGTCCTGCTCAATTTGGTGCTGATCGGCAGCGAATCGCTGGTGCGTGGCGGCCGGATGGAGATTGGCGGCGAGGACAATGCCGGCCATCTCGAGGTGGTCGTGAAGGTCGAGGGGCCGCGGCTCGTCCTGGACCCCGAAATTCGTCGGACGCTGGTCGACGGTCCTGGCGATACGGCGGTAACGCCGCGCGCGGCCGCCGCTTATATGGTGCACACGCTCGTCGCCGAGAGCGGGGGCAGCATGCAGATCTTTGAACCGTCCGACGGCGTCATGATCTTCGGTGCGGTGTTCAACGCGCGATAACTTGGCTGGATACGGTGGTGCGGTGGGGGAGGAGCGATCCTAACGCAGCCTTAACCCCTGTTCGTCATGACGGGCCCGACGCACGCGTTCCGGGGCCCGCATGGACGATCTTCTACAGGAATTCATAGCCGAGACGCGCGAGACGCTGGAGGCGCTGTCGGGCGAGATTGTCGCCTGGGAGGCGGCGCCGACGGATCGCGCGCGGCTCGACGCAATCTTCCGCTTCGTTCACACGGTGAAGGGCAGCTGCGGGTTTCTCGACATCCCCCGGCTGGCCCGGCTGAGCCATGCCGCTGAAGACGTGCTTGCGGCGGTTCGGGACAACAAGCGCGTGCCCGACACCGCGCTGGTGAATGCCGTGCTCGCGATCGTCGACCGGATCGGCGAGATCGTCGAGGCGATCGATGCCGGCGCGGCGCTGGATGATGCAAGCGAGGAACTGCTGATCACGGCGCTGGCGGAGGACGCCACGCCGGCGGCCGTGCCCGTGCATGTCGCAACCGTGCGGGCCAGCAGCCGCAGTGTCCGTCTGAACGTCGATCTGCTCGACCGGATGATGAGCGGCATGTCCGACATGGTGCTCGCGCGCAACGAACTGGCGCGGCGATTGCGAGATAACGTCAGCGATCCGCATGTTGATGCTGCGCTCGAACGGCTCTCGCTGACCGTCGCCGACATGCGAGACACGGTGACGCGGACCCGGATGCAGAAGATCGATGCGCTGTTCTCGGCGCTGCCGCGCATGGTCCGCGATACCAGCGCGGAACTGGGCAAGGCGGTCAACCTGGTGATCGAGGGCTCTGACGTCGAGCTCGACCGCGAGCTGATCGAGCTGATTCGCGATCCGCTGGCACATATCATCCGCAACGCCGTCGATCACGGGATCGAGTCGCCGGCCGACCGTCTGGCCGCGGGCAAGCCCGCGACGGGGCGACTCGTCGTGTCCGCACGCCAGTCGGGCAACCAGATCCTCATCGAGATCAGCGACGACGGACGTGGCATCGACGTTGCGCGGATCGTCAGCAAGGCCAAGGACCAGGCCCTGCGTACCGAAGCGCAGATCGGCGCGATGGATGAGGACGCAAAACTCGATCTCGTGTTCGAAGCGGGACTGTCGAGCCGCGACACGGTCACGACAGTCTCTGGACGCGGCGTCGGTATGGATGTCGTGCGCGCCAATATCGAGCATATCGGCGGGCGCATCGCGCTGTGCAACATGCCCGGCCGCGGGCTTCGGATCGTCATTCACGTGCCGCTGACGCTGTCGATCCTGTCGACGATCATCGTCAGCGTGGGGACGCAGCGTTTCGCGCTGGCGCGGCAGTCGATCGAGGAGATCGTCAGGGTCCGTGGAACGCAGGTGCGGATCGACACGATCGGAGATGCATCGGCCGTCGCGGTCAGGGGACGGCGGATGCCGCTGGTCTCGTTGGCCGCGCTGTTCGGGCTGGGCGACCATGACCCGGGCACGCTCGTGATCGTGTCGACCCGCGAAGGCGACTATGCGCTCGGCGTCGACGATGTGCTCGACGCGGAGGAACTGGTCGTCAAACCTGCCTCGCCGCACGTGATGGCGACCGGCGTCTATGCCGGCCAGACGCTGCCCGACAGCGGCCTGCCGATGCTGCTGCTCGACGGAGGGGGGATCGCGCATGTCGCGGGGCTGCGGTTTTCCGCCCTCGCGGTCGCGCACGACGAGGCGGCGGCGGACAGCGTGGCCGGCGTACAGGCGCTGCTGTTCGACGATCTGGACGGAAAGCGCCGCGTGATCGCGCTGGCGGTGATCGACCGGGTCGAACCGGTGGCGACGTCGGCGATCAGCTTTACGGCGGGCGCGTTGCGTCTCGCGATCGGCGGGGCGATCGTGCCGTTGCATTCGGTCGGCACGATTGGCGACCGCGAAGAAGTCGCGGTACTCCGTCTGACCGATGGCGATAGCGAGATGGCCTATGCGATCGCGGAGGCGATCGAGATCGTCGAATTGCCGCCCGAAATGGCCCCGGCGCATGGCGGCGGGCCGATCGCGGGCGTCGTGATCATCGGCGGTGAGCAGGTCGAGCTGATCGATCCGCACGCGTTGTTCGCGGGCGAGCCGGTCCGGCGCGCCTCGCGCCCGGTCTGCCTGTTGCAGAGCGACAGCAGCGGGTGGATGGAGACGTTCCTCAAACCCGCGCTCGAGGCGTCGGGCTATCGGTGTGTGACACGCCTCGCCGCGGGCGAGACGCCTGCGGTCGCGCTGGCGATGGAGGATGGACCGGTCGAGGCGGTCGCCGCACCGATCGTCACGCTGCGCCGCAATCGGGAGGGCTCGGGTGCGCAGGACCACAGCATCTATCGCTATGACCGTCCGGCCCTGATCGAGGAACTCGCGCGGCGGGTCGCGGCGCAGGCCGGCGCGCTACAAGGGGATACAGCACCGTATATTCGCGCCGTGACGAGTGGGGGAGCGCGCTGATGGAATTGTTTCTGATAGCGCATATCGCCGGGCGCGGCGTCGCGATTCCGGCAGAACAGGTCGGCTCGGTCGTCGATATCGGCGATGTCGTCGCGGTGCCGCAGGCTGAGGCGGCGATCCGCGGGCTGACCGCGCTTCGCAGTCGGGTCGTGACGGTGATCGATACCGGCACTGCACTGGGGCTCGCGCCGACGCCCGAAACCGCCAGGCGGGCAGTCATCACGCAGGTCGACGGGCATGACTATGCGATCCTGGTCGACTCGCTCGAGGATGTCGCGCCGTTCGAGCGGCTGCCGCTGTCGTCGGGGCTCGCGCTCAACCACGGCTGGGCGGCGGCGGCGTCGGGGCTGGTCGATCGCGATGGCGAGCCGATGCTGGTGCTCGACTTGGCCGCGGTGGTGCCGTCGTCCTTGCCCGCGCTCGTCGCCTGAACGGCGGCCAACTCGCGCGCGCTTAACCCGGTGCTTACGCTTTGCCGGCTAAGGCGGGCGCCATGATCACCCCGGAAGGCTTTCCATGAAGACCTGTCTTGTCGTTGATGATTCGAAGGTGATCCGCAAGGTCGCGCGTCACATCCTCGAAACGCTTGATTTTACCGTTCGCGAGGCATGTGACGGCCAGGAGGCGCTCCAGTGCTGTCTGGAGTCGGTTCCGGACGTCATCCTCCTCGACTGGAACATGCCCGTCATGAGCGGCATGGATTTCCTGCGGGCGTTGCGCGACAGCGATATCACGCAGCGTCCCAAGGTCGTCTTCTGCACGACCGAGAACGGCATGGCCTATATCCGCGCCGCGATCGAGGCGGGCGCCGACGAATATGTCATGAAGCCGTTCGACCGCGAAACCCTCGCATCGAAGTTGCAAATCGTCGGCATGGCCTGAGCGGGTCTTACGACACCGTGGCCGCCTCGCTGCCCCTTCCACCGCTGCCGCGGTCGCCTTCGTCCGCCGCCGCGCGCGTCCTGATCGTCGATGATTCGGTCGTCGCCCGCGCGGTGATGGCACGGCTGATCGACGCGAGCGCGCAGTTTACCGTCGTCGGTGCGGTCGCCAATGCGGGAGCCGCACTCAAGTTCCTGCGCTCTGCCGAGGTCGATTTCATCCTGCTCGATATCGAAATGCCGGGGGTCGATGGGCTGACCGCGCTGCCGGACCTGATTGCCGCGGGACAGGGTGCCAAGATCCTGATCGTCTCCTCCTCCGCCGATGAGGGCGGTGCGGCCGCGGTCCAGGCGCTCGCGCTCGGGGCGGCGGAAACGTTGGTGAAGCCGGGCGCCAGCGGCATGTCTGGCCGCTTTGCAACCGCACTGGTCGAAAAGCTCGAACGCCTGTGCGAAGCCCCGGCCGCGATCGTGCCTACCCGCGCGTCGGGACTGAGAAGCGCGCGCAACGTCACGGCCGCGGTTGAGCCGCTGTGCGGCCGGGGTGCTGCGGATCAGGGCCGTTCCGTCGCGGCCGGCGACGCCTATGACATCGTCGCGATCGGTGCATCGACCGGCGGGATCCACGCGCTGAGCCAGTTGCTGCGTGAGTTGCCCGCCACGTTCCAGCTGCCGATCCTGATCACGCAACATTTGCCCGCGTCGTTCATGCCGTATTTCGCGGCACAACTCACGGTCCTGTCCGGCCGGCCGTGCGACGTCGCGACCGACCGCCTGCGGATCCGCCCCGGCCGCCTGTTCATCGCCCCCGGCGACGCCCACATGACCTGCGTGCGGCTGAGCGACGGCGGTGCCGCGATCCGCCTCAGGCAGGGCGTCGTCAGCAGCGGTTGCCTGCCCTCGGTCGATCCGATGCTGGGATCGGTCGCCCAAGTCTTTGGCGCGCGCGCGCTGGCTATCATGCTGAGCGGCATGGGCCGCGACGGTGCGGAGGGGGCGCGACAGGTCCATGACGCCGGCGGCAGCGTGGTGGCTCAGGATCAGACGACGTCGGTCGTCTGGGGCATGCCGGGCGCAGTCGTGTCGTCGGGTGTTGCTGCGGCGATACTGCCCCCCGAGGCGATCGGGCGGCTCATCGCGTCGCAGCGTCGTCCATGATGGGCGCGTCAGCGTTGCGCGGGCGGAGCATGCCGACCACGGCCCCGTCATCCTCACCGGCCCCGGCGGCCTCCCAGGCGACGATCGACGTGCTGACCGCGCTGCTGGAAGCGCGGACGGGGCAGCAGATCGCGGCCTATCGCTCCTGGCGCCTCGATACAGCGCTCAAGCCGCTGTTGCGTGAACGCCAGCTCGGCAGCCTTGACGAGCTGGTTGCGCAGTTGCTGGCCGGAAAGGATCGGGAGATCGGCGAGCATATCGTCGATGCGCTACTAAACCAGGAAACGTCCTTCTACCGCGACGCGCAGGTCTTCGAGCACCTCGTTGCGGCGATCGCGGATGCCGAGGCAGCCGGTCATCGTATCCGGATCTGGTGCGCGGGATGTTCGACCGGGCAGGAGCCGCTGTCACTGGCGATGTTGTTCGCCGAGCGGCACGAGACGACCGGTGCGCCGGTTCCGGACATCATCGCGACCGACGTGTCGGGCGCCGCAATCGCCCGCGCACGGTCGGGGCGTTTCACGCAGTTCGAAATTCAGCGTGGGTTGCCGATCCGTCGGATGATGCGGTGGTTCGACGGTGTCGGCGCGGACTGGGTCGCCAAGCCAGAGCTGGTAAAGCTTGTCACGTTCCGGCGCGTGAATCTCGTGTCCGATGCGGCGCCCGCAGGACGTTTCGACCTGGTCCTGTGCCGCAATGTCCTGTTGTACCTGACGGCGGAGACGAAATTGCGGGTGTTCTCGACGATCGCACGGGCGTTGCGGCCCGGCGGCCTGTTCGTCATGGGCGCGGGGGAGACGGTGAGCGGGCAGACCCCGTTGTTCGAACCCAGCCAGCGCTATCGCGGCTTCTACGAAACGCCGTCGTCAACCACTGGCGATCTGCGGCTTCGCTCGTCCGCGCCGTGATCCCGAGATAGAGTGCCGCTGCGGTTTACATCGCGGCCCGATCCCGGCAAGCGTTGGGGGATGACGATCCAGGCCGCACCTCCAGCGACGCATCGGTTCGGCCTGCGCGACTTTGCGATCGTCGTCGTGATGAACGTGCTGTGGGGGCTCAACATCATCGCCGTGAAGATGGCGGTGACGGAGATCGCGCCGATGACGGCCGGGTTCCTGCGTCAGGTCATCGTGTTCGCAGTCTGCGCGAGCTGGTTCCGGCTGGTGCCGGGACGGACCGCGACGCTGGCACTGCTCGGACTGTTGTCGGGCGGCATCTTCTATCTGGTGATCAATCTGTCGCTGTCGGTCGCGACGAATATCGGCGCCTTGGCGATCGCCGGCCAGCTTGGCGTCCCGTTCGCGCTGCTGCTCGCGATCGTCGTTTTTCGCGAACGGATCCACTGGCCCCGGATGCTGGGGATAGGCCTGTCGATCCTGGGAGTGGTGCTGCTGGTCTTCGATCCGTCGGCAGCGCGCGAGGGCGCCGGTCTTGCGCTGACCGCGCTGGCAAGCCTGATCTGGGCGATCACCTCGCTGATCCAGCGGCGGCTCGTCGGCGTGCCGGTCCTGACGATCTATGCCTGGGTCGGGCTGATGGGGAGCCTGGTAATGGCGGTCGTGGCGATGATCACCGAGCCCGTAGCGATGCGCGCGATCCCTGACCTGCCGCTCCGCACGGTCGGCTGGGTGGCGTTTTCCGCGATCGGATCGACGGTGATCGGCCAGGGCTCGATGTCGTGGCTGTTGCAGCGTCATTCGGTTAGCGTTGTCACGCCGATGACGCTCGCCGCACCAATTATCTCTGTGTTCGCCGCGGCCTATTACTTCGGCAACCCGTTGACGCTATTGATGCTTGCAGGCGGAGGCGTTGCGATGCTCGGCGTCGCGATCGTCACGATCCGGACCGCACGCGCGGACCGGCTGGAGGGGAAGCTGGCTTGACGATCATCGAGACGCCGTCACCGAATTTCGACGACCGAACGCTGCCTGTCAGCATGATCGTATTGCACTATACCGGCATGCAGGACGGCCCGTCCGCGATTGCCCGCCTGCGCGATCCGGACGCGAAGGTGTCGGCGCATTATTTGATCGAGGAGGACGGTACCGTCCTGCGGATGGTCGCCGAGGACAAGCGCGCCTGGCACGCGGGACGATCGCACTGGCGCGGGATCGAGGACGTCAATTCGGCGAGCATCGGCATCGAGATCGTCAATCCTGGGCATGAGTTCGGCTATCGCCCGTTCCCGCCGGAACAGATCGCCGCGCTGCTGCCGTTGGTGGCGCAGATCAAGGACCGCCACGAGATCACGCGGGGTAACATCGTCGGTCATTCCGACATCGCGCCGACGCGCAAGCGCGATCCCGGCGAGTTGTTCCCGTGGCACGAACTGGCGCGACGCCGGCTTGCGCTGCCGCGGCCGACCAAGAATCTGATGGATCCCGGCTGGACGGAGGGCGGCTTCTGCCTCGCGCTCGAACGGTTCGGCTATGACGTGGAGAACCGGATGGCGGCGATCATGGCGTTCCAGCGCCGGTTTCGCCCCGAGCTTGTAGACGGCGAGATCGATGCGGAATGCCGGTGCATCCTGCTCGCTTTGCTGCTTCCCAAACCGATGGGCGACGACTAGGGATCGGCGCGCCAGAGGGTCGGGCGACCGCGGGGATGTTGTAATGGCATCCGCGAGGAAAGTCCGGGCTCCGCGGAACGACGGTGCCGGGTAACGCCCGGCGGGGGTGACCCCAGGGACAGTGCCACAGAGAGCAGACGGCCAACCCTCGGCGCAAGTCGGGGCGGTCAGAGTGAAAGGGTGCGGTAAGAGCGCACCGCGCGCCTGGTAACAGGGGCGGCACGGCAAACCCCACCGGGAGCAAGATCGAATAGGGGTGGCACATGGGCTTCGTTCCGGCTCGTCACCCGGGTTGATTGCTTGAGGCGGCGGGCAACCGTCGTCCTAGAGGAATGGTCGCCCAACTTTCGACCGAAGGGTCGGAAATGGACAGAACCCGGCTTACAGACCCTCTGGCATCCTCGCCCGATCGCATGCAGACTGCCCGAAAGACGTGGGGGATGTGATGCGTATCGACCGGGCAGGACTGATGGGTGCAGGCATCGTGATGGCGGCGATCGCTGCGCAGGTCGCGGCACAGGGGCCCGCAACCACGGTGCAGCAGGATTTCGAAGCGGCCGCGGCGCTGGATGCGAAGGGCGACAGTACCGCTGCGCTTGCGGCCTGGACGACGCTTGAAGCACGAACCAAGCCGGGATCGCGGAGCCGGGGCATTGCGCTGATCCGCAAGAGTGCGGCACTGTTCAAGCTCGATCGCGCAGACGATGCGGTGACCGCGGCACGCGACGGCCTCGCGCTGTTGCCTGCGAAGGACCCGACGCTCGCCGAGGATCGGTGGCGGGCCTATTTTGATCTGGGCCTCATTGCGCAGAATGCGCTCGATTATGCGGGGGCGAGCGTTTCGTTTGCGAGCGCCGCCGCTGCGGCGGACGGAGCGTCGCTGAAGGTCGCGGCGCTGTTGTCCCTAGCTGACACGACGACGTTCACCGATCCCGCCGCCGCGGATGCAGCCCTTGCGAAGGTCGATGCGCTCGTCCGGACGGCGCCTGCCGATGCGGATGTAAAGGCTCTGATCGCGCGGCGGCGCGCGATCCTGGCGCTGAACCGGGGGCAGTATGAACAGGCGCGGACGCAAGCGGTTGAGGCGGTCAAATTTTATGGCGGGATGACGTCGCAGACAGATTCGCGCGACGTTTCCGCGCGGTCAGATGCGGCGATCGCGTCACTGTTGGCGGGTAAGAGCGAAGAGGCCCGCCGGTACATGGCGATGACCGGCGCGGGCCGGTTGAGCAAGGGGGAGTTTGATCCGGCGGTACAGATGGAGGTACCCGCCTGCGGTGGCGAGGCCGATCTGAGGCCTGCGGACATGGCGGTCGTCGAATTCACGATCGACAATGACGGCGTGGTACGCGGCGTCTCGCCCATCTATGCCGCAGGCGGTGGCGCGGTGGCGCTCGAATTTGCGCGTGCCGTCCGCGACTGGTCATGGACGCCCGAGCAGACCAAGTCCTTTCCCGCGTTCTTCCGCTATAATATCCGCGTCGAGATGCGCTGCTCGACCGCGTTCGAGCGGCCGTCGATCACCAAGTTTCTCGACGCGGACATGGCGGCCTGGCTCGAGTCCAAGGGGTTTTCGATACCGGTACGCGAACGTGGCGCGGATGCCGCCGCCATCGTCGGGCAACGTGCCGCACTCGCGGCGGCGGAGGGCAAGTCGGGGCCGACATCGCTCGCCACGCTGCCACCCTTGTACCAGCTCGTCGGCAATGCGGTCGTGGGTCGTGAGGAGGCGCATGAGCTGGCGCAGCGGGCGTTCGCTATTGCTCAGGCAAACGGCGCCCCGCCGATCGCGCTGCTCCCGCTCGACATCCGTGTGCGTGAGACCGAAAGTGCCGATAGCTGGAAGCAGGGTGCCTATGCCCGCGCTATCACGCCGCTGCTGTCGAAGCCCGGTTATGCGCAGGATCCGCAAGCGCGATCGGCGCTGCAACTGCTCATAGCGGACTCGACCAGAAGCCGAAGCCGGCGTGTGGCGCCGTTACAGGCGGTCGCGGACGACAAGGGTTTGGCAGCGAACGACCCGATGCGTGTCGGTGCGCTGATCCGGCTGGCGTCGCTACAGCAGCAGGCGGGGGATCCGGTGGCGGCACGTGCCACGTTCGACCGGTCGGGGCTGGCGGCCAGCCAGTGCGCGATCCTCGATGCCCCGCCCCGATTCCTTTCGGCCGGCGGCACGTTCCCGGATGAGGCCCGCATCTGGGGATTTGAAGGCTGGACCCGGACACAGTTCGATGTGGGGCCGGACGGCAAGGTGCTGAACGAGCGCGCCGTGCTCAGCTATCCGCCGTTCGTTTTCACCAAGGCCGGCACACAGACCGTCGCGGGCGCCCGATATACGAAGACGTTTCGCCCCGATGGCGGTGTCGGCTGCGGCGGGCTTTCCCAGAATGTCCGGTTCAAGATGCCGGGATGATTCTGCCCTCCCCGTAGGGGGAGGGACTGACGTCACACCAGCACCTTCTCCGGCCGGCCGATCTCGTCGAGAACCGTATCGGCGGCGATCTCCATCAGCGGTTTGATGTGGCCGTCGCGCATGTCGTACACCCAGCCGTGGAGCGCCAGTTCTTGGCCCTTGGCGAATGCATCCTGCACCGTCTTGGTACGCGCGAGGCGAACGAGCTGGTCGCGGACGTTGACCTCGACGAACCGGTTGACCTTCGCTTCCTGGGTCGGCTGCGCATCGATCTCGTCGCGGTGATCGCGCAGTACTTCGCGCGCTGTGTCGAGCCACTCGTCCACGGGGCCGTCCAGCCCGCCTTGCAGCGTACCCATGATGCCGCCGCAACCGTGATGGCCGCATACGATGACATGCTTCACCTTCAGCACGTCGACCGCATATTGCAGCACCGACATCAGGTTCAGGTCGTGATCGTTGACGAGGTTGGCGATGTTGCGGTGGATGAACATCCCGCCCGGCTGAGTCATCGTCATCTGTTCGGGGCTGACGCGGCTGTCCGAGCAGCCGATCCAAAGGAATTCCGGCTTCTGGCCGACCGTCTGACGGCTGAAGAAGTCGGGATTTTCGTCGGTATGCTCTGCAACCCAGGCCTTGTTGGCGAGCAGCAATTGTTTGTAGCGTCTCATGTGTACAGAACCTCGCTCGATGGCGCGTTGATCAACGCGGCACGCTTGCCGGCGATATCGCCGCGCAGGCTGACGGTGATGCCGCGATATTCCGCGCCTTTGATGAACGCGTTGATGATGTCGATATTGTCGAGGTCGACATAACTGGTCGACGACAGGTCGATCAGCACCTGCGTATTATCGGGCACGCGGTTCAGCGACTTCTGCAATTCATATTTGTGGATGAAATACAGGTTGCGGCGCGCACGGACGAGGCAGTCGTCGCCATCGCAGGCAAAGGTGATCGCGGTACGGAAGTTGCGTGCAATGACGAATACGAAGCCGACAACGATGCCAATCACGATGCCCTCGAGCAAATCGGTGAACAGGATCGCGCCGACTGTGACGACGAAGGGGATGAACTGCGTCCAGCCCTGCTTGTAGCGTTCCAGAAACAGCTTCGGCTTGGTCAGCTTGTAACCGGTCGCGATCAGCACCGCGGCAAGCGCGGAGAGCGGGATCAGGTTAAGCAGCGACGGGATCAGTGCAACGCTTATCAGCAGCCAGAAACCGTGGAGCATGGTCGAAAGCTTGCTCTCCGCCTTGGCGTCGACATTGGCCGACGATCGGACGATCACCGACGTGACGGGAAGCCCGCCGATCATTCCCGACAGGATGTTACCCCCGCCCTGCGCGAGCAACTCCCAGTTCTTGTCGGTGGAGCGACGGCGCGGATCGATCTCGTCGACCGCTTTCACGCTGAGCAGCGACTCCAAGCTCGCGACGATTGCGAGCGTGACCGCAGTCGTCCAGACGATGCCCATGCTGATACCGGAAAAGTCCGGGAGCGTGAACAGCGTGGGAAATTCGGAAAGCTTCTGCGTGACGGGTACCTGGACGAGATGTGTCGCCTGGAGCTGCCAATCAGGCTTGACCGCGCCCAGCAGCGCGTTGCCGAGCACGCCGATCAGGACGACGACGAGCGGGCCGGGGACAAACCGGAGCGGGCCATTCTTCGGTTTCGCGCCGTCCCACCAGAACAGGAATGCCAGGCTGATCCCGGCAATCAGGATCGCACCGGGGGTCACGCTCGCGCTCAGGCTGTCGATGATTCGCGAGAAGGTGTTGACGCCGTTGGCGGTGGAGAATTCGAAGATCCCCTCGGCCTCGCGGTCGAAGCCGACCGCGTGCGGAATCTGCTTGAGGATAAGGATCAGGCCGATCGCGGCCAGCATCCCGGTGATCACCGAGGAGGGCACGAATTCGCTGAGGATACCCGCGCGCGTTAGCGAAAAGCCGATCTGAAGCACGCCCGCCAGCACGACGGCCATCAGGAACATCTGGTAGCTCGGCATGCTTTCGATCGCCGCGAGGACGATCACGGTCAAGCCTGCAGCCGGTCCGCTGACCGACAAGGGAGATTTTGAGAAGAGCCCGACGGCGATGCCGCCGACGATCCCGGCGATGACACCCGCGAACAGTGGCGCACCTGACGCTAGCGCAACGCCCAGACACAGGGGCAGGGCGACAAGGGCAACCACGATCGACGCGGGAAGATCGGCCCGCCACGTGCTTAGCTTCGGAATGAGAGTTTGCACCAGGGCTCCTGTCGCCGCGACGTCGGCCGGGATGCGCCCGGAGCAGACGCTTTACCCTATGCCAGATGACAATTTATTCATGTTCATTAGGCGATGAACGCCTCCTGACTCAAGGCGCAATGTCGGTTCCGGCCGCAGGTGCGGGCGCGTGGCTTCCTCGTTTGGCGGTGCGGTACGCGGTTGCGTTGTCGGTGGGGACGCCTATCTCGGACGGCTATGGCGCGAAGCACGACACGAACACCCGATTGGGGATTTCCGCGGTGGCGCGGCTATGGCTCGAGCAGCGAGGCGGTGACGGTTCGATTGTGCGACCGGCACGGCTGCAACGAACCCGGCAATT
Source organism: Sphingomonas sp. CFBP 8765 (assembly GCF_014841445.1). Classification (NCBI taxonomy): domain Bacteria; kingdom Pseudomonadati; phylum Pseudomonadota; class Alphaproteobacteria; order Sphingomonadales; family Sphingomonadaceae; genus Sphingomonas; species Sphingomonas sp. CFBP 8765. The sequence goes on along the minus strand of NZ_JACYTY010000001.1, from coordinate 201,887 downwards.
GCCCGGCGCCGAAATCGCCCAACAGCCCGGACCGCTGGTATTTCTGCATGACGCATGCGGGCGAGTATAATCGCGGCTGGAATTATTTCGAAGGTCTGAGCGCCGAGGAAGCCGCCGAGCGCGAGGCGGCGGAGACGCGTACCGCGGACGGCTATGCGGATCCGAAGCATTATGCCTGGGCGGGGTCGGGCGACGGCAGCCGGTCGCGCGACGAGATGCGCGCGCTTGAAGTGCTGCAGCTCGAACCCGATGCGACGTTCGAGGATGTCCGTGCCGCGTGGCGGCGGATGGCCAAGGCCAATCATCCTGATGTGCGTCCGGGCGACAAGGATGCCGCGACGCGGTTCCAAGGCGTGCAGGCCGCCTATGAGGTTCTTCGCGCCGCGGAGGATGCACGGACGTGGAAGCCGGCGTGATCCGCGTGCTGGCAAGCCGCTGGCAGGGCAGCGTGCTGGTCTGCGGCAAATGTTCGAAGAAGCTCGAAGGCGGGTTCGGCGACAAGCGCCGTACATCGCTTGCCAAGCTGTTGCGCGCTGCCCTCGGGCTGAAGAAGGGCCGCAAGGCCGACCGCGGCGTGGTCGAAGTCAAATGTCTTGGGGTATGCCCCAAGAATGCGGTCGTGATGATCGATGCGGCCAAGCCGGATCTGTGGATGCTGGTCCCCGCCGGCGCCGACGTTGGCGAGATCGTAACGACGCTGCGCGGGGGTGATGCCGCTCCGCCGTCCCCTTCCCGGGTGGAAGACGGCCTCAAAGCCGCCTAGCTGGCGTAGCGTTCGGCGGTCTCGCGGATCAACGCGATCATGTTCGGAATTCCCTGCGTCCGGTTCGAACTGAGTTGCTTGCCGAGATCGAACGGCGCCAGTTCCGCACCGATGTCGGTCGCGACGATCGCCGCCGGCGGTTGGTCCTGCACCGCTTGAAGGACGAGCGCGATGATCCCCTTTGTGATCGCGGCGTTCGAGTCCGCGAGGAAATGGAGCCGGCCGTCGTCGGTCTTCATCGGATAGACCCACACGGATGCCGAGCAGCCGCGAACCAGCGTCGCATCGGTCTTCAGCGCATCGGGCATTGGTTCGAGATCGCGTCCGAGGTCGATCAGAAGGCGGTAGCGGTCGTCGGGTTCGAGGAAGTCATATTCCTCATGGATATCGGCTAGCTTGGGCATGGCGTCGCGGTACTCCCGCGTCATCTCGCCCGCAACCGCTGCGCGTGCGGCAGGACACGATTGCCGCGCTACAGGTCGACCCCGGCGGCGATCGCCTCCAGCTTCTTGATGCGTTCCTTCAGGTCTGCGATCTCGATGCGCGCGCCAGTCGACACCGCCACGGGCAGGCCGGTGTCGTGCGCTTGGTCGATCTCCAGGCGCCTGATCGACAGCCAGCCGCGCCAGCCGGCGAGTCCCGCGGTGACGATCATCGCGAGCGCCACCAGGCCGGTCAGCGCGAGCGTGATATAGACGTTCGGTTCGGTCATGTCCGCCTCCTCCTAGCGGTCGCGGAGCCGCTCGATCTCTCGGTCGAGATCGACGCTCTTGTGGTTGTCGGTGATGACGCGTTCGAGCACCTGGATGCGCTCCTTCATTTGGCGCACCTCGTCGCGCAGACGCAGCGTGTCGGCGGTGTCAGCCGGGGCGGAAAGCGATCCTTGGGCTTGGTACCGCGCCCGGAGCACGCGGGAGACCGCCACGATCAAAACGATACAGACGACCATCGTGAAGGGATTCATCGGTCAGCTCCTGAATACGGATTAGTTTAGGGGGCGCTCGTCGCGGAGCAGGTCGATCTCGTCCGCCAGGCCGATCCCGCGGTCGGTGACGATCCGTTCCAGCACCCTCACGCGCTGTTCGAGACGTTCATTCTGTGCCGCATATTGTGCGGACTTTTCAGCGACGAGCTGTGCATCGATTTCCATCCGGCGCTGCCGATAGGCGAACCAGGGCTTCACGAAGACGCCGCCGAAGATCGCGAGCAGGCCGCAGGATATGCCGAGGATGGGGATGAGCAGGGGGCTGATCATGGCGGCGTCCTCTATCGCGGCTGGAGGCGGAGAGCCTCGATCTCGCGGGCGGTACGCTCCGCGGGATCGGTGGCGATGCGCTCAAGAACGGCAATCCGCTCTTCGAGACGGGAGACCTGGCCGGTCAGGCGCTCGTTCTCACCGGACAGTAGCTCCAGCTTGCGGGCGTCGTTCGGGTCGACCCGGTGCGTCTTTCCGCTCCACTCATCCGCCAGCGCATAGCCGTGCTTTGCGCGGATCCAGTTGTTGATCACCCATCCCATCGTCGTGATCGCGATGATCGCGACGACGAAGCCCGGTCCACCCCAATTCATCGTCATTCTCCCCGTCTACGCCGCGTCTCAGCGCAGGCTGTCGATCTCTGCCGCGAGGCTGCTGCTGCTGCGGCTGGTATAGTGCGTCTCGATGTCGGCGAGACGACGATCGATGTCGCGGAACTTGCTGCGGACCTCTGCGGTCGAGCGCTTCGGGTTCGAGCGGACGCCTTGCCAGAACTTCGCGTCGTCGGGTGTTTCGTACAGACCGAACGGCTTTGGCTGTCCCATCCACGCGACCAGCCAATAGGCGATCAGTGTCCAGGGAAAGCCCCCGGCCAGCGTCAGCAGGACGACCGAGACGCGGACGATGAGTACATCGATCCCGGTATAGTCGGCGATCCCCGCGCAGACGCCCTTCCATTTGGCGTTCTGCTTGTCGAGGTAGAATTGGGTGCGGCTGGCGGACATTTCAGTTCCTCCGATCCATGTTGCGTTCAAAGCGGGTGTCGATCGGGCGGTCAGCCTGGCGATCGGACAGATAGGACGACTGGCTGGTGCCGAGCCCAGGCTTCCAGTCGGGATTGTCGGCGGCGATGATCCGCTCGACCGTCAGCACCCGGTCCTCGAGCCGGCGGGCGAGGAGCTGCATCTCGTCGAGCAGTCGTTCGTCCTCATCGGTGATCTTGGGTGCGGTCTTCCACTTGGTGACATAATGCAGGATCAGCCAGGGCAGCCCGACGAGCGCGCCGAGAATGGCGACGAGTCCTTCGAAATCCATTTCAGTCGTCCTTCTTCAGGCGGGCCTTGAGCGCGGCGAGCTGGGCATCGACCTTGTCGTTGCTGCGCAGCTCGGCAATCTCTTCCTCAAGCGTCTTGACGACACCGAGCCCCATCGCGTCGGCGCGACCCTCGGCCTCGTCGACACGTCGGTCGAGAATGTCGAAGCGGCTGAACGCCTCGTGCGTCTTCGGGCCGTTGTACATCTCGCGAAGCCGGGTGCGGTTGTTCGCGCTTTCCAGCCGCGTCTGAACTGCGTTCTGCTTGGTCCGCGCCTCGCGCAGCTTGGTCTGCAGCTTGGCGATGTCCGCCTCGGAGGCACTAAGCGCGTCCTCGAGGACGCCGACTTCCGCCTTGAGCTGCTCGGCCATGTCGGACGCCTTCTGGCGTTCGACCAGCGCAGCCTTGGCAAGATCCTCGCGGTCCTTGCTCAGCGCGAGCTCGGCCTTCTCGGTCCAGTTTTCCTGGAGCTGTTCCAGCTTGGCGATATGGCGGCGCATCTCCTTCTGGTCCGCGATGGTGCGCGCGGCGGAGGCGCGGACCTCGACCAGCGTTTCCTCCATCTCCAGGATGATCATCCGGATCATCTTGGCCGGATCTTCCGCCTTCTCGATGAGGTCGGCGAAGTTGGCGGCGACGATGTCGCGGGTGCGGGAAAAAATGCCCATGTAAATTCTACTCCAGGGATCTTCGTGCGGCGGACGAACCTTATGCCACGATTGCGGTGTGTCGCGTAGCGGGCGCCTGATGCGCGGGCGCCACCGCCGCGAGAATGAAGGTGGCGCTGACGACGAAGGTGCAGGCGAGCGTTGCGACGGTGCGGACGATGTCGGTCTTGATCATGATGAGTCCCCTTTGAGGCGATGGTTGGTTCCGCCTTTGGGCGGGTTGTCCAAAGCTTTGCATCAGTCGTGCCAGTTTTAGAAAAGCCCGGAAATCATGCGGTTGTGCCGGCTGAGCGTCGAGCGCGCAGATTGTTCCTTGCTATGCGTTGGGAATTTCCGCCACACTTTGGCAATGGAGAGAACAACGCAGGTCATCGGCCAGTCCGGCGCGTTCATGGGAGCGCTCGAACGTGCGTCGCGCGCGGCGGCGCTCGACCGACCGGTGCTCGTGATCGGGGAACGCGGCACGGGCAAGGAACTGGTCGCCGAGCGACTCCACCGGCTGAGCCCGCGTTGGGACCAGCCGCTCGTGATCATGAACTGCGCCGCGCTGCCCGAGACGCTGATCGAGGCAGAATTGTTCGGACATGAGGCCGGCGCCTTCACCGGTGCGACCAAGGCACGGGTCGGGCGGTTCGAGGAGGCAGATGGTGGAACCCTGTTCCTCGACGAGCTGGGCACGCTGTCGATGGCGGCGCAGGACCGGTTGCTGCGCGCCGTCGAATATGGCGAGATCACGCGGATCGGCTCGTCGCGGCCGCTGCGCGTCGACGTCCGGATCGTGGCTGCGACCAACGAGCATCTGCCCGACAAGGTGATGCGGCATGAATTTCGCGCCGACCTTCTCGATCGGTTGTCATTCGAGGTCGTCACGCTGCCCCCGCTGCGTGCGCGGGCGGGTGACGTGATGGTGCTGGCGGACCATTTCGGTCGACGAATGGCGTCCGAGCTCGGGCGCGAGCGGTGGGAGGGGTTCGGACCCTCCGCACGCACTGCTCTCGCGGACTATGACTGGCCGGGCAATGTCCGCGAGCTGCGTAACGTCGTCGAACGCGCGGTCTATCGCTGGGAGCATGAGGGGCCGATCGATGCGATCGAGATCGATCCGTTCCAGTCGCCGCACAGGCCAGGCGCTGCGGATCGCAAGCCAATCCAGCCGCCGGCCGCGGTGGCGCCGTCTGCCGGCGGGACTGGTAACGCGGCAGAGGATGACGCCGACGATCCGGTCGTCGCGTGCGAGGACGGGCCGTCGGATTTCAAGTCGCGCGTGTCCCGGTTCGAGCGTGACCTGCTGTCGCGCGCGCTGGCCGAGCATCGCTTCAACCAGCGCGCTACCGCCGAGGCGCTCGGGCTCAGCTATGATCAGTTGCGACATGCCCTCAAGCGGCACGAGCTGTTGCACGCCAGCGGCTGATCGACGTCCGGTCCGCTTGTGTAACGACCGTCCGGGGACCATTTGGGGGCCGCGGGCGTTTGACGTCCGACCCCATTCACCCATTGTCTTTGAGGAGACTCCTGATGGCTTTCGAACTTCCCCCGCTGCCTTACGCCTATGACGCGCTCGAGCCCGTGATCGATCAGGAAACGATGAAGTTTCATCACGACAAGCATCATGCGGCATACACGGCCAAGCTGAACGAGGGCGTCGAGAAGGACTCCGCGCTCGCGGGCAAGTCGATCGAGGATATCCTCGGCATGATCTCGTCGCAGCCACCGCTCGTGCGCAACAATGGCGGCGGTTTCTGGAACCACGACTTTTTCTGGAAGACGATGGCAGCCAAGACGGGGCAGGCGCCGTCGGGCAGGCTCGCCGAAGCGATCGATCGCGACTTCGGTAGCCTCGACAAGCTCAAGGACGAGTTCAACACCAAGGGTGCAGGGCAGTTCGGATCGGGCTGGGCATGGCTGATCGCCGATGACAGCGGCAAGCTGAAGGTGACGAGCACGCCGAACCAGGACAACCCGCTGATGGACGATGCCAAGGAGCCCGGTACGCCGCTGCTCGGCAACGACGTCTGGGAGCACGCCTATTACCTGACGTACAAGAATGATCGTCCGGGCTATCTGAAGGCGTGGTGGGATATCGTGAACTGGGACGTCGTCGGCGAGCGTTACGCGAAGGTCGCTGGCTGAGCCGATCCCGTTACCGTCATCCCGGGTTGGCCGGGATGACGGAAAAGGATTACCCTTCGGGCGGCAGGTCGGTGACGGCCTTGTCGCCCGTTTGCAATCCATGCTTGAGCAGCATCGGGATGTTGGCAAAGGCGAAGATCAACGTCATCGGGATCGCGCCCCAGAGCTTGAAGCCGACCCAGAAATCCCACGTGGTGTTCCGCCAGACGACTTCGTTCAACACTGCCATGAACACGAAGAACACGGTCCAGTTGCGCGTGAGCTTGCGCCAGCCCTCGGCGGTCAGTCCTGGATAGGCGGTGCCGAGCAGCGACTGAAGCAGCGGGCGCCCGGTCACCAGCCCGAAGGTCAGGATGGCGGCGAACATCGCGTAGATGATCGTGGGCTTCATCTGGATAAAGCGCTGGTCATGGAAATAGATCGTCAGGCCGCCGAACACGACGATCAGGGCACCCGACATCCACAGCATCGGCGAGATATGGCCCGCCTTTACCTTCGAGACGATCATCGCGACGATCGTCGCGACGATGAACGCGGTCGTCGCGGTGACCACGCGCGCGATCGGTGCGCCGGGGGTGAGGAAGTTCACCGCGAAGAAGATCGCCAGCGGACCATAATCGATCGCCATGCGCAGGCCGGGAGACAGGGGGGGCTTGGTCACTATTGTATCCAGGAATTGCGGTAAGACCGGAGAGCGGGGCGGCGTGTTATTTTCGGACGCTTTCGACGCCCGCGATGATCCGGCTGACCTCGTTTGCGTCGAACGGGCGCAGGTCCGTCATGCCTTCGCCGATACCGATCGCGTGGATCGGCAGGCCGTATTTCTCCGCCGCTGCGACCAGCACGCCGCCGCGCGCGGTGCCGTCAAGCTTGGTCATCACGACGCCGGTCACGCCCGCCACCTCCTTGAAGACTTCAATCTGCTGGAGCGCATTCTGCCCCGTCGTCGCATCGAGGACGAGGACGATGTCGTGCGGGCTCTCGGGATTGATACGGCCGAGCACGCGACGGATTTTGGCGAGCTCGTCCATCAGTTCGCGCTTGTTCTGCAGACGGCCGGCGGTGTCGACGATCAGCACGTCGATCCCCGTCTCGGTCGCCTTCTTTACCGCATCCCAGACGACGCCCGCTGCGTCGCCGCCTTCCGGTCCGGTGACGATCGGCACGCCGACGCGCTCGGCCCAGGTGCGCAACTGGCCGATCGCAGCGGCGCGGAACGTGTCGCCCGCCGCCAGCATGACGCCGTAATCCTGTTCCATCAGGAGATGCGCGAGCTTGGCGATGGTGGTGGTCTTGCCCGACCCGTTGACGCCGATCACCAGGATAACCTGCGGGCGCGGGAAGGCGTCGATCTCGAGCGGCTTGGCGACCTTGGCGAGGACCTTTTCGACCTCTTCCGCGACGATGACGCGGATGCCGAGCTCTTCCATGTTGCGCTCGAAACTGCCCTCGGCAAGACGATGGCGGATGCGGCCGGCGGTTTCGGGACCGAGGTCCGATGCGATCAGCGCCTCCTCGATCTCATCGAGCGTCGCATCGTCGAGCCGCGCGCCGCTGAGGCCCGCGAGATTGCCGACGAGCCGGTCCGAGGTACGCTTGAAGCCGCCGATGAGTTTGTCGTGCCAGCTTGGGGTGGTGCTCATAGGGATTCCCGTGTTGCGCTCAGGCGCTCGCCCAGAACGCCGGTGATCGTGATTCGAAGGATGTCGCCGGGTGCCGCAGGCGCGTCCAGCAGGACTTCCGCGAAATTTCCGACATGGCCGCGGTCGCCCGGACGTTCGACCAGCAGGTGCTGCGTCGTCCCAACCAGCTTCTGCAACCATGCCGCGCGAACAGCCTGGCCCGTCTCGCGGAGGATCGCGGCGCGTCGGCGGCGGATCTCGGGCTCGACCTGCGGCATCCGGGCGGCGGGTGTGCCGGCCCGCGGTGAATAGGGGAAGATGTGCGAATGGACGATGTCGCAGTCAGCGATCAGCGCATGCGTGTTCTGGAACATCGCCTCGTCCTCGGTCGGAAACCCGGCGATCAGGTCCGCGCCGATCGCGATGTCGGGACGGGCGGTCTTGAGCCGCTGGACGAGCGCCACGCTCTCGGCGCGCGAATGACGTCGTTTCATCCGCTTCAACACCATGTCGTCGCCCGCCTGGAGCGAGAGGTGGACGTGCGGCATGATCCGGGGCTCGGTCGTCAGAAGCGCGAAGAGCCGGTCGTCGATCTCGATGCCGTCGAGCGACGACAGACGGAGCCGCTCGAGCCGCGGCACCGCGTGCAGAATGCGCTCGACAAGCTGGCCGAGCGTGGGGGCGCCGGGAAGGTCGGGGCCATAGCTGGTCAGGTCGACGCCCGTCAGCACGATCTCGCGGTGTCCCGCATCGACCAGCCCGGCGACCCGGTCGACGACCGCGCCCGCGGGGACGGAGCGGCTTGGTCCGCGTCCGAAGGGAATCGCGCAGAAGGTGCAGCGATGATCGCAGCCGTTCTGGACTTCCACAAAGGCGCGGGCATGCGACGAAAAGCTAGCAACCAGATGCGGCGCGGTTTCGCGAACCTGCATGATGTCGCTGACGACCACCGGTGCGAGCGTGGCCCATGCGGCTGGGGAGAGCTTGTCGGCATTGCCGATCACGCGATCGACCTCGGGCATCGCCGCGAAGGCACCCGGGTCGATCTGCGCTGCGCATCCGGTGACGACAATCTGCGCATCCGGGCGATCGCGCCGGGCCCGGCGGATCGCAACCCGCGTCGCCTTTACTGCCGCGTTGGTGACGGCACAGCTGTTGACCACCACCACGTCCCGCCCGGCGACGAGCGCGCGGATGGTCTCGCTTTCGGCGATGTTGAGACGGCAGCCGAGGCTGACGACCTCTGGCAGCGGGGCAGACGGCATGATGCGCGATCTAGGAGGGGCGGGGGGCAAAGTCCACGGCTTGCAGCGCCGGGCTGGAGTAAGGATGGCCGCTGGGCAGTCGGGACGTCCGTGGTCAGGCCGGAGCGGGTCCGCGATCAGCCCGCGAGTCGTGGCGCAATGCCGCGGACCGGCGGGAAGTCGCCATCGGGCTGGTGTGCGAGCAGGCGCTGTTCGGCGAGCAGTCGACGCAGTTGCGCGGCGTTCATGGGGCGACCGTAGAGATAGCCCTGTCCCTTGGCACAGCCGAGCGCGCGCAGCCGCTCCTCGACCGCGGCATCCTCGATGCCCTCGGCGGTGACCGGCAGGTTCAGGCTGTCGCCAAGCCGGACGATCGTGTTGACGATCGCCATGCTCTCCGCATTGTCGAGGATCGACGCGACGAAGCTGTGGTCGATCTTGATGCGATCGAACGGGAGCGCGCGCAGATGCGCAAGGCTCGAAAAGCCGGTGCCGAAATCGTCGAGCGCCAGCCGGATGCCCTGATTCTTCAGGCTGCCGACGATCGACTGGGCAAGCGCCAGATTGTCGAACAGCGCGCTTTCGGTGACCTCGATCTCGAGCCGGCTGGCGGGAAAGCCCGTCTCGACCAGCGTTTTGATGATCTTTTGCGCCAGCCATGCGTCGCGCAGCTGTACCGGGGAAATGTTGATCGACAGCGTCAGCGCCGAATCCCAGTCGCGTGCCGCAGTACAGGCTTGGCGCATGAGCGACAGTGACAGGTCGCCAATGACGCCGATCTCCTCGGCGATCGGGATGAAGACGTCCGGGGGGATCATCCCGCGTGTTGGATGGTCCCAGCGCGCCAGAACCTCGAACCCGGTGGTAAGCCCCGTGGCGAGATCCACCTGCTGTTCGAAATAAGGAATGATGTCCTGCGCGGCGACCGCGAGGCGAAGTCCGGACTCGAGCTCGCCACGCACCTGCAGCGACTGCTCCATCGCGGTGTTGAACCAGACGTGGCGATTGCGGCCCGCCGTCTTGGCCGCGTGGAGGGCGATGTCCGCGTTGCGCAACAGCGCGTCGATCGAGGCACAGTCCGCGTCAGAACGCGCGACACCGATCGACACGGTGGCGTGAATGTCGACGCCGTTCGCACGGAAGGGCCGCGCGAAGCCGGTGACGAGACGCTCCGCGATCCGATCGGCTACCCCTTGATGCGCCGGATCGAAGACGAAGGCGCAGGCGAACTCGTCCGCACCCAAGCGTGCCAGAAGGCTTGATGTGGGGGCGATGGCCGCGATCGTTTCCGCGACATGGACGAGCACCTGGTCGCCGACGGCATAGCCGTGCATGTCGTTGACGCTCTTGAAGAAGTCGACGTCGATCGTGAGCATCGCCACCACCTTGCCCCGGCGTCTCGCGCTGCCGAACAGGGTCGCGCCATCTTCGGACAGACTGCGGCGATTGAGGAATCCGGTCAGCGAATCCCGCTGTGCCAGAACGCGGGCGCGATGACCCGCATCGGTCGCCTCGTTGAGCTCGGCAGTGAGCGTGCGATAGCGCAGGCAGCCAAAGAGCAACAGCGCGACGTTGAGCAGCACGGCGACAACCAGACCTTGGTCGATACCGGAACTGCGTCCCGTCAGACGGGCAAAGATGCCGACCAGAACGGCGCCGCCCGTACCGACGAGCATCAACGCTGCAGCCCCGGTCACGGCGCCGGTGACGAATTCCCGGTTGATGGTGCGGGGCGAACGGGTCGCCGCCGGCGGTGCGGTCATGGGCTGGATCGCCTGTGAGGTCGGGGCGGACACACATATGACATAGCATAAGTGTAGGACCGGTTAAGAGCGTCGATCCGTCCAATATGCCGGGGAGGGACTTTGACGCTGGACGCCGTCGCAGCGCATCGACGGACGGGTCGCTTGCGTCGGCGGCCCGGGTCGCGTAAGCAGCACGCCACGTTCCGTTACGGGGCACATGTGACGAGCATCCAAGGATGCACGCTGGCCGGCGAGGTTTCGCCCGCCGGCGCTTTTGCGTTGGGCGTCGTCATGTGTCCGGTAATGGTGATTGGGAGTGTCTCGATGTTCGAAAGCCTGAGCGATCGTCTTGGCGGCGTCTTCGACCGCCTTCGCGGCCGGGGTGCGCTGACCGAAGCGGACGTGCGCGCGGCGATGCGCGAGGTTCGTGTAGCGCTGCTCGAAGCCGACGTCGCGCTGCCCGTTGCGCGCGACTTTGTCGATAAGGCGACCGAGAAGGCGATCGGCCAGAACGTCCTGCGCTCGGTCACGCCGGGGCAGCAGGTCGTCAAGATCGTCAGCGATGCGCTGGTCGAGATGCTGGGCGCGGATGCGTCCGAGCTCGATCTGGGCGTCACGCCGCCCGCGATCATCATGATGGTCGGGCTTCAGGGCTCGGGCAAGACGACCACCACCGCCAAGATTGCCAAGCGGCTGTCGGCAGGGCCGGGTGGGCGCGATCGCAAGAAGGTGCTGATGGCGTCGCTCGACGTCAATCGCCCGAACGCGCAGGAACAGCTCGCGACGCTCGGCACGCAGATTTCGGTCGCGACCTTGCCGATCGTCACCGGCCAGCAGCCGGTCGATATCGCACGGCGCGCGATGCAGGCGGCCAAGCTGCAGGGCTTCGACGTCCTGATGCTCGATACCGCGGGTCGCCTCCATGTCGATCAGGCGCTGATGGACGAGATGAAGGCGGTCGCCGACGTCGCGAACCCGGCCGAGATCCTTCTCGTCGTCGATTCGCTGACGGGTCAGGATGCGGTCAACGTCGCGCAGAACTTCTCCGATCAGGTGCCGCTGACGGGGATCGTGCTGACCCGGATGGACGGCGATGCGCGCGGCGGTGCGGCGCTGTCGATGCGTGCGGTTACCGGCAAGCCGATCAAGTTTGCGGGTACCGGCGAGAAGCTCGATGCGCTCGAGGCGTTCCATCCCGAGCGGGTCGCCGGGCGGATCCTCGGCATGGGCGACGTCGTCAGCCTCGTCGAGCGCGCCGCGGAGTCGATCCAGGCCGAAGACGCCGAGCGGATGGCGGCCAAGATGGCCAAGGGTCAGTTCGACATGAACGACCTGCGGGCTCAGCTGGCGCAGATGCAGCGGATGGGCGGGCTCGGCGCGTTGGCGGGGATGATCCCCGGCATGAAGAAGGCGCAGGGCGCGGTCGCTTCGGTCGGCGGCGAGAAAGTTCTCGTCCACATGGATGCGATGATCGGATCGATGACCATCAAGGAGCGCGCCAAGCCCGAGCTGATCAACGCCAAGCGCAAGATCCGCATCGCCAAGGGCTCCGGCACCACGGTGCAGGAGGTCAACAAGCTGCTCAAGATGCACCTCGAAATGTCGACCGCCATGAAGAAGATCAAGAAGATGGGCGGCATGAAGGGCATGATGGCGATGCTCGGCAAGGGCGGCATGGGTGGCGGTCTTGGCGGCATCGGTAACGCGATCGGCGGGCCGCAGATGGGCGACATGCTCAACAAGGCCGGCGCAGGTGGGCTCCCTGGGGGCAATTCCGGGGGTGGCCTGCCGGGTCTGGGCGGGAAGATGCCACAGCTGCCTGCGGGCTTCGACGATTTTCTGAAGAAGAAATAACCTCTTACTCAACCCATTACCCCGGCGTTTGCCGGGCGAAATATTAGAAAACGAAGGAAAATATCATGGCAATTAACATTCGTCTCGCACGTGGCGGCTCCAAGAAGCGTCCTTATTACAAGATCGTCGTTGCCGATGCGCGCAGCCCGCGTGATGGCCGCTTCATCGAGAAGATCGGCAACTACAACCCGCTCCTCGCCAAGGACAACGAGCAGCGCGTGCAGCTCGACGCCGATCGCGCAAAGCATTGGCTGAGCGTCGGCGCACAGCCGACCGACCGCGTCGCCCGCTTCCTTGACGCAGCAGGCGTTCTTGAGCGTTCGGCCCGCAACAACCCGAACAAGGGCAAGCCCGGCGAGAAGGCCACCGAGCGCGCTGAAGAGCGTGCGACCAAGGCGGCCGAAGCTGCCGAGGCCGAAGCGGCTGCAAAGGCGGCACCTGCTGCCGACGCGGATGCTCCTGCCGAGACCGAAGAAGCCGCTTCGTAAGATCGTCTTCCACGTCATCCCAGCGAAGGCTGGGATCCAGCGCCAGAGACGGCAGCGTCCTTGGCTCTGGATCCTGGGTCTAGCGCAGGATGACGGTTTGGAGTGGGCCACGCCCGCACCCGAATGGCGGTTCATGCGTTCTTTGTCGGTCCATCACCCACAAGGAGCGCATGATGACCCCCGATCCAGATCCAAGAACAGCCCCCGCACCCGAGGACATCGAAGATGCCAGCAATGAAGGCGTCTCCGCCGAAGACCCCGCAGAAGGCGCCGACGATAGCCCCGGACCCGACACCGGCTCCGCGCAAGGGTAGCGTCACCCTCGCCGTCGTGATCGGCGCGCACGGTATCGGCGGCGAAGTGCGGCTGAAGGTCTTTGCCGAGACCATGTCGGGCTATAAGAGTTTCAACGACGGTACGCTGACGCTCAAGTCGGCGCGCCCTGGCAACAACGGCACGATCGCTCGCTTTGCCGAGGTCGCCGATCGGAACGCTGCCGAAGCGATGCGCGGGACCGAATTGACGGTGCCGCGATCGTCGTTGCCACCGCTCGAGGATGGCGAATATTACCACACCGACCTGATCGGGCTCCCCGTCGTCTCTACCGATGGTGAGGCGATCGGACGCGTTGTCGCAATCGATAATTTCGGTGCGGGCGACGTGATCGAGATCGAACGGCCGACTGCAAAGCGGTTCATGGTGCCGATGCGCGTTGAGGCGGTTCCAGAGTGGGATGCGGAACGACTCGTAGTCGAGGCGTCTTTCGCTACCGAATAGTTCCTTCGAGCTTAGCTCTTTCACGAACGCGGGGGCCCCGCCTTCGCGGTGAGGCATCCAAAGTCAGCGCCGGATCGGGCGCTGCTCCGACAGCATGTTGCGGATGGTCGTTGCGGCCACTCCGGCTTCGCCCATCGCGTGGCTGATCTGGTCGAGCCCCTTCACCACGTCGCCCGCCGCGAACAGCCCGGGGATCGAGGTGCGCTGATGGTCGTCGACCTCTAGGCAGCCTTCGTCCGTCGCGCGCGCGCCGGCGGCGACGGCGAGTTCCGAGCGGATCACCGAGCCTAACGCCGGATAGACGCTGTCGAACGACAGCCGCCCGTCGACCGTGTCGAGCGAGAACCGGTTGTCTTCGATCGCGTAGTTGCCGCAAGGGCCGCCGACGCGGACGATGCCGGCGTCGTCCAACGCGGCCTCGCACGTCGCGTCGAGATCATGGCCGCCGTCCGGGGCGATCAGCGTCACGTCGGCGGTGTAGCCGCGCAGGAACAGCGCCTCGCGCATGCCGTGGTCGCCGGTGCCGATCACGCCGACGCGCTTGTCGGTGACCTCATAGCCGTCGCAGATCGGGCAGTAGCGGAGAAGCCCGGCCTCCAGGGCCTCGTCATGGAGCGCGTCTGGCATGGCGGGGCGGTTGTTGACGACGCCTGTTGCCAGCAGGACGCTGCGGGCGCGGGCGCGGCGGTCGCCGAGGCGGACGGTGAAGCCGTCGTTGTCGACCTCGATCGCATCGACCCGCGCGGCCTCGCGTACCGCCCCATAGGTCTCCGCCTGTGCCAGCATCCGGGCGAGGAGGTCGGTGCCGCGGATGCCTTCGGGGTAGCCGGCGTGGTTGTGCGTGCAGGGGATCAGCGCGGCGCGGCTGCTGCCGCAGTCGAACAGCCGGATCGAGAGGTGGAACCGCGCGAGATAGATCGCGGCGGTGAGGCCTGCGGGGCCGGCGCCGATGATGATGCAATCGTCCATCCCGCTATAAGCGCGGCGCGGCAATTCCGTTCCGGTGGCGAAACGCTCGATCGCTATCGCAAGCCGGGCGCGGGAGTGATAGCGGCGTGCGGCATGAGCTATTGTCGTTGGTCGGAAGGCGATCTCCACGCCTATGCGTCGCACACCGCGGACGGGGTGCGCCGGTACGTCGCGCAGGTCGCCGAGCCTGCCGTCGAACGGTGCGGGGTGGAGGCGGAGTATGTCGAGGACAGCGCCGACGCGTTCCTTGCGCGTCTGAAATGGCTGAAGGCGCGGGGGTGTGACTTTCCCGCCGACGTCGTCCCCCAGATCCTCGCCGCGGCGCAGGAGGAGGCGCGGCTGGCACGGCTGGCGGCGGGCGAGCTGCCCTGGGCGGCGACGATCGTGACGCTGTACCCCGAGATGTTCCCCGGGCCGCTCGGCACGTCGCTGGCCGGGCGGGCGCTGGGGGAGGGGCGGTGGTCATGCGAGCCCGTCCAGCTGCGCGACTTCGCGACCGACAAGCATCGCTCGGTCGACGACACGCCGGCGGGTGGCGGCGCGGGGATGGTGCTGCGCGCGGACGTGGTCGCCGCGGCGATCGACAGTGTCGCGGACGGGCGGCCGGTGCTGGCGATGACGCCGCGCGGCAGGCCGCTGACACAGGAGCGCGTCCGTGAGCTCGCAGCAGGCCCCGGCGTCACCGTGCTGTGCGGACGGTTCGAGGGGTTCGACGAGCGCCTGTTCGAGGCGCGCGACATCGAGGAGGTGTCGATCGGCGACTATATCCTGTCGGGCGGCGAGATGGGCGCGCTGGTGCTGCTCGATGCTTGCATTCGGCTGCTGCCCGGCGTAATGGGCGCGGCTTCTAGTGGGGATGACGAGAGCTTCGAAACGGGGCTTCTCGAATATCCGCATTATACCCGACCTCAGATATGGGAAGGGCGCACGATCCCGCAGGTGCTGCGATCGGGGGATCATGCGAAGATCGACGCATGGCGCAAACGCCGCGCGGAGATCGATACACGGTCACGGCGACCGGACCTTTGGGAGCGCCATGAGGGCGCTCGGGTCCAGTCGCCCTCTGGCGCGCGGCGACACGAGGACTGACTATGAACCTGTTGCAGACGATCGAAGCCGAGAACATCGCGAAATTCCTGGCCAACAAGACGATCCCCGATTTCCGCCCCGGCGATACGCTGAAGGTCGGCGTGAAGGTCGTCGAAGGCGAGCGCACGCGTATTCAGAACTATGAGGGCGTGTGCATCGCGCGCTCGAACAAGGGCATGGGCAGCAACTTCACCGTGCGCAAGATGAGCTTCGGCGAGGGCGTCGAGCGCGTCTTCCCGCTCTACTCGCCGAACGTCGATTCGATCGAAGTCGTCCGCAAGGGCGCCGTGCGTCGCGCCAAGCTGTATTACCTGCGTGGCCGCACCGGCAAGGCAGCGCGTATCGCCGAGCGTCGCGACATGCGCCCCGCCAAGGGCACCGCAGCCGCCGAGTAATCGGGTCCTGCGAGACGCGATCGAGGGCGCGGGGGCGATGGTCCCCGCGCCCTTTTTCGTGCCCGTCGTCCGGCATCCGGCGAGAGCAGGGGCGGGGGCGGGGGCCGCGAATGTTGCGAATGTTGAGACGATAGCGCGTTTTTTCGCGCGGGGGTGTCGACCCCCTGTCGGGCATGACCCGGCGGCCGCGGAGGCGGGGGTGCGAGTCGAGGCTGGATCAGACCAGGCCATGCCGGCAGGCTGCACTTTTTGCGGCATTTTGGCCAGCAGCGTTCCTTACAGCGGGCCGGGCGATGACGCGCGCCATGGAGGGCAGCACTTGTGACCCTGGGTCCTGACTTTCGTCAGGATGACGGTGTGGGTGGGGTGGCAGTCTTTTTGGCCCTGGGTCCTGACGTTCGTCAGGATGACGGTGTGGGTGGGGTGGTGGCCTGTATGGATCGTGGGCCGTGGTGTTGAGGCGGGCGGCGCGGGGCCGGGTCAGGCGTCGCGCCAGCGGCCGGGGGCGAGATCCGCCAGGGTCCAGTCGCCGATGCTCCAGCGGACGAGCCGCAGCGTCGGGTGGCCGATCGCCGCGGTCATCCGGCGGACCTGGCGGTTGCGGCCTTCGCGGATCGTGATCCTCAGCCAGCAATCGGGGATGCTCGCACGCACGCGGATCGGCGGCACGCGCGGCCAGAGGTCGGGTGCGTCGATCCGTTCGACCTCGGCGGGGCGGGTGGGGCCGTCCTTCAGCACGACGCCGTCGCGCAAGGCATCGAGCGCGGCCTCGCCCGCCTCGCCCTCGACCTGCACGAGATAGGTCTTGGCCAGCTTGAACTTCGGATCCGCGATCCGCGCCTGAAGGCGACCGTCGTCGGTCAGCAGCAACAGCCCCTCGCTGTCCCGATCCAGCCGCCCCGCCGGATAGACGCCGGGCACGTCGACGAACTGCGACAGCGTCGCGCGCGGCGTCGGCGACTTCTCGTCGGTGAACTGGCTGAGGACGTCGTAGGGTTTGTTGAAGAGGATCAGGCGGGGCATGGCGGCGGCTTTAGAGGGATTGCCGGTGCGGTTCGACCGTAATTCCTCCCCCGCAAGGGGGAGGTGGCTGGCATTTGCCAGACGGAGGGGGCGGTAAGGGATGGCCTCTGTTCCGTATCCTCCCCCTCCGACGCCTTCGGCGCCACCTCCCCCTGGCGGGGGAGGATTGAGGGATCGCGATTAATATATGAAGCAAGCCTCGTCCGTATTTCTATTTGTCGTTTCGCTTAAGGCAGGTAAACTTTCCAACCTTCGTCAATGATCGATCGAAGACACTGAACACGCATAATCTATACAAGGGTCAGGATCGCGAATGAAAGTCAGGCCTGATCCGTTGGATATGCCGGAGTGGCAAGCGCTGAACCGAGAATCATCGTTGGTAAGTCATCTGATTGGCTCGGGTGCTACTGCCTTAGGTCGCGCGAGCTATGGGAGTGGGTTCGGCGAATATTACACGGCATTTTTCGCCTTATCCGTCGGTATCGAGAGGCTCGCTAAGCTTATACTGATTGCGGACTTCGCGATGACAAGTCGTGGAAAGCTACCACCGCCGAACGTTGTTAGAAAGTTCGGGCATAAAATCGATAATTTGATAAAAAATGTAAGCGAAATATCGGTGCGCCGGGCCATATCGCTTCCGTCCATTAGTCCTAACGACCCGATTTGCGCCGCCGTGATCGAATGCCTTGATGCTTTTGCGGACGCCTCAAGGGGGCGGTATGCGAACTTTCAAGCTATCGGTAATCCCCACTTTGAACCGCACAGCGAGCCTGTGACTAAATGGTGGAACGATGTTGTTGAGCTGATATTGGACAAGCATTACCGCGGCAAACGCGCTGAAGTAGGCGTAAAAGATAGAGCAAAAATCATCAGTGAGTTGATTGGCGGGGTGACGCTTGTCAGGTTCACCGACGAGAGTGGCCGCGCGATGTCTGACGTTGAAACTGCATCAGAGCGGACCGGGCAAACGAAATGGGCGCAACGGTATGGTCGATTTTACACGCTCGCAGTTGTTCGGTGGATGTCCTGCATTTTCTCAGGGCTAGTACGAGAAGCGAGCTACCGTGAGGGTATTGATGTCCTCTTTGGGCATGATGAATTTTTCAATTCATACATGGTCGACGATAGCTTTTTGCTTGATCGCAAGGTCTGGCCATTACGCTAACCAGTTAGAAACGGTCGCCAAAAAAATGGCCGCGGTGTTTCCACCGCGGCCCGTTCGTTCGATCAGAAATTCCGCAACCCTTACTGGTCGAGGAAGCTCCGCATTTTCCGGCTGCGGCTCGGATGCTTGAGCTTGCGCAGTGCCTTTGCCTCGATCTGGCGGATGCGCTCGCGGGTCACGCTGAACTGCTGGCCGACTTCCTCGAGCGTGTGATCGGTGTTCATACCGATGCCGAAGCGCATGCGCAGCACGCGTTCCTCACGCGGGGTGAGGCTCGCCAGCACGCGCGTGACGGTTTCCTTGAGGTTGGCCTGGATCGCGGCATCGACGGGGATGATCGCGTTCTTGTCCTCGATGAAGTCGCCGAGATGCGAATCCTCCTCGTCGCCGATCGGCGTCTCGAGGCTGATCGGCTCCTTGGCGATCTTCATCACCTTGCGGACCTTCTCGAGCGGCATGGAGAGGCGCTCGGCCATCTCCTCGGGCGTGGGCTCGCGGCCCTGCTCGTGAAGGAACTGGCGGCTGGTGCGGACCAGCTTGTTGATCGTCTCGATCATGTGGACCGGGATGCGGATCGTGCGCGCCTGATCGGCGATCGAGCGGGTGATCGCCTGGCGGATCCACCAGGTCGCATAGGTGCTGAACTTGTAGCCGCGGCGATACTCGAACTTGTCGACCGCCTTCATCAGGCCGATATTGCCCTCCTGGATGAGATCCAGGAACTGAAGACCGCGGTTCGTGTATTTCTTGGCGATCGAGATCACGAGACGCAGGTTCGCCTCGACCATTTCCTTCTTGGCAATACGCGCCTCGCGCTCGCCCTTCTGGACCATGTTGACGATCCGGCGGAACTCGGTGAGCGCCATGCCGGTCTGCTGCGTGATGTCGGCGATCTCGGCGCGGATGCGCTCGACCGCCTCGCTCTCGTTGGCGACGAACGCGGTCCACTTCTTGTCGACCTTGTTGACCGTCGCCAGCCAGTTCTCGTCGATCTCGTGACCGATATAGCGATCGAGGAAGTCCTTGCGCGGCACCTTGTGGCGCTCGGCGAGGCGCAGCATCTGGCCGCCCAGCGCGGTCAGGCGACGGTTATAGGCATAGAGCTGATCGACGAGATATTCGATCTTGGCGTTGTGGAACTGGACGCTCTCGACCTCGGCCGTCAGCTCCTCGCGCAGCTTCTGGTACTTGCGCTCGTCGGCTGCGGAGAAATCGCCGCCGATGCCCATCGCGTCGACGCGGGCTTGCTGGATCTTGCTGAACTTCTTGTAGAGCGCGGTGATGTTGGCGAAGCGCTCGAGCGCGATCGGCTTGAGCTGTTCCTCCATCTGCGCGAGGCTGAGGGTGTTGTCCTCCTCCTCGTCGTCGGACGCGCGCGGGGCGCGGCGCTCGCCGTCCTCGTCCTCGTCGGCGGACGGCTCTTCGGGCTCGGCCTCTTCCTTGAACGAGGGGCCGGCGTTCTTCTCGCTGATCTCGCCGTCGTCGGCCTCGCCGTCCTCGGCCATCGCCTCGGGCGCGGGGTCCTTCGAGAGCATCGCGTCGAGATCCATGATCTCGCGCAGCTGCATCGTGCCCTCGTTGAGCGCGGTCGACCAGTCGATGATCGCGTTGAAGGTGATCGGCGATTCGCACAGACCCAGGATCATCGTGTCGCGACCCGCCTCGATCCGCTTGGCGATCGCGATCTCGCCCTCGCGGCTGAGCAGCTCGACCGCGCCCATCTCGCGAAGATACATGCGGACCGGATCGTCGGTGCGATCGACGGTCTCCTTCTTCTTCTCGATCGCGGGGCCTGTGTCGGCTTCGGCGTCGGCGGCCTCGGGCTCGTCGTCGTCGTCCTTGGCGGGCTCGGCCTCGCCTTCCTCGCCGGCTTCGTCGTTGTCGACGATGTTGATGCCCATCTCGCTCAGCGCGGCGCTGATGTCCTCGATCTGGTCGGACGACATCTCGCCCTGCGGCAAGGCCTCGTTGAGCTGATCATAGGTGATGTAGCCACGCTTCTTGGCGCGCGCGATGACCTTCTTGATCGACGCATCGTTCATGTCGATCAGTGGCGCATCGCCGGTGTCGTTCGTCTCGGCGGGTTCCGCCATGTTCGCCTTAGCCATCAATCGCCCTCGGTACCCAACGCTCGGGCGTCTTCGTTCGACTGTACAAGATTTGCAAGTCGGACTTCCAACGCCTGTTTCTCTCTTACCATTGCCACTTGTCGTTCGAACGCATCTTCGGTGAAGTGCGTCTGCATCGCCGCGGTCGCCTGTTTGAGCGCCGCATCGACCTCGGGACGCGCGACCATGATCGCGATCGCCTCGTCTAGGTCGGCGCGGACGCGGGCGGGATCGGCCGTGGTCTGCGTGAACGAGTAGGGCATCGTATCGGCTCGCAACAGGTCACTCGCGACTGAATTGAAACCGGACCTCGCCAATATGGTGAGCAAGCGGCCGCTATCAAGCTTCTGGTCCTCAAGTGCAACATCGACGACCGCCTCGAACAGCCGGCCGAGTGCGCCGTCGATGAGCTGGAGCGGCCCCAGCACCTCCATGTGGCGGGCGATCTCGACCGGATGGCGGATCAGCCCGGCGAGCACCGCCTTCGCGAGCACGCGGTCAATTCCGGTGGCGAGGAAGGCCTTTGCGTCCTCGGTGACCGGCGCGGAAGGCGGCTTCCACCCGCCCTTGGGGCGTTCGCCGCGGGGGACGAACGGCGCGCGGACGGGTTTGAAATGCTTGTAGAAGCGGTCCTTGAACTCGGACTGGTATTCCTGCTTCACCGAGGCGTCGCCGATGCCCTCCGCAAGCTCGTGGAGGCGGCGCTTGAGGCCGGCGCGCTGTTCGGGGGTGTCGAGCGCCTCGGCGGCGACTTCGGACGCCCAGAGGCGGTCGACGAGCGGTTCGGGGGCCTTCAACAGCGCCTCGAACGCGCCGGGGCCGCCCGAGCGGACGAGATCGTCGGGGTCCTGGCCCTGCGGGAGCGTGACGAAGGCGAGGCTGCGGCCGGGGGCGAGCAGGGGGAGCGCGCGGTGTGCGGCGCGCAGGGCTGCCTTCTGGCCGGCAGAGTCGCCGTCGAAGCAGAGGAGGGGGACGTCGACCATCCGCCACAGCCGTTCGAGCTGTGCTTCGGTCAGCGCGGTGCCGAGCGGGGCGACCGCTTCGCCAAACCCGGCCTGGGCGAGCGCGATGACGTCCATATAGCCCTCGACCACCAGCACGCGGCTCGATTTCCGCGACGCGGGGGCGGCGCGGTCGAGATTGTAGAGCGTGCGGCCCTTGTCGAAGAGCGGGGTGTCGGGGGAGTTGAGATATTTGGGCTCGCCGCCGTCGAGCACGCGCCCGCCGAACGCGATCGTCCGGCCGCGCGGATCGCGGATCGGGATCATCAGCCGGCCGCGGAACCGGTCATAGGGATCCTTGCCCTCGACGTTGATCAGCATGCCCGATTCGACGAGCATCGGGTCGCCGTAGGTTTTCAGCGCGGCTTTCAGCTTGCCGCGGCTGTCGGGGGCGAACCCCATGCCGAACGCGCGGGCGGTCTCCGGCGTGATGCCGCGGCGGTCGAGCAGCGCGCGCGCATCGTTGCCCGCGAGGCCGTTCAGCTGCTCGACGAACCAGTCGGCGGCGTCGGACATCACCTCGTGCAGGCCCTTGGCGCGTTCGGCCTTGGCGGCGGACTGGCGGTCCATCGCGGGCATGTCGAGCCCGGCGGCCTGGGCGAGTTCCTTGACCGCGTCCATGAACGGCAGGCCGCGCTGGTCGGTCATCCACTTGATCGCGTCGCCATGCGCGGAACAGCCGAAGCAGTGGTAGAAGCCCTTGTCGTCGTTGACGTAGAAGCTGGGCGTCTTCTCGTTATGGAACGGGCAGCAGCCCTTGTGCTCACGCCCGGCCTTGGTGAGCTTGGTGGTCTTGCCGATCAGCGCCGACAGCGACGTACGGCCGCGCAGCTCGTCCAGAAATTGCGGGGTCAGGGCCATGCGCGCGAGTATAGCTCGGTATCACTGTTGGGGTGATACCTGCAATCCGAAGAGGAGAAGAAGCAGGGTTTGTTCGCGCGGAGGCGCGGAGGGGGTGCGTCCGGGGCTAATGCTGCGCGTCAGCGCAAATGTCGATCCAGCCTGCCGCTTCGCGGCGATAGTGGTGTTCGCCCGCTCCCGGCGAGCGCAACACCTCCGCGCCTCCGCGCCTCCGCGCGAACAAATCTTCTTAAGACAGCGCCGCCTTAACCAGCCCGCTCGCCTTGCTCATGTCCAGTTCGCTCGCATGGCGGGCTTTCAGTTCGGCCATGACGCGGCCCATGTCCTTCATGCCGGTCGCGCCGAGCTCGTCCTTGATCTTGAGGATCGCGGCCGTCGTTTCCGCCTCGTTCATCTGCGCGGGCAGGAATCGTTCGATCACCGCAACCTCGGCGGCCTCGGCGTCGGCGAGTTCCTGGCGGCCGCCGTTCGAAAACATTTCGATCGACTCGCGACGCTGCTTGACCATCTTCTGGAGCACTTCGATCACCAGCGCGTCGTCGCTTTCGGGCGCCTTGCCGGTCCGCGCCTCGATGTCGCGGTTCTTGATTGCGGCCTGGATCAACGAGATGGCGTTTCGGCTCTCCTTGTCGCCGGCCTTCATCGCGGTGAGCTGCGCGGCCTTGATGTCGTCGCGAATCATATACGGGTCTTTCAGGCGGTTCGGGATAGCCGGACGCGATAGCGCGTCGAGCCAAGGTTTAACAGATTGACGCTGCGGCACGCCGGCCTTAGCGGACACCACTTAGCGACATCGTCAACGTAAAGAGAGTGCCCAGCCTGATGGCCGACGCCCAGCCTACACCCATGTCTTCGGCAAAGCCCGCCGGCGCGACCGGCGTGCTCGTGCTTGCCAATGGCGACGTGATCTGGGGGCGCGGGTTCGGCGCCGAGGGCGAGGCGGTCGGCGAGGTGTGCTTCCACACCGCGATGACCGGGTACCAGGAGGTGCTGACCGATCCGTCCTTCGCCGGGCAGATGATCTGCTTCACCTTTCCGCATATCGGCAATGTCGGTGCGAACCCCGACGATATCGAGGCGGACGGCCCGCATGCGCTCGGCATCATCGTCCGCGAGGACGTGACGCAGCCGTCCAGCTTCCGCGCCGTCGAGGGCCTCGACGGCTGGATGAAGCGGCATGCGCGGATCGGCCTGTCGGGGATCGACACGCGCGCGCTGACGCGGCGGATCCGCGTCGGCGGCGCGCCCAACGGCGTGATCGCGCATTCGGCGAGCGGCGAGTTCGACGTCGCCGCGCTGCTGGCGATGGCGCGGGGCTGGCCGGGGCTCGAGGGCATGGACCTCGCCAAGGGCGTGTCGACCGAGATGCATTATGGCTGGGGCGATCAGGCGCCGGGCGGCACGTGGCGGCTTGGGTTCGGCTATGGGGAGAGCGGTGCTTCGACTGCGCTCAGCACGAACGGGGAAGGGGATGCGTCGCCCCAATCGTTCGCGCCGGGCGAAGGCGATGCCCCCGTCGCGAGCAAGGCCCGCCCGCATGTCGTCGCGATCGACTACGGCTCGAAGCGCAACATCTTCCGCAACCTCGTCGCGGCGGGTGCGAAGGTGTCCGTCGTGCCCGCTACCGCGACCTATGACGAGGTTATGGCGCTCGCCCCCGACGGCATCTTCCTGTCGAACGGCCCCGGCGATCCCGCCGCGACCGCCGAATATGCCGTGCCGGTGATCCGCCAGCTGCTCGAGACAGGCAAGCCGCTGTTCGGCATTTGTCTCGGCCACCAGCTGCTCGGCCTCGCGGTCGGCGCGACCACGACCAAGATGTTCCAGGGCCACCGCGGCGCCAACCATCCGGTCAAGCGCCTGTCCGACGGCGCGGTCGAGATCACCAGCATGAACCACGGCTTCTCGGTCGAGCGCGACAGCCTGCCGGCGAACGTCCGCGAGACGCATGTGTCGCTGTTCGACGGGTCGAATGCGGGGCTCGAGCTGACCGACAAGCCGGCGTTTTCGGTGCAGTATCACCCCGAGGCGAGCCCGGGGCCGCAGGACAGTCTGTATCTGTTCGAGCGGTTTGTGGGAATGCTATGAAGCTGCTGCTGTTCCTTGCGAGCCTGGTCGTCAGCCAGTCGGCTTGCGCGCAGAAGGAACAGAGCGATGAACAAATCGCCCAGACGTGTCAGATCTCACTCGAAAGCTATCATGCAACGCGCGCATTGGTGAGAGCCGGCCCGGTCGGCAAGCTCACCAAAGCGGGCAGATGTTACCTTTCTAGGAATACAGACCGCCGCATCATGCTCGGGTATATTTCCGAGCCGCCAACGGAATCGAAGTAAATGCCAAAACGCACCGACATCACCTCGATCCTCGTCATCGGCGCAGGACCCATCGTCATCGGCCAGGCGTGCGAGTTCGATTATTCGGGCACGCAGGCGATCAAGGCGTTGAAGGAGGAGGGTTACCGGATCGTCCTCGTCAATTCGAACCCCGCGACGATCATGACCGATCCCGAGCTGGCCGACGCGACCTATGTCGAGCCGATCACGCCCGCGATCGTCGCCAAGATCATCGAGAAGGAACGGCCTGACGCGATCCTGCCGACGATGGGCGGGCAGACCGCGCTTAACACCGCGCTCGCGCTGTTCCATGACGGTACGCTCGAGAAGTTCGGCGTGACGATGATCGGTGCGGATGCCGATGCGATCGACATGGCGGAGGACCGGTTGAAGTTCCGCGACGCGATGGACCGGATCGGGCTGGAAAGCGCGCGCTCGGCGATCGCACATACTGTCGAGGAAGCGCTCGAAGGGCTTGAAAAGACGGGGCTTCCGTCGATCATCCGGCCGAGCTTCACGATGGGCGGATCGGGCGGCGGCATCGCGTATAACCGCGAGGAGTTCATCGCGATCGTCCGCAACGGGCTCGACCTGTCGCCGACCACCGAGGTGCTGATCGAGGAATCGCTGCTCGGCTGGAAAGAGTACGAGATGGAGGTGGTGCGCGACCGCAAGGACAACGCGATCATCATCTGCTCGATCGAGAATGTCGATCCGATGGGCGTCCATACCGGCGATTCGATCACGGTCGCGCCGGCGCTGACGCTGACCGACAAGGAATACCAGATCATGCGCAACGCATCGATCGCGGTGCTGCGGGAAATCGGTGTCGAAACAGGCGGTTCGAACGTCCAGTTCGCAGTCAATCCGAAGGACGGCCGGCTGGTCGTCATCGAGATGAACCCGCGCGTGTCGCGCTCGTCGGCGCTGGCGTCGAAGGCGACGGGCTTCCCGATCGCCAAGGTCGCGGCCAAGCTCGCGGTCGGCTACACGCTCGACGAGATCGAGAACGACATCACCGGCGCGACGCCCGCGAGCTTCGAGCCGACGATCGACTATGTCGTCACCAAGATCCCGCGCTTTGCGTTCGAGAAGTTCAAGGGCGCGTCGAGCACGCTCGGCACCGCGATGAAGTCGGTCGGCGAGGTGATGGCGATCGGCCGCAACATCCATGAATCGATGCAGAAGGCGCTGCGCGGGCTCGAGACCGGGCTGTCGGGCTTCAACCAGGTCGACCATCTGGTCGGCGCGCCGCGCGCGGAGATCGAGGCGGCACTGGCCGTCGCGACCCCCGACCGGCTGCTGGTCGCCGCGCAGGCGTTGCGCGAGGGCTTCACCGTCGCCGAGGTGCACGCGATCGCAAAGTATGATCCGTGGTTCCTCGAGCGGATCGCCGAGATCATCGCGGCCGAGGCCGAGGTGATGAAGGACGGGCTGCCGATCGACGCGGCGGGGATGCGGCGTCTGAAGAGCATGGGCTTCAGCGACAAGAGGCTCGCCTGGCTCGCGCTGCAATCCGCCAATCTGCGCGGCATGAACCGCGGGATCGCGCGCGGGTCGGGGCTGATCCACGAGGTCGTCAAGGCGATGACCGGCGGCGTGACCGAGGAGGAGGTGCGCCAGCATCGCCTGAAGCTCGGCGTGCGGCCGGTGTTCAAGCGGATCGATACCTGCGCGGCCGAATTCGACGCCAAGACGCCGTATATGTATTCGACCTACGAGGCGCCGAGCTTTGGCGAGCCCGAGAACGAGTCCGCGCCGACCGACCGGAAGAAGATCGTCATTCTCGGCGGCGGGCCGAACCGGATCGGGCAGGGGATCGAGTTCGATTATTGCTGCTGCCATGCGTGCTTCGCACTCGCCGATGCGGGCTATGAGACGATCATGGTCAACTGCAATCCGGAGACCGTGTCGACCGATTACGACACCAGCGACCGGCTGTATTTCGAGCCGCTGACCGCCGAGGACGTGCTCGAGATCCTGCATGTCGAGGCGTCGAAGGGCGAGCTGGTCGGCGTGATCGTGCAGTTTGGCGGGCAGACCCCGCTGAACCTCGCGCGCGCACTGGAAGCCGCCGGGATCCCGATCCTGGGGACGACGCCCGACGCGATCGATCTGGCGGAGGACCGCGAGCGGTTCGCCGCGCTGATCACCAAGCTGGGGCTTCGGCAGCCCGCCAATGGCCTTGCGCGCAGCCGCGACGAGGCGGTCGCGGCGGCCGAGCGGATCGGCTATCCGGTGCTGATGCGACCGAGCTATGTGCTTGGCGGGCGGGCGATGGAGATCGTCGACACGCTGGGGCAGCTCGAGCACTATATCGCGACCGCGGTGCAGGTGTCGGGCGACTCGCCGGTGCTGATCGACCAGTATCTGCGCGATGCGATCGAGGTCGATGTCGACGCGATCTGCGACGGGACCGATGTCGTCGTCGCGGGCGTGCTGCAGCATATCGAGGAGGCGGGCGTCCATTCGGGCGACAGCGCCTGCTCGATCCCGCCGTACTCGCTGTCGGCGGAAATCGTCGCCGAGATCGAGCGGCAGACGGTCGCGCTCGCGCATGCGCTGTCGGTCGTGGGCCTCATGAACATCCAGTTCGCGGTGAAGGACGGGCTGGTCTACCTCATCGAGGTCAATCCGCGCGCGTCGCGGACCGTGCCGTTCGTCGCCAAGGCGATCGGTGCGCCGATCGCCAAGATCGCCGCGCGCGTGATGGCGGGCGAGCAGCTGAAGGACCTGCCCAAGATCGACCGGCATATCGATTATTATGCGGTGAAGGAGGCGGTGTTCCCTTTCAACAAGTTCCCCGGCGTCGATCCCGTGCTGTCACCCGAAATGAAGTCGACCGGCGAAGTCATGGGAATCGATCCCGATTTCACGATCGCGTTTGCGAAAGCACAGCTCGGCGCGGGGACGATCCTGCCGACCAAGGGCAGCGTCTTCGTCAGCGTGAAGGACAGCGACAAGGCGATGATCGTCGAGGCGGTCAAGGCGCTGGTCGACACCGGCTTCTCGATCGTCGCGACCGGGGGCACCGCGGAACATCTCGCCCGCGCCGGCCTGCCGGTGGAAACGGTCAACAAGGTCGCGCAGGGCCGGCCGCATATCGTCGACCGGATCAAGGACGGCGACATCGCGCTGATCTTCAACACGACCGAGGGGTGGCAGAGCCTGAAGGACTCGCAGCCGATCCGCGCGTCCGCGCTCGGCCAGCGGATTCCCTACTTCACGACCGCCCCCGCCTCGCTCGAGGCAGCCAAGGCGATCGCGAAGCTTTCGACGCACAGCCTTGAAGTACGGCCCTTGCAATCCTATTATTCGCAGTCGCACAACTGATCCCGACATGAGAGCGTGATGTGTGAGCGGGCCGCGTAACGGCTTGCGTTGGGTAATGAATTGGGGACGAGATATGGCGACCGTCGAAAAGATGCCAATGCTGCAAGAGGGCTATGAGACGCTGTCGGCGGATCTGAAGCGCCTCAAGGCCGAACGTCCGACGATCGTCGATGCGATCGAGGAAGCGCGGGCGCATGGCGACCTGTCGGAGAACGCCGAATATCACGCCGCCAAGGAGCGTCAGGGCCAGGTCGAGGCATCGATCTCGGACATTGAGGACAAGCTGAGCCGCGCGCAGATCATCGACCCCAAGGAGCTTTCGGGCGACAAGGTCGTGTTCGGCGCGACCGTCACTTTGCTCGACGAGAACGACAAGCCGGTGAAGTACCAGATCGTCGGCCAGACCGAGGCGAACGCCAAGACCGGCCGGATCTCGTACAACTCGCCGCTGGGCCGCGGGCTGATCGGGCGCAAGCTCGACGAAGAGGTCGAGGTCACGGTGCCCGCCGGCGAGCGCTATTACGTCGTCTCCAAGATCGAGTTCATCTAGGCATCATGACATTTTTCGAGACGCGGGCGACGGCGATCATCACGATCGTGACGGTCGTGATCTCGGGGCTTTTGCTGGTGACCGGCGCGCTGCCCTATTGGGTGGTGAATGCGGGCTTCATCCCGCTCCGGCTGACCGAGCTCGGCATGGCGGGCGGTCACGACTTCGCGATCCCCGCCTGGGCGACGCCGCTGACCGCGGCGCTGCTGCATGGCGGCTGGGCGCATCTCGCGCTCAACCTCGTCATGCTGGTCTATTGCGGACAGTTCGTCGAGCGCGCGATCGGCACTGCGCAGATCGTCGTCCTCTACATCGTCGGCGCGTATTTCGCGGCCGCCGGGCAATGGGTGCTCGATCCGCGATCGATTGCGCCGATGGTCGGCGCCAGCGGCGCGATCTCGGCGGTCGTGGGCGCCTATGCGCTACTCTATGGTGAGCGACGCGCGCGCGCGATCGGACCGGTGCCGGCGGGGGTCGTACACGTGCTCTGGCTGGCCGCGGCGTGGATCGGTATCCAGCTGATGATGGGGGTCGCGGGGTTCGGCGCGTCGGTCGGGGCCAATGGCTCGATCGCGGTCGGCGCGCATATCGGCGGGTTTCTGGCGGGACTGGTGCTCGCGCGGCCGTTGTTGTTGTGGCGGTACCGGACGGCTTGATTGCCGGGTGCGGGTCGTTCACGTGTTGCAGTCGTATTAAACACGCCCGTCATCCTGACGAAAGTCAGGATCCAGGGTTGCGGGGCGTGTCGCCTGTGGCTCTGGATCCTGACTTTCGTCAGGATGACGGGGGTGGGGATGAGCCGGTAGGCAGGTGACGCCGGATGGCGTCTGCGGCTCTGGGTCCCGACTTTCGTCGGGATGACGGATTAGGGGTTGCCGTCCTTAGCCAGCCATAAGGCGTAGAGGCGGTGTGCGGTCGAGCACCGGGTGCCGACCGCGGTCCGGGCCGCCTCGTTGCCGCGCGGCGTCTTACGCCGTCGGGTTCGTCGTCAGGTTCGGTTCGAGCATGCGGTGGAGATGCACGACGACGAACTTCATCTCGGCATCGTCGACCGTGCGCTGCGCTGCAGCACGCCAGGCCTTTTCGGCGCTGGCATAGTCGGGGAATACACCGACGAATTCGATCTTGCTGAGGTCGTTAAAATCCAGGGTGCGCGGGTCGCTGACGCGGCCGCCGAATACGAGATGAAGCTTGCTCATGCGCTGCTGTCCTTGGAATGGGGGTTGCAGACGCCCTAGCGTGTTCGACCCGCGCTTTGAACCCTTTGCGGACCGGTCCTTTAGCCGGGGGTCTTTTGCGATACGGCCTTCGCACCTGCGGTACCCGCGGTCGTCAGCGCCTTGACGATTCCCTCGACGAGACCCTTGGCCTGGCCACGGGCATTGTCCTTGGTGAGGCCGAGCCCGCCGAGCTCCGACTGGCCGGCCGCCTTGGCGGCGGCGGTGGCGGCGATCGCGGTCTCGCCGAGACGCTTGCCGAGCGGCGCGAGCAACGACTTCTCACGCGCGGAGCGCGGGATCAGCACACCCGCGAGCGCACCGACGACCAGACCGCCGACGAGAATGCCGAGCGGGTTGGATTCGAGGCTGTTGACGGTGCGACGTGCGGTTTCCTTCGACGCGTCGAGCGCCTCGGCAGCCTTGTCGCCGGCGTCGTGATAGACCTTGGCGGCGGTGTCGCGAACGGTATCGAGACCCTCGCGCAGGCGATGTTCGGCGTTTTCGATCTTGGTGTGGGCGTCGGTCATGGGACGGTCCTTCTGATTTCCGGCGGCGCCATCGGGACGCGGCCGGGACAATATGGTTGGGGCGCGATCAGCGCCCGCGGCGAAACAGTCCGACGATACGGTGGCGGGCGAGAAACAGTCCCGCCACAGCCGCGGCGCCCGCGGCGGGACCGGGGTTGCGGCGTACCGTCTCGACACTGGCATTGAGCGCGGCGGTGCCGACATCGGCGACGTCGCGGCTGGCGTTGAGCGCCAGCCGACGCGGATTGAGGCGGTCCTGCAACTGCCCGATCGTCATCATGACGCGCTGGCGGGCGAGGGCCGCTTCGATCTCTGCGGCGGCGACTTTGGCGGATGTCATGTGGCGGGCTCGCTTTCGGGCTTGAGCTTCGACTTGCCGACCATCGCGAGCGCGCCGGCAATCGCCAACACGACTAGGACGACGATGGCCGTCGCCCATCCTGGCCCCACCAGCGTCGCCAGCGTCAAGATCGCACCGACCAGAAGTGCGATCAACGCGGCCAGCGCCAACACCCCGGCAATGGCGAAGAACATCGCAGCCGATTTGTACGCCGTCGCCGTCTCGCCGAACTTTGCCTTGTACACAGCGATTTCCGCGGTCGCGAGCGCACGCGTCTCGCCGGCCAGACGGCCGACGACCGCGGTCAGGCTTTCCTCACCATCGAGCGCAAAGGGCATGGGATCCGCCAAGACCTCAGTCCTTCGGGTTTGCATCGATGCCCGACTGGACCAGTCGTGCCACGACGAAGCCGAGGGCCGCGGCCGCACCGACCGCAACGGCGGGCGACTTGCGGACGAGCGCGGTGACGTCGTCGACCAGCGCGTCGATGTCCTTGGCACGGACCTGCTCGGCGAAGCCCGAGACGCTGTCCGCGGCGCTGCGGGCATAGCCGCCATATTGCGCGCCGAGCTTGTCATCGACCTGCGCCGCAGCGTCGGTCAGCAACTGTGCGACCTGCTCGAGCGCGGTGCCGGCGCGGGCCTTGCCGTCCTCGGCGAACAGGCGCGCCTTGTCGGCGGCCTGCTGGCCATATTTGCTGGCATTGTCCTTGATCACCTGCTTGGCCTCGGTCGCCTTGGTGCCGGTGGTGTCAGCGGCGTCGTCGAGCCGCGTGACGCCGCCCTTCAGCGGCTCTGCGGTGGTGGCAGTGCCGGCGGCGGCGACATCGCCTGTGGTCATCGGCTGTGCGTCGGTATCGGCCATGGTCGTCCCTTTCGAAATGCTACGCCCTCAACACCGGTGCGCAGGCACGGTTCCCCTAGTCGGCCCGATTGCCCGATATGACGCGAGGCGGTAGAGGCAGCGCGAACGTCCCGGGCGATCGACCAGCTTGGGGATTTGTAGGAGCATCGTTACGTGACCGCAATCATCGACATTCACGCCCGCCAGATCCTCGATAGCCGGGGCAATCCGACGATCGAGGTCGACGTCCTGCTCGAGGATGGCAGCTTCGGCCGCGCCGCGGTGCCGTCGGGCGCCTCGACCGGTGCGCACGAGGCGGTCGAGAAGCGTGACGGCGACGCCACGCGCTGGGGCGGCAAGGGCGTCGACAGCGCGGTCGACGCGGTCAATGACGAGATCACCGACACGGTGCTGGGCATGGACGCGGAGGACCAGTCGGACCTCGACCGCGCGATGATCGAGCTCGACGGCACCGAGAACAAGGCGCGTCTGGGCGCGAACGCGATCCTGGGCGTCAGCCTGGCCGCGGCCAAGGCGGCCGCCGAAGCACGCGGCCTGCCGCTCTACCGCTATGTCGGCGGCGTCCAGGCGCATCTGCTGCCGGTGCCGATGATGAACATCATCAACGGCGGCGAGCATGCCGACAACCCGATCGATTTCCAGGAATTCATGATCGTGCCGGTCGGTGCGTCGAACATCCTCGAGGCGGTGCGCTGCGGCTCGGAGATCTTCCACACGCTGAAGAAGGGCCTGAGCGCGAAGGGCCTGTCGACCAGCGTCGGCGACGAGGGCGGTTTCGCGCCGAACATCGGCAGCACGACCGAGGCGCTCGACTTCATCATGTCGAGCATCGAGAAGGCCGGCTACAAGCCCGGCGAGGACGTGATGCTCGCGCTCGATTGCGCCGCGACCGAGTTCTACAAGAACGGCAAGTATGACATTTCGGGCGAGGGGAAGATCCTCGAGAGCGCCGAGATGGCCGAGTATCTTGCCGACCTGACGCGCCGCTATCCGATCTTCTCGATCGAGGACGGCATGGGCGAGGACGACTGGGAGGGCTGGAAGACGCTCACCGACCTGATCGGCGACAAGGTCCAGCTGGTCGGCGACGATCTGTTCGTGACCAACCCGAAGCGGCTGAAGCGCGGGATCGAGGGCGGCTATGCCAATTCGCTGCTGGTGAAGGTCAACCAGATCGGCACGCTGACCGAGACGCTGGAAGCCGTGTCGATGGCACAGCGCGCCAAGTACACCGCGGTGATGTCGCATCGCTCGGGCGAGACCGAGGATTCGACGATCGCCGACCTCGCGGTCGCGACCAATTGCGGGCAGATCAAGACGGGCAGCCTTGCGCGGTCGGACCGGCTCGCCAAGTACAACCAGCTGATCCGGATCGAGGAAGAGCTGGGCGACGCGGCGCGCTATGCGGGTCGCGACATCCTGATCGGCGGCTGATAGGCTAAGACCCGGAGGACCCCATGGCGCGCACGACCAGCACGACGAAGAGCACCAAGTTGCGGCGGACGATGCGCAAGGCCGCCTGGCCTGCGCTGGGGCTGACGCTGATGGCGTTCTTCGGCGCCTATGCCGTGCTCGGGCCGAACGGGATGTTCGCGTACGGTGATTACAAGCGGCAGCTGGCGAAGCGGGAGCGCGACTATGCCGTGCTCGACCGCAAGCGCGAGGTGCTCAAGAACCGGGTGGCGCTGCTCAACCCGGACCATGCCAATCCGGACATGGTCGACGAGATGGTCCGCAAGGAGCTGAACGTCGCGCACCCGGACGAGGTGATCGTGCCGCTGGGGAACTGACTTACGATCCTCCCCCTTGCGGGGGAGGATTGATAGGCGGGGTTACCGGCCGAGGAAGCGCAGCAGATCCTGCGTGAAGCGGTCGCTCTCGGTGAGCGTCAGCCCGTGCGGGGCGCCGTCATATTCGACCAGCTGCGAACCCGCGATGCCCTTGGCCGCGGCGCGGCCGGTGGCGTCGATCGGGACGGTCTTGTCGGCGGTGCCGTGGACGATCAGCGTCGGCACGCGGAAGGCGGCGAGGTCGGTACGGAAGTCGGTATGGCCGAACGACTCGGCGCAGGCGAGCGTCGGGCGCAGCCCCGCCTGCATCGCCAGACCCCAGACCCAGTCGACCATCTCGTCGCTGACCGGCGAGGTGATGAACCCGACGCCCAGGAACTGCTGCAGGAAGGTGCGGAAGAAGGCGGGGCGATCCTCTTGGATCCCGTTGCCGATGCCGGCGAGTGTTGCCTCGGGCACGCCGTGGGGATTGTCGTCGGTCTTGAGCATATAGGGCACGACCGAGGCGATCAGCCCGGCGGCGATCACGCCCTTGCCGTCGTGGCGGCTCATGTAGCGCGCGACCTCGCCGCCGCCCATCGAGAAGCCGACCAGCGTCGCGTCCTCGGTCGCGCCGGTCGCGGCCATGACGTCGGCGAGATCGTCGGTCAGCGTGTCATAGTCATAGCCCGACCAGGGCTGGCCCGACCGGCCGAAGCCGCGGCGGTCATAGGCGATCGCGCGGAAGCCCGCTTCGGCCAGCGCCATCGCCTGCGCATCCCAGCTGTCGGCATTTAATGGCCAGCCATGGGTGAGGATCACGGGCCGCCCGCTGCCCCAGTCCTTGACGTAAATGTCTGTACCGTCGCGGGTTTTAATGAAGGGCATGTCAATCTCCGGGGTTGTCGCCAAAGTCCTCACGTCAACGGTCCGGGCTATTGGCCGTTCCAACTCTGGCGTCCGCGCGATTCCGCTGGCAGCATTGCGGGCACGCTACGGCGTGAGGGGGGAGATTGATGCGGACGAGGTTCCCGGCGAGGACGGCGGCGCTGCTGCTGGCGCTGGGCAGCTGTACGCCCGACGATCCGCAGACGCGGGACCGCGTCGCCGCCACGCCCGTCACCGCCCCCGTCGCTGCGATCGCGCCCGATGCGTGGACCGCGTTCCGCGACCGGTTCGTCGCCACGTGGTTCGCGCTCGACCCGGCCTTTGCGGTCTATCAGGGGCGGCATGAGCATGATGGCGGGCTGCCCGACTGGAGCGCGCAAGGGCTGGGTCGGCACACGGCGTTCCTGCACCGGTCGATCGCGGCGGCGGGGCGGTTCGAGGCGGCGGCGCTCAGCCCCGACCAGCGGTTCGAGCGCGACTATCTAGTGATGGTCGCGCGCGACAAGCTGTTCTGGCTCGAGGCGGCGGACGCGCCGCATCGCAACCCGGCCTGGTATGTCGCGGGCGGGCTCGATCCCAATGTCTATGTCGTGCGTGCCTATGCCGACCCGGTCCGGCGGATGCGCGCGCTGATCGCGCTGCTGCGCCGGATCCCGGCGGCGACGCTGCAGATCCGCGCGAACCTCGCGACGCCAATGCCGATCAGCCATATCGACTATGCCGCCAACGCGTTCCGCGGCTTTGCGTCCTATTACATGGACGATTCGGTCAAGGCGTTCGCCGGGGTCGCGGACGAGGGGCTGCAGCGCGAGCTCGCCGATGCGGCGATGACCGCGTCGGAGGCGATGCGCGACCTGGCGCTCTGGGTCGAGGCGCAGCGCCCGACCGCGACACGGTCGTTCGCGCTGGGGCCCGCGCTGTTCGCGAAGATGCTGCGCGAGACCGAGGGGGTCGACATGCCGATCGCGACGCTCGAGGCGGCGGGGCGGGCCGACCTGGCGCGCGACCAACGTGCGCTCGCCGCGGCCTGTGCCCGGTTCGCGCCCGGGCTGACGGTCCGCGACTGTCTGGCGCAGTTGAATGCGGACAAGCCGGTCGACGGACCGGTCGCCGAGGCGCGCCGCCAGATCCCGATGCTGCGCGCGTTCATCCTGCGGCGCGACCTGCTGACGCTGGCCGGCAACGAACAGGCGCTGGTCGAGGAGAGCCCGCCCTATAGCCGGCAGAATCTCGCCTATATCGATCCGCCGGGCCCGTTCGATCGCGGCGTGCCGTCGGTCTATTACATCTCGCCGCCCGATCCGCGCTGGACGCCAGCGGTGCGGGATGCGTTCGTGCCGGGCAAGGCGGACCTGCTCTTCACCTCGATCCACGAGGCGATGCCCGGGCATTTCGTCCATTTCCTCCACGCCAATCGCGTGCCGTCGCTGATCGGGCGGGTGTTCGTCGGCTATGGCTATGCCGAGGGCTGGGCGCATTATGCCGAGGAGATGATGTGGGAGGCGGGGCTGGGCGGCGGCCGCGCGGACATCCATATCGGTCAATTGTCGAACGCGCTGCTGCGTGACTGCCGGTTTCTCGCCGCGATCGGGATGCATGCGCGCGGCATGACCCAGGCGGAGGCGTTCACGCTGTTCGTCGACCAATGTTACCAGGACGAGGGCAATGCGCGGCAACAGGCGCTGCGCGGCACCTATGATCCGGCCTATCTCAACTACACGATGGGCAAGCTGATGATCCGCCGGCTGCGCGAGGACTGGACCGCGGGGCGGGGCGGACGGCGCGCATGGAAGGCGTTCCACGACCGGCTGCTGCGCTATGGCGGGCCGCCGATCCCGCTGGTCCGGCAGGCGATGCTGGGCGAGGCGAGGCCGATCGCGGCGTTCTGAACGGGAGGCGGCGGCTAGCGCGCCTGTGCGGCCGGCTGGACGTCGCGCGTCTCGTCGATCGGTGGGTTGCGGATCGAGGGGCGCAGGCGCGACACGCTGCACAGGCCCGCGACGAGCGCCATGCCGGCGGCGACCAGCGGCGGCGTCGTGCCCGCGCCGACCCCGATGGCGAGCAGCGCGGCGACGACAGTGGCGCCGGTGGTCTGGCCGACCAGCCGGACCGTCGAGATCAGGCCCCCGGCGGCGGCGGCGCGCTCGCGCGGGGCCGAGCCGATGATCAGGCGCGCGTTCGGCGCCATGAACATCCCGAACCCCGAGCCGCACAGCGCCATCCGCCAGGCGATGGCGAAATAGCTCGGATCGGCGGGCATGAACGCGAGCAGCAAAAGCGCGGCGATCGAGACGGCCATGCCGATGCCGCCGAGCAGCCCGGCGGGATAGCGATCGGACAGCCATCCGGACAGCGGCGCCACGACCATGTTGGCGAGCGGCCATGGCGCGATCGCGGCACCGACCTCGGCGGCGGAAAAGCCGTAAGCCTGGGTCAGCCGGAACGGCGTCGACAACAGCAGCGTCATCTGCGCGATGAACGCGGTGTAGGCGCCGATCGCGGACAGCGCGAGGACGGGGCGGGCGAGCAGGTCGATCGGCAGGATCGGCTTGGTCTCGCCGCGTTCGCGCCGGACGAAGATCCAGCCGATCGCCACCCCGGTCAGCACGATCGCCGCCGAGACCACCGGGCTGTCGCCGTGTACCGCGGTCTCCGACCCGCCGATGACGAGCCCGATCATCGCCGCGCACATGACCGCGCCGAGCACGTCGAACGGTTCGGATCGCGGCCCGGGATCGGGCAGGGCGCGCCCGAGGATCAGGCTGAGGATCGCGAACGGCACCGCGCTGGCAAAGACCCAGGGCCAGGGCGCGACCGCGAGCACCAGCCCGCCCAGCGTCGGCGCGAGCGCGGCCGAACTCGATACCACCACCGAATTGATCCCGAGGCCGCGGCCGAGCTGCCTGGCGGGATAGATCGAGCGGATCAGCGCGGACGAGACGCTGAGCGCGGCCGCCGCGCCGAGCGCCTGGGCGGCGCGGACGACGAGCAGGAAGGGCAGGCTCTTGGCGAAGAAGCAGAGCAGGGTCGCGACGGTGAAGACGAGCTGGCCATATTGATACATGCGCTTCAGCCCGATCCGGTCGCCGAGCCCCGAAAAGGGGAGCAGCGCCATCGCCAGGATCAGCTGATAGACGGTGACGACGGTCACCACCGCGCTGCTGTCGACGCCGAGGTCGCGCGCGATCGTCGGCAGCGCGACATTGGCGACGCCGCCGTCGATGATGGTCAGCGCGGTACCCGCCGAGATGGCGGCGATCGCGAGGAAGCGGCGGGGCTTGGGAAGGCCATCCAGGGCCGTTGTCTGGTCGGACTGCATTGCGGACCGCGATAGACACCGTCATGAATGACGCCAAGCTATTCGGGGAAATGGACGATGCGGGTTCTTACGGCTGCGCTTGCGGCGACGATATTGGCGGGCGGCGCCGGCCTTGCGGCGGGCAGTGCGCTCGCCCAAGTCGCACCGATGACGAACACAAAGCCTGCCCCGACCCCGACCCCGACCCCGACCCCGACCCCGACCCCGACCCCGACCCCGACCCCGGCCGCGGACACCGCCGCCGACCCCTATATCTGGCTCGAGGACAAGGATGGCGCCAAGCCGCTCGCTTGGGTCGAGGCGGAGAATGCCAAGACGCTGCCCCGGTTGCAGAACGATCCGCGCTACAAGAGCTTCTATGCCGAGGCGCTGGCGATCGCGGCGGCGAAGGACCGGATCCCGATGCCCGACCAGCGCTTTGGCCGGATCTACAATTTCTGGCGCGATGCCGATCATCCGCAGGGCATCTGGCGCTGGACGAGCGAGGCGGGCTACGCGCAGGCCAATCCTGCCTGGACGACCGCGCTTGATCTCGATGCACTGAGCAAGGCCGAGGGCAAGAAATGGGTGTGGAAGGGCGCGTCCTGCCTCCAGCCCGACGAGCGGCTGTGCCTCGTTTCGCTGTCCGAGGGCGGCGAGGATGCGGTGTCCTACCGCGAATTCGATCTGCAGACCGGGCAGTTCGTCGCGAACGGCTTTGCGCTGTCGACGTCGAAGCAGGGCGCGAGCTGGGTCGACAAGGACACATTGCTGGTCGCGCGCGACTGGGGTGCGGGGTCGATGACCGCGTCGGGCTATCCGTTCGTCGTCAAGGAGGTGAAACGCGGCCAGCCGCTGAGCGCCGCGCGCGAGATCTTCCGCGGCGAGGCGTCGGACCAACTCGGCACCTATGCCAGCGTGATGACCGACGGGCAGGGCAACCGGATCACGATGATCCAGCGGCGCCCGACCTTCTTCGGCGGCGACAAGCACGTCGTCACGCCGGCCGGGCTCGTGAAGCTCGACGTTCCCGATCGCGTCTTTCCCTCAGGCATGGTCGACGGGCAGGTGATCTTCTCGACCAGCGAGGCGTGGGGGCAGATCCCCGCCGGCGCGATCGCCTCGGCGCCGCTCGCCGAGGTGCGTAAGGGCCGGTTCACGCCGACCCTGGTCTTCGCGCCGACCGATCGCCAGTCGGTCGACGGCGTGTCGGTGACGCGCGATCACGTGGTCGCCAGCGTCTATGACAATGTCCGCGGGCGGGCGATGGTGTTCACGCACGGCAAGGCGGGCTGGACGTCGCGCGCGGTCGCGCTGCCCGACAATGCCTCGGTCGATGTCGCGAGCACGACCGATCGCAGCAATGCGACGTTCGTGCAGGTGACGGGGTTCCTCGCGCCGACGACCTTGTGGACGCTCGATGCGGGGCCTGGCGGCGTGGCCAAGCAGATCAAGGCGCTGCCCGCGAAGTTCGATGCATCGCGCGACGTCGTCGAGCAGTTCGAGGCGGTGTCGACCGACGGGACGAAGATCCCCTATTTCATCGTCCACCGGAAGGACGTGCCGCTCGACGGGACGACGCCGACGATCATGACCGCCTATGGCGGGTTCGAATCGTCGATGACGCCCTATTATTCGGGGGTGATGGGCAAATTGTGGCTCGAGCGCGGTGGCAGCTTCGTGCTCGCCAATATCCGCGGCGGCGGCGAATTCGGGCCGAAATGGCATGATGCGGGACGCAAGACCAAGCGGCAGATCATCTATGACGATTTCGCCGCGGTCGGGCAGGACCTGATCGCGCGCAAGCTGACCAGTCCCGCGACGCTCGGCATCTATGGCGGGTCGAATGGCGGGCTGCTGATGGGGGTCGAGTTCAACCAGCATCCCGATCTGTGGAAGGCGGTGACGATCCAGGTGCCGCTGCTCGACATGATCCGCTATGAACAGATCGCCGCGGGCGCGTCCTGGGTCGACGAATATGGGTCGGTGAAGATCCCCGCGGAGAAGGCGTTTCTCGAGACGATCTCGCCCTATCAGAACATCAAGCGCGGCGGGGCTTACCCTGAGCCCT
Source organism: Sphingomonas sp. CFBP 8765 (assembly GCF_014841445.1). Taxonomy (NCBI): domain Bacteria; kingdom Pseudomonadati; phylum Pseudomonadota; class Alphaproteobacteria; order Sphingomonadales; family Sphingomonadaceae; genus Sphingomonas; species Sphingomonas sp. CFBP 8765. Next base: position 162,503 of record NZ_JACYTY010000001.1, on the reverse strand, counting down.
ATATCTGGACGACGACCAAGGACGACCGGGTCGGGCCGCAGCATGCGCGCAAGTTCGCCGCGCGGCTGAAGGAATATGGCCTGCCGTATCTGTTCTACGAGGATACCGCGGGCGGGCATTCGGGCGATGCGGACATCGAGCAGGGGGCGCGGATGCAGGCGCTGCAGATGACTTATTTCACGCAGAAGCTGATGGGGCCGGCGAAGTAGGGGAACCCAGGACCCGTCATCCTGGACTTGATCCAGGATCCAGAGCCGAAAACGATGTCGCTCGTGGCCCTGGATCCTGACTTTCGTCAGGATGACGGGAGTTCGGGGGAGGGGGCGCGAACGGCGGCGGGCGTGATGGACGCCCGGTCGCCGCACCCGATCAGCGGCAGCGGATCTGGCTGTTGTTCTGCTCGACCGCGCGGCCGGCGAGGCCACCCGCGGCGGCGCCCAGCAGCGAGCCGACGATCCGCGAGCGGCCGCCGTCGATCACGTTGCCGAGGATGCCGCCACCGGCTGCGCCGATGATCAGCCCGGTCGTGCCGTCGTTGCGCTTGCAGTAATAGCGGCCGTCCTGCCCCGCATAGACGCGGTCGTTGGCGGACAGGGTGCGCTCCTGATAATTCGGGCCGACGCGATAGTCGCGGGCCGGGTCGTAATTGCCCTCGTCGCGTTCGTCGGGATAGCCGCCCTCATACCGGTCGGGCGCCTGACGATAGCCGCCCTGCGGCGCCGGCGGAACATAGCTGCCGCCACGATTGCCGCGCAGCGACTGGTAGCGATCGAATTCCTCGCGGAAGATCTGCAACTCGCTGTCGAGGCGCGCCTGGGCGGCGGCGAAACGGGCGTTGTCGGCACTGGTCTGCGCGACGGCGGGGGCGGCGGCGGACAGGCAGGTCGCGGCGATCATCGTCGCGAGGCCGAGAGAGCGCTTCATGATCGAAATCCTTTCACGGTAGGGTGTCCCGGTAACGGGTGGCGACATCGCGCCGCCACCCGCCTTTCGTCAACGACAGATCTGGACGCGACGATGGTTGCGCCATTCGGTGCGGCAACGGCGATTGTTGTTCCAGTTGCGACGATCATTGTCGCGGCCACGGAAGCGGCGGCCGTCGTGGCGGCCGCGATGGTCGTTGCGGCGATAGTCGCGACGATCGGCGCGGTGATCACCGCGGTGGTCGTTGTCGCGATACTGCTGGCTATGGCCCCGATCGCGCTGGGCTTCGGCGGGCGCGGCCACGCCGAGGCCGAGCGTGGCGAAGGCGAGCCCGGCGGCGATGAGATGCGTAAACTTCATGACGTGTCCTCTTGCCCGAGATCGGGCTGGACGGACGATACGATCCTGGTTCGGCATCGTTCCTGAACGGGATTGTCGGCTCCCGTACAGGTTGGCGCCGACCGGTCGTCCTACGGCGCGATCGTCACGAAGCTGTCCATGACGCGCTTGCGGCCGGCCTGTTCGAAGTCGATCTCGAGCTTGTTGCCCTCGATCTCGGCGATCGCGCCATAGCCGAACTTCTGGTGGAACACGCGCTGGCCGAGCGAGAGGTCGTCGCGACCCTTGTTGCCGAGGCTGATCGCGCTGGACCGGCTTTCGACGACGCGGGCGGGCTTGGTCGAGAAGCCGCCGCCGGGCGTGGCCGCGCGCTGCCAGCCGGGGCCGCGGCCGGTGCCGCGTGCGACGTCGGCGAAGGGATCGGCGCGGTCGGACCAGTTCGCCTGCCAGAGGCTCGCGCCGCCCGACATGGTCGTCTCGGTGTCGGTATGCTCGTCGGGCAGTTCGGCGACGAAACGCGAGGGAATCGACGAATTCCACTGGCCGTAGATGCGGCGATTGGCGGCGTGGAGGATGACGGCCAGGCGCCGCGCGCGCGTGATCGCGACATAGGCGAGGCGGCGTTCCTCCTCGAGGCTCTTGACGCCGCCCTCGTCGAGCGAACGCTGCGACGGGAAAAGTCCTTCCTCCCAGCCGACGCAGAAGACGGTGTCGTATTCGAGGCCCTTGGCGGCGTGGATGGTCATGATCGTGACCTGCGGATCCTGCGCGCCGCCCTCATTGTCCATGACGAGCGAGACATGTTCGAGGAATGCGCCGAGCGAGTCGTACTCCTCCATCGCGCGGACGAGTTCGCTCAGATTCTCGAGCCGGCCGGTCGCCTCGACCGATTTCTCGGCCTGGTACATCGCGGTGTAGCCGCTCTCGTCAAGCAGCTGCCGTGCGAGTTCGGCGTGGGGCAGGCTGGTCGCCATGTCGCGCCAGCGCGCGATGTCGCCGACGAGGCGGCCGAGCGACTTCTTGGCGGCCCCGGTCAGTTCGTCGGTGTCGAGGATGCGGGCGGCGGCCGTCGTGAGCGGGGTGCCGGTGGCGCGCGCGAGCTGGTGGATGCGCGCGACCGCCTTGTCGCCGAGGCCGCGCTTGGGGACGTTGACGATGCGTTCGAAGGCGAGGTCGTCCGCGGGCTGGTTGACGACGCGGAGGTACGCCAGCGCGTCGCGGATCTCGGCGCGTTCGTAGAAGCGGAAGCCGCCGACGATCTTGTACGGCATGCCGATCGCGATGAAGCGATCCTCGAACTCGCGCGTCTGGTGCTGCGCGCGGACGAGGATCGCGACCTCGTCGAGGCTCTTGCCCGTGCGGCGGACGCTCTCGATTTCCTCGCCGACGCGGCGCGCTTCCTCGGGGCCGTCCCAGACGCCGATGACCTTGACCTTCTCGCCGACGTCGAGCTCGGTCCAGAGCTGCTTGCCGAGGCGGCCGCCATTGTTGGCGATCACGCCCGAGGCGGCGCCGAGGATATGCGGCGTGCTGCGGTAATTCTGTTCGAGGCGGATGACCTTCGCGCCGGGAAAATCGCGTTCGAACTTCAGGATGTTCTCGACCTGCGCGCCGCGCCACGAATAGATCGACTGGTCGTCGTCGCCGACGCAGGCAATGTTCTTGCGCTCCTGCGCGAGCAGACGCAGCCAGAGATATTGCGACGAGTTGGTGTCCTGATACTCGTCGACCATGATGTATTTGAAGCGCTGCTGATACTGGGCGAGCACGTCGCGGTGCGTCTTCAGGATGACGAGCATGTGGAGCAGCAGGTCGCCGAAATCGCACGCGTTGAGCGCGCGCAGCCGGGTCTGATATTGCTCGTACAGCTCGCCGCCGCGGCCATTGGCGTAGCGCTCGCTCTCGCCCGCATCGATATCGGCGGGGACGAGGCCCTTGTTCTTCCACTGGTCGATCAGCCCGGCGAGGCTGCGCGTTGGGAAACGCTTCTCGTCGATATCGGCGGCGAGGATGAGCTGCTTGAGCAACCGCAGCTGGTCGTCGGTGTCGAGGATCGTGAAATTGGACTGCAGCCCGACGAGCTCGGCATGGCGGCGCAGCATCTTGGCGGCGATCGCGTGGAAGGTGCCGAGCCACGGCATCCCCTCGACCGCGTCGCCGACGAGGCGCCCGACGCGCTCGCGCATCTCGCGTGCGGCCTTGTTGGTGAAGGTGACGCTGAGGATCTCCGACGGCCACGCCTTCTTGGTGAAGATCAGATGTGCGAGGCGCGCGGTCAGCGCCGCGGTCTTGCCGGTGCCCGCGCCGGCGATGATCAGGACGGGGCCGTCGGTGGTCAGCACCGCCTCGCGCTGGGGATCGTTGAGGCCGCGGAGATAGGGCGGCTGGCGGTTTGCGTCGGACGGATGGGCGATCTGGTTCACCGGTGAACAGGTAGGGAACGGGGCGCGATCGGGCAAGCGGCTAAGGCTTGCACGACTCAGCGATGTGTGGAACAAATCAAGAATATCAACAGGAGGCGTGCATGTTGTCGGGACGATGCCACTGCGGAGCGATCCACTATGTCGCGACGGGCGAGGCGGCGCATCATGCGCTGTGCCACTGTGAGGATTGCCGCCGAAGCGCAGGCGCGCCGATGGTCGGCTGGATCGCGTTCAAGACCGAGCAGGTGAAGATCTCGGGCGATCCGGTGACCTATGCGTCGTCCGAGCACGGGCGGCGGCTGTTCTGCGGAACGTGCGGGACGGGGCTGTTCTACACCAACCCGGTCGCGCTGCCGGGGATCATCGACATCCAGTCGTGCACGCTCGACGATCCCGAGTCGGTCGCACCGGGCGCGCAAATCCAGGTCGCGGAGCGGCTGGCGTGGATGGCGGACCTGACGAGCCTGCCCGAATTCGCGCGCTATCCGGGGATGTGAGCGCGCGTTCGGTCGCCACCGAGGTGCGGGGTGCTCGAAATCGCGGGGCGACCGACGAACCGTCGCCAAACCGTCGCGGGAGCGTAACGATCCGGGCGTAGGGCGTGCGCAGCGACGAGGGTCTTCGTCGGAGAGGCCGCGCAGAGACGGTCCTCCCGACGGTCAGGCTTAGTCGCGCGCAGGCCGGCGTGCCTGCGGACCGCAGGACCAGCAAAGGACGTCACCATGAAGATCCTCCACAGCGTCGCTTCGGCGGCGATCGCTTCCGCGTGCCTTTTTGCGACCGGCGCTGCCGCCGATCCGGTGCGCGACCCCGTCACGATCCGTGTCTCGCATGCCGGGCTAGACCTGGCCAGCGACGCCGGGCGGCGTGTGCTTGCGCGTCGCGTGCAGTCGGCGGTCAACCGGACCTGCGCCCCGCGGACCGGCGGGCTGAATGCCTTTGCCGAGTCGCGCCGGTGCCGCACGGAAATGATGCAGGACGCCACGGTCCAGACCGCCGCGTTGCTGACGCGCAACGGGACGCAGCTGGCAAGCCTCGCGGGGCGCTAGCGTCGTCGCGCTCGATCCGATGCGCGATTGAAGGAGGACCGCTCTGTCAAAGGCGCGGCGGTCCTCCCCCGCCGTCAGGCTGTGCCTGCCCCCCCCGGCGGGGGAGGATCATGGGCGGTCGCGCGCTGCGCGGGGTTCGTCACTGTGTCATTCTGGTATCGCCGCGCGGCGATGCATCGCGTTGTCATAAAGTTGTAATCGTTAGGGCCGACTGCGCGATCATGGCTACTTCCCCATTAACGGTCGACGCGATCGACCGCGCACCGCGCAGCGGACCGCGGCTCGATCATGATCTGCATCCGGCCGGGCGCTGGATCTTTCTGGCAGTATTGCTGGGGGGGCTGGCCTATGCGGGGTTCAGCATTGCCACCGATACCGCGCAGGTTGGCGAGACGCTCGCGGTCGGTGCGTTCGCGTTCCTCGGGCTCGCGCTGCTGATCGCGCTCGGGTTCGAATTCGTCAACGGCTTCCACGACACCGCCAATGCGGTCGCGACGGTCATCTACACGCATTCGATGCCCGCGCCGCTCGCGGTCGTCTGGTCGGGCTTCTTCAACTTCGTCGGCGTGATGACGTCGTCGGGCGCGGTGGCCTATTCGATCATCACGCTGCTGCCGGTCGACCTGATCCTCAACGTCGGCAGCGCGGGCGGGTTCGCGATGATCTTCGCGCTGCTGCTCGCGGCGATCCTGTGGAACCTCGCGACCTGGGCGGTCGGGCTGCCCAATTCGTCGAGCCATGCACTGATCGGCTCGATCCTCGGCGTCGGGCTCGCCAACCAGCTGATCAACGGCGGCGCGGACGGCACGTCGGGCGTCGACATGGCGCAGGTGACCAAGGTGCTCTCCGCGCTCGCGTTCAGCCCGGTGGTCGGCTTTGTCGGCGCGCTGCTGATGTTGCTGGTGATGAAGGCCTTCTCGACCGATCGCAAGCTGTTCGAGGCGCCCGAGAGCAATACGCCGCCGCCGCGCGGGATCCGTGCGCTGCTGATCGGCACCTGCACCGCGGTCAGCTTCGCACATGGCAGCAATGACGGCCAGAAGGGGATGGGGCTGATCATGCTCATCCTGATCGGCTGCGCACCGACCGCCTATGCGCTGAACCGGACGATGCCCGAAAGCGCGACGCCGGCGTTCGTCCAGAGCGCGCGCGCAGCGTCGTCGGCCTTTGCCGCACATGCCGACGGCACGCCTTCGACGGTCGAGGCCGCCCGCGCGCGCGTCACCACCGCGCTGAAATCCAAGCAGGTCGCCGAGCCCGTCGTCTATGGCGCGCTCGCCACGCTGTCGAACGACGTCACCCGCCGGATCGAGGGCTATGGCTCGCTCGGCAAGGTCCCCGCGGCGGCGACGTCGAACCTGCGCAACGACATGTACCTCGTGCTCGACACGACCAAGCTGGTCGCGGCGGACAAGACCGCGCAGGCGCGCTTCACCGCGCAGGAGATCACGACGCTGAAAACCTATGGCGGCGGGCTCGAGCAGGGGACGCGCTACATCCCGATCTGGGTGAAGGTCACGGTCGCGCTCGCGCTCGGGCTCGGCACGATGGTCGGGTGGAAGCGGATCGTCGTCACCGTCGGCGAACGGATCGGCAAGTCGCATCTGACCTATGGCATGGGTGCGTCGGCGGAGCTGGTCGCGGCGGCGACGATCCTGATGGCGGACCGGTTCGGCCTGCCCGTGTCGACGACGCATATCCTGTCGTCGGGGATCGCCGGTTCGAGCGTCGCCAATGGCGGCGGACTGCAGCGGCGGACACTGGTGAACATGGGGCTGGCGTGGATCATGACGCTGCCGGTCGCGATGCTGTTGTCGGGCGGGCTGTACTGGATGCTGCTCGGGGTTGCGCACGCGTTGGGCCGCTAAAGCCGAGCGCGCGATTGACGGGGCGGCGGCGGGCGGCGATGCACGCGGCATGAGCACGCTTAGGTCCAGCCGCCGCATCCTCGCCGCCAGCCTGGTCGGCACCGCGGTCGAATTCTACGACTTCTACATCTACGCGACCGCGGCGGCGCTCGTGTTCGGGCCGCTGTTCTTCGCGGGCCAGTCGGCGTCGGCGCAGCTGCTGCTGAGCTATGCGACGTTTGGGCTGGCGTTCGTCGCGCGGCCGGTGGGCGCGGTGCTGTTCGGGCATTTCGGCGACCGGGTCGGACGCAAGTCGACCCTGGTCGCCTCGCTGCTGCTGATGGGTGGATCGACCGTCGCGATCGCGTTCCTGCCGACCTATGCGCAGGTCGGCTGGTGGGCGCCGACCCTGCTCTGCCTGATGCGGCTGGGGCAGGGGCTGGGGCTGGGCGGCGAATGGGGTGGGGCCGCGCTGCTCGCGGTCGAGAATGCGCCGCCGCACCGTCGCAACACGTTCGGGATGTTCCCGCCGCTCGGCGCGCCGGTCGGGTTTCTCGCCGCCAACGGCCTGTTCCTGATCATCGGCCTGGTCCTCGACGAGGCGCAGTTTCTTGCCTGGGGCTGGCGGATCCCGTTCCTGGTCAGTGCGGTGCTAGTCGGACTGGGGCTGTGGGTGCGGCTGAAGCTGACCGAGACGCCCGCGTTTCTCGAAGCCGAGAAGACCGAGGCGATTCCGCGCGTGCCGATCGCCGAACTGCTGACGCGGCATTTGCGCGCGACGCTGGCGGGGACGTTCGGGGTGATCGCGTGTTTCGCGCTCTTCTATCTCGCGACCGCGTTCGCGCTCGGCTACGGCACGAAGACGCTCGGCTATTCGCGCGAGGCGTTTCTCGGCGTCGAGCTGGTCGCGATCTGGTTCCTGGCGGCAGGGGTGATCCTCGCGAGCGTGCTGGCGGATCGCTATTCGGCGGCGCGGATGCTTAGCGTCGGGTTTGCGGGCTGTATCGTCGTAGGCGCGCTGATGGGGCCGATGCTGGGATCGGGATCGCTGGTCACGGTGTCGCTCTGGCTGTCGGGCGCGCTGTTCGTGATGGGGTTCGCCTATGGCCCGCTCGGCGGGTGGCTGCCGAGCCTGTTTCCGGCGGGCGTGCGCTATACCGGCGTGTCGATGACGTTCAACCTTGGCGGCGTGCTCGGCGGGGCGCTCGCGCCGATCGTGGCGGAGGCGCTGGCGCCGCGCGGGCTCGGGCTGGTCGGGGTGTATCTGATGGCCGCGGGAGTGCTGAGCCTTGGCGGGCTGCTGATCGTCGGGCGCCGCGCCGCCGCCTAGGACGGGGTCTCCCGCTTGCGCGGGAGACCGTCACGTCAGGCGGGGAACGTCAGGCGGGGCGCAGCAGCGTCAGCCGCGCCTTGCCGTGGACGCGCGTGGCGTCGACCTCGAAGCCCGGCAGTTGGACGACCTCCGCCTTCGCGGTCTCGAGGCTGATCCACGTCGCCGGGCTGGTCCAGCCGAGCCGGGCGAGCTTGTCGAGCGCGACGAGGCCTGCCCCGGTGTCATAGGGCGGATCCATCAGGATGATGTCGAGCGGCGCGGGCGCGGGGCCCATCGCCATCACCGAGGTCGCGCGGACGTCGCCGCGAATGCCGAGCTTGGCGAGATTGGCCTTCAGCGCATCGAGCGCGGGCTTGTCCTGCTCGACGAACAGGCACGACCCCGCGCCGCGCGACAAGGCCTCGATCCCGAGCGCGCCCGAGCCCGCGAAGAGATCGGCGACCGCGAGCCCTTCGAAACTGCCGACCCGGCTGGTCAGCATCGAGAACAGCGCCTCGCGCATGCGATCGGCGGTCGGGCGGGTCGCGTCACCCTTGGGCGCGACGATCTGGCGACCGCGATACTGGCCTGCGATGATCCGCATCAGCGTTTACCTCCGCGTGGTGCGCGGGGCGGATGACCGCGCCCCCCTGATGGTCCCTTGCCGGGCGCGGGCGGACGGCTGCCGCGTTCGGGGCGCGGTGCGGCGTCGCGCGGCGGGCTAGGATCCGCACCGGGGCGACCGGCGGCACTGCGCGCGGCACGCTTGTCGAGACCGGTCCGCGCGCGGGAATCGTCCGTCTGAGGGCGGAAGCCGCGTTGCTGGTCCTGGCGCTGGTCCTGGCGCTGGGGCGAGTCGGGACGGCGCGGGGCCGTCGTGCCCCCGCTACCACCGCCGCCGACGCGGGTCGGGGCGGCGCGGTCGCGGGGCGGCTTGGCGGCGCGGAAATGCTTGATCTTGGGGCTGGTGCTCAGCTCCTCGCCGCGGTCCGCGCGCTCCTGGCGATAGGTCGGGCGACCGGTGCCGGCGCCGGTCGGCTGGGCGTGATGCGTCGCGGCCGCACGATTGCCGCCGCGCGCATCGGGCTTGGCCCAGGGATCGGTGACGTCGCCGCGGACCATGGCCGCGGTCGGACGGATGCGCTCGGGCCGGGCCGGGCGGGCGGGCCGTGCGGCACGATCGACCGGCGCTGCGCCGCTCGAGAAGCCGGAGCTTGCCGGCGCCGCATAGGGGCTGCGCGCGGGCTGGCGCGGTGCCGCTGTCGCGGGCCGGGCCGAGGGGGCGGGGCGGGGCGCATTGGCGCCGCGCTGGGGCGACTTGGCGCCGATCCCCGCACCCGCGCCGGCGCTGGCGCTGATGCCGATGTTCGGACGCGCGCCGGGGCCCTCGGGCTTGCCGCGCGCGAGCTCCTTCTGGAAGGCGACGACGTCGTGTTGGAGCACTTCGCCGATCTGGCCGGGGGCGAGATCACCGAGCACGAACGGGCCGTAGCGGGTGCGGATCAGGCGCGAAACCTGAAGACCCAGATGTTCGAGCACACGGCGGACTTCGCGATTCTTGCCCTCGGTCAGGATCATCTCGATCCAGACGTTCGCGCCGGTGCGGCGTTCGATATTGGCGTTGATCGAGCCGTAGCGGACGCCCTCGATCTCGATCCCCTCGATCAGCTCCTCGAGCTGTGGCTGGGTGATGTTGCCATAGGCGCGGGCGCGATAGGCGCGCTCGACGCCGGTCGCGGGGAGTTCGAGCTGGCGCTTGAGGCCACCGTCAGTGGTCATCAGCAACAGCCCCTCGGTGTTGAGATCGAGCCGGCCGACGGGAACGAGTCGCGGCAGTTCGCGCGGCAGGCGGTCGTAGATCGTCGTCCTGCCCGCCGGATCGCGCTCGGTGACGAGCAGCCCGGTCGGCTTGTGATACAGGAAAAGCCGTGCCGCGCTGGGCGCCTCGACCGGATCGCCGTCGACGGTGACGCCGGCAAGGTTGCGCAGGATCGTCGCGGGCGTGTCGAGCGTGGTGCCGTTGAGCGCGACGCGCCCCTCGGCGATCATCCGTTCGATGTCGCGGCGCGACGCGACGCCCGCGCGGGCAAGCAGTTTGGCGATGCGGTCGCCCTTGATGGGGGCTGCGGGGGCTGTTGCGGGCGCGTCGTTCGACGGGCTGGCAGTCGGGTTATCGTCTTTTGAAGTCGTCATGGCGCGGCTGATACTATGGATCGGGGTGCAGCGCGAAAATATTTGCGACCCTTCGTGGTGCGGTGCGTTATGTCGCATGGGCGTAACGACCATTCGTTGCGCGAAGGGGCGTGATGTCGATGCTGTTCGGAAAGAAGAAGCGGCTGATCATCCGCTTGCTGGTTGTCGAGGACGAACCGCTGGTCGCGTTCGACACCGAATATTTCCTGACCGAATCAAAATTCACCGTGGTCGCGACGGTCGACCGGGTCAGCGATGCACTGGCGGTGATCGAAAGCGAGTCCGCGATCGACCTAATCCTCGCCGATGTCAGCCTGAGCGACGGATCGGGGCTCGACGTCGCGCGGGCCGCGCTCGAGCGCGGGGTGCCGGTGCTGTTCGTCACCGGCAATTGCCCGGTCGAGGCGACGACGCTGGCCGCGGGCTGTCTCTCCAAACCCTATTCGCAGCGCGACCTGCTCGCCGCGATCGCGGCGATCGAGGCGCGGATGGCGGGGAGTGAGCCGAAGAAGCTGCCTTCGGGCCTGCGACTGTTCAGCGCGCCCGTCTGACGGCACGCGTTTAGCTTCGTCGCGACCAAGGCGCAGCGGCGACGTCTTCCGCCTTCCCTCGCGTCGACAGCCCGCTATGGTCGCGCCATGTCCAGTACAGCCGTTCCGCGTCGATCCCTGCTCGCCACCATGGCCCCCTATCTGCGGCCCCGGCCGATCGCGGCGCTGCTGCTCGGGATATCGAGCGGCTTTCCGCTCGCGCTGCTGCTGGGGACGATGGGCTATTGGCTGTCGAAGGTCGGGATCGACAAGAAGACGATCGGCTTCGCGATCGGCCTGACGACCCCGTACACGCTGAAATTCCTCTGGGCGCCGTTCATCGACCGGTTCCAGATCCCGGTGCTGACGGCTTGGGTCGGACAGCGTCGCGCGTGGCTGTTCTTCGTCCAGGCGCTGCTGTTCGGCTCGGTCTGGATGCTGGGGCTCAGCGCGCCGCAGGAGCATCTCGGGGTGTTCGCCTTCTGGGCGATCGTGACCGCGTTCCTCGGCGCGACGCAGGATATCGTGATCGACGCCTACCGGATCGAGATCCTGCCCGAAGACGAATTGCCGCACGGGACCGCGAACAACCAGTTCGGCTACCGGCTCGGCAATCTGGCGGCAGGGGTCGGCACGATCGCGATCGCCTCGTCCGAAGGGCTCGGGCTCGGCTGGGCTATGGGCTATGGGCTGACCGCGTTCTGCGTCATTCCCGGCGCGCTCGCGGCGCTCTGGGCAGGCCGCGGACTGCATGACCGGGTGCTGGCATCACAGGATCAGGCGTCGCGCGGGCGCTGGCTCGAGGATACGATCATCGGGCCGTTCCGCGAGTTCTTCCAGCGTCGCGGCGCGGTGCTGATCCTGCTGTTCGTGCTGATCTACAAGCTGGGCGATGCGATGGGGCAGGGCATGCTGAACCCGATGATCGTCGAACTGGGGTTCAGCGACACCGAATTCATCGCGATCAACAAGCTGGTCGGGTTCTGGGGGCTGATCGTCGGGACCGCGCTGGGCGCGCCGTTCATGGCGTGGCTGGGCCTCGGCCGCGCGCTGTTCGCGTCGGGCATGCTGATGATGCTCAGCAACTTCATGTTCGTGATCCTCGCCTGGCACGGCCATTCGAACACCTGGCTGACGATCGCGGTGGCGACCGAGCAGGTGACGAGCGGGATCGGGCTGACGGTGTTCGTCACCTATCTCTCGGGCCTGTCCAACCTCGCCTATACCGCGACGCAGTTCGCGCTGTTGTCGTCGTTCGCGGCGGTCGGGCGGACGTGGCTGGCGGCGCCCGCAGGCTATGCCGCCAACGCGCTGGGCTGGCCGGGCTTCTGGATGCTGACGATGGTCGTCGCGGTGCCGGGGCTCGTCCTGTTGTGGATCCTGAGGCGTCAGGGGTTCGTCGTCGAAAGCGTGCGGCGCGACCCGGCGATCTCGGCCGGGGCGGACTGACGCCGGCGCGTGACCCGGCTCAGCCCGTAACCGGGCGCCCCTCGTCCGCGAAGGCGGCGGCGACCGCGGCGGCGCTGGTGAGGACGCCGTCGACGCGGCGGACGCCGAGCAGGTCGGTCATCAGCAGCCGCGCGGTGTCGGGTGCGGTCTCGACCCGCGCGAGGATCGAAAGCAACGCCGCCTCCGCGGGCGTCATCCGCGCGCAGCAGCACGGCGCGATCGCGATCGTCCCCGCCGCGCTGCCCGCGAGATCGGCCATCAGTGCGCGCATCAGGATCAGCGGCCGGCGGAAACCCTGTCCGAAGGCGGTGAACAGCGTGTGCGCGGCGCGTGCGTCGCCAAGCCCGTTCGCACCCATCCGCCGCATCGCGAACAGCGCGATTCGCGCATTCTCGCAGGGCGGCAGCGGATGCGGCAGCATCGTCGTCATGCTGGCGAGCGTCGTGCCGGCAAAGCGGTTGGCATCGGTCATATACGCGACTCCGTGGTTACAAGACCAAGGTTGCGCGTTCGTTATTGATAGTCAATAGCAATAAGGGGTCAGTGCGGCAGCTCGTTGTTTGCCGCGAGCACTTCGCCCGCGAGGTAGAGCGAACCGGCGATCAGCACGAACTGCGGCGTGTCACCCTGCGCGGCAATGCGGTCGAGCGCCTCGGCGGGGCTGGCGGCGGTCTCCGCGCTGCACCCGGAGCGTCGGGCGATCGCCGCCAGCGCGTCGGGGGCGTGGTGCGCATGACCCGGGACGGGGAGCGCGACGACGTGGCCGACCTGCGGGCCGAGAATGTCGAGCACCGCGTCAGCATCCTTGTTCGCGAGCATGCCGAGCACGAGCGTCGCGGGACGCCCTGCCGCCAGCGTCCGCAGCACGCGCGCGACCGGCTGTGCGGCATTGGGATTGTGCGCGCCGTCGAGCCAAAGGTCGCTGCCCGCGGGCAGTCGCGCGTGGAGCGGGCCGTCGGACAGGCGCTGCATCCGCGCGGGCCAATGCGCGGCGTCCGCGGCGGCGCGCATCACCGCGTCGGGGATGGCGAGCGCCGACTGATGCCGCAGCATCGCGATCGCGAGCGCGAGGTTGCGCGACTGGTGCAGACCGACCAGCCGCGGGCGGTTGGTGACGAGCGTGCCGTCCGCATCGGTGTAGCGCATCGTCGTGCGCGTCGTCCCGCTCGTCCAGGCGGTGCCGCGCGCGAGGACGGGGGCGCCCGCCGCCTCGGCGATTCCGGCGATCCGGGCGCGCAGCGGTCGGGCATAATCCATCGTCACGAGCGGCACGCCACGCTTGGCGATGCCCGCCTTCTCGCCCGCGATCGCCAGCAGCGTGTCGCCGAGAAACGCCTGATGGTCGATCCCGAGCGCGGCGATGCCGGTGACGACGGGGTTCGGAATGACGTTGGTCGCGTCGAGCCGGCCGCCCAGCCCGACCTCGACGATCGTCGCCGCGGCGGGCGTGCGCGCGAAGGCGAGGAACGCGGCGGCGGTGGTGACCTCGAAGAAGCTCGCCTGCAGGTCCGCGGCGTGGTCGAGCACCTCGGACAGTAGCGCGGCGAGCGCATCGTCGTCGATCAGCCGCCCGGCGAGACGGATGCGTTCGTTGAAGCGGACGAGGTGCGGGCTCGAATAGACATGGACGGCGAGCCCCGCCGCCTCGATCGCGGCGCGCAGGAACGCGCAGGTCGATCCCTTGCCGTTGGTCCCGGCGACATGGAACACCGGCGGCAGCGACAGATGCGGATCGCCGAGCCGCGACAGCAAGGCGGTGATGCGCTCGAGGCCGAGGATGTCGGCGCCGGGGGACAGCGCGGTCAGCCGGTCGAGCTGCGCCTGGACGGCGGGGGAGGAGGAGGTGGCGTGGTCGGGCATTCTTCTAATTCCCTCTCCCCTCGGGGAGAGGGCTTGGGGTGAGGGGCGGTTCCGGGCGCAGCAGTGCTGGGCTGCCCTCACCCCGACCCTCTCCCCCAAGGGGAGAGGGCGTAGGTTACGCCGCTTCGCGGGCGCTCAGATAGCCGATGACGGTGCCGAGCTGTTCGCGCAGGTCTTTCCGGTGGACAACCATGTCGATCATCCCGTGTTCGAGATAATATTCCGACGTCTGGAAATCCTCGGGCAGCTTCTCGCGGATCGTGCTCTCGATCACGCGGCGGCCGGTGAAGGCGAGCGTCGCCTTGGGCTCGGCGATCTGGACGTCGCCGAGCATCGCATAGGCCGCCATCACGCCGCCCGAGGTCGGATCGGTCAGCACGACGATATAGGGCAGGCCGGCGTCGTGGAGCATCTGGATCGCGACGGTGCTGCGCGGCATCTGCATCAGGCTGAGAATGCCCTCCTGCATGCGCGCGCCGCCGCTGGCGGTGAAGATCACATAGGGCACGCGATCCTCGATCGCGGCCTCGACGCCGCGGACGAACGCTTCGCCGACCGCGAGGCCCATCGATCCGCCCATAAAGCTGAAATCCTGCACGCCGACGACGACGCGGTGGCCGTCGATCGCACCGCGGGCATTGACGAGCGCGTCACGCTCGCTGTTGTCGGTCCGCGCGGCCTTGAGGCGATCGGTATAGCGCTTCTGGTCGCGGAACTTGAGCGGATCCTCGGGCACCGGCGGCGCGGGCAGCTCGCTGCAGCTGCCTTCGTCGAACAGCTGTGCGAACCGGATCTTCGGCCCGATGCGGTCGTGATGGTCGCATTTCGGGCAGACGTGGAGATTTTCCTCCAGCTCCTTGGTGAAGACCATCTGCCCGCAGCCCTTGCACTTGTGCCAGAGGTTTTCGGGCGTCTCGCGCTTGGCGACGAACGGCAGGACGTTGCGGACGCTGTTGAGCCAGCTCATGCCCCGATCTCCATGCGAATTTCCTTTCGGGCCGACGCGACGGCATCGGCGAGAGACGTGATATAGGCGCGGACGGGCTCCGCCGCAGCGGTGCCGTGCTGCGCGACCAGCTCGACGATCGCCGAGCCGACCACGACGCCGTCGGCGACGCGCGCGACGTTGGCCGCCTGTTCGGGGGTGCGGATGCCGAAGCCGACCGCGACCGGGATGTCGGTCTGCGATTGCAGCCGCGCGACCGCGTCCTCGATCGAGGATTGCTGCGCCTGTTGCAGCCCGGTGATGCCCGCGACCGAGACGTAATAGAGGAACCCGCTCGCGCCATCGAGCACGGTCGGCAGCCGGGCCGCGTCGGTGGTCGGGGTGGCGAGCCGGATCAGGTCGATCCCGGCGGCGCGCAGCTGGGGCCCAAGCGCATCATCCTCCTCGGGCGGCACGTCGACGCAGATCACGCCGTCGACGCCCGCAGCCGCCGCGGCCTGCGCGAACCAGTCCGCACCGCGCCGCAGCATCGGGTTGCCGTATCCCATCAGCACCAGCGGCGTCTCGGGATGGCGCGCGCGGAAGGCGGTGGCGATCGCGAGAATGTCCGCGGTGCGCGTCCCCTGCGCGAGGCTGCGGATGTTGGCGGCCTGGATCGCGGGGCCATCGGCCATCGGGTCGGTGAACGGCATGCCGAGCTCGATCGCATCGGCGCCGCCCGCGACGAGCGCGTCGAGGATCGCAGGCGTCGCGGCGGTCGAGGGATCGCCCGCGGTGACGAACGCGACGAGCGCGGCGCGGTTCTCGGCCGCGGTGCGCGCGAAGGTGGCGGCGAGGCGGCTCAAATCGCCACCCCGAGCGCTTCGGCGACGGTGAAGATGTCCTTGTCGCCGCGGCCGCACAGATTGGCGAGGATGATCTGGTCCTGCCGCATCGTGCGCGCCTTCTTGGTCACGGTCGCGATCGCGTGGCTCGGTTCGAGCGCGGGGATGATGCCCTCGGTCCGGCAGAGCAGCTGGAACGCGTCGAGCGCCTCCTGGTCGGTCGCGCTGTCATAGTCGACGCGGCCGACGTCGCGCAGCCAGGCATGCTCGGGGCCGATGCCGGGATAGTCGAGCCCCGCCGAGATCGAATGCGCCTCGGTGATCTGGCCGTCCTCGTCCTGCAGCAGATAGGTCTTGTTGCCGTGGAGCACGCCGGGGAAGCCGCCCGCGAGGCTCGCCGCATGCTGCTTGTCGAGCCCGTGGCCCGCCGCCTCGACGCCGAGCATCGCGACATCGGCATCGTCGAGGAACGGGTGGAACAGCCCGATCGCGTTCGATCCGCCACCGATCGCGGCGACGAGCAGGTCGGGCAGGCGGCCGACGCGGTCGAGCATCTGCGCGCGCGCCTCGGTGCCGATCACGCTCTGAAAATCGCGGACCATCTCGGGATAGGGGTGCGGGCCGGCCGCGGTGCCGATGATGTAGAAGGTGTCGTGGACGTTGGCGACCCAGTCGCGCATCCCCTCGTTCATCGCGTCCTTCAGCGTGTGTGCGCCGCTGGTCACGGGGCGGACCTCGGCGCCGAGCAGCTTCATGCGGAACACGTTGGGCGCCTGACGCTCGACGTCCTTGGCGCCCATGTAGATCACGCAAGGGAGGCCGAAGCGCGCGCAGACGGTCGCGGTCGCGACGCCGTGCTGGCCCGCGCCCGTCTCGGCGATGATCCGCGTCTTGCCCATCCGGATCGCAAGCAGGATCTGGCCGATGCAGTTGTTGATCTTGTGCGCGCCGGTGTGGTTGAGCTCGTCGCGCTTGAACCAGATCTGCGCACCCATCTTTTCGCCGTTGGGGCCAGGCTCGGCGGATTCACGCAGCGCCTCGGTCAGGCGTTCGGCGTAGTAGAGCGGGCTCGGGCGGCCAACATAATGTTCGAGCAGGTCGTCGAACTGCGCCTTGAACGCAGGGTCGGCCTTGGCGGCGCGATACGCCTCGTCGAGTTCGAGGACGAGCGGCATCAGCGTCTCGGCGACGTAACGGCCGCCGAAATCGCCGAAATGGCCGCGTTCGTCGGGCTGGGCGCGGTAGGAATTGGGAGCAGGGGTAGCGTTCATGCGGAGCGCTTTAGCACCTCGGTACAATGCGCCAAGCCCCTGTATCCCCGCGAAGGCGGGGACCCAGTCTGGGCACCCGCCTTCGCGGGTGAACAGTTCAGGTTGCGACCGCCTTCAGGAAAGCCGCGATCCTCGCTTCGTCCTTCGTGCCGGGTTCGCTCTCCACCCCTGACGACACGTCGACCAGCTCGGCGCCGGTCCGCCGGATCGCCTCGGCGACATTCGCCGGGTCGAGCCCGCCCGACAGCGCCCAGCGCAGCGGATGCCGGAACCCGTCGAGCAGGTCCCAGTCGAAGCGCAACCCCATCCCGCCCGGCAGCGCGGCCGAATCGGGCGTCTTGGCGTCGTAGAGGATGCGATCCGCGACACCGACGAACGCGTGCGCGCCGTCGAGATCGCCGCGCGTGCGCACTGCGACGGCGACCCATAGCTCGATCCCGAACCGCGCGCGGATCGCGGCGGCGCGTGCGGGCGTGACCTTGTGGAGCTGCAGCACGTCGAGCGCCGCGGATGCGATCGCCTGTTCGAGCATCTCGTCCTCGGGATCGACGAACACGCCGACCTTGGCGACATGGCCGGGCACGCGCGCGGCGAGTTCAGCGGCCCTGTCGAAGGTCACGTGGCGCGGCGAGGCGGGGAAGAAGACGAAGCCGACATGGCTCGCCCCGTGCCGAATCGCGGCGTCGAGCGTCGCGGGGGTCGAGAGGCCGCAGATCTTGGCGGTAGTCATGGTGTTCCTTAGATCCCGGCGGCCTGTGAATTCCCACATTCTCTGTCAGGATGACGGGGGTAGATCGTCGGGATGACGGTGGACGGTGAGGGTCAGAGCGTCGCGGCGATCGCGCGGGCGGCGGTGTCGGGGTCTTCTGCCTGGGTGATCGGGCGACCGACCACGAGGATCGAGGCGCCGGCGTCGAGTGCCGCGCGCGGGGTGACGACGCGCTTCTGGTCGCCGACATGGCCGTCGGGCAGGCGGACACCGGGCACGACGAAGAACCCCTTGGGCCAGATCGCCTTGGCCGCGGCGACTTCGGCGCCCGAGCAGACGATGCCGTCGACCCCGGAGTCGCGCGCCAGTTCGGTCAGCCGTGCGACATGGTCGTGCGCGCTGCCGGTGATCCCGGTGGCGGTAAGATCGGACGCATCGAGGCTGGTGAGCATCGTCACCGCGATGACCTTGGTTCCTACCGGCGCGGCGGCCTTCGCATCCTCGAGCATCGCGCGGCCGCCGCTGGCATGAACGGTCAGGATCGCCGGGGCGAGCCCGCCGAGCGCCTGCACCGCCTTGGCGACGGTATTGGGAATGTCGTGCAGCTTGAGATCGAGGAAGATCGGCAGCTCGAACTCGGCCATCGCATGCACGCCGGGCTGGCCGTGCGCGCAGAAGAATTCGAGGCCGAGCTTGATCCCGCCGACATGGTGGCGGACGCGACCGGCGATCGCCTTGGCGCGGGCGAGATCGGGGGTGTCGATCGCGACATAGATCGGGCTGCTCATCATGCGACTCCCGGCGGGACCGCGGTCGGCGCGGCGGCGGGCGGGATGGTCGGCGCGATGGCCGGTTCCTCGGAATAGGACGGGGTCGGGTAGGACGGTGTCGGATAGGCCACCGGCGGCACGGCCTGCGCGGCGCGCAGATCGAGGATCGTCCGCTCCGCGGTCGCGAGCCGCTGACGCAGGCGCCAGCGCATCGCGAGATTGTAGAGCAAGGTCGGCAGGAACCCGATCAGGAACGTGACCAGCAACAGCATCGGCAGATTCACGTCGGCGATCAGGCCGCCCCAGAGCCGGATCGGCACGGTCGCCCAGTTGGCGATGGTGAAGACTGCGGCGATGAACGCCAGCAGGCACCAGAACAGGATCTTCAGGAACTGCATGACTTATCCCCTTGCATCCGCCCGGGGGTAAAGCCGCCGTCCGCTTTTGGCCAGCCTTGCGCCAACTTAACCCCGTTCCGGACCGGGCCGGCGGTCACGGACGGTGCGTTTCAGCCGATCTCGCGGCGCAGATCCGCGAACAGGCCGGGCACCGCGGTCAGCCGTTCCTCCTCCTCGTCGAGGATGGCGAGGAACGCGGCGCGCTTGATCGCGGCGACGCGCCCCGGCTTCATCCGCACCGACGGGGGCAACGTCGAGACGGTGATGTCGATCATCCGTTCGGCACCGTGCAGCCGGCCCCAGAGATAGTCGTTCTCCCGGTAGGCGCGGCTGAAGAACGCACCGAAGCTGTTGAACTGGATCCCCTTCAGCGTCGCCTCCGCCCCGCCCGAGCGAATCGCGACCGCGTCGTCGGGGGCGATCCGGTCGACCTTGATGGGATCGAATTCGTCGAGCCCCTCGCCCTGCAACAGCGGCAGCGTCGCGGTGTCGAAATAGGGGAAGCCGAGATAGGCGAGCAGCATCGAGCGGCGCACCGGCCGGTCGAGCGCGACGAACGCCTCCGCGAGCCGCACATCGGTCTCGGCGTCGCGGCGGTTGAGGTCGAGCGAGGCGGCCAGAGCGTCGAGCAGCGGCATCGCGTCGTCGCGCAGCGTGCGGACCGCGCGGCGCAGCGCGGCATGCGCATCGGTCCGCTGGCATTCGAGATAGTCCGACAGCGACGCATAGATCGCGTCGCGGATCGGCGCGAGCGCGACCTCCTCGACCTCGGCCTCGAGCACCGTCAGGCGGCGTGCCATCAGGCGCAATCGGCGGATCCGGAAGCCGAGATCGAAGCGTCGCAGGAACGCGATCGTCGCAGGGCTCGCGCCGCCGCCATGCGCCGCGCCGATCTCCTCGGCGCCGCTCGCCGTCACTGCGGTCGCGATCGCCGCGCGGATCCGGTCCCAGCGCTGCGGCCCGGGTTCGCCGCCGGCATGGAACAGCAGCGAGGTCAGCGTCTCGACCACGCCTGCGACCTTCAGATGGCCATAGGCGGCATAGCCATAGCCTGCGCTGGCCGCCGCGGCCTTCTGCGCACGCGCGCGCCAGTTGGCGAGCCGCGCCGCGGTCGGGCTGTTGAGGAACAGCGTGTGCCCGAATAGCTGTTCGACCTCCCCCTCGACATCGGGGCGGATCGCATCGATGATCGCGCGCATTCGGTCGATCTGCGCCGAGCGCGCGGCGATCGCGTCGAGATTGTCGCGGATCGGCTGCTGGCGGGGCAATTCGCTGATCGCGCCGATGATCGTCTGGAAGAAGCCGGGCGTGCCATTCTGTGGCGGGAGGCGGAACTTCATCCCCGGCGACGGATCGATATAGACGAAGCGGCGGTCGATCTGGCGACGCGCGGGGCGTTCCTTCAGCGCGTCGATCGCGGGGCGGAACGGTGCGTTGGCGAGCACCGACCCGTCGATCAGCACGACCTGATCCGCGCCATTGGTCGCCGACTGGCGGGGCAGGATACGCCTGAGGAAGGCATCGCGCGACGCCCAGGACGTCTTGCGATCGGCGAGCACGCCATCGAGCTCGGCGACCATGAACGGCGGGAACGCACCCGGAAAGCTCGACGTCGCGCGTGCGGCAAAGGCGAGTTCGGGGATGCCCGCCAGGCTGTCGGTCGGCGTGCCGTGATCGGAAAAGTCGACGACGACGCGGTGCTCGGTCTCGACCACCTCGGGCGGCGAATTGAGTTTGAGACGTTCGGGATGGCCGGTGAAATCGGTCACCGTCACGAACAGGTCGAGCGGCTGGCCCGGCGGCAACAGCCGCGGCCCGCGCTCGCTGGCGGCCATCGCGTCGAACGCGTCGAGCAGCAGCCCGGTAAAGGTCGCACCGCCGAACGGGGGCTCGAACCAGCGCGAGCGGACGAAATGCGACAGCTTGGCCTTCACCTCCTCGCGCGTCGTGTCGTCGAGCGTCTGGACCTTGTCCGCGCTGCGCCCCGCCGCCATCCAGGCGAGCGGCAGCGCCCAGGCCTTCGAGAAGCGCGAATGCGGCGCGGCATGGGGATCGATCAGCGCCTCGACATCGGCCGAGCTCAGCCAGAGATCGGTGAGCGGATCGAGGCTCTGCCCGGTCGCGATCGCCTGGGCGAGGAAGATGCCGTTGATCCCGCCCGCGCTGGCGCCGGCGATGATGTCGGCGAGCACGCGGACCTTGAGCGCCCCCTGCGCCTCGATCTCGTCGAGCAGGTCGCGGTAGACCGCCTGGCTGCCGGTCCCGCGGTCACCACCGGCATGATGGCCGTGGCTGGCGCGGACGAGATGCCAGATCTCCTTGGTGATGCCGTGCATGTAGACGGCCAGGCTGATCCCGCCATAGCAGACCAGGGCGAGGCGCAGTTCCTTCTCGCGCACCTGCTCAGCCCCCGACCGGGCAGCGATAAGAGCTGACGGGAACGGTCCGCGTCATGCGGGTTCCAGCGTCGCCCAGATCGGCAGATGATCCGACGCCTTGCGCGCGGCGGCGCTGCTGTGCACGCCGCAGCTAGCGATGCGCAGGTCGCGCGACGCCATGATCCGGTCGAGCCGGGCGATCGCGCGGCGCGAATGGAAGCTCGCGCCGGTATCGGCGAACGCGAAGTCGCGGCCGAAGTCGCGCAGGCAGCCCGAGCCCGCGCTCCATTCGTTGAGGTCGCCCATCAGCACGGTGGGGTGGCGGGTCGCGCAGGCGTCGACATGCGCGAGCACGGCTGCGGCCTGACGCCGTCGCCACAGCCCCGACAGGTCGAGATGCATGCCGACGACGCGGATCATCCCGCCCGTGGTCCGCACGTCGGCCATCACTGCGCCGCGCGGCTCGAGCGAGGGGAGGTGGATCGCCTCGCTGTCGACGATCACCGCGGACTTGCGCACCAGCACGACATTGCCGTGCCACCCCATGCTGAGCGCGCTGAGGCTGACGGGGATCGGCTTCCAGTCGCTATGCTCCTCGAGCAGGTGATAGGGCAGCACGCAGGCGCGCGTGCCGAACCGGCGATCCGCCTCCTGCAGCGCGATGACGTCGGCGTCGATCTCGCGCAGCACCTCGACCACGCGTTCGGGGTTCCGGCGGCGGTCGAGACCGATGCCCTTGTGGATATTATAGCTGGCGACCTTGATCATGTGCGCGGGCTTAACGCGGGATGGCGGGTGCGGGTTGCCGCGGGCTCGGCCGATTGCCCCGGCCTGCGCCGTGCATGATGGATTAACCGGCACCGCACGGCGGCGGAGCGATGGATTGGAATACCGCAATCTCCTTGCGCGTAACAATAGCACTGGGACGCGCGCGAAACAGGACAAAAACTGCTTGCGCGATCGATTCAATTGGAGTGTCATGGGGTCATAACAAAACGCAGGGACGAACGATAACGAGCTGGTGCGGGCAACGCGCCGGTCGCCGGGGGAGTGTGCCGCGGATCCGAGCCAACAGGACGGACGACGCGAAGGTGAGCGACTTTCCAGGGGACGCGCGGTCGAGGCCGCGCAAACGGGGCGGACTCACAGATGATCACGCGGCGATCGATCCTACAGCATATCGGCATGGCGGGCGGCGCGGCCGCGACCTTCGGGGCGATGGAGGCGCTGGGGATCGCGGGTAATGTCGCGGCGGCGGCGCCGATGCCCGATCTGCCCGCGGGCTTTGGCAAGGGGCGGTCGGTGATCGTGCTGGGGGCTGGCATCGCCGGGCTGGTCGCCGCCTATGAACTGCAGCAGGCGGGGTTCGACGTCACCGTGCTCGAGGCGCGCGACCGGGTCGGCGGGCGCAACTGGACGGTGCGCGACGGCGACCGGATCGTGATGGACGGCGAGGCGGACCAGGTCGCGCGCTTTTCCGACGGCGCCTATTTCAATGCCGGGCCGGCGCGGCTGCCGAGCTTCCACCACCGCATCCTCGGCTATTGCGGCAAGCTCGGCGTCCCGCTCGAGGTCGAGATCAATTCGAGCCGCAGCGCGTTCCTGATGGGGCAGAAGGGCGACAAGGTGCGGATGCGCACCGCGATCAACGACACGCGCGGGCATGTCGCCGAACTGCTGATGAAGGCGGTCAATCAGGGCGCGCTCGACCAGAGCCTGAGCGCGGCGGACAAGCAGGCGTTGCTGCCGTTTCTCAAGACCTATGGCGATCTCGACGCGACGGGGCATTTCGCAGGGACGTTGCGATCGGGGTTCCAGGCGTTTCCCGATGCAGGCGTCGGCGTCTTCGCGCGACCGCCCGCGCCGATGCCGCTCGACCGGCTGCTCGCCAACGAACAGCTGCCGGCGATGCTGTTCGAGGACAATGTCTATATGCAGGCGACGATGTTCCAGCCGGTCGGCGGGATGGACCGGATCCCGGCGGGGTTCGAGCGCGCGCTGAGGCGCAAGGTGGTGCGCGGCGCGGACGTGACGCGGATCCGCAACCGCCCCGATGGCGTCGAGATCGCCTGGCGCGATACCAAGACGGGCGCGGGCCGGATCGCGCGCGCCGATTTCTCGGTCTGCACGATTCCCTTTCCGGTGCTCGCCAAGGTCGACTGCGACTTCGCCAAGCCCGTCGCGCAGGCGATTGCGGGCGTGGTGTACGACCATTCGAACAAGGTCGCGTTCGATTCGCCGCGCTTCTGGGAACAGGACCAGATCTATGGCGGCATCTCGTTCGTCGGCGGCGAGACGTCGCTGATCTGGTATCCGAGTGCCGGGCTGTTCAGTCCGCGCGGGATGCTGCTGGCCTGCTATACCTCGGGGGAGCGGGCGGAAGGCTTTGCGAAGCTGCCGATCGCCGACCAGGTCGAGCGTGCGCGCGCGGCGGTCGAGCGGCTGCACCCGGGGCATGGCAAAGATCTGGTCAACGGCGTCGCGGTCAACTGGAACAAGGTCCCGTACAGCCTGGGGCCATGGCCGAACTGGTTCGTCGGGATGGCGGGACATCAGGAGGGTGATATCGATACCGAAGGCTATCGTCTGTTGTGCCAGCCCGCGGGCCGCACCGTCTTTGCCAGCGCCGCGCTGAGCCAGACGCCGGGATGGCAGGAGGGCGCGGTCCAGTCCGCGCATCACGCGATCGCCGCGATCGCGGGGCTTCAGCGTGCCGATCTGGGTGCGCGGCCGGACCGGGTGGCGGCGTGATCGGCATGATAATGAGCGGCACGACGACGGGCGGGGTGACGATCCGGGCGGCACGGCGGGAGGATGTCCCCGCGCTGGAGCAGCTGATCGCGACGTCGGCGGCAACTTTGGGGCAGGGCTTCTACGCGCCCGACGCGCTGGCGAGTGCGATCCGGACGATCTTCGGGGTCGATACCGATCTGGTCGACGACGGCAGCTATCTGGTCGCGGAGATCGACGGCGCGCTGGCGGGGTGCGGGGGGTGGAGCCGCTTCGCCACGCTGTTCGGCGGCGACCGCTATGCCGACCGGTCCGCCGCGCTGCTGGTACCGGGGCAGGATGCGGCGCGGATCCGCGCGATGTTCACCGCCCCCGGCTTTGCGCGGCGCGGGGTGGGATCGGCGATCATGGCGGCGAGCGAGGCGGCCGCGCGGAAGGCGGGGTTCGACAAGCTTGCGCTGATGGCGACGCTGTCGGGGGTCCCCTTCTACGAAAGCCACGGCTTCGTCGCGGAGCCCGGGATCACCGTCGACGCGGACGGGATCGCGGTTCCGTTCGTGCCGATGACCAAGGCGCTTCACACGCCCGACGCGTTCTGACGCGCGGGACCACCGAATTTTTGGGAGAGACGACCATGCCAGTGCGACCGATCGTGAACCGCGTCTCGCGCAGACTGACCCTTGCGGGTCTGGGGGCGAGCATCGCCTTGGCGGCGATGCTTGCGACGCCGGCAACCGGGCAGATCGTCCGCCACGCCAATCCGGGGCCGGGGCCGTCGCTGATCCTGCAGAGCGTGACGATCCCCGCCGGTGCGGAAACGCTGGTGCTGTCGGGACAGCTCGCCGCGCCGATCGATCCGACGAAACCGGTCACCGGCGTCGAGTCGTTCGGCGACACCAGGACGCAGACGGTCAGCATCTTCACGAAGATCAAGGCGATCCTGGCCGAGCATGGCTATACGATGGCCGATGTCTACAAGCTGACGGTGTTCGTCACCGCCGACCCGAAGCGCGGCGACGGCAAGATGGACTTTGCCGGCATGAACGACGGCTTCAAGCAGTTCTTCGGGAGCGCGGACAACCCTAATACGGTCGCGCGGTCGACGGTGCAGGTCGCAGCGCTCGCAGGCCCCAATTACCTCGTCGAGATCGAGGCAACCGCGGCACGGATGCCGCGTCGCTGAGGCGGCGGGGCGGTGGTCAGGCGTCGCCCCGCGCGCCCGACGGCAGCATCCGGTTGCCGATACGGTCGACGAACTGATGCTTCAGCGCGGCGCCGACATGCAGGACGAGCAGCGCGCAGGTCAGCCAGACGAGCAGGCCGTGCGCCTCCTCGAAACCCTCATGCGCGCCGCGCGGCAGGCCGGGGATGAACGGCCAGCTCAAGCCGCCGATGAGCGAGGTGGTGCTGCTGGTCAGCGCGGGCTTGCCCGTCGACAGATACATCCACCCGGTCGCGGGCAGGCCGATCAGGATGATGTAGAACAGCGCGTGGTTGGCGCGGGCGAGCACGCGTTCCCACGTCTGCAGTGCAGCAGGGAAGGGCGGCGGCGGATTGGCGATCCGCCAGATCAGCCGGGCGATGCTGAGCAGCAGGACCGTGAAGCCGAGCGTCTTGTGCCAGTCGAACCAGCCGGCGCGCAGGTCGCCACGCGGCATGTCGGCAAAGGTCCAGCCGACATAGAGCTGGATGAAGACCAGCGCAGCGATGATCCAGTGGAACGCGATCGCGCCCAAATTGTAGCGCCGTGCGCCATCGCGTCGTGCCGTCATCTGCTGTCTCCCCGGTCGCCCGGTTCTACGCCGCGCGGCCATCGGCGTACAGTGGTCATCCCGCCTGCACCGGGGCTGGTCTAGGTAGATACCCGCATGGGAAACCGCAGGCGGCCGCCCTAGGCTCGGCCGATGAACCTCTTCGTCCAGCTCGCGGTGGCGACGGGCATGGTGCTGGCCACCATCCTGGTCCATCTTGCCGGGCTGGCCGGGCTGTTGCTGGTGATCCGGCGGCAGGGGCGCAGGACCGGGGTGCGGCGGCGCTGGCATGACGTGATCGGGATCATCGGCGCCGCGACCGCGCTGTTCGTGGTCCACGGGATCGAGATCTGGGCCTATGCGCTGCTGTACAGCGGGACGGGCGCACTCGCCGATTTCGGCACCGCGCTGTATTTCTCGACCGCGACCTATACGACGATCGGGTATGGCGACGTGCTGCTCGGGGAATCGTGGCGGATCGTCGGCGCGATCGAGGGCGCCAATGGCGTGATCCTGCTCGGCTGGTCGACCGCCTTCTTCGTCGCGATGGTCGCGCGCATCACGATCGTCGAGCGCGAATTCACCGAGCGGCCAGCGACCCCGCGCCCCGCGGCGGATCCGTATAAACCGCAATAACGCGTGCGCGCCGGGCAGCCTAGCAATAGCGCTGTATCCAACCCGAAAGGCGTCCGATGAAAAACATATTGGTGCTGGCGCATGACGACGAGGGCCAGGAGGCCCGGCTCCAGGCCGCGCTCGATCTCGGGCGTGCGCTGACGGGGCATATCACCTGTCTCGACGTGACCTATATCCCGCCGATCCTGGGCAACGACTATAGCGAGGCGGGCTATGCGATGGCGGCGGTGCTGGCGGACGAAACGACGCGCGAGCGTGCCAACAAGGTGACGCTAGAGGCTCGGTTCGCGCGCGAGGATGTCGCGTGGGACTGGGTCGATGCGACCGGGGAGGCGGCGGCGTGCATCGTCCGTGCCGCGGCGCTCGCCGACGTCATCGTCCTCAACCGCCGGCTCGACAACCCGTCGGTGATCGACATGCGCCGCACCGCGAGCGAGCTGATCGTCAAGTCGGGCAAGCCGGTGCTTGCGGTGCCGGGCGAGTCCCGGGGGATCGATCTGGCGACCGCACTGGTCGCATGGGACGGGTCGCCCTGCGCCGCGGCGGCGCTGCGCGCGGCGGTGCCGATGCTCAGGCTCGCCGACCAGGTCACGCTGTTCTCGGTCGACGACGGGGCGATGGCGTCGCCGATCGAGGACGCCGCCACCTATCTGTCGCGCTACGACATCCACCCCGTCATCCGCCGGATCGAGGTCCAGCCCGGCGGCGCGCCCAAACAGCTGCTCGCCGCCGCCGCGAGCGGGCAATATGGCTATGTCGTGATGGGCGGGTTCGGGCATCTGCGCTTTACCGAGGCGCTGTTCGGCGAGGTGACGCGGACCATGCTGACCAGCAGCCTGATCCCCGTCTTCCTCGCGCACTGACGCCCAATCGTCGGGGGCCGGCGGTCAGAGCGCCCCGGTCAGCAGCAGCTTGCGGACGTCGTCCTGCACCTGGTTGGCGGCGCCCAGCCGCTCGATCAGCTGCGCAGGGCGGCTGCCGCGCAGGCCTGCGACGGTCAGTTCGCCGTCGCGGACATAGGTATAGACCCCGCTGACCGCGAACGCCGCGACATGGCCGATATGCGCCTTCTGCCCGTCGATCGTGGCCGTGAAGCGGTCCGAGACGAAGAAGCAGCGGCGGGTCATCGGCGTCTCGAAGGCGAATTCGAGGATCGCGACCTGTTCACGCTCCGGCGGCACGGTGTGCGCGACGTCGGGCGCGGGCGGCGCCGGGTCCGCATTATCGTAGCGCTCGGGCAGATGCAGCCGCAGCTTCAGCACCGCCGGGTCGGCGGCGAGCGTCTCGGCGAACTGCGTCATGAAGTCCGCAAACCCGGCGGCATCGGTGTCGCCGATCCCGAAATGAACGTGAAGCCGATCAATGCTCTCCCCGCCATTGGGCACCGGGTTGGCGATCCGGTCGACCAGCGTCCGTGACCCCTGCGGCAGTGCATAGGCGACGGTCGCGGCGAACATGTTCTGTTCGTCGGCGAACAGGATCGGGCAGGCGGCGTTGAAAATCTCCTGCTCCGCGGCGCTGGCAAAGCCGATCTCGACCCCGCCATCGAGCACATAGTCGTCGAACGACGCGATCCCGTCGATCGCCGGCCAGAGATGCGCATCCTGCGCGCGATCGAGATGCATCTGGACGTACCAGCCGAGCCCGGGAATGCGCGAGCAGAGCGGTCCGTGCACGTCGCGCCAATAGGTCGCGAAGACCTCGTGCGGGACCTGCGGTCGGCGCAGCACCGTCGTGAAGGTGTTGATCGCGATCCGCGAATCGCGCGCGGAATAGTCGGTCGTGACGCTGGGGTCTGACATGGAAGAATCTTTGTTCTGGAGAAATCGGGGGAGCAGCGTCAGCGCTCGCGGAGATCGGGGACGCTGTAGACAGAGGGTTCGTCGTCGGCGGTGCCGCGCGCGAAGACGGCGATGTCGCCCGGCATCACCTCCTGCCGGGCCCACCGGTCCCATCCGATATGGATGAAATCCGGCGGGCCG
Organism: Sphingomonas sp. CFBP 8765; assembly: GCF_014841445.1. NCBI lineage: Bacteria > Pseudomonadati > Pseudomonadota > Alphaproteobacteria > Sphingomonadales > Sphingomonadaceae > Sphingomonas > Sphingomonas sp. CFBP 8765. The sequence goes on along the minus strand of NZ_JACYTY010000001.1, from coordinate 134,182 downwards.
AAGATGCGCAGCGCGGCGCTGTATTCGTCGCCGCGAAACCCGACAAAGTGCAGCGCGGGGCGGGCGCTCACAGCATCGGCATGCCGCCCGTCACCGGCAGCAGCGCGCCCGACATGTAGCTGCCCTCGTCGGAGGCGAGCAGGACATAGGCCGGGGCGAGCTCGCCCGGCTGACCCGCGCGGCCAAGCGGCGTGTTCTGGCCGAGCGTCTCGAGCTCGTCGCCGCCCTTGGCGATCGGCTGGATCGGCGTCCAGACGGGGCCGGGCGCGACGCAGTTCACGCGGATGCCCTTGGGCGCGAGCAGGTTGGACAGTCCGATCGTCAGGCTCGCGATCGCGCCCTTGGTGGTCGAATAGACGATCATGTTCTCGGTCGCGATCTTCGCCTGCACGCTGGTCGAATTCACGATCGCGGCGCCCGGCTTCATGTGCGGCACCGCGGCCTTGGCGAGGCGGATCATCGCGAAGACATTGGCGGAGAAGGCATCCTGCATCTCGTCGTCGTCGATATCGTCGAGCGTTTCGTTCATCGTCTGCGCGGCGGCGTTGTTGACGAGGATGTCGAGCTTGCCGAGATCCGCGACGGTGCGCTCGACCAAAGCCGCGCAGTGATCGCGGTCGCGAATGTCGCCTGGCAGCAGGATGCAGCGGCGTCCGGCCTTCTCGACCCAGGCCTTGGTCTCGTCGGCATCGGCCTGTTCCTCGGCGAGATAGGAGATCGCGACGTCGGCGCCTTCGCGCGCATAGGCGATCGCGACCGCGCGACCGATCCCCGAATCGCCGCCGGTGATCAGCGCGACGCGGTCTTTCAGCAGCCCCTTGCCGACATAGCTGTCCTCGCCGTGATCGGGCTTGTTGCGCATCGCGGTCTCGAGACCGGGGCTCGTCTGCTGCGGTTCGTTCGGAAAGGACGTGGGGGCGCTGCTGCGGGGATCGCTCATAATCTCGTGTCCTGGGTGTAGTTTAGGGGGGATATGCGGGTCGAACGAACCAGCACGCGCATCGCTCCGCCGCGCAGGGCCGATCGCGCAGTTGCTGGGCAATGCGGGCAGGCGTAGGTGTCGCGCATGGCCTTTGTCAGCATCACCCGGCTTCGGTTGCGCGCGCTGCGGTTCGTGCCGCTGTTCGCGCTCGATGCGCTCAGGACCACTGCGCAGGTGCGGCGTGCCGACGGGTATCTCACCGGGGCCATCCTGCGCGACCGTGCGCTGACCTTCTGGACGATGACGGTCTGGCGCGATGCCGCGGACATGAAGCGCTATATCGTCGATGGGTCGCATCTGAAGGCGATGCCGAAGTTGATGCACTGGTGTGACGAGGCCAGCATCGCCCACTGGACGAGCGAGACCGCCGATCTGCCCGGCTGGGCCGAGGCGGATCGGCGGATGCGCGGGGAGGGGCGGCCGTCCAAGGTCCGGTATCCGAGCGCAGGTCATGCCGCGCTCGACTACCGTCCGCCGCGGCTGACCGGCGCGGCAGCGATCCCGCCGCGCCGGGGGTAATTACCCAATCGTTGCGCTTACCATTCGATGCCGATCTTGCCGAAATGCGCGCCGCTCTGCTGGAGGGCGAACGCCTCGGCGAGCTGGTTGAGCGGGAAGCGGCGGTCGACCACCGGCTTGATCCCGGTCGCGTCGATCGCGCGGACGAAGTCCTGCTGTTCCTGACGGCTGCCGACGATCAGGCCCTGGAGCCGTGCCTGCTTGCCCATCAGAGCGGCGGTCGGAACCTCGCCGCTGTTGCCCGTCAGCACGCCGATCAGCGAGATGTGCCCGCCGACACGGACCGCGGTGATCGACTGCGCCAGTGTGCCCGGGCCGCCAACCTCGACGACATGATCGACGCCGCGCCCGCCGGTCCAGTCGACGACGTTGCGTCCCCAATCGGCCTCGTCGCGATAGTTGAGCGTGAAGTCGGCCCCGAGCGCGCGCGCACGGTCGAGCTTCTCATCCGATGACGAGGTGATCGCGACCCGCGCACCCATCGCCTTGGCGATCTGCAATGCCCAGATCGAGACACCGCCGGTGCCGAGGAGCAGCACGGTGTCGCCCGCCTTCAGCTTGCCGTCGACGACGAGCGCACGCCACGCGGTCAGCCCGGCGGTGGTGATCGTCGCCGCCTCGACCGCGTCATAGCCCTTGGGCGTGTGCGTGAACGCGGTCGCAGGGAGGACGACATACGCCTGGGCGAAGCCGTCGATGCCGTCGCCGGGCGTCCGCGAGAAATCGCCGATCGTCGGCGTGCCGGTCTGCCAGTCAGGGAAGAAGCACGACACGACCTGATCGCCGACCGCGAATTCGGTCACGCCGTCGCCGATGCTCTCGACCACGCCGGCGCCGTCGGACAGCGGGATGCGGCCATCCTCGGTCGGCATCCGGCCGGTGACGACGCCCAGATCATGGTAGTTGAGCGAACTGCCGTGCAGCGCGACACGGATCATTCCCGCGCCCGGCACGCCCGGATCCGCACGGTCTTCGCTCTGTAGCGTGTCGAGCCCCGCGGGCGATCGCAGCGTCATGGCCTTCATCGTCAAACTCCTGATGTTCGCGCCCCCAACGGCCGAGCCGGGCAAACAGCCGCATGCGATGTCCGAAGCTTTACCCGATCCCCGGCACGTCCCGACGTCAGACCCGGTGGAGCAGCGCGTCCAGATCGGCTTCGCCCAGGATGCGGATCGCGCCACCGTCGCGGCGATAGGCCTCCGCCTTCAGCCGGGCGGGATGCGTGCGCAGCGCGCGCGCCTGTAGGTCGGGGCCGGCGACGAGCAGGATCGTCGTGGTCGCGCCGACGGAGGTCATCACCCGCGCGCCGAGCGCGGCGACACGGTGCGCGAGCGGCCCGTCGCGCGGCTGGCCGAGCAGCGCGATCCGTTCGCCGCGCAGGGGCCCGTCGAGCGCCGCGGCGGGGGCGGGGCCGGCGACGCGCGGCGGGGCGAGCCAGTCGGCGAGCGTAAGCCCGGTATGGTCGATCGCCTTGACGATCACCCAGCCCGCGGCGCGCGCATCGCTCAGCGCGTCATGGTGGCGATGCTCGATCCCGAGATAGCGCGCGAGCTGCCCGAGCTTGTGGTTCGCCAGATCGGGCCAGGCGCGCTTGGCGACTCGCACGCTGTCGAGCCAGGTCGTCTCGATCGCCGGGCGATCATGCACGCGGCAGGCGGCGGCGAGCGCCCCCTTGTCGAAATAGGAATGCGCGACCGTGGTCCGCCCCGACAGATGCGCGGTCACCGTCGCATGGATGTCGGCAAAGCTCGGCTGGCCGACGACATGATGCGCGGCGATGCCGTGGATCCGCGTGTTGAACGCGTGGAACTCGTCGCGCGGATCGACCAGCGTCTCATAGGCGAAGACCTCGGCACCGTTCCGGAAGCCGACGATCCCGACCTGGCAGATGCTGCTGACGCGCGCGCAGGCGGTCTCGACGTCGATCACGACGAAATCGGGCGCGGTCTCGTCAAGGTCATGGGCCAGCGGTTGCAGCGCGGTCGTCGTCAGCATGGCGTCACCTCTAGCGCCGACCCAAGCGGCACGCGATCCCCCAACACCCTCCGCATCAGCGAAGCTGGCTGTCCTTGCTGCCACGGCGGTTGAACAGCGAGGCCGCGGGCCGATCGCGACCGCTCTGGCAGGCGATGCACGTCCGTACACCCGGCACGGCCTGGCGCCGCCCTTCCGGAATGTCGTCGCCACAGGCGATGCACTGTTCCTCGCTCTCGCCGACCGGCATCCGCGCACGCGCCGCCATCACCGCATCCATCACGGTATCGTCGATCTGATCCTGCACCGCGCCATCGCGCGTCCAGCCGCCTGCCATGCTTCGTCTCCGTTCGTGCCCCGATCGTGTCAGGTTCCTGACCTATATGGGAAAGCATCGGCGGCATTGCACGTCGGCGGGTCCGGCGGCGGGGGGCTAGCGTCCTGCGGTATCCGGATCGCCGAGCGCGCGGCGCAGCGCGGTGACCTCGGCGTTGAGTGCGCGTAGCCGGTCGGGCGTCATCCCGCTGCGATCGACGATCATCGGCCCGAGGCACCCGGTACCCGCCCAGCAGGTTTGGCCCGCCGGGGTGAGCCGGACATGCATCTGCCGCTCATCCGCCGGGTTGCGCAGCCGCGTGACCAGCCCCGCCGCCTCCAGCCGTTTGGCGAGCGGCGTGATCGTGCTCGGTTCGAGCGCGAGCCGTTCGGCGATCGCGCCGATCGTCCGGCCATCCTCCGCCTCGTGCAGCGTCTGGAGCACGAGGAACTGTGGATAGGTGATGCCGAGCTGGTCGAGCATCGGCTTGTACGCGCGGTTGATCGCGATCGTTGCGGCGTAAAGCGAAAAGCAGAGCTGCTCGTCGAGCGGGAGGGGCGGGGGGACGGTATCGGATGATGGCGGTTGATCGGGCACGAAGGGGCTCCTGGCTGAACCGCCGACTTACCATGCCGATCTTTATCGTGGCAAACGACGCGGCAGACCGAAGCCCGCCGCGTCGCCTCATGCCGCGATCAGTCCTTCGCGCTGCCGGGTTCGGCCATCTTGCGATGCTGCTCGGCGAGGACCGAGCCGGGGACGACATTGGCGATCACGCCCTGCAGCTTGGTCATCCAGCCCGAGAAGACCGAGCCCTTGCCCGCCATCAGCGCGTCCCAGCCATCGCGCGCGACATCGGCAGGCGAGCGCTTGTTCGGATCGGTGCCGACATCGGTGTCGTTCATGTCGGCGCGGTCGAAGAATTCGGTGTCGACCGGCCCCGGCATCAGCGTGGTCAGCGTGACGCCGTCCGCATCCTTGATCTCGTTGCGGAGCGCTTCGGTGAAGCTGTCGATGAACGCCTTCGACCCGTTATACACCGCCTGGAACGCGCCGGGGATATAGCCCGCAACCGACCCGGTCACGAGCAGCTTGCCGTCGTTGCGCGCGACCATCGCGGGCAGCACCTTCTGTACCAGATACAGCGTGCCCATGATGTTGGTGTCGATCACCGCGCGCCAGTCGGCGACGCTCTGATCGAGGAAACCGTGTCCCAGCCCGCGGCCGGCATTGGCGCACAATATGTCGATCTGGCGCCCGTTGGTCGCCGCGAGCAGCGCGTCGACGCCGTCGGTGGTCGACAGGTCGGCCTCGAGCGCCGTTACCGTGGTCCCGAACTGGCGAAAGTCGGCCGCCGCCGCCTCGATCAGCGCCTCGTCCGCGACGACGAGGATGTCATAGCCGTCCTGCGCCGCAATCGTCGCGAGTTCGAAGCCGATGCCCGTCGAGGCGCCGGTGATGACGGCGAATTTGCCGTGTGGTGATGCTGTAGCCATGGGTCGATATCCTCTCAGTTGAAGCCGGGCTTGAGCACGACCTTGGTCACTTCGTTCTGGTCGTCGTGGAACATCTTGTAGCCCTGCGGCGCCTCCTCGAGATCCATGCGGTGCGAGATGAGGAAGGTCGTGTCGATCTTCTCCTCGAGGATCGCGTTGAGCAGTGCGGGCATGTAATGCTGGACGTGCGTCTGGCCGGTCTTGAGCGTCAGCCCCTTCTCCATGAACGCGCCGAGCGGGAATTTGTCGACGAGCCCGCCATAGACCGCGGGCATCGAGACGCGGCCGCCCTTGCGGCAGGCGATGATGGCCTGGCGGATCGCGTGTGCGCGGTCGGTGCCGAGGAAGGTCGACTTCTTGATCTGGTCGATGACGTTGTCGACGAAGAAGCCGTGCGCCTCCAGTCCGACGCTGTCGATCACCGCATCGGGACCGATCCCGCCGGTCATCGCCATCAGCGCCTCATAGACCGCGCTTTCCTCGAAGTTGATCGTCTCCGCGCCGAACCGCTTGGCGAGGGCGAGGCGCTTGGGGAAATGGTCGATCGCGATGACGCGCTCGGCGCCCATCAGGAACGCCGACTGGACCGCGAACAGCCCGACCGGACCGCAGCCCCAGACCGCGACGGTATCGCCGGGCTCAATCTGCGCATTCTCCGCCGCCTGCCAGCCGGTCGGCAGGATGTCGGACAGGAACAGCACCTTGTCGTCCTCGATCCCGTCGGGGATCACGATCGGGCCGACATCGCTGAACGGCACGCGGACATATTCCGCCTGGCCGCCCGCATAGCCGCCGGTCATGTGGCTATAGCCGAACAGCCCGCTCATCGGCTGGCCGTACAGCTCCTGCGCGATGTCCTGATTGTCCGCGGGCAGGCCGTTGTCGCACGCGGAATATTGATGCTTGCCGCAGTGATAGCAGCTGCCGCACGCGATCGTGAACGGCACGACGACGCGCTGCCCCTTCTTCAGCGTCGATTTGGGGCCGGTCTCGACGACCTCGCCCATGAATTCATGGCCGAGAATGTCGCCCGCCTGCATCGTCGGGATATAGCCGTCATAGAGATGCAGGTCGGAGCCACAGATCGCGGTCGACGTCACCTTGATGATGCAGTCGCGCGGGTTGAGGATCTCGGGGTCGTCGACCGTGTCGACGCGGACGTCGTGGCGGCCATGCCATGCCAATGCGCGCATCAGGCGAACTCCTCGTCATGCTGTTTGCGGGTGAAGGCGGCGGTCGCGATCTCGCCCGTCTCCATCAGTTGCTTGAACCGGCGCAGGTCGCGGCGCGCCTGGATCGCGGGTTCGCGCTGAAACATCTTGGCGACGATCTTGCCGACGATGCCGGCGGGCGGATCATAGACGATCGTCGCGGTGACGACGGTGCCGCGCGCGCCGGCGTCGCGGAACTCGACCCGGCCGCTGTTCGCGACATCGGCGCCCGGTTCGGACGTCCAGGCGATCACCCGGTCGGGCGTCTCGTCGGTCACGACCGCGTCCCATTCGACCGTGCGGCCCGCGGGCGCCTTGACCACCCAGTGCGACCGCGTGGCGTCGATCGGGGTGATCGACACGACATTCTCCATGAAGCGCGGCAGGTTGGTGAAGTCGCGGAAATAGGCGAACAGCTCGGCCGCCGGGCGATTGATCGTCACCGTGCGGCCGACGATGCTGTCCCCGGTCGTGGTCGGCAGGCCCTCGGCGGCGATCGGGTCGCCCTTCTTCCAAGTCGTCGGGGGCGCGTCGTCGGTATGGTCGGTAGGGGACTGCGACATGTCCGTTCTCCTGTCCGGGGCGGGTGGCCCGCGAACCTGTTCGTGCTGCAAACTCCTCCCCCAACGCGTCAGATTCGCGGGCGGCGGCGGAGGGCAGCAGGCGGTTCGTCGCACTCCAGCGACAGTTCGTCGTCGGCCGCCTGAGAAGTTGATGTCGCTCAGTGAATTTCTCGGGGCGGGACGGCGCGGAAGCCCGCCGCATAAAAATCTACCGGCCGGTACAGAAGGCGATTGACGATTGGGCCGATCGGTTTGTATACCGCTCGGTATCGAAGGTTGCTCCGACGTCGGAACGACACTGTCACCACGACCGCACCCGCGCTGCCCCATGCCGTGCCGATGGACCCTCCATCGACGCAGGTCCGGTGCTGCCCGATCCGAAAGGGGATATTCATGGCCTATCTCGACCTCGACACGCATTTCGCCGCACCCTGTGGCACACGCAACACCGCGCGGGTTGCAGCCGCCGCGCCGGTAAATCCGGCCGCGAACCTCGCCGCGGATCTGGCCGCCGATCTGGTGGTCGATCTTTCTGGTGACGCCGCCGACGAGACGGCGGGGTTTTCCGCGCTCGAATGGAGCGTCATCGCGCTCGCCAAGCGCGACACGCTGCGCAGTCTCGCCAGCCCCGGCGCAGTGTCGCGCGCGATGGGCGGGCTGTTCGGGCTGGGCAGCCGGTCGCAGCTCGCCGATCCGCGGCTCGAGGCGCTGCGGCGGATGGCGGTCTATGCGTGGCGGCGCGGCTTCGCGCTGCCGATGACCGAGATCCGCGCCTTCCTCGCCGCGGGGTTCGTCGAGGCGCAGATCGAGACGCTGGTCGTCAGCGTCACCGGGATGCGCGTCGGCGCGACGACGCGCGCACAGCTCGACGGCTGACACCCCGCGCGAGACGGCTTGACGTCACAATGTGACAGATCCACGACAGTGCCAGAGCAGGGGGCAACGACCCCTTGCCGCACAGGAGAGGATCTATGAAAACGACGTCCGCCGTCGCGGCGCTGCTGGGCACGACCCTGGCGATCGCATCCCCCGCGCAGGCCCAGACCGCGAGTGGCGCGACCGCCGCCGCCGCACCGGTCAACCGCATGGTCGTGTTCGGCGACAGCCTGGCCGACGGGGGCTATTATCTGACGCTCGACCCGCGGCTGCCGCGCGACGCGGGCAGCTTCACGACCAATCCCGATCCGGTCGCGCCCGAAGTGCTCGCGGCGCGGCTCGGGCTGCCGCTGACCCCGGTCTATGGCCAGGGCGGCACCAACTATGCGGTCGGCGGCGCGCGCGTGACCGCGGCGAACGCGCTGTCGATTCCGATCACGACTCAGATCACCAACTTCCTCGGCGCGGGCGGCACGTTCGGGCCGCGCGGCCTCGTCTATGTGCAGGGCGGCGGCAACGACTATTTCGCGTTCCTGGCCGGGGGCGGCGCGAACCCGGAGATCCTGACCACCGCCGCGACTCAGCTCGCCACGCAGGTCAGCCGGCTGCAGGCCGCGGGCGCGCAGCGGATCGTGACGATGGCGGTGCAGACCGGCGGCGCGGCGGGGCTCGCTTTGTTCAACCGGACCTATGCGACAGCGCTGGCGGCGGCGAACGTCAACGCGCTGTATTTCGATACCGACCGGCTGTTCAACGAACTGGTGACGAGCCCGGCGACCTATGGCTACACCAACATCACCGGGGTCGCGTGCACCGTGCCCTCGTCGCTCGCCTGTACGCGCGCGACGCTCGTCACGCCGAATGCCAACGAGACCTATATCCTCGCCGACAGCGTCCACCCCGCGGGCATCACGCAGCGGATCCAGGGGCAGGCGATCGCCAGCCTCGTCCAGGCGCCCGAGCAGATCGCGGGGCTCGGCTATGCCGCGCAGGCGATGTTCCGCGCGCAACGTGATCTGCTCGAGGGGCCCGAACGCGGCGGGTCGCAGCGTGACGGTCGCGCGCTGTCGGTGTTCGGCGGGGCGGCCTATCATTATTACGCCAGCGGCAACTCGGCGCAGCGCGTCGGCATCACCGAGCGGGGCTTCAGCGGGACGCTGGGTGCGGACCTCGCGATCGGCGCGGCCTCGGGCGTCGGGATCGCGGGCGCCTATTCGGACGGGACGGGCGATTTCCAGAACGGCGCGGGACGCTACAAGCCGCGCGCCTGGTCCGCGAGCGGCTATGCGCGCGGCGAGCTGGGGCCGGTCCGGCTGCTGGCGGACGGGACCTATGGCGAGATCGACTATCGCCAGATCCGGCGCAGCGTGCAGCTCGGGCCGACGATCCGCACGCATGACGGCGAGACCGACGGCAATTACGTCGCGGGCCGGATCACGGGCGCGCTCGACCTGGTCCGCACCGGCGGTCTCGCCTTCGGGCCCGATCTGGCGGTGCAATATGACCGCGTCCGGCTCGCAGGCTATGCCGAGGCGGGCGGGCTGTCGACCGCGGCGGCGTTCGGCCGTCAGCAGATCGAGAGCCTGACCGGTCGGTTCGGCGCGGTCGTGCGGTCGCTGCCGGGCGAGCCGGTCCGCGTCTTCGTGCGGGCAGGCTATGAGCGCGAGTTCGACGACGATCCCCGCACCCTGACGATGACCCCGACCGGCGCGCCGATCCGCTTCACCAGCAGCGTCGAACGCGCCGATCGCAATTACATGAGCTATGCGATGGGGGTCGACGGACAGGTCGCCGGCGCGCTGTCGCTGCGCGCGGGCGTCGCGGGCTATGCGCTGCGCGACGACCGCGACAGCGTGACCGCGTTCGCCGGGCTGTCCGCGGCGTTCTGAACGCGGGCGTGCCGGACCGGGGCGTACGCGTCCCGATCCGGCCCGTGCGTCAGAACCCCTTCTTCAGCGACACGAACACCTGGCGCGGTGCACCGGCCAGCAGCGTCTGGTTGTCGCCGCTGGCGGTGAAGCCGTTCGAGCCGATCGTCGAGATATAGCCCTTGTCGGTCAGGTTGGTGACGCTGCCCTCGATCGACACGCCGTGAAGCGGGCCGTCCCCCTCGAAGCGGTAGCCGATGCTGGCATCGACGAGCACGCGGCCCGGCACCGACTGGTCGTTCAGATAGGTGAAGTAGCGCTTGCTCATATAGTCCGCGCCGACGCGTGCGGTGACGCCCGACTGTTCGAACACGATCTCGCCCTTGACCATGTGCTCGGGGCTGTCGACCGCGGTCTTGCCGTCGGTCGCGACCAGCACGGCGCCGCGCGCGTCGAGCACGTCGTCGGCATATTGCGAGTTGTTGTACGAATAGCTCGCGAACAGCGACAGCGGCGTGAACACCCGGTAAGTCAGCGCGACCTCCGCGCCATAGGTGCGGACGCTGCCGACATTGTTGAGCGTCGCCGGGTTGCCGATGATCCCCGCGCCATTGGCAAAGCCGAGCAGCCGGTTCGAGAAGTCGATATAATAGCCGACCGCTGAGGCCTGGACCGGGCCCTGGCGGAAGCGCAGCCCGCCTTCCGCGGTCTTCGAGCGTTCGGGCTTCAGCCGGTCGCGGATCGCGTTGAACCCGGCCTGCGTGGTCGAGAACGGCCCGGTTGTCGCCGACGAGACATAGGCGCGGACGTTTTCCTTATAGTCCGCGAACAGCTCGGTGCCCGGCGCGAGCTTGAACAGCAGCCCGGCCTGGGGCTGGAACCAGTCCTTGGCGGAGATCCGCCCGACCGCGAGCGGCGAGGTCGTCGCGGGCAGCATGATCGCACGGTTGGTGACGGTGAAACCCTTCCACCCGGCATTGAGGGTCAGCCGATCGTCGGCGAGGCGGAGCGTGTCGCCGACATGATACTGGATCGTGTCGGTGGTGTATTTGCCGTCCCATTGCGTCGCATAGGGATTGTCCTGGAACTTCAGTACGTCGCGGTTCGGCGTCGCGGTATCGGTCATGCTGTAGAAGCGGCGTGCCTGGGTGAAGCTGTTGCTTTCATACCAGCCGCCGAGCTCGAGCGTGTTCGCGCCGGTTTCATAGGCGAGGTTGCTGAGTGCCCCGCCGCGCTTGATCGCATATTCGGTGGTGCGGAAGCCGAGCGGGCTGGCGGCGGCGATCGGCGTGCCATCGGCATTGGCGGCGCCGGCCGGGGTCGGCGAATAGGGCGTGATCCACGATCCCTGACCCTTGTTGTCGTGATAATAGCCGGTGGTCCTGAGCGTCAGGCCGGGGGTGAGGTTGGCGTCGAACGTGACCCCGCCCAGATAATCGCGACGGACGCCCGCGGCGTCGAAATAGACGTCGTCGACCGTGCCGATCCCGGCGGGAAACGCGGTGCCGACGCCCGCCCAGGGCTGTGCCGCGCCGGCCGCGGCTGCCGCCTGGTTCTGCGCGACCTTCGCGATCTGCAGCGCGAGCGGATAATTGTCGGCGATGTTGTCATTGCCCAGCCCGCGGCGGCGGATGATGTCGTAGCTCAGATCCTGGTAATCCTGCTCGCGCCGGTCGGAGAAGTTGAGGAACGTCGACAGGCTGCCGAGGCTGCCCAGATCCTTGACGATCTTGCCGTTCGCCTGGTGCTGGCGCTGGACGCCCGCGCCCTTCCACTTGTCGGTGGTGAGAAAGCCGTAGCTCAGATAGCCCTTCAGCCCGCCGCCGAGATCGCCGCTGTCGATCCGCGCGAAGCCGCGATAGGTGTCGTTCGAGCCATAGGTGCCGCCGCCGGTGACGTTCAGCGTGTCGCGCGGTCTGTCGCTGAAGAATTCGATCGTACCGCCGAGATTGCTGGTCGAGGCGGTGCCGAGCGCGCCCGCCCCCTGCGCCACGTCGGTCCGCGCGACGTTTTCCGAAATGATCGCGCGGCTGATGTGCAGGCCGTTGACGTTGCCATAGCTCATGTCGCCGAGCGGCACGCCGTCGAGCGTGAAGCCGAGCTGGTTCTGGTTGAACCCGCGCAGCGAGATCCGGACCGCCCATTCATAGGCGCCGAACGGATCGGCGGCCTGGAAATTGACGCCCGGCAGCTTCTCGATCGCCTTCAAGGGGCTCGACCCCGGCGTCAGCCGCGAGAGATCAGCGGCGGTCACGCTCTGCACCTGGCGGCTCTCGCCAAAGCCGAGCACGACGATCTCGTCACCCGGCGGCGCGTCGGCGGCGGGCGTCGCGACCGGCAGCGTCGCAGGGTCGCCTGCGGTCTGCGCGGCCGCCGGCGCCGTGACTGCGATCGCGACCGTGGCGACGCCCGTGAGCAAGGTGGAGAGATAGGTCATGAAGCGTCCCCTTGGCCGCGACCGCGCAGCCTCGGGGGGATCCATTAACCAGATCCGTGACGCCCCCGCGTCGTTACGGTGACGGTTCGATGTCGCCGCCGCGATGCCCCGTTGCAGCCCGCGCATCCGGTCGCGCATTCTTTTCACTTATCGCCCAGTCGCTTGGGACCTATCGGGCCGGGTGAATGCGTTGTGCATCTTCGTGCACGCGAAAGATCGTCACAGAACGATCGCCAACAGGGACTTCGACATGACTGCCTATCGTACCGCGCTGGCGCTGGCCGCCTCGACTCTCGCTTTCGTGGCCGCGCAGGCCGACGCGCAAGTCGCGCCCGCGCCTGCGGAGGCCGTGCAGGATGCACCCGCCGCCGTGGGGCCCAACGGCGCAGCGCCGGCCGCGCAGGACGAGATCATCGTCACGGGGACGCGCGCGGTCGGCCGGTCGCGGCTCGACAGCGTGTCGCCGGTCGACGTGCTGAGCGGCGCGTCGCTCCAGCGCCAGGGCACGACCGAGCTCGGCGCCGCGCTGTCGGCGATCGCCCCGTCGATCGACTTCCCGCGCGCCTCCGCGGTCGACGGCACCGATGCGATCCGTCCGGCGACGCTGCGCGGCCTGTCGCCCGACCAGACGCTGGTGCTGATCAACGGCGTGCGCGGGCATACCGCGGCGCTGCTCAACATCGGCGGTTCGGTCGGCCGCGGCTCGGCGGCGGTCGATCTGAACACCATCCCGACCGTCGCGCTTGACCGGATCGAGGTGCTGCGCGACGGTGCATCGGCGCAATATGGGTCGGATGCGATCGCGGGCGTCGTCAACCTGCGGCTGCGCGAAGCCCGCTCGGGCGGCGGCGCGACGGTCAATTACGGCTTCTACAACACCGACATCGATACCGCGCGCGGCAGCCGCAGCACGACCGGCGAGCATGCCGTGACCGTCTCGGGCTGGCAGGGGCTGGGCTTTGGCGAGGACGGGTTCCTGACGCTGTCGGGTGAATATCTGAACCGCCAGGCGACCAACCGCGCCGATTTCGATCCGCGCGTGACCCCGACCCGCGTCACCGGACGCTTCGGCGATCCGCAGGTCGAGCAATATAGCGTCTTCGCCAATGCCGGCACGACGCTGACGGGCAGCTGGGGCCTCTATGGCTGGTTCGGCTATCAGGACCGCGACACGCGCAGCGCGGCCTTCCCGCGGCTGGCGAGCGCGACGACCGCGCTGGCCGGCTATCCCGACGGTTTCCTGCCGCTGATCAACACCAAGTCGCGCGACATCAATTCGGCGGTCGGACTCAAGGGCGAGGTCGCGGATTGGAGCGTCGACCTGAACGTCAGCTATGGCCGCAACAAGATCGGCTTCCGCACGCTCAATTCCGCCAACTATGCCTATGGCGGCGCGACGCCGCAGGACTTTTCCGACGGCGCGCTGATCTATGGCCAGCTGGTCGCCGGGCTCGACGTCAACCGCAAGCTCGACGTGCTGCAGGGGCTCAACGTCGCCTTCGGGCTCGAGGCGCGGCGCGAGAGCTTCGAGATCCAGGCGGGCGAACGTGCCTCCTACACTACGCCCGTGACGGGCGCGGTCGCGGGCGCGGCGGTGGGCGCGCAGGGCTTTGGCGGCTTCTCGACCGACAATGTCGTCGACCGCAATCGCCGCAACTTCAGCGCCTATCTCGATCTCGAGGCGCAGGTGACCGACGCGCTGCTGATCGGGCTGGCGGGGCGCGGCGAGGATTATTCGGACTTCGGTTCGACCGGGACGGGCAAGATCTCCGCACGCTATGACGTCGCACCCTGGATCGCGGTGCGCGGAACGGCCTCGACCGGCTTCCGCGCGCCGGCGTTGCAGCAGCAATATTTCACCTCGATCTCGACCGTGATCCAGAATGGCGCGCCGATCCAGACCGGCACCTTCCCCTCGGTCAGCTCGGTTGCGGCGCGGCTCGGCGGGCTGCCGCTCGAGCCCGAGAAATCGACCAACCTGTCGCTCGGCACGGTGCTGCGGTTCGGCGGGTTCGACCTGACCGTCGACGCCTATCGCATCCATATCCGCAACCAGATCGGGCTGTCGGAGAACATCACCACGTCGACGAGCCAGTCCCCCGAAGTCAATGCGCAGATCGCCGGGCTGCTCGCCGGATCGGGGGCGACCGCGGCGCGGTTCTTCATCAACGGGCTGGCCTCGACCACCAGGGGCATCGACGCGGTCGCGCATTACCGCGTGCGGACCGTGGCGGCGGGCAATTTCGACCTGACGGTGGCGGGCAACATCAACGACGGCAAGGTGACCCGCGTCCCGACCTCGACCTCGACGCTCGACCCCGCACCGACGCTGTTCGCGCGCAGCCGGATCCTGACGCTGGAGGACGGCACGCCGGGCGAGAAGGTCACCGGCTCGATCGACTGGTCGCTCGACCAGCTCGGCGCGCTCGCCCGCGTCACCTATTATGGCGACGTCAACCAGCCCGGGACGACGCCCGCCGCGGACGTGCACAGCGGCAAGCACGTCATCACCGATGTCGAACTGCGCTATCAGGCGACCAAGGGCGCGCAGCTCGGGCTGGGCGTCAGCAACCTGTTCGACGTCTATCCCGATGCGACCGTCACGGCGAACAACACGACCGGCGTGATCGGCTTCCCCTATTATTCGCCGTTCGGCTTCAACGGCCGCTATCTCTACGCCCGCGCCGGGCTGAGCTGGTAGGTGATTCCAGGCCGCATCCTGCTGGGGGTCGCGCTCACGCTCGGCCTCGCAGGGTGCGGCAGCTTGCCGCGGTTCCGGACGCTGCCCTGTGGCGGCGTCGACGCCGGGGAGGGCGGCGGGCCGCCTGCGATCCAGATCGCGGCATCGGGCGAACGCAGCACGACGATCGACGTGCTGACCTATAATATCGAGGGGCTGCAATGGCCCGCGCGGTCGGGGCGCGGGCGCGATCTCGCGGCGATCGGGCGGATCCTGCGCGATCTGCGCGTGGCCGGGACCGCGCCCGACGTGGTGCTGTTCCAGGAGGTCTTCTCGCGCGCGGCGGTGCGCGGGGTGGTCGCCACGGGCTATCCATCGCTCGCGAGCGGACCGTCGCGGACGCGGCGCAGCGTCTATTCGCAGGACGACCGGCTGCCCGGGCGTGCCAAGCTGGCCAAGGGCGAGCTCGGCGTGCGGCTGATGAGCTCGGGACTGGTGATCGCCAGCCGCTTCGCGATCACCGGCGTTGCGCGTGATCCCTATTCGCGGCGGGCCTGTGCGGGGTTCGACTGTCTGTCGAACAAGGGCGTCGTGCTGGCGACGCTCGCGGTGCCCGGCGTTCCCGAAGGAATAGACATCGCCAACACGCACATGAACGCGCGCAAGGCGTCGAAGGTCGCGCCCGCGCGGCACCGCGCCGCGCACCGCGCGCAGACCCGCGAGCTCGAGGCGTTTCTCGCCGCGCGCCGCACCCCTTCGCGGCCGATGATCCTGGGCGGCGACTTCAACATGCGCCGCTCGCCCGCGCGGTTCGACGATTTCCGGCTGCATCACCCGTTCGGGCTGGTGCACGAATATTGCCAGGCGCGCGCGGCCTGTGCGGTGTCGCTGTCCTGGGACGGCGACGCGCCGTGGCTCGACACGCAGGATCTCCAGTTCTTCGCGCAGGGCACGCGCGTCCGGATCGTGCCGATCGAAGTCCGCGCGATGTTCGACGGCGCGCCGGGCAGCCCGAAGCTGTCCGATCATGACGGGCTGCTCGTCCGCTACCGGCTCAGCTGGACAGGCGCCGCGCCGCCCGGCGGCGTCTGCGCGCGGATCGCCGAGCCGCGGGAAGCAGGGAGTCCAGCGGCGGGACAGGCGGATGGCCCGACCCGCGCGACGACCGGCGACAGATCCGTGCCGACTCGCTAGGACAGGCGCGTGACACCGCTTCGCCGCCTGCTCCGCGATCATCCTGCGCTTGCCGCATGGCTGGTCGTGGTCGCGCTGGCGATGAAGATCCTCGTCCCCGGCGGGTTTATGCCGGTGGTGGCGAACGGCGTGCTCACGATCCAGTTATGTGCCGGGGCGGGGCCTTCCCCCCTCGCGACGGCGACGTCGCAGACGACGCATGCGGCGATGCCGGGGATGACGCATGACCCGGATAAGACTCAGCATGCGGGCCGCGACATGCCCTGCGCCTTTTCCGGCCTGACGACGGCGGGGCTGGCCGCGGCCGATCCGGTGCTGCTCGCGCTGGCGATCGCGTTCGTCGTCGCCACCGTCTTCCGCGTCGCGCCCCCCGTCGTCGCCCGCGCCCCCGAGTTTCTGCGTCCCCCCTTAAGAGGTCCCCCGGTCCGCGGTTGAGCGGTTGCCGGCGCGACGCCCTGAAAGGGCCGCGCGGTGACCCGATGCGATGCCGACCCTGTCCGCCGGAGCGCGGGCGGGTGGCGGCTGCCCGCGACCCCTATACGGCCCGGTCCCGACGGGACCCGGCCGCGTCCGACCAGGAATTCCCATGTCCCGATGCCATCTCATGGCGGCGATCTCCGCGATCGCCTGTGCCGCGCCGATCGCGGCTGCGCCTCTACCTTCCACCCAGGATGCCGATATCGCAGCCCGGCGTGCGGCGCTGCTCCGCGATCGTGCCGCGATCGATGCCGAACTGCGCCGCCTCGACGAACCGACGGGCCCGGCGGAGGCGCCGCGTCGTACCGCCGCCGTGGCGATCGACGGCGACGACATCATCGTCACCGGCAACGCGCTGTCGCTGACGACGCGCGTGACCGGGCAGACCGTCACGACGATCGACGACGCCGCGTTCCGCAATACCCCCGCGACGACGATCGCCGACATCGTCAAACTGTCGCCCGGCGTCGTCGTCATCCAGGGCAACGGCCCGCGCGACGTCGGCGTGTCGATCCGCGGCTCGAACGCGCGCAACAGTTTCGGCGCGCGCAACATCCAGGTGTTCGAGGATGACTTTCCCGTCACCCAGCCCGACGGGCTGGCCCGGTTCGACCTGACCGATCCGCATGCTTACGGCGCGGTCGACGTGGTGCGCGGGCCATCCTCCGCACGCTATGGCAATTACGCGATCGGCGGCGCGGTCAATTTCCGCACCCGACGCGGCCGCGACATCGACGGCGCCGAAATCGGGATCGACACGGGCAGCGACGGCTATGCCAATGTCTATGCGACGATCGGCGATGCCGGTGCGGATTTCGACTATGCGCTGTTCGGCAGTTTCGTGCGCGCGAACGGGTCGACCGGGCATACGGGGTATGAGACGGGCACGATCAACGCGCTGGCGACCTATGCCATTTCGGACCGCGACCGGCTGACCGCGAAGATCATCTACAACGAGGGCGAATTCGCGCTCTCGACGCGGCTCTCGCTCGATCAGTATCGCGCCAATCCTTATCAGCGCGGCTGCGCGACACGGGTCGGCGCGGCGCCGGGCTGCGGCACGATCTCGGTGCTCGCCAACGGCGTCAACGGCGTGCGGATCGCGCAGACCGCGGCCGAGGCCGACCTCGCGCGCAACGATCGCCGGACGATCATCGGCACCCGCTATGAGCATGACCTGAGCACGACCGCGACGTGGCGGACGCAGGCGACGTTCGACAGCCGCGTCGTCAACCAGCCGACCAGCGCGACGCCGTTCAAGGGGACGCTCGACAGCTACAACATCACCAGCGACGTCACGCACCGCGGCACTGTGTTCGGGATGGCGGCGACGAGCTTTGTCGGCGTCTTCTACAATTATCTCGATAACCAGAGCTACAGCTTCAACAAGACGCCCGCGGGCCGCGACGGCATCGGCGCGCCGACGCAGACGGTGTTCGGCGACGTCCGCAACCTGGGCGCCCGCGCACGCGAGGAGCTGAGCCTGACGTCGCGGCTCCAGTTCATCGCCGGCATCGGCGCGGAGCGATCGATCATCGGCGTGACGCAGACCGGCTATGCCTATCCGCTCGGTGCGAACCCGGTGCTGAGCGTGATCCCCGCCGAGCGCCATTTCTGGAACGTCGCGCCCGAGGCTTCGCTCGTCTGGCAGGCGATCGACGCGGTCCGCCTGCACGCGCGCGTCGGCACCGGCTATGGCATCCCGCAGGCCGGCGCGCTGTTCGTGACCGCGGCGGGGGTGCCGGGCAACAACGTAACGCTGAAGACCCAGCGCAACACCGGGATCGACCTCGGCGCCGAAGTCGCGCTCGGCACCAATCTGAAGGCGGAGGTGACGGGCTATTACGAATGGTTCCGCAACGAACAGGTCAGCCAGTCGGCGGGCGTCAACCTGCTCGCCTATACCACCAACGCGCCGCGCTCGGTCCACCGCGGCGTCGAGCTCGGGCTCAGCTGGACGCCGCTGCCCGCGGTCCTGCCGGGTGCGCGGATCGATGCGAGCTACAGCTATAACGACCACCACTATACAGCGTTCGTCGAGCGGCTGACCTCGGGCGCGGCGTCGGCGACGTTCGACCGCGCGGGCAACCGCATCCCCGGCGTCATCCCGACCTTCGTCAACGTCCGGCTCGGCTATGACCAGCCGGGTGGCGCGGTGGCGGGGCTGGGCGGGTTCGTCGAGCTGACCCACCGCGATCGCTATGCGATCGACAACGGCAATTTGCTGAGTGTGGCGGGCTATACGCTCGCCAATCTCAACCTCCATTATGATCCACCAAGGGGGGAGGGGGTGTGGTCGCGATTGCGGCTGTTCGCCTCGGTGCAGAACCTGTTCGACACGACCTATGTCGGCTCGGCATCGGTGATCGCGAACAGCCTGAACGCGGCGACCGGGCAGCAGAATCCGGCGGCCGTGCTCAGCACCGCAACCGGGTCGATCTATGCCGGTGTCCCGCGCACCGTCTATGCCGGCGTGAAGGCGCGGTTCTGATGCGTGCGACCACTCCACATTCTTCCGCCGCCGCACGTTCGGGCGGACCCGGTCCCGGTCGCGGCTGGCCGGGCTATCCGACGATCTGGCGCTGGCATTTCTATGCCGGGCTGTTCTGCCTTCCGTTCGTGCTGTGGCTGTCGGTCACCGGCTCGATTTACCTGTTCCGCCCGCAGATCGAGGCGCTGATCGATCGGCCCTATACGCATCTGCCGCTGGACGGCGCGCGCGCCTCAGCGGCGCGACAGGCCGAGGCGGCGGTGCGCGCGGTGCCGGGATCGGTGCTGCACCGTTATCAGTTGCCCGAGCGTCCCGACGAGGCGGTGCAGGTGATCGTCGGCGCCGGCACCACCGAGACGCGAGTCTATGTCCATCCGAACACATTGGCGATCCTCCACACGGTCGACGAGGACAGCCGGCTGATGCGGATCATCTTCCGGCTTCACGGTGAGTTGCTGATCGGCACGCCCGGCTCTTATCTGGTCGAGCTCGCCGCCTCCTGGGCGATCGTCATGATCCTGTCGGGGCTCGTGCTGTGGTGGCCGCGCGGCAGCGGGTTGGCGGCGGTGGTCTATCCGCGGCTGCGTGCCGGCGGGCGGCGGTTCTGGCGCGACCTGCACGGCGTTACCGGGCTCTGGGTATCGGTCTTCGCACTCGCATTGCTCATATCGGGGCTGCCCTGGGCCGCGAGCTGGGGGAGTTACCTGAAGGCGATCCGGACGGTCACCGAAGGGCGGGTGGTCAGGCAGGACTGGTCCGCAGGGCAGGCCGCGGAGCTTCGCGCGCGCGGTGCCGCCGATGCCGGCACCCGCGCGATGGTGGGCGCGCATGCCGAACATGGCGGGATGACGATGGCGCATCCCGCGGTCTCGGACGTGCCGCTCGACCGGCTGATCGCGACGCTGCGCCCGCTCGCGCTCGCGCCGCCGGTCCTGATCGCGCCGCCGACGGGCATGGGCCAGCCCTGGACCGCCAAGTCCGATACCGCGAACCGGCCGCTGCGCACCGACCTGACGCTCGACGGCGCTACGGGCGGGATCCTGACGCGCAAGGACTTCGCGCAGCGTCGGCTGATCGACCGGATCGTCGGTTACGGTGTCGCCGCGCATGAGGGACAGCTGTTCGGCTGGGCGAACCAGCTGCTCGGGCTGCTGACCGCGATCGGGCTGGCGCTGGTGTCGGTCAGCAGCGTGGTGCTGTGGTGGCGGCGTCGGCCCGCCGACACGCTGGGCGCACCACCCGCGCGGCCGCGACCGCGCGTGGCGGCGGGGTTCGTGGCGCTGCTGATCCTGCTGGGTCTCGCACTGCCGCTGTTCGGCGTGTCGATGCTGCTGGTGCTGCTCGTCGAGCGGCTGGTGCTGCGCGACTGGACGGCGGCGCGACGTTGGCTCGGTCTTCGGTGATCCGGCCCGCTCAGCCCGCGGGCACGTTCCGCGACAGCACCGCGCCGACTTCCGCGGCGAACCCGGCCAGCGCCGCGGCGGTCTCGCGCCCGCTCAGCTGGCGCGGGCGCGGATCGATCGCGCACAGCGTGCCGTAGAACGACCCGTCGGCGAGCGTGATCGGGAAGGAGACATAGCTTTTGAACCCATAGAGCGACGGCGCGGGGTGCGTCAGCCAGCGGTCGTTGGTCGACACGTCGTCGATGACGACGGCCTTGCCCGACTGGCGGATGTCGTCGCAGATTGTCGTCGAGATCCGCAGCTCGTCGCCCGGCGACATGCCGAAATCGATCTGGTCGAGGACCTGGCAGGCGATCCAGCGCGTGTCGGTGACGCGCGCGACCGCGACGAACCCCATGCCGGTCAGCGCCGCGACCTTTTCGAGGATCGCCCGCACGTCGCCATTGTCGCTCTCGAGCATGACGCTCTCGGCCAGTTGATCGTACATCCGCCCCATTCCCCGTTCGGCGCACGATCCCCCCGGAGATCGCGCTGCTTACGCTACGGCAGATGTGGGCGCGGCGTGAGAATGCAAGGGCAGGGGTCAGTCGCCCCGCTCGACCAGATGCGTCAGAAAATTGGTGAGTTCTAGCCGCCGACCCGCCTCCTGCGCGAAATCGTCGCCGACGCCGAGCAGCCAGAGCAGCGACCGGCGGTCGGGTTCGTCGTGCAGCGCATCGAGCTGCGCCGCGCGCTGTTCGACATCGGCCTCGCGCTCGGCGAGCCCCGCCTCGATCAGGCTGCCGGCCTGGCGGCGGAGCGCGATCGCGATTTCGCGCGGGGCCAGTTCGGGATGATATTGCACGCCCCAGAAAATCCCGCCGTCATGCCGGATCTCGGCCGCCTGGATCGCGGTGATCGCGTTGCTCGCGAGCAATGTCGCATCGTCCGGCAGCCGCTCGACCTCGTCGCCGTGGATCGCGGGCGCATCCCAGCTGTCGGTGCGGCCGGCGAGCAGCGGGTGATCGCGACCCGCCTGCGTGCGCGTGATCCGGCGCGCGATCCCGGCCTCCATCGTCTGCGGCATCTTGCGGACCGTGCCCCCTGCTGCGGCAACCGCGAGCTGCAGCCCCGCGCACGAGCCGAAGGACGGTGTCCCTGATGCGAACACTGCGCGCATGAAGGCGAGCTGGCGCTGCACCTCGGGCGAGTCGTCATAGACGTGGAGCGGCGAGCCGGTGACGAACACCGCGTCGAAATCGCCGATCTCGCCCGCCGCGAGCACGGGCGCGTCGTCGTCCGCGGGTGCGACGATCGTGATCTGCGCATCGGGCCGGAGCTGTTCGAGCGTCGCCGCATAGGTCTCGCCCGAACTCTTTCCCGCATGCTCGCGGCGGGCGTCGCGCTGTTCGGGTGTTTCGCTTTCGGCCACTAGAAACTTCAGCACTATCAGTCCTCTGACCGCAAATGGCCGACAGGATAACGCGCGCGCTGGCGGTTCGCCCAAGACCGTCGGCAGATAATCCGCGCGCTTCCGTAACGATCTTCCGCGCCGGCTCCGTCGCGCAGGGTGCAGTGCAACAAAACCCCGTCGCGCGGAGTTGCCAGCCTCATTCCATCCTTCCTGAACCACGGAGACTGTCATGTTCGGACTTACCAAGAAGGTGCGCTACGCCGTCGTCGGCGGCGGGCAGATTTCGCAGCAGGCGTTCATGCCGGGAATCGCGCGGACCAATAATTCCGAAATGACCGCACTGGTCACCGGCGACCCGGTCAAGGCGGACAAGCTGGCCAAGCTCTACAAGCTCAAGGCCTATTCCTACGAGCAATATGGCGAGCTGCTGGCCTCGGGCGAGATCGACGCGGTCTATATCGCAACGCCCAATTTCCTGCACATGCAATATGCCGTCCCCGCGCTCGAGGCGGGCATCCATGTCCTGCTCGAAAAGCCGATGGCGTCGAGCGTCGCGGAGGCCGAGCAGATCATCGCCGCCGAGAAGAAGGGCGGCGCCAAGCTGATGATCGCCTACCGGCTGCATCACGAACCCGGCACGGTCGAGATGATCACGCGCGCGCGGGCGGGCGAATTCGGCGACCTGCGCGCCTTCTCGTCGACCTTCATGCAGAATGTCCGCGAGGAGAATTCGCGTGGGCATAACGGCTATTGGGGCGGGCCCGTCCCCGACATGGGCACCTATCCGCTGAACGCGGTGCGCAATCTGTTCGGGCAGGAGCCGATCGCGGTGCATGCGGTCGGGACGAAGACGCCGGGTCGCGGCTTCAACTTCCACGACACCGTCGCGGTGACGCTGAAGTTCGCCGACGACCGTATCGCGCAGTTCACCGTCAGCTATGCGACCGCCTCGTCCGAGGGGTTCGAGCTCGTCGGTACCAAGGCAAGCATCCATGCCGCGCCCGCCTTCATGTTCGGCCCGACGACCGGCATCACCTATGTCGAGCGCACCGCGGACGGCAAGGAGAAGACGCACGCCTTCGATCCGGTCGAACAGTTCGGCAACGAGACGCAGTATTTCTCCGACTGCATCCTCAACGACCGTCATCCCGAAGCCGACGGGCAGGAGGGCCTGTTCGACATGCGCGTGCTGGCAGCGGTCGAGCGGTCGCTCGAAACGGGCGAGACCGTTACGCTCGAGCCCGCGACGCGCACGCGGCACGTGACCGCGGATCAGGCACTCAAGCTCAAGCCCGCCAAGGAGCCGAGCGAGGACGCGATGATCAGCATCATTCCGCAGTCCGCCTGATCACCGGCCGCGCCGCCCTTCGGGGCGGCGCGCGCCGTCTCAGGCGCCGACCCCGCGTTCATGCGCCCAGACCACCGCGGCGCTGCGCCGGTTGACGCCGATCTTGGCATAGAGCCGCGCGACATGGTTGCGCACGGTGTTGCGTGACAATTCGAGCCGCTCGGCGATCGCGGCATCGTCGAGATCCTGGCAGATCAGCTCGAGCACCTCGCGCTCGCGCTTGCTGAGATCGAGCAGCGGCGCGTCCGAGGCGGCGCCGGGGCGCGGGTTCCGCAGCGTCGCCAGCTTGTCCATGATCGACCGGCCGAGCCAGTTGGCGTCCTTCATCACCGCCTCGATCGCCTCGACCAGCTCGAGCTCGCCGCGCCGCCGCGCGGTAATATCCTGATAGAGCCAGAGTACGCAGGCATCGCCGTCGATCCGCATGTTTTCGGCGGAGGCGAGACAGTCGAGCGCCTCGCCATTCTTGTGGAGCAGGCGGACGTCCTGTCCGCGGAACCCGCCCTGCGCGCGGATCTCGGTTTCCAGCTGTTCGCGCTGGCCCGCATCGTTCCACAATTGCAGGTCGTCGGCGACCCGGCCGATCACCGCGCGATCGTCATAGCCGGTCAGCGTCTTGAACGCCGCGTTCACCTGCAGGATGCGATTGTCGTCGGTCTGGGTCACGACCATCGCCACCGGCGCCATCTCGAAGACCGCGGCGAAATGCCGCTCGCTCGCCTTCAGCGCATGTTCCGCGCGCCGACGCGGTTCGAGGTCGGCGAAGGTGAACAACAGGCAGTCGCGGTTGCCGACCTCGATCGGCTGCCCCGCCAGGATGACCAGCGTGGTGTCGCCGCCGGCGAGCGGCAGCTCGGCCTCGAGCTGTGGCACGACCTCGCCGCGCGCGACGCACGCCTTGACGAACGCCTTGCGCTCGACATCGGCGAGAAAGTCGAAATCGAACAGCGTCTTGCCGATGATCGCGTCGCGGTCATAACCCGACAGGTCGAGAAACCCCTGATTGACCAGGACGAAACGCTGGTCGGCGATCCGGATGATCAGCGCGGGGGCGGGATTGGCGTGGAACATCGCCTCGAACCGGTCCTCCGCGTCGAACCGCTCGGACACGTCGCTGATCACCAGCGCGAGACAGTCCGGCTCGCCGCCATCCTCGTCCATGACGATGTCACGGACCTGATGGACCCAGCATGGTTCGTCCGCGTCGCGCGGCGTGACTTCGACGATCAGGTCGGGGAAGCTCTCGCCCGCGAGCAGCCGGAGCAGCGGATATTCGCGCCGCGGCACCTTGCGCCCGTCGCGGTAGCGCAGGGCGAACCGCGCCGCATAATCGTCCGCGGTCGCACCCAGCTCGCCGACGCCGCGGACGCCGTGCATCTTGAGCGCGGCGGGGTTGGCGCTCAGGATCACGCCGGTCGGGTCGATCAGGATCACCCCTTCGAGCAATCCGGCCATGAGCTGTTCGAGATGATGCAGGGTGGGCGCATGCAGCGGCTTGCCGGGGGTACTGGTCATGCCTCCTCAGCGCTGGAGCGCGCGACCGGTTCCTTCACGGTCAGACCCGACCTACCAACCGGACTAGTGCCCCTATACCAATGTCGCAAAGCACTATGCGCGGCCGAACTGAACGTAAGCCGCACCCGGTCCGTTGAGCAGCCTGTACCAGTATCAACAGGAGCCTCATCATGAACCTCATCATCCTTCTCGTCGTCGGCGGACTCATCGGCTGGGTCGCCAGCATGATCATGCGGACCGACGCTCAGCAGGGCGTTTTCCTCAACATCGTCGTCGGCATTGTCGGCGCGTTGCTCGCAGGCTTCCTGATCACGCCGCTCATTGGTGGCGCCTCGATCATGGACGGCGCGCTCAACATCCAGTCGATCCTGATCTCGCTGGTCGGTGCGGTGATCCTGCTCGCGATCGTCAACATGGTGCGCCGCGGTTCGGTGCGCTGATGAGGGGAGGGGCGGCCGCATCACGCGGCCGCCCTTCGTCGCATATTGATCTCGATTATTCGTCACGCCAGCCCGGCGTTGCGGTGTCTTTGCGCGTAGCCTAGATATCAGCGACTTAGTGCAAAGGGCGAGTAGACGGTCTTGAACGATACACCCGACCGCGCCGACCCCGGCGCTCGTCCGTTGACGGCCGACGCCGAGCGAATCGCCGCCGAGCTGATCGGGCAGGACCTCGGCACCGACCCGTTCGTCGCCGCGGTGCGGGCGACGCGGATGCCGATGATCATCACCGATCCGCGCCTGCCCGACAATCCGATCGTGTTCACCAACGACGCGTTCTGCCGGCTCACCGGCTATCCGCGCGAGGACATACTCGGGCGCAACTGCCGGTTCCTCCAGGGGCCGGAAACCGATCCCGCGACGATCGACCGGATCCGCGACGCGGTTCGCCGGGTCGAATCGATCGAGATCGAGATCCAGAACCACCGCAGGGACGGTGAGACGTTCTGGAACCGGCTGCTGATGGCGCCGGTCTTCGACACGCACGGCGTGCTCGCCTATTTCTTCGCCAGCCAGGTCGACGTGACGCTCGAGCGTGAGCGGCTGAAGGGACTCGAGAGCAGCAACGCCTCGCTGATGGCGGAACTGACCGACCGGTTGCGACAGCAGCAGGAGCATGAGCGCGAGCTCGCCTTCACGCTCAAGGCGGCGCGGTTCGGGACCTGGAGCCTCGAGATCGCGACGAAGCGGCTGACCGCATCGGATACCTGCAAGGAGATCTTCGGCCGGCCTACGGACGCGCCGTTTTCCTATGACGACCGGCTGGCCGCGATCCATCCCGACGATCGCGCGCTAAGCGTCGCCGAGGTCCAACGCTGCGTCGAGGAGGGGACGGATTACGAGGTCGTCTACCGCATCTACCGCCAGGACGGCGAACTGCGGTGGATCGGATCGCGCGGACAGCCCTTTTATTCCGCCACCGGCGAGGCGCTGCGGATCGCGGGCGTGTCGACCGACATCACCGACCAGCGCCGCGGCGAGATGATGCGCGCGGCGCTGGTCGAGCTGGGCGACATGTTCCGCGACACCGACTGCCCCGACGACATCTCCTACCAGGCCGTCCAGATCATCGGCCGGACGATCGACCTCAGCCGGACCGGCTATGGCGAGATCGATCCGGACGCCGAGACCGTGACGGTGCACAGCGACTGGACCGCGCCGGGGGTCGACCAGCTTTCGGGCACGTTCAGGCTGCGCGACTTCGGCACCTATATCGACGACCTCAAGCGCGGCGAGGAGGTCTGTGTGACCGATGCGCGCGCCGACCCGCGGACCTACGCGACGAGCGCCGCGCTCGAGGCGGTGCAGGCCCGCGCGATCATCAACATGCCGATCACCGAAAACGGCCGGATCGTGGCGATGCTGTATCTCGCCAGCGGCTGGGCGCGGCATTGGCGCGCGGACGAGGTCGCGTTCGCGCGCGAGGTCGCGGATCGGACCCGCATCGCTACCGAGCGCCGTCGCACCGAACAGGCGCTCGCCGCCCTTGCTGCCTCGCTCGAGCAGCAGGTCATCGCGCGAACGAGCGAGCTGCAGACCGCCGAGGACGCGCTGCGCCAGTCGCAGAAGATGGAGGCGGTGGGCCAGCTGACCGGCGGTGTCGCGCACGACTTCAACAATCTGCTCACCGTGATCCGGTCGGCGACCGACCTGCTCAAGCGCCCCGACCTGCCGCCCGAACGGCGCGAGCGTTACATCGACGCGATCTCGGATACCGCCGATCGCGCCGCCAAGCTGACCGGGCAATTGCTCGCCTTCGCGCGGCGGCAGGCGCTCCAGCCCGAGGTGATCGATGTCGGCCAGAGTCTGGGCAGCATCGCCGACATGCTCGGCACGTTGACCGGATCACGGATCACGATCGCGATCGACGTGCCCGACACGCCCTGCTTCACCAATGTCGACCCGAGCCAGCTCGACACCGCCCTGGTCAACATGGCGGTCAATGCGCGCGACGCAATGGACGGCGCCGGGCAGATCGACATCGCGCTGCGGACCGCTACGATGATCCCCGCGGTGCGCTCGCATCCGGCGGTTGAGGGGCAGTTCGTCGCGATCTCGATGCGCGATACCGGGTCGGGCATCCCGCCCGAAAAGCTCGAGCGGATCTTCGAGCCGTTCTTCACCACCAAGGGGGTCGGGCAGGGCACCGGCCTCGGGCTCAGCCAGGTGTTCGGCTTTGCCAAACAGTCCGATGGCGACATCATCGTCGAGAGCGAAGTCGGCTGCGGCACGGTCTTCACGCTCTATCTGCCGCGCGCGGAGGAGCGCACCGCGAACCTGCCGGGGGCGGTCCCGGAGGGGCTGGCGGACGGCCATGGCACCTGTGTGCTGGTGGTCGAGGACAACAAGGACGTCGGCACGTTCACGACCCAGTCGCTTGCCGAGCTCGGTTATGTGACGGTCTGGGCGGCGGATGCGCAGGAGGCGCTGGCGGTGCTGGGCGAGGACGCGGCGCGCTTCGACATCGTGTTTTCGGATGTCGTGATGCCGGGGATGAACGGCATCGATCTGGCCAAGGCGATCCGGGCATCGCATCCCGGGCTGCCGGTGGTGCTGACGTCGGGCTACAGCAACGTGCTGGCGCAGGATGGTACTGACGGGTTCGAACTGCTGCACAAACCCTATTCGGTCGAGGACCTGTCGCGCATCCTGCGCAAGGCGGCAGGATAGCGCGTAGAAAAAAGGGCGACCGGCCGAAACCGGTCGCCCCTTCGGATCAGGTGAGGCTGTGCTTGAGCGCGCTCATCTTGTCATGGCCTTCGCGGACCGAGGCATAGCCCTTGGTGACCGCGTCGAGCGATGCGGGCGACAGCTGGCCGTCCTTCATCGCGTCCTCATACTTGGCCTTGATGTGGTCCTCGCCACGCTCGACCTCGAGGATGATCGCCTTGTCGTCCTTGCCGGTCAGCGCCTGCTTCAGGTCCATGAAGGTGCGATGCGCTGCGGCGAGCATGCTCGAATCCATCTCGGGCTCGCTGCCGAGTGCGCGGACCTGCGCCTGCAGGTTCGTCGCGACCTGGGCGCGATCGCGTGCGAAGTCGGCGAACATCGTCGCATACTGCGTGCTCTCGGCGTCCTTGGCCGCGTCCTCATAGCCCTTCATGCTGTCGAGGGTCGTCTTGATCAGGCCGTTCAGGACGGACACGTCGGTGTCGTTGCTCATCATTCGTCTCCTTTGGGAATGGCGGCTCAACGATCGTCACGCGATTAAGTCGCACCTGGATTTTACCCTCCGCACAGACAAGTATCGAGCATTGCGGCCGAATTCGGCGGTGAAACGGCTTTTGCGCCTGTACGGCTTGATCTATGTGATGGTCTGGCCACGGGGCCGGACCGCCGGTCCGCCACCGACGCGCCCGACAGTCTGGAGTGCCCATGGTCGCCGTTCCGTCCGCCGCATCGCCACTTTCCGCCACCGACCGACGCGACGGCCCGGTCGAAGCGCTGGGACGCGCCGAGTCCGCCGCACAGGTCCGCGAGCAGATCCTGTGCTATCCCGGCGCGGTTCGCATCCCGGCACCCGGGATCGAGCTGTACATCGTCCGCGATTTCCTGCCGCTCGACGTGTGCGCGACGCTGATCGCGCTGATCGATGCCGATCGCGTGCCGTCGCCGGTCGTCGCCGACGATCCGCGTCCCGCCTACCGGACCAGCGAGACCTGTTACCTTTATGCGGGGCCCGACGCGGTCACCGCGGTCGAGACGCGGCTCGACGCGCTGACCGGGCTGGAACCGCGCTACGGCGAGGCGCTGCAGGGCCAGCGTTATGCGGTCGGGCAGGAGTTCAAGCCGCATCACGACTTCTTCGATACCAGCCAGCTCTACTGGCAGGATCAGGTCGCGGTCGGCGGCCAGCGCACCTGGTCGGCGATGACCTTCCTTAACGAACCGGAGGCGGGGGGGCGGACCAATTTTCCGACAGCGGACGTGATCATCGCGCCGAAGGCGGGCAATCTGGTGATCTGGAACAACATGGACGCCTATGGCGCGCCCAATCCGGCGTCGGTGCATCAGGGCATGCCGGTCGAGCAGGGGGTCAAGTACGTGCTGACCAAATGGTATCGCGAGCGCCCTTGGGGTCAGTGAGGCACGGCGTCCGGCGCTGACGACGCCGCCGTCATCGCAAAGACGCTGCGTAAAGGCCGGGTCTCGGGCAGGATATAGACGATCCCGACGGTGCTCGTGAACAGCGGCTTGATTACCCCGTCATAGAAGCGCGCGGGCACGTTGACGCAGCCATAGGAGATCCGGTTGTCCTGCGGCGTCGCCGAGGCCAGCCGGCCGGCGCGGTCGTCGACCCGGCGGCCGGCGATGACGCGGTGGAGCGACAGCGCAGCGGCATAGTCGATCCACAGGATATCCTGCTCGAAATCGGCGCCGATCGACGCCTGGAACCGGCCGGCGGGCGTGGTCCGCTCGGCGGGCGTGATCGTCGCGAGCTTGCGCTGGCCTATCCCCGGCACGCTGTCGTCGCCGCGGGCGAGACCGAGCAGCGCGGGCGCCGTGCCGCGGAGCACCCCCACGCCATCGAACGCGAAGACCACCGCGTTCACCTTGTCGATCACGACGAACGGCAGGGCCTGGTTGTCGCGCGACCGCATCACCCAGTCGACCGTGTCGCGGGCATCGCGGGAAGCAGCGGCAGCCCCGAACCGCGCGGTCGCCGATGTGCCGGCCGCGACCGGCTGGGCGCCGGCGGCGGACGCGCCCCCAGCCGCCAGGGCGACCGCGACCAGCACCGCGCGCCGCGCTGTTCGCGACCCGAAGCCTGCCATATCAGTGGCGCGCCTGCTTGCGCGGATAGACCGGGACCACGGGGGTGCGCGGCACGGGCTGCGTCAGTTCCCCCAGCGACGACTGGGTCGGCGGCGTCACGGGGACCGGCGTCACGGGGGCCGGGGGGATCGGGAACGGTCCCGGACCCTCCGGCGGCACGCTCACGCCGCCGTCGACCACCGTCCCGACCGGCACGTTCGGCCGCCGGACCTGGGCTGGTGGCACCTCGAGGAACGGCCGCGTCGCGGTCGGCAGGACGGTGACGATCACCGGCGTCGGTGTCGGTGTCGGCGTCAGTATCGGCGTTGGCGAAGGCGAGGGTGCTGGCGACGGCGCGGGCGCGGGTGCGGGTGCGGGTGCGGGTGCGGGTGCGGGTGCGGGTGCTGGTGCCGGCGCCGGTGCTGGTGCTGGTGCTGGTGCTGGTGCTGGTGCTGGAGCTGGAGCGGGAGCAGGGGCCGGTGCAGGAGCCGGCGCAGGCGCAGGCGCAGGCGCAGGCGCTCGAGCTGGAGCTGGAGCTGGAGCTGGAGCTGGAGCCGGGGAAGGAGCAGGTGCGGGTGCCGGTGCCGGTGCCGGTGCCGGTGCTGGCGAAGGTGCGGGAGCGGGTGCAGGAGCAGGTGCAGGTGCGGGAGCAGGGGCAGGAGCTGGTGCTGGTGCAGGAGCAGGAGCAGGAGCAGGCGCCGGAGCAGCAGTGATCGTCCCCGTAGTCCGGAAGCCCGCCGTGCAGCACGATCCCGCCAGCGCATATTGGTCCGCATTCGCGCCGGTCAGCGTATAGCCGCTATAGCTGACGCCGATGCCCGCCCCGGCGTCCGCGCTGTCGAACGTCGCCGTCGCGTCCGTCCCCGCGACCAGGGTGACGCCACTCGGCAGCCCCGACGTGTCTGATGCGTTGAACCCACTCAGCACCGCCGCATTGGTGCCGTCCGCGACCTTCTGCGCGGACGGGAAGACCAGCATCCGCTGCGAAATCGCCGCACCCTCGGTCAGCACGAACTCGTTCGAGAAGTCGGTCGGCGTCGTATACGAAACCGGGTTGTAGGTGATCGACACCGGCGCCGCGGTCACCGTCGTCGGCGGCGACAGCGCGGAGAACACGATCGTGCCGCCGTTGACGCCCGGCCCGGTGCCGTCCGCGCCTGCGATCAGCGTCAGCCCGACCGGCAGGCCCAGGCTCTGCGCCGGGATCGTCGTGCCGCGCGTCAGCGTGACGGCAGCGTCGATCATCACGTCATGCCCCGCGCACAGCGCGATATTGCCGTCGGTCGTCGTGATCGCATGATAGACGTTCACGTTGCGCCCGGCGTTGAGCAGGATGCTGCCATTGACCGTCGTCAGGTCGGCGTTGACGTTCACGTCGCGGCCGCAGCAGGCGACGATGTTGCCGTTGGTCGCGCTGATCGGCGCGTTGATCACGACGTCGCGAAACGCGTTCAACGTCAGTGTCGTCGGCACGCCCGACGCGGTCCACGCGACCGCGTCGTTGACGAAGATGTCGCCATTGCCCGTCGTCGTGTCGCCCGCCGCGGGCAGCGTGCTGATCGTGATGCTGGTCGTCACGAGCTGCGCCGACAGCGTCGAGCCCGAGATGTTGCCGCCTGCACCAATCACATAATCCTGCGGATCGATCAGCCAGGTGCCGGTCGTGCCCGACCGCGCCAGCGTCGAGACCCTGGCCCCATCGGCGATGTTGACGGTCGCCGCCGACGTCTCGACGAAGCCGCCATTGCCGCCGACCGGTGCGCTCGCGTCGAGTGTCCCGCTGAGATTGGTGGTGCCGGTCTGCATGTCGCCGAGCAGCAGGATCGTGCCGCTGCGGTTCTGCAGCGTCCGCGCCTCGATGATGCCGCTATTGTTGACCGCGGTATGGAGCAGGTCGCCCGCACCCTGCGCGGTCATCACGACCTTGCCGCCATCCGCGCGGATCAGCCCGCCATTGCGCACCAGCGCGCCCACCGCGCCCTTGTCGACCGCGACGTTGAGCAGCCCGTCGCCCGCGACGTCGAGCGTGATCGCCTCGCCCGCCGCCAGCACGACCGTGCCGAAATTGGCGCGGATCACGCCGCTATTGCCGACCTGCGCGCCGAGCAGCGCGACATAGCCGCCCTTGGCGGTGATCGTGCCGTCATTCTGGACACCCGCGGTGCTGGTCCCGGCAAAGCGCGACTGGCCGGCCATGAAATCCGCATCGCTGATGTTCAGCGTCGATGCGACCAGCCCGCCGACGTTCACGCTGGCGGTCTTGCCGAACACGATGCCGTTGCCGTTGACCAGGAAGACCTTGCCGTTGGACGACAGGTTGCCGAGGATTGACGACGGATCCGACCCGACCACGCGGTTGAGCGCGACCGAGCTTGTGCCCGGCTGGTCGAAGGTCACGCTGGCGCCCTTGCCGATCGAGAAGGACTGCCAGTTCAGCACCGCGCGGTCGCTGGTCTGGGTGACCGTCATCGACGGCCCGCGCGTCGCGATGCTCGCCTGGCCCGCGGCCACCTCGCCCCCGGTCGGCAGCGTCTGCGCCGTGGCGGGGCGCGCGGCGACCGTGCCGGCAAGGCTGATGCCGATCAGCCACGCGAACCGCGCGAGTCCTGTCGTGCCGAACAGCCCGCCGCGGCGCTGACGCGTCGGTGCGGTGGAGGGAGCGGCGGCGGCGGGGCGATGGCGGATCGATGCGGGGATCGGGGTCATGGGCGGTATCCTCGGGTGGCGGCGGATGGCCGCGAAATGTCGGTGCTGGTCGCGGTCGTGCGCGCGGGCGTCAGAAGCTCTTGGCGATCTGGAACCAGGCGCGGCCGGACCGGTCGGGGGCGGCGGTCGCGTCGGCGCTGCCCAGCTTGCGCGCATAGGTCGCGCGCAGCACGATGTCGTACGGTGCAGTCCAGGTCGCGCCCGCGCCATAGGCGCTGCGGACAGCATGGTTCGATCCGTCGAAATAGCGCCGCTTCACATAATCGACCTCGCCGACATCGACGAACGCGAACAGCTGCAGCGCGCCCGGGATGACCCGCGGCAGCGCGAGCCGCGCCTCGGCGGTCGCGACATAGCCCTGGTCGCCATAGGCCTCGCCCTCGGGATAGGCGCGCACCGCATAGGCGCCGCCCAGCTCCATCTTCTCGGAGATGTCGAGATTGTTGAACGCGACCTGCCCGCGGACCGAGCCGAACACCGAGACCGGCCCGCTGATCGTCTGCAGCCGCGCCAGGCTGAACTGCATCTTGCCATAGCGCCCATCGGTGCGCGCGGTCAGCGCGTCGACCGACCGCTCATAGGCACCGCGAATGTCGAGCGTGCCGACCGAGACGCTCAGCGAATAGGCGTTCCAGCCGCCGCCGAGCAGCGTGTCGTGCGAGTCGCCGCTGAGGCCGCCGGTGACGACCTGCGCACTGCGATAGGTGACCGTGTCGACGATCCCGAACCGGTCGTCGAACCATTTCGCATCGCCCGCCACCGTCACGTACAGGTTGCTGTCGCGCGACCGGATCAGAGGGTAGCTGGCATAGACGCTGGCGATCTCGGCATTGCCGCTGCCGTCGAGGCTGTCGAATTCCTTGCCGAGTTCATAGTCGAGATGCGCATAGGCGACGCCGAGCGTCACCTTGCCGATCGGCGCCTGATAGGAGGCGCGGCCATAAGCAAGCCCCGAGAAGGACGTCAGCGCGCGAAAGCCGAGCACGTCGCCCGAGCCGGTCGGGTTGTTCCAGTTGACCGACCCGCCGACGCGGTAAGCGCCGGTATAGCGATTGCCCGCATTGTCGGCCTCGACGCTGCCCGTGATGCTGCGGCCCGGGGTGATGTCGACCAGCAGGTCCGACGTGCCGACCGCGGTGCCGGGGCTCAGCGTCGAGCGCACGCGCACGCCGGGCAGGTCGGACAGCATCAGCAGCCGGCGTTCGATCGGCGCGACCGCGACCGCATCACCGACCTCGAGCCCGTCGAGCATGCCGTTCGCGACGCTGTCCGCGAGGCGGGATTCGTTGCGCAGCCCGACCGCGCCGAGGCGACCCTCGACGACCGCGATCGTCACCGTCCCGCTCTGCACGTCCTGCGCGGGCAGATAGGCCTGCGCGACGAAATAGCCGCGGCTGGTATAATAGTCGGTGATCCGCGCCGCGAGCGTCTTCAGACCCGCGAGATCGAGCGTCGCACCGGGCGCGAACCCCGTCGCGGCGACCAGCGTCGCGTCGGGGAACAGCGTCGCGCCGGTGACGCGGATCGCATCCACGCGCGCCGAGGGTCCGCCCGCGGCCGGGATCGCGACCGGCGTCTTGCGAGTCAGGCCGAGCTCGGGATCGGGCGTATCGGTCAGCGGCACGGGCGGGATCTGCTGCAGCTGGCCACCGGCGCCGACCGGTACCTGTGCCTGCGCGGCCCCGCCGCCTGCCACGAGCGCAGCCATACTCACCGCCGCACACGCGGCTGCCCGAAGGATCGACGTCATTGGATATACCTCGAAAGTCACCGCGGATGGACGCTACGAACCTCCCATCCGCAGCAGCGGGAGTCGTAGTAGCAAGGCGTCGGAAGGGCCGCTGAATGCGGCAATGTCGGTGGCGAAGGTCTTGATGAAAAGAAGGTCGATCGTTGTATAAAACGAACGGCCGCGGTGGCTTAGTCCTTCGAATACAACTGAAATATACCCCGATTCCGTTACCTTTCTCTTAACGTTGATCTCTGTTCTTGATTTGAATCAAAAAAGAGAGGCCCGCGCGCGGGCTGATGCTGGACGCGCGACCTGCCTTACCGGACGGCCGCAAGCCCGATCACATGCCAACCCTCGACAGCCTTATTGTCCTGACACGCAGAGGGCCGGGCGCGTCAGAGACGTGGCACCACGTGACTCGCTCTTCCAAAAACCGTCCAAAATCCAAGCCAAACCCAAAAATTAACTGGTCAGGCCAATTGTCAGGAATTAAGCTGCCAAAAAAAGATCAGGGAGAGGGTTATGCAGACCAGATATGTCGCGGCGGCCGTCATCGCCGTTATGGCCGCGCCCGCTGCCGCACAGAGTGAGCGAACGGTCGTCCCCTTGGCGCAGGGCTGGGAGTTCCAGCGCGGCGGCGACGTCGATCCGGCGCAGGCCGCGCAGGCCGCCGGATCCTGGGAGCGGGTCAGCGTACCGCACACCTGGAACCGCGTCGGCTATTACATGCCCGACCCCCAGACCCATCTGAACAATGCCGAATCGGTCGACAAATATCAGGGCGTCGGCTGGTACCGCATGACGTTCACGCCGCCCGCCATGGACGCAGGTCAGCGCGCGTGGTTGCAGTTCGACGCGGCGAGCCGCACCGCCGAGGTCTGGCTCAACGGCCAGCGGATCGGCGGGCACAAGGGCGGGTTTTCACGCTTCCGGCTCGATGCCACGCGCGCGTTCCGCGCCGGGCAGGCGAACACGCTGCTGGTCAAGGTCGACAATACGCAACCGGCGCAGGGGTCGTCGACCGCGGACATCCTGCCGCTCGCGGGCGATTTCTTCGTGCATGGCGGGCTGTATCGGCCGGTCAGCCTGATCGTCACGAACGCGGTCCATGTCGACATGCTCGATGCCGGTGGCAGCGGGATCTTCGCGACGACCAGGTCGATCGACGCGGCGATGGCGAAGGTCGACGTCCGCGTGCGGATCCGGAACGACGGCACCAAGGCTCAGGCGGTCAACGCGGTGGTCAGGCTGATCGACGCGGGCGGCAAGACGGTCGCCACCGCGACCCGCCGCATCCCCCTGCGCGCCGACACCGCGTCCGAGAGCGTCCAGTCGCTGTCGGTCGCGACGCCGCATCTGTGGAACGGGGTCGCCGATCCGTATCTGCACCGTCTGGTGGTCGAGATCGCGACGCCGTCGGGCGCGGTGCTCGACCGGGTCGAGCAGGCGTTCGGCATCCGCGAGATGCGCGCCGACCCGGCCCGCGGCTTCATGCTCAACGGCAAGCCGCTGCGGCTCCAGGGCGTCGGCTATCACCAGGATCGCGAGGGCAAGGGCTGGGCGACCGCGCCTGCGGATATCGAGCAGGATTTCGCGATCATGCGCGAAATGGGCGTGAACAGCATCCGCCTGACGCATTACCAGCACGGCCAGGTGATCCACGACCTCGCCGACCGCTACGGCATGGTGCTGTGGGACGAGATCCCGCTCGTGTCGCGCTGGACCTGGGGCGACGATGCGGTCGCGAGTGCCGGGCTGCGCGACGATGCGCGCCAGCAGCTGCGCGAGCTGATCCGGCAGAACGGCAACCACGCGTCGGTGTTCAACTGGGGGATCGCGAACGAGGTCGATTTCGGCAAGTCGCTGCCGGCGTTCATCACCACCAGCAAGGACACGCCCGCGCCCGATCCGCTGCCGCTGCTGCGCGAACTGAACGCGCTGGCGAAAAGCGAGGATCCGTCCCGCGCGACCGCGCTGGCGACCTGTTGCGAAGGCCGGCTGCTCGGCTCCGCGGACATTCCGATCACCGCGGAGGCCGCGGATCTCGGCGGGGCCAACCGCTATTTCGGCTGGTATTACGGACAGCCCGGCGATCTCGGCAAGCATCTCGACTCGCTCCGCGCGCTGCGCCCGAACCAGCCCGTGTCGGTGACCGAATATGGCGCGGGCGGCGCGACGACGATCCACACCGACAACCCGCTCGGCGGCAAGGTCGACCAGCGCGGGCGCAACCAGCCCGAGGAATATGAGAGCTACATCCACGAAACCGCCTGGGCGACGCTGTCCGCCAAACCCTATCTCTGGGGGACATGGCTGTGGAATTCGTTCGATTTCGCGACGACCGTCCGGCGCGAGGGCGATGCGATCGACATCAACACCAAGGGGCTCGTCACCTACGACCGAAAGATCCGCAAGGACGCCTATTATTTCTACAAGGCGAACTGGACCGCGACGCCGACCGTGCACGTCGCCGGGCGGCGCTATGTCGACCGCGCCTATCCGGTCGCCGACGTCCGGGTGTACAGCAACGCGCCGCGCACCGACCTGCTCGTCAATGACCGCGTCGTCGGCACGCTGAGCGCCTGTCCGCAGATGATCTGCGCCTGGTCGAACGTCGCGCTGGCGGCGGGCGCGAACCGCGTCGTCGCGCGCGGCGTCTTCCCGACCGGGGCGGTCGACGACGCGATCGAATGGCGGGTGGCGCCGGAGGCTGCGCGGTCGATCCGGATCGACAGCGGCGCGCTGGTCGCACCGGAGATCGCGGGCAAGCGTTATGGCTCGGACGCGTTCTTCGACGGCGGCCGTTTCGGCGATATCAACGCCTATTCGGGCTATGGTCCGCGCCCCGAGAAAAAGGTTGTCGCGGGGACGCCCGAAGGTGCCGTCGCCGAAACCTACCGCGAAGGCCGGTTCGGCTACCGCGTGCCGCTCGCCAACGGGCGCTACACGGTCGAGCTGAGCTTCGTCGAACCCGCGCTTGCGGCCGGCGCCCGACAGTTCGACGTCGTCGCCAACGGCAAGCGCGCGATCGCCGCGCTGGATATCGCCGCGGTCGCGGGCGCGCCGCTCACGCGCGTCACGCGGCGGATCGTCGTGCCGGTCACCGACGGCATGCTCGACCTGAAATTCGTGCCGATCAAGGGCGACGCGATCGTGTCCGGCATCGAGATCACGCGATGAGCGCGCCGGGCAACCCGCGGCGCGGCTGGCGCAGCGTGCCGCTGCGCTGGCGGCTGATCGGGCTGGTGACGCTGGGGACGATCCTCAACTATCTCGCACGCTCGACCCTGTCGGTCGCCGCACCGCAGCTGAAAACCGAATTCGGCATGTCGACCGAGGATTACAGCTGGGTCGTGCTGGCGTTCCAGGCCAGCTACACGGTGATGCAGACCGTTGCCGGCAGCATGCTCGACCTGCTGGGCACACGGCTCGGCTTCTTCCTGTTCGCGGTCGGCTGGGCGCTCGCCAACATGGCGCATGCGCTGGCGACTGGCTGGCCGAGCCTCGCGCTGTTCCGCGCACTGCTCGGCGCGAGCGAGGCGGCGGCGATCCCCGCGGGCGCCAAGACGGTGTCCGAATGGTTCCCCCCGCGCGAGCGATCGCTGGCGACCAGCGTGTTCCAGATGGGCACCAGCGTCGGCAACATGATCGCGCCGCCGCTCGTCGCCTTCTGTATCCTCGCCTGGAACTGGCAGGCGGCGTTCATCGTGACCGGCGGCCTCAGCCTCGTCTGGGCGTTCCTGTGGTATTGGGGTTATCGCAGCCCCGCAGAGCATCCCGCGCTGAGCGAGGACGAGCGTGCCGCGATCATCGAGACCCGCGGCGAGGACGTCACCGCCAAGCCCGCGACGCGCGGCGACCTGTTGCGCAGCCGCAGCTTCTGGGGGATCGCGGTCCCCAAATTCCTGGCCGAACCGGCGTGGCAGACGTTCAACTTCTTCATCCCGCTCTATTTGGTGTCGGTGTGGAAGCTCGATCTGAAGAGTATCGCCTTATGGGCGTGGATGCCGTTCCTCGCCGCCGATTTCGGCAGCCTGGCCGCGGGCGTGCTGCCGAGCTGGCTGATGAAGCGCGGCGTGCCGCTGGTCGCGTCGCGCAAGATCACGATGACGATCGGCGCGCTGTGCATGATCGGACCGGCGTGCATCGGTCTTGCGCACTCGCCCGGCGTCGCGATCATCCTGTTCTGCATCGGCGGCTTCGCGCACCAGATGCTGAGCGGCGCGCTGGTGACGCTGTGTTCCGACATGTTCGACAGCCGGACGGTCGGCACCGCCACCGGGATGGCGGGGACGTCGGCCTGGGTCGGCGGGATGCTGTTCACGCTGCTGATCGGGCAGAGCGCGGATGCGTGGGGATATGACCCGCTGTTCGCGGCGTTGGCGGCGCTCGATCTGCTCGCGGCGGTCGTCTTGTGGAGTTTGCTGCGCGCTACGCCGCGCACGGGGTTGAGGGTTTAAGAGGATGACGAGTGTGTTGATGACGCAGACGATGCGCTGGTTCGGGCCGAACGATCCGGTGCGGCTGGACAGCATCCGGCAATCCGGCGCGACCGAGGTGGTGACCGCACTGCACGAGGTCCCGAACGGCGAGGTCTGGACGCGCGAGGCGATCGCCGCGCGCAAGCAGATGGTGCGCGACGCCGGGCTCGACTGGACGGTGGTCGAAAGCCTGCCGGTCGACGAGGGCATCAAGACCCGCTCGGGCGAATGGGACAGGCTGATCGACGCGTACCGCGAGAGCCTGCGCAATCTCGCGGCGTGCGGCATTCGCGTCGTCACCTATAATTTCATGCCGTTGCTCGACTGGACGCGGACCGATCTCGCCTGGGAACTGCCCGACGGATCGCGCGCGCTGCGGTATGAGGCGATCGTGGTGGCCGCCTATGACCTGTTCATGCTCCAGCGGCCGGGCGCCGAGCAGAGCTATGCGCCGGCGGTCCGCGAGGCGGCGGCGGCGCGCTTTGCCGGCATGGACACAGCGGCGCGCGCGGATCTCGAACGGACGATCCTTGCGGGCCTGCCGGGCAGCGAGGAGGGCTTCACCTCGGCCGCGTTCCTCGAGGCGATCGGCCGCTACGACGCCATCGACGCCGCGCGGCTGCGCGACAACCATGTCGCGTTCCTCGAGGCGGTGTGCCCGCTCGCCGACGAGCTCGGCATCGCGCTGGTCGTCCATCCCGACGATCCGCCGTTTCCGATCTTCGGCCTGCCGCGCGTCGTCAGCACCGAGGCCGACGTGACCGATCTGTTCACCCGCGTGCCCAACGTCTCGAACGGGCTGTGCCTGTGTACCGGGTCGTTCGGCGTGCGCGCTGACAACGACCTGCCCGGCATGGTCGACCGGCTCGGCTCGCGGATCGGCTTCCTGCACCTGCGTTCGGTCCAGCGCGAGGCCGATGGCGCGTTCCACGAAGCCGATCATCTGGAGGGCGATGCCGGCATGGCGGCGGTGATGGCGGCGGTCCACCGGCTGTCGGTCCGCGAAGGGCGCAGCATCCCGATGCGCCCCGATCACGGGCATCAGATGCTCGACGACCTGACGCGCACGACCAATCCCGGCTATTCGCTGCTCGGCCGGATGCGCGGGCTCGCCGAACTGCGCGGACTTGAACGCGGTATTGCCTTTGCGGCAGGAGCCCTTGCATGACCCGTCCTTTAGAGCTTCACCCCGACCGGCTGTTTCCCGCCGATCCGACGACCCGCGCGATCGCCCGCACGCTCTATGCGGAGATCGCCGACCTGCCGATCGTCAGCCCGCACGGCCATACCGATCCGACCTGGTTCGCCGACAACGCCAACTGGACCGACGCGACGTCGCTGCTGCTCGCGCCCGACCATTATCTGTTCCGCATGCTCTACAGCCAGGGCGTCGATCTGGACGCGCTGACGATCGCGCGCCGCGATGGCACGCGGAGCACCGATCCGCGCGCGGCGTGGCGGCTGCTCGCCGACCATTATGCGCTGTTCCGCGGCACGCCGTCGCGGATGTGGCTCGATCATGTGTTCGCCGAGGTGTTCGAGTTCGACGTCGCGTTCGAGCCGGCGACCGCGGACCTGTATTTCGACACGATCGGCGAAAAGCTCGCGACCGCGGCGTTCCGCCCGCGCGCGCTGTTCGACCGGTTCCGGATCGATTTCCTCGCCACCACCGAAGGCGCGCACGACAGCCTCGACGCGCATCACCGGATCCGCGAGAGCGGCTGGAACGGCCGCGTCGTCACCACCTATCGCCCCGACGGCGTCATCGATGTCGAGCACGAGCAATTCGCCGGCGCGCTACGCCGCTTCGGCGAGCTGACTGGCGAGGACGTCTATGGCTGGCAGGGCTATCTCGCCGCGCACCGCAAGCGCCGCGCCGATTTCCGCACGGCGGGCGCCACCGCGACCGATCACGGCCATCCGACCGCAGCGACCGCGAACCTGTCGACGCCTGAATGCGAGGCGCTGTTCGCGCGCATCACCGGCGACGACTGGACCGCCGCCGACGCCGAGCTCTTCCGCGCGCAGATGCTGACTGAGATGGCGGCGATGAGCGTCGAGGACGGCATGGTCATGCAGATCCATCCCGGCTCGGTGCGCAACCACAATGCCGGGCTGTTCGCCAGCCATGGCCGCGACAAGGGCGCGGACATTCCTGGGCGCACCGACTATGTCCACGCACTCAAGCCGCTGCTCGACCGGTTCGGGACCTCGACCGCGCTGTCGATCATCCTCTTCACGCTCGACGAGACGGTCTATGCGCGCGAGCTGGCGCCGCTGGCGGGGCATTATCCGTGCCTGAAGCTCGGCCCCGCATGGTGGTTCCACGACAGTCCCGAGGGCATGTGGCGGTTCCGCGAGATGACCACCGAGACCGCGGGCTTCTACAACACCGTCGGTTTCAACGACGACACGCGCGCCTTCCTGTCGATCCCGGCGCGGCACGACGTCGCGCGCCGGATCGACTGCGGCTATCTCGCGCGGCTCGTCGCCGAGCACCGGCTGGAGGATTGGGAGGCAGCAGAGCTCGCGCGCGAACTGACGAGCGATCTGGTCCGCAAGGCATACCGGCTGTGAGGCTGTCCAGGGCCACGCGCTCCGCGCTCGCCGCCGACGTGGCGCAGCCGGCATCCTCCACCGCGACCGGCGGGCGGATCGTGCATCTCGGGATTGGCGCGTTCCACCGCGCGCATCAGGCGGTCTATACACAGGATGCATCGACGCCGGACGCGGGCTGGCGGATCACCGGCGTGTCGCTGCGCTCGCCGCAGGTGCGCGATACGCTCGCCCCGCAGGACGGGCTCTACACCGTGACCGAACGGTCGAACGGCGCCAGCGCGACCCGGCTGATCGACGTGATCGACACGCTGCTGGTCGCCGCGGAGGATCCCGACGCGGTGATCGCCGCGCTCGCCGATTCCGCAACTCAGGTCGTGACGCTGACCGTCACCGAAAAGGGCTATTACCGGCATCCGGCGACCGGCGCGCTGCTCGTCGACGATCCGGCGATCGCGCACGATCTGAGCGGCGGCGTGCCGCGGACGATCTTCGGCTTTCTCGCGGCCGCCCTCGATCGGCGGCGCGGCGCGGGGGCAGGGGGACTGACGCTGGTGTCGTGCGACAATCTGTCGGGCAATGGCGCGCTGTTGATGCGTCTGCTGCTCGCGTTCCTCGAGCGCCGCGATGCGGATCTGGCCGGCTGGGTGCGCACGCATGTCACCGCGCCCGATACGATGGTCGACCGGATCGTGCCCGCCTCGACCGAGGCCGACCGCGCGGGCGTCGCGACCGCGATCGGGGTCGACGACGCCGCTGCCCTTGTCACAGAACCGTTCCGCCAATGGGTGATCGAGGACCGCTTCGCTGGCCCGCGCCCGCGCTGGGAGGCGGCGGGGGCGCAGATCGTCGACGACGTCGCGCCGTTCGAACTCGCTAAGCTGCGGCTGTTGAACGCCAGCCATTCGACGCTCGCCTATGTCGGGCTGCAACGGGGCCACGCTTTTGTCCATGAGGCGATCGCCGACCCGGCGCTGCGCACGTTCGTGATCGCGCAGATGCAGGAGGAGGCGGTGCCCAGCCTGACCGCGGCGGCGGGGCTCGATCCCGCGGCGTATATCGACGCGATTCTCGACCGCTTCGCCAATGCCGATCTGCACCACCGGCTCGATCAGATCGCGATGGACGGATCGCAGAAGCTCCCGCAACGCTGGATCGCGACCGTCGCCGAGCGGCAGGCGCAGGGGCTCGACAGCCCGAAGCATCGCCTCAGCCTCGCCGCGTGGATCGCCTACACCGCCCACGCGCCCGCCATGGCCGACGATCCGCTGCGGAATCGCTACGCCGCGATATGGGCGGACACGGCGGGCGACGCGCGGCAGGTCGTCGCGCGGTTCGTCGACGAACTCGGCATATTCCCCGCCGATTTCGACCACGCGGCGCTGGGCGATGCGGTGGTAACCTGGCAGGCGCAGGGGCCAGAGGCCGCGCTGCGCGGCGCCATCGGAGAGCCCGTCGCATGACCGGTACGATAGTGTGTTTCGGCGAGATGCTGTTGCGGCTCGCCGCGCCCGATCGCGGGCATCTGTTCCAGGACGCCCGGCTCGACGCGCATTTCGGCGGCGCGGAGGCGAACGTCGCGGTCGCGCTCGCGCGGATCGACGTGCCCGCCGCGGTCGTCACGACGCTGCCGCACGGCCTGATCGGCAATGCGGCGCTCGATTCGGTCCGTGCCGCCGGCGTCGACGTCTCGCGCGTGGTGCGCGCGGACGGCCGGCTCGGCCTGTATTTCCTGTCGCCGCCAAGCGGGTCGCGCGGCGCGCAGATCGTCTATGACCGCCTCGACAGCAGCTTCGCCGCCACCCCGTCGAGCGCCTATGACTGGCCCGCGATGCTGGACGGCGTCGGCTGGTTGCATCTGTCGGGGATCATTCCCGCAATCGGTCCGGGTGCCGCGCAGCTGTCGCTCGATGCGATCGCGGCGGCGCGGGCGGCGGGGGCCAGGGTCTCGTTCGACGGCAATTTCCGCGCGAGCATGTGGGCGCGCTGGTGCGCCGATCCGCAAGGCGTGCTGGTCGACCACGTCGACGGTGCGGACCTGTTGTTCGGCAGTCACCGCGATATCTCGCTGCTGCTCGGCGAGGACCATGCC
Organism: Sphingomonas sp. CFBP 8765; assembly: GCF_014841445.1. Classification (NCBI taxonomy): domain Bacteria; kingdom Pseudomonadati; phylum Pseudomonadota; class Alphaproteobacteria; order Sphingomonadales; family Sphingomonadaceae; genus Sphingomonas; species Sphingomonas sp. CFBP 8765. The sequence goes on along the minus strand of NZ_JACYTY010000001.1, from coordinate 90,617 downwards.
GGTGACACGCCGGACGCGCGGCGTCGCGCGTGCGAGGCCGCGTTCGCGCGGTTTCCGACGCTCGCCTGCATCGCCTCGACCGCGCGCCGGGTGATCGATGCCGATACGCACGCCCTGTCCGCGCGCGTCGATCGCCGTGACGACTCGTTCGAGACCGAGACTGTCCTCGTCACGCAGATCGTTGACCGGATCGGCACCGGCGACGCGTTCGCCGCGGGCGTGCTCTCCTGTCTCGACGACGGGTGCGAGGCGGCGGCGCGCCGCGGTCTCGCGCTCGCCGCGCTCAAGCACGGCACCGCGGGCGATCACAGCCGGACGACGCTGACCGATCTCGCCGACTTTACCGGGGCACCCGCCGACGTGCGGCGGTGACCGGGCTCAGCCGGGGTTGGGCGTCTCCGCGACGGGGGTAAGCGCGCGGCCGGTCTCGAACCACGCGCGCAGATTGTCGACGACCAGCCCGCCCATCGCCGCGCGCGTCCGCTTCGACGCCGAACCGATATGCGGCAGCAGCACCGTGTTCGGCCGCGCGCGCAGGCTGGCGGGGACATTGGGCTCGTCTTCATAGACGTCGAGCCCGGCGGCGAGGATCGTGCCCTGCTGCAACGCTGCGATCAGCGCGTCCTGATCGACGACGCTGCCGCGCGCGACGTTGATGAACACGCCCTGCGCGCCCAGCGCCTCGAGCACCGCGGCGTCGACCAGATGCTGCGTCCCCTGACCGCCGGGCACGATCGTGATCAGCACGTCGCACGCCGCGGCCAGCGCGACCGGCGTGTCGTGATAGTCATAGCCGATATCCGCCTGCCGCGACCGGCCATGATAGGCGATCGGCACGTCGAACGCCTCGAGCCGCCGCGCCACCGCCTTGCCGATCGCGCCGAGCCCCAGAATCCCGATCCGCCGTCCGCGCAGGCTCGGCGACAGCGGAAACGACTGTTCCGCCCAGGCACCGTCGCGGACATGGCGATCGGCCTGCGGGATCCCGCGCAGCGTCGCGAGCAGCAGCCCGATGGTCAGATCGGCGACCTCCTCGTCCAGCACACCGGGCGTATTGGTCACGACGATGCCGCGCGCCGCCGCGGCATCCGCGTCGATCCCGTCATAGCCCACGCCGAAATTGGCGACGATTTCGAGCGCGGGCAGCCGGTCGTACCACGACGCGTCGATCCGCCCCGCGAGCGAACTCGCCGCAAGCCCGCGGACGCGCGGCGCCACCGTCGCGAGGAACGCGTCGGGGTCTTCCTGCTCCCATAGCCGGTGCACGACGAACCGCTCGCCCAGCGCGTCGAGGACGCTCGGCAGCATGGGGGCGGGGATCAGGATTTCGGGTCGGTTCATGCCGGGGGTTTACGCACAAACCGCGCGGGCAGACACCCCCTTCCGGGGCCCCCGCGGCGGCCGCCGCATGCGAGAAAACTGCCCAACCCTATGCCCCCGCTACGCAAAAGGCCGGGATCGCTCTCGAATTGCTATGCCGCGGCCGATAGCTGGAGGGCCACGACAAGGAGAGTGGCATGGCAGCGTGGCATCGTTCGCGGCGCGCGGATCTTGGTCTGCGCGCGGTGGGACTTCTCCTCTGCGCAATGGCGTACATCGCCGTGTGGCGGCTGTCCGCCCTCGCGCTTTCCCCTCACGCCGCGGGTGCGTTGGCCTTCGCGCTCGCCGCGATCGGCTTTCTGGGGGCGAGCGCGGGCAGTGTCATGGTGCTACTCGGGCATCACCTGTTCGACGGTATCGCGGTCAGCGAGCGCTGGCGGCCCCGCGTCCGCGCCACGCCAGCGACCACGCACTGAAATGCGACGAGCCGTTGCGCCCACTATGGCGCCACTATGGGGTTTCGGGGAATCGCTCTCGAATCCCTATGCCGCGGTTCGTAATTCGGGTTTGCGGGCGCCTGGACGCCCGATCACACAGGCAAAAGCGCGAACATGTCGTCTGAACCCACGCCGGAGCCCCGCGCACGCGGGCGCGTCATTCCTCTCGGCCAGAACAAGGCGGGCCACGGGCGTGTGACCCCGGCACTCGGCGCCACGGCGGAAGCGAAGGCGGACATGCCCGCCACCATGACCCGAGCCTGCGCACGCCGCGCGACGCGCGATCCGCGCTGGCCGCATATCGCGGCGGCGCTCGCCGATCTGCGCGAACGGCATCGCCACGCGGTCCGGATCGTCGATGCCGACTGTGCATGCGGGACGCTGCTGATCGAAACCGTGCGTTACGCCCGCGCGCTCGGCTTCACCGCGATCGAGGGGCAGGGCGTCGCCGATGCGCCGGCGCTGATCGGCCGCGCCCGCGCCGCTGCAGCGCGGCTGCACGATCCCGCGATCGGGCTCGACTTCGAGGTTGGCGGTCTGGCGCAGGCGCTCGCCCGCGAAGCCGATTTCCCCGCCGACATCGTGCTGTGCCACGACCAGGACGGCGGCATCGCGCGGCTGCTGGCGGCCGCCGGCACCCTCGTGATCGGCGATCCCGTCGCGACGCGCGTGCGGAGGCAGGCGGCATGACGCGGCGCGACCTGCAATGGAAGGCGGGCGGCTTCGCGCTGATGGCCGTCTCCTGTGCGCTGTGCATGGCGGTCGACGGATCGCCGCTGATGCTCCTCTTCTTCCCGCTCGCGCTGCTCGGGTTGCCGCTGATGATCCACGGCAAACGCGTCGGGCAGATGGTCCGGGCGGAACGCCGCGGGCACAGCCACACGGTCGACGCCGTCCATGCCGCGCGCCTGCGTCGGCGCGGACGGGGCTGCGACGGCTCCGGCCGCTGACCGCGAAAGCGCCTGTCACGGACATCGTCGACGATCGCGTGTCACGCCGGTGCAACCTGTCGGCACTAACGATCCCGGGTGAACACGCCGTCGCCGCTGTCGCTCGACTGCCGATCTGAACCGGGCATGGTCCGCGGGCGTTTGCGGACCATGCGCTCCTCCTGTGGGTTGCCCCGATGACCGATGTCTCCCGTCGTACACTGCTCGGTGCAGGCGCCACCGGTGCCGCGCTGTCCGCGTTTCCCGCGGCGATCGCGCGCGCCGCGGCGATCGCGCCCGATGTGAAGACGGGCTCGATCATGGATGTCGAGCATGTCGTCATCCTGATGCAGGAAAATCGCGGGTTCGATCATTATTTCGGCACGTTGCGCGGCGTCCGCGGCTTTGCCGACCGGTTGCCGATCCCCGTGCCGGCAACGGCTGCGGGCGGGGCGGCGGCGCCGGTCTGGTATCAGCGCGACCGGACGGCACCGGGCGGCGCGCGGACCGTGCTGCCCTTTCATCTCGCCACCCGCACCAATTTCGACCTGATGCGGATGGAGGGTACGCCGCACAGCTGGCCCGATGCGCAGCGTGGCTGGGACGAGGGGCGGATGGCGCACTGGCCCGAGGCGAAGAGCCAGCGCGCGATGGGGCATTACCGGCGCGAGGACCTGCCGTTCCAGTTCGCGCTCGCCGAGGCGTTCACGCTGTGCGACGCGTATCACTGTTCGGTGCAGACGGGGACCAACACCAACCGGCTGTTCCTGTGGAGCGGCACCAACGATCCCGGCGGCACGCTGGGCGGTCCGGCGATCGGCAATTCGCATGACAGTTTCCCGGAGGATGGCGGCGATCCCGAACCCTATCGCTGGACCACGATCGTCGAGCGGTTGCAGGCCAAGGGGGTCGACTGGCGCATCTATCAGGACATGGCGGACAATTTCACCGACAACCCGCTGGTCGGGTTCGCCACCTTCCGCGCGGCGCATCATGCGGCAGGCGACGCGGAACTGCGCGACCGGGGGCTGACGACGCGCGGGCTCGACGCGCTGCGCGCCGACGTGCTGGCCGGGCGACTGCCACAGGTGTCGTATGTCATCGCCACCGCGAAGGGATCCGAGCATCCCGGTCCGTCGAGCCCGGCACAGGGTGCGGCCTATACCGCCGAACTGCTCGACGCGCTCACCGCGGATCCGAAGATCTGGGCGCGGACCGCCTTGTTCGTCATGTTCGACGAGAATGACGGCTTTTTCGATCATGTCCCGCCGCCCGCGCCGCCGTCGCGCGCCGCCGACGGCACGCTGCTCGGCGGATCGACCGTCGATCTGACCGGCAGTTACCATCTCCGCCCGAGCAAGGGCGACGCGGCGCTCGACCTCCCCGCCTATCGCGGCCGCGCCTATGGCTTGGGGCCGCGCGTGCCGATGTACGTCGTCTCGCCGTGGAGCCGGGGCGGGTGGGTCAATTCGCAGGTGTTCGACCACAGCTCGGTGATCCGCTTCCTCGAACAGCGGTTCGATGTCCACGAGCCCAACATCACGCCATGGCGCCGCGCGGTCTGTGGCGACCTGACCTCGGCATTCGATTTCACCGCCGCCGACGTCGCGCCCTTCGTGGCGATGCCCGATCCGCGCGCCGATGCCGCACGCGCCGCGGCGATCCCCCGGCAGCCGAGCCCGCAGGCACCGCCGGGCGAGTCCCTCCCGTGGCAGGAACCCGGCATCCGCCGGTCCCGCCCGCTACCCTATGCGCTGCGCGTCGCTGAGACGATGACGGGTGACGCGATCCGGCTGCACTTTGCGGCCGACGGCACGCAGGCCGCGGTCTTCCACGTCTATGACCGCCGGAGCCTGGACCAGCCGCCACGCCGCTTCACGGTCGAGCCCGGGCGCACGCTGGACGGGCAATGGGGGTTCGACGCGGAGGGCCGCTACGACCTCTGGGTGCTAGGCCCGAACGGCTTCCACCGGCATTATGCGGGGCATCGTGACGACCCGGCACTGGTGTCGCGGCTCGTCTGGCACGCGACACCGACCGAATTGGCATTAGTGCTCCCCGCCGGACACCGCGAACACGGGCTGGTCGCGCAGGTCGAGCGCGTCGGGGCGGCGGCGCTCGTGACCGGGCTGGTCGACACGCGCTACCGCTGGCCGCTCCGCAACAGCCATGGCTGGTACGACGTCACGATCACCGCGGCGACCGCGCCGACCTATCGCCGCCGCGTCTCGGGGCGGGTCGATGCGCCCGGGCGGATGACGTGCAGCGATCCGTTCGTCACCGCGGCTCAGAACGCGGGGAGCACCGCGCCCGCATAACGGTCCGCAATGAAGCGCCGCGTCTCGGGGCTTCGCAGCGCGGCGATCAGCTTGACGACGCGCGGATCCTTGTCGCCACCGGGCAGGCCGACGACGAAATTGACATAGGGGCTGTTCTTGTCCTCGATCGCGAGCGCGTCGCGCACCGGGTTCAGCTTCGCGTCGAGCGCATAGTTCGTGTTGATCAGCGCCAGATCGACCTCGCCGAGCGTGCGGGGCAGGGTCGCGCCCTCCAGCTCCTTGAACTTGAGGGTCTTGGGGTTGGTCGCGATGTCGTTGAGGCTCGACAGCGCATTGGTCGGGTTCTTCAGCGTGATCAGCCCGGCCTTCTGCAGCAGCAGCAGCGCGCGGCCGCCGTTGCTCGGCTCGTTCGGGATCGCGACGGTCGCGCCGTTCGGGACCTGCGCGATCGTCTTCCACTTGCGCGAATAGGCGCCCAGCGGCTCGACATGGACGCCCGCATAGGGAACCAGATGCGTGCCGCGCGAAGCGTTGAACTCGTCGAGATAGGGCTTGGTCTCGAAATAGCTGACGTCGATCTGCTTCTGCTCGACCTGGAGGTTGGGCTGCACATAATCGTTGAAGACGCGGATCTTGAGATCGACACCCTGCTTGGCGAGCGCCGGCTTGATCGATTCGAGGATCTCGGCATGCGGCACCGCGGTTGCGGCGACGGTCAGCGCCGTGCCGTCATCCGTCTTGGCGCCACCGCATGCGGCGAGCGCGAGCAGCGAGAGCGAGGCGAGAAGCGTGCGGCGGTTCATGGCATTTCCTAGCGGCGGGTAAAGTGGCGGGCGAGCGCGTCGCCGGCATATTGGATGATCTGGACGAGGACGACCAGCAGGACGACGGTGACGACCATCACATCGGTCTGGAAGCGCTGATAGCCGAACCGGATCGCGAGATCGCCGAGCCCGCCCGCGCCGACCACCCCGGCCATCGCGGTGAACGAGACGAGCGCGACCGCGGTGACGGTGGCGCCCGAGATCAGCCCCGGCATCGCCTCGGGGATCAGCGCGCGCGTCACGATCTGGCGGGTCGTCGCGCCCATTGCCTGCACCGCCTCGATCGTCGTCCGGTCGATCTCCTTCAGCGATCCCTCGACCAGACGTGCGTAGAAGGGCGCGGCCCCCACCACCAGCGGCGGGATCGCCCCCGCGACGCCCAGCGACGTGCCGACCAGCAGCACGGTCAGCGGGATCATCACGATCAGCAGGATGATGAACGGCACCGATCGCAGGATGTTGACGGCGATCCCGAGCGCGCCATTGGCAAGCCGGTTCTCGATCAGCCGACCCTTGCCGGTCAGATACAGCAGGACGCCGAGCGGCAGGCCGAGCAGGATCGTCAGCACCAGCGACCCGCCGAGCATGATGAGCGTGTCGAGGCATGCCTGGCCGATATCGGACCAGTCGACATTTTCGAAGAATGTCATGCCGCGAGCGCCGCCAGCATGCGCCGGGTCGCCGGATGCGCGGCGTGGGCAAAGATGTCGGTGACGGTGCCGGTCTCGACGACCTGGCCGCGTTCCAGCACCGCGACGCGGTCGCAGACGTAGCGGACGACGTCCATCTCGTGCGTGATCAGGACGATCGTCAGCCCGAGGTCGCGGTTGAGGTCGCGCAGCAGCGTCAGCACCGAGCGCGTGGTTTCGGGGTCGAGCGCGCTCGTCGCCTCGTCGCACAGCAGGATGTCGGGGTCGGTGGCGAGCGCGCGGGCGATACCGACGCGCTGCTTCTGCCCGCCCGACAGCTGAGCAGGGTATTTGTCGGCGTGATCGGACAGGCCGACCCGGTCCAGCAAGGCGGCGACCTTGCTCTCGCGGGTCGCTTTCGCGACGCCGGCGAGCACCAGCGGGAAGGCAACGTTCGCCGCGACCGTCCGCGAGGAGAGCAGCCCGAAATTCTGGAAGATCATGCCGATCCGCCGCCGGAGCGCGCGCAGATCCGCCGCCGACAGGCCTGCGACGTCGATCCCGTCGACCTCGACGCGCCCGGACGTCGGCCGTTCGAGCGCATTGATCAGCCGGATCAGCGTCGACTTGCCCGCGCCCGACTGACCGATCACCCCGAACACGCCGCGTGCCGGAATCTCCAGCGACACGCCGTCGAGCGCGGCCGCATCGCTCGCCGGATAGGTTTTGGAAACGTCGCGCAGGCGGATCATGCGGACCCCATGACCTGCACCGCGAACCGCTCCATTTCCTCAGCCTGCGGGCTCATCTGGAGCAAGAGCAGGTCGAGCCCGGCGGCCTCATACTCCGCGATCCGCTCCTTCAGCTGTTCGGGCGTGCCGACCAGATTGGGGCGCAGTCCGCGGTTGGAGACCGAATATTCCTGGATCTTCAGTTCGCGTTCGAGCTGCGTGCCCGACAGCCACTGGTCGAAATTGGCATAGCCTGCGGGCAGTTCGGTGACGCTGGTGATCCGCTCGAGCTCGCGCTTTGCCTCGGCCTCGCTGTCACGGACGATCGCATAGGCGGCCATGCCGTATTGCATCGGTGCGCCGCCCGCGGCTTCGCGTCGCGCCGCCATGTCGGCGATCTTCGGCGCGATCGCGTCGGCCGGGTCGCCGTGCATGACATAGGCGTCGCACTTGGCCGCGATCATCGCCTTCGCCTTCTCGCTCTCGCCGCCGGCATAGACGGTGGGGCGCTTGACGGGCTTGGGCGAACAGATCGCCTGCTCGGTGGTGTAGAACTGCCCAGCAAAGTCGAACCGCTCCTGCGTCCACAACCCGTCGACGACGGAGAGCCATTCGTCGGTCCGCGCATAGCGATCGTCATGCTGGTCGAACTGCAGGCCATATTGCTTCGCCTCGTCCGCCCACCAGGACGACACGACGTTGAGCGCGAGGCGCCCGCCTGAGATGCGGTCGATATTGGCCGCCGCCTTGGCGAACAGCGCGGGGTGGTGGAAATTGGGGCGCACCGCGACCATCAGCTCGATGCTGTCGGTCACCGCCGCCAGCGCCGCCGCGGTCGACCACGCATCGAGCGCGGGCTGTTCGACACCCTTGATGTCGTTCAAATTCAGCTCGGCGATCAGCGTCAGGTCATAGCCCCAGCGCTCCGCATTCTGCGTCAGCGCCTTGGTATAGGCCCAGCTCGCCTCCATCCCCTCGTCGGGGACGTTGCGAAGCCAGCCGCCGAAAACCGGAGTCCAATAGCCATAGCGCATCAACGAGTCTTCCCAATCTGTTCGATCAGGTAATCGACGAGCCGGTCATGCGGATCCCAGCCGAGCACGTCGAGCGGCTTGGCGACGAAATTGGACAGCGCGTTGATGTCGTAGAAGCGCGCGACGCCGTCGCGGTCGTCGATCATCACCTCGACCCCGCCGACATCGAGATCGACCGCGCGCGCGATCGCCTCGGCGGCATCCTTCAGCACCTGCGACGGCTCGACCGCGGCCATCTTGATCCCCGAGCCGGGGACGACGCACGCATCCGCGGGGCAGAGATCGAACGCGCCGCCGCCTGCGACGTCGATCGCATAGAGGAACTTGCGGTCGAGCGTCTCGATCCGGGTGATCGCGCCACCCCGGACGGGGACATATTCCTGCACCAGTAACACGCCGTCGACGCTGCCCGGCAGGCCATCGTCGGTGACCGCGGCGCGGAGTTCGTCGAGGCTGTCGAAGCGGATGATCCCCGCGCCCGAACCGCCGATATTGGCCTTCACGACCAGCGGAAAGCGCAGCGTCTGCGCCGCGCCGACGATGTCGGCGGCGCGGTGGACGACGCGCGTCTCGGGGATTGCGAGGCCGAGCGATGCGATCAGCGACAATTGCCGCGCCTTGGAGGCGTCGATCGCGAGCACGTTGGCGCCGTTGATCACGCGCGCACCGGTGCGGCGCCAGTGATCGAGCATCGCCATCGTGTCGAAGATCGGATGCTCGTCGCTGCGCAGGAAGCTCGACATCGCGATCCGGTTGAACACGACGCGCGCCGGCGCAGTCTGGTCCGCGGGGTTCCAGAACCCGTCCGGCGTGGCGCGCGAGAACTCGACGCCGCGCGCGTCGAGCGCCGCGAACAGCGGCACGAACCAGGCGGGATGTTCGTAAAGGACGGCGAGATCGGTCATGAAGCCTCGGATGAATTGAGCGCGCCCTCTGCCACGCCGACGCGGGGACCGCCATCGATAGCGGCTTTGGCCCGATCAAGCCTGGGTTTAGCGAACGGCGCCGGCGCCGGCGGTCGCTTCAATGGATCCGCGGGATCGACCTGCGCGATCTCGACGAGGCACGCTTGCGGCGCGCTCGTCAGCGTGGCGACGATGCCGACCGGGGGGTGGGAAGGGGCGGGCCTCGCGGCGCAGCGCCGACGGCAGGCGCGCTCAGTCGATCGCGGCGGGTCGGCGGAGGCGCCGTGCCGGGCGGGGTCCGGGCGCGAAGGCATCGCCCGGCACCCGGTGCTCGAGCAGCGGGAGCAGCGCGATCAGCCGGGCCTCGTCCTCGGTCGGGGTGGCGGTGCGCGTCGTCGGCGCCGGAGCGGCGATCGATCCGCGCTCGACGAAATGACTGCCCCAGCGATCGGCCAGCGCCAGCACCCGGTCGATGAACGGACCCGGGGCACAGGCGACGACCGACGGGAAGGGCAGGCGGGTTGTCGGCCCGGGACGCGCCGCCGCCGCGATCGCCTCCTGACCGAAGCCGATCGACAGCGGCGACAGCAGGACCGCGCCCTCGATCGCCTGCAGATAGCTGCGCGGCGACAATTGCGCCCACCACGCGACCGCAAGGCAGGCGACCCCCTGCGCCAGGATCACCGCCGGCTCCTCGCGCCGGGCAAATGCCGCGTCGAGCTGCAACGCCCAGCGACCGCTCTGAAATTTCGCGAGATCCAGTTCGATCGTCGGGATCGCGGCGTCGGGGACCGGATCGCCCCGGATCACGACGATAACGGCATGCTGGGTATCGATCGAAGCCTTGTCCCTGACGGCCATAGCGGATCACCTCGGATAGACCTGCAGCAGCGCGCGACCATCGATCTCCGACTCGCAGTCACGCGCTCCGATGACGAAGCGTAATCCGGCCCGGACGATAGGCAATAGTCTTGCGGCATCCCATGCCGGCGATGCGCCGGATCGCGTCCCGACGCCCCGATCCGCGGCGTGACCGCGCTGCCTTCAGGCATACTGCCCTGCCTGCTTTCACAAGCCGCCCTATTCCCGACATATAATACCGCTCCACTCGATGTCGCCCGCTGCGTGAGAGTGTGACGATGATCGATCCCCCCGCCATCCTGATCCGCCGTTCGTGAGGGTTCACGCGCCGGTCCGCCTGTACCCGTCGATGCTCGTCTGCCTCGGGGGCGGCGTGGTGTGTCCCACGGCCGGATCGACGCAGGCGATCCCCGTGCCGGCATCGGCGTCGGGCGACGACATCGTCATCACGGGCCAGCGGAGCGCGGGCAGCGCGGTCGGGGCGATCGATCCGACCGCGACCCTCGATCAGGCCGGGATCCAGTCGCTGGGTGCGACCGATCTCAAGACGCTGCTGGAGCGCCTGAAGCCACTGACGACGTCGGCGAGCGGCGGCGATCCGGTCTATCTGCTCAACGGTCGACGCATGTCGAGCATGAACGAACTCTACAGCCTGCCGCAGGAGGCGATGGAGAAGATCGAGGTCCTGCCCGAGTCCGAGGCCGCACGTTTCGGGTTTCCGGCCACCGTTCGGGTGATGAACTTCATCACCAAGAAGCGGTTTCGCGCGGTCACCTACCAGCAGGCCACGGGTGTCACGACCGAAGGCGGGGGCGAGACAAGCTACGCCGAGGTGACCGCCGCGCGGATCGACGGGCCGCGCCGCGCGACGCTGACGCTGTCGCATCTTCGCCTCAACCCGATCCTGCAGAGCGAACGCGCGATCCTGCCCGATCCGGACACGCTCTATGCGCTTGGCGGCACCGTCACGGGAATAGGCGGGGCCAGTATCGATCCCGCGCTCGATGCGCTCGTCGGGGCCCCGGTCACGATCGCCGCCGTGCCGGACGACCCGGCGGGGCGCGACACTCTGGCGGGCTATGCCGCCGGCGCCGGCGCACCCGCGGTCACCGATATCGGGCGTTATCGCTCGCTCCAGCAGCGCAGCGACAGGATTTCGGTCGACGGAACGCTCGCGGCGCCGATCGGGCGGACGATGAGCGGATCGCTCAACCTGTCGATGGAAGCGCAGCGTAACATCGGCGTGAACGGTCTGACGCCCGCGCTGCTGAGTGTGCCGGGAGGACGCGGCGCGCTGCCCTTTGCGGACGATGTCCTGCTTTATCGCTACCTGCCCGATGCGGTGCTCCGGCAGCGGAGCACCAGCCTGACGCTGCATGGATCGGGCATGGTCCAAGGCAGTATCCGGCGCTGGGGGTGGAACGTCACGACCAGCTATGACCGGGTGCAGGGGGTGGCGCGGTCCGAACGCGGCGTGCCGATCGACGATCTGCAGGCCGCGATCGATGCGGGGGGCGATCCGTTGGCGCGCGTAAGTCCCGAGGCGGCGGCGCTTCGGCTGGCCGATCGCAGCCGGACCGTTACCGGCACATTGCTGACAAAGGCGGTCGCGAACGGCCCGCTGGTCCGGTTGCCGGCCGGCGACGCGCAGATCACGCTCTCGGGGGATTATGCCCGGTCGAGCAGTTCGGGCAGCCTGCCGGGCCTGCGCGACACGACGCTCGATCTGACGCGCACCACGGGTGGGGCCAGCGTCAACGCGGATCTGCCGATCGCCTCTGCCAATCAGGACGTTCTCGCGTTTCTCGGACAGCTGTCGGTCAACGGCATGATCGGCGTCTCGGACGTGTCCGATTACGGCCGGCTGCTCAGTTCGAACTACGGCCTGACATGGTCGCCGGTGCGGCCGGTCCAGCTGATCGCCTCGGTCAATGCCGCGCAGACCCCGCCGGCGATCGCGCTGCTGACCAACCCGACGGTGACCACCCCGAACACGCCGTTTTTCGATTTCACCACCGGCACCAGCGTGCTCGTCACGACGATCGCCGGCGGGAATCCCGCGCTCGACCCGGAACGCCGGCGGCTCGTCACGCTGGGTGTCGCCGTGTCGCCGATCAAGGCCCGCGATCTGCGGCTCACGCTCAATTATCTCCAGACGCGCATCGACAATCAGACCGCGACGCTGGGCAGCGCCACCCAGGCCTTCCAGACCGCGTTTGCCGGGGCGTTTCAGCGTGATGCAACAGGACAGCTCGTCAGCGCCGACCTGCGGCCGGTCAACATCGCCCGCGAACGCGAAACGAAGATGCAGGCGACGATCAGCCTGTCGACGCCGATCGGGCGTGCGCCTGCGCCGCTGACGCCGCCCGTCGGCATCGCCGCGAAGGATGTGCCACCGCCGGCGCCACCCCGGCCCCGGCCGCACCTCAACATGTCGATGACCACGACGTGGCGGCTCGACGATCGCCTGTCGTTGCGGAGCGGGGGGCCGGCACTCGATCTCCTCGATGGCGACACGCTGACCGGCACCGGCGGACGACCGCGCTGGGAAACCGAGCTGAACCTCAGCGGATCGCTCGGGGCTGCGAGCATCGGCGTGTACGGCCGTCTTCAGGGGCCGACCCGGATCCGCAGCGACCTGGCGGCGTCGGATCTGCGCTTTTCAGGTCGGACCTGGCTGGTGCCCTATAGCTCGCTCAAGGTCGACCAGATCGTCAAACGTCCCTGGGCAAGCAACATGACGCTGCAGCTGACGGTCGAAAACCTGCTCAACGACCGTATCGCGGTTCGCGATCGGCTCGGGCGGACGCCGAACCGGTTCCAGGCGGCGTATATCGATCCGGTCGGCCGGTCCGTCAGGCTGGGCCTGCGCAAGCTCTTCTGACACCGCCCGGTACGGCGGAGGATATCGATCTCCGGAGCGCCCTGATCAGGCCGCGAGCGCGCTGATCGTCGCGCGGTTGCGGCCGTCGCGCTTGGATTGATACAGCGCCATGTCCGCCGCCTGGATCAGCGTCGCGCCCTCCCGGTCCATGATGTCCGTCCAGGTCGCGATGCCGAACGACATGCTGGTCGATCCCAGCGCGCGGTTCCCGTGGCGGACGGCGATCTCGGCGATCGCCTGCCGGACGATATCGACACGCTTGGCCAGCGCCTCGGCGGTCGTGCCCGGTGCGATGATGGTGAACTCCTCGCCGCCGAAGCGACAGACGACATCGCCGTCGCGGAACCGGCTGCGCATCTCGGCCGCGACCTGCTGGAGCACCGCGTCCCCCGCGTCGTGACCGAACTCGTCGTTGAACCGCTTGAAGTGATCGACGTCGCACATGACCAGGCTGAGCGGATTGCCCGACCGCGAGGCGCGGGCGATCTCCAGCTTGAGCGCCTCCTCCATGTATCGGCGGTTGAATAGGCTGGTCAGAGGATCCCGGATCGTCTGTTCGCGCAGCGACCGCTGCAGGCGGTGGTTCACCAGCGCCGAGGCGATGTTCTCGGTCAGCACGTTCATCCGGAAGCGGTTCTCGGCCTCGATCCGGCCGCGCAGATAGAGCACGCCGATGACTTCGCCGCCCGCGAGCAGTGGCTCGCAGTGATAGACCTCGTCCTCGTCGACATGCGCGCAGACGATGTCGCGGCGCGGATCCACGACCGAATGGCTCTGACCACGGCGCAGTGCCCAGCACCGCTCCGGCGCGAAGCCATCGTCCGGCACGACGATGTCCCCCCAGCTGGCGACCGGGACCAGGCAGTTGCGCGAGTTGTTGTGCGCGTACAGCGCGCCGGGAATGTCGGGCAGGACCTGCGGTACGAACACCCGGATGATCTGGGCCAGCTCGTCGTCGGTGCGTGCGGCCTGCATGCGATGCGCCATGCCGCCGAGCAGCTCGATCACGTCGCCGCGTTCGCGCAGCGTCTTGGTATTGCGTTCGAGCTCGGCGTTGACGACCTGCAGCTGGCGCTCGCTCGCGCCCTGATCGGAAACCGCGCCCTCCAGCCGGTCGGCCATCGCATTATAGCCGATCGCGAGGCGGTTGAATTCGCGCGATCCCATCGCGGTATCGATCCGCGTCTGCTCGTCCCCGCTGCCGAGCGCGGTCATCGCGCGCAACATGGTTTCCAGCGGGCGGCGGATACCTTGCACCAGCAAGGTAAAGCCGCCGATGACGATCAGCGCGACGGCGATCGCGCCGAAGATCGCAAGCCGCTTGCCGCGGCGCAGGCGCTGCGCCGCCGCATCCTGCCGCGTGGTCTGCAACGCGCGTTCCTCTTCGAGAAACGCCTCCCCGCGCACGCTGATCGCATCCATCAGGTCGCGACCACGGCCGCTGGCGATGATCGTGACCGCTCCCGCAAAATTGCCCCGGCGGGCAAGGTCGAGCGGCTGGCGCAGAAAGGCGGACCGCTCCTTCATCAGCAATGCCATTTCGCGCGCACGGGCATGCTGGCGCGGGTTGTCGCGGGTCTGGCCCGCAACCCGCGCGATGGTCCGGGCGGCGCTGTCCAGGCGTTTGGCGAAGGACCGGGCATAGGCCGGATCCCGCGTGATGACGAACCCGCGCTGGCCCGATTCGGCCTCGCGCAGATCGTTCAGCGCCGCCTCGGTCGTTTCGATGACCTGCGCGGAATGGGCGGCCCATTGGAAGCTCTGGCTGGCTTGGTACGAGGCGTCGGCGAGCAGCCCGGCCAGCGACCCCAGTGCCAGGACCACGATGAGGCCGATCGCGACGATCCGCGCAGTGAGCGATATGAACATTGCGCTATGTTAAACAACAAAGACTTAGCTTTTGGTTACTTGCCATCACACGCCGCGCCGCGACCGGTCTACTGCGTCAGCACCCCGAGCTCTGCGATGGCCAGCCGCGTCTCGCCCTTGGCGGTCCGGGTGAAGGCGATCTCGATGTAGCGGCCACGGTGCGGCCGCGCGAAGGCGAGGCGTTGCGGCGCCTGGTTGGCGGCGATGTTCGAGAACTCGCCCTGCTCCTGCGGCGCGTCGGCCAGCCCCGGGTCGTCGCCGATGCGTACGCGCCAGGCGGCGGGGTCGCCGGCCCCCTGCGGCGCGTGCCAGCCGGGCTTCAGCACGAACCCGCGCAGTTCGACGCTACGCCCAAGATCGATCGTCACCGAACACGGCTTGCCGTCCGCACCGGTCAGCGGCGCGACCCAGTCGGTGCGGTTCTTCTCGTCGATCAGCAGCTCGGCCAGCGGCGCGCTGGCCCGCAAGATCTTCCAGTCGCTCTTGCGGATGTCGAAGTTGCGACGCCCCACGCTGCTGACCGCACCCTTGGCCGCGTGGATGCTGATCGCCTGGACGATCCCCGCATCGCGCATCGTAAACGGCGCCGTGTAGCGCGGCGATGCGATCGTCGGCACGCTGCCGTCGGTGGTGTAGGCGATCGCCAGCCCGGGGGAATCGCTGGTCAGCGTGACCACGCCCTCGCGGTCGCGAACGATGTGCGGCGGATCGAGCAGCACGGGCGCGAGATACACGCCGAATTCGGTGATCGCCGGCGCCGCGGCGGCTGCGGTGATCCGCAGCCTGACCCGCCGCGCGGTGATCGGCGCGTCGAGCCGGATCAGCCGCTGCGATCCGATGCCCTGCTTGCTGGCGATTTCGGTCCAGCCGGTCGGGCCCTGAGCGTCGATCGCGAACCGGTCGACGCGCAGCCCGAGCGGCAGATGCTCCGCCAGCCTGACGACATCGAACAGCCTTGGCTGTTTCAGGTCGAGCGTCAGCGTCGGGACCTGCGCCCGATCGGCGCTGACCCAGAAGCTTTCGGGATTGCCGTCGAGCACATGCGATGCGTCATGCCCGGCGCGCACGCTGCTCGCAGAGGCGATCGCACCCTTGCTCAGGTCGGTGGCGTACATCGCGCGCATCGCCGTGCCGAACGCGGTCAGGTTCGCGACATCCTCGTCGGTCACCAGCCCGCGCGTATCCGGGGCCAGGTTGAGCAACAGCCCGGCGCTGCGCCCGACCGTCTCGAAATAGATCTTCATCAGATTGGCGGGGCTGCGGCTCTGCCCGTCCTCATAGGCGTGCCAGAACCAGCCATAGCGGGTCGAGACATCCGCCTCGGCCGGCCACCAGATCGCGCCGCCGCGAACGCCGGCATTGCCCTTTTCCTCGGTGAAGCCCTTGTCGTCCATCGTCGCCCAGCACGGGTCGCCGGCCTCGCCCTCCTCGTTGCCGACCCAGCGCAGGTCCGCGCCGACCGGATCGAAGGTGCAGGCCATCGGCTGCAGCGCGTGGACGAAGGCGATGATCGACGGCCAGTCATAATAGGGGACCGCGTCGATCTTCCGCACTTCGCGCGCACCGCCATAATAGCCGTCGCCGCCGTTCGCGCCGTCGAAGAACACCTCGTAGATCGGCCCGTATTGCGTCAGCAGCTCGCGCAGCTGGTTGCGGAAGAAGGTGATGTATTCGGGCCGGCCATAGTCCGGATGGTTGCGATCCCAGGGCGACAGGTAGATCCCGAACTTCAGCCCCTGCCGCCGGCATGCGGCGGCCAGTTCGCCGACGATATCGCCCTTGCCGTTCTTGTAGGGGCTGCTCGCGATGCTGTGTTTCGTGAACTTGCTCGGCCACAGGCAGAAGCCGTCGTGGTGCTTGGCGGTGACGATCAGGCCGCGCAGGTTCGCCGCCTTTGCCGCGGCGACGATCTGGTCGGCATCGAACTGCTTGGGGTCGAAGATCGCGGGATCCTCGTCGCCATAGCCCCATTCGCGGTCGGTGAAGGTAGGCGAGCCGCATCGGATAGCAGAGCGAATCGAGCTCCCATTTGCGTTCGGCAACGCCCGCGCGCATCTCGGTCAGGTCGTCGATCGCGCCCAGGTTCGACTTGGCCTGCGGATCCGCCATGAAGGCATTGGCGTAGGAATCGATCAGGATGCACCGCGCCTGGCGCTGGATGACGCCGTGGAACAGGCGGCGCAGCGCCGGGTCGCGGCGGCAGAGATGGACATAGGTCTGCATCTGCGCCGAGCTGTCGCGCAGCCACATCGCCTCGATATCGCCGGTAATGACGAACCCGTCCGGCTTGCCGTCGACGATCCCCAACCGGACCGTCGTGTCGAGCGTGTTGGGATAACAGGTCTCGAACAGATGGCGCAGCGCGGGATCCGCGATCCTCGCCTTCACCCGCACGATCTCCTGCTCAACCGCCGGACTGACGAAGCGACGCTGATCGCGCGGCGGCCGGGCGCCGCCAGCGACGGGCGCCGACGCCGCGAAGCCGAACGCGGGCGTCGCCGCTGCCGCGCACAGCGCCGCAGCGCCGGCCTTCAGCATGTCGCGGCGAAGTAGTGCAGCAGATGACACCCCGATCATGCGGCCGACATCTCCGCACCCGCAAGTCCGGGAAGAACATTGCTCCGTACACGCTTCACTAATCGCCCGGTGTCCTTGCAGGCGATGCCTCGTGATGCTGCCAATGCGCCTCTCCAATACACGTCCGGGGCCGGCGTCATCGTCGGGATTGCCGGAAAGATACTGTCGAACCATTGAACGGCGGCGCGACATGATGTGCTGGGGTCAAGGCTAGGGGCCGACGTACCGGGGCGCAAGCAGATTAAGAAATTTAATTTTCTTTCACGCGGTCGGTTTTCCATGCGGTTGCAGCGGGGTGGCGCGTGATAGGGCCCGGGCGGATCGATGAGCCCGGCCGGGCCCATCGACTTTTCTTTCGCCGGACGTGTAAGAATACGTCGGAGGGGCATATCACGATGGACAAACCGATACGGGAAGCGCGCGGTGCGCGCCTCGCAGTGTCGTTGTCGGGCACGAACCTGGCGCGTGCGAGCGACTATAATCAGCGCGTGGTTCTGCAGGCCATCCGGCTCAGCCCGGAGACCAGCCGTGTCGAGCTGAGCCGGACGACCGGGCTGACCGCGCCGACGATCGCCAACATCACGCGCCGGCTGATCGACGCCGGTCTGGTGAA
The DNA here is from genome assembly GCF_014841445.1 of Sphingomonas sp. CFBP 8765. NCBI lineage: Bacteria > Pseudomonadati > Pseudomonadota > Alphaproteobacteria > Sphingomonadales > Sphingomonadaceae > Sphingomonas > Sphingomonas sp. CFBP 8765. The sequence continues at coordinate 72,665 of NZ_JACYTY010000001.1, read as the reverse complement.
AGAGGTCGGCCGCCTTCAGGGCCCGCGTGGGCAGCCCGCGATCCAGCTGACGATCGAGCCGCTGGGCTGCGTCGCGATCGGCCTCAACATCGATCGCGATCACCTGACGCTGGTCGCGCTCGATCTCGCGGGTCAGGTGCGCAGCCGGATCGCGCAGGATATCGCCTTTGCGATGCCCGAGGACGTCGTCGCGTTCGCCGCGCACAACCTCGAATCGCTGCTCGCGGAGGCCGGGGTCGGACGCGACCGCGTGATCGGCGTCGGGGTCGCGGTACCCAATGATCTGGGCGTCATCACGCTGCCGGGGCGGCCGTCGGATTATGATCGCTGGGCGGGCCTCTCGATCCCCGCGCTGCTCGCCCCGGTCATGCCCTGGCCGACCGTGATCGAGAACGATGCGGCGGCGGCGGCGATCGGCGAGGCGCAGGCGGGGGCGGGGTCACCGCTGGCGAGCTTCTTCTATATCCTGATCAATTCCGGGCTTGGTGGCGGGTTGATGATCGACCGCCATTTCGTCGAGGGCGCGAACAAGCGCAGCGCCGAACTGGGATTGCTGCCCGACGCGACCAACCCGGCGCCGGGCGCGGTCGTGCAGGACATCGTCTCGATCTCGGCGCTGCTGCAGATGCTGAAGGACGCCGGCCTCGATGTCGAAAGCCAGAAGGACATCCGGCCCGCCGATCCGCAGACCGACCGCGTGCTCGAACGCTGGGTCGATCTCGCCGCCAAGGCGCTGATCGCACCGCTGATCAACATCACCTGCCTGATCGATCCCGACGCCATCGTCATCGGCGGCCGGCTCGACACCGCGCTGCTCGACCGCCTGATCGCCCGCCTCGCCGGCGCGTTGGCGGTCACCGTACAGCCCCCGATGACCACGATCATCCGCGGCGCCCTCGCCGCCGACGCACCGGTCATCGGCGCCGCGCTGCTGCCCTTCCTCGACAAGCTGCTCCCCTCCGACGCCATCCTGATGCAGGTCGGCCGGTAGGGGCGTGAAGAGCCGGAATACGGCCCTTCACGCCGCGCCTGCGAGGGAGGGGCCCTCGCGGCTTACTGTCCCGCGATCATCTTCGTGTAGGCCGCCACCGGCACCGATTCCCGCGTGCCCTTGGTCGGTTCGATCTTGAAGAAATAGGATTCCGTCCACGCGCGACCGCCGCCCCAGGCCATCGCATCGAGCCAGACGTCACTGTCGGTCTTGATCGACTTGACGACGTTCGCCGCGATCGCGGTGCAGGATGCGGGCAGCCCCTTGGAGCTTCCCAGTGCATATTCGCCCAGGATCGCCCGATATCCCCGCTTCCGGGCAGCCGCAGCGAAGATCTTCAGTCCGCCGTCGCCCGCCGGTTCGCTGACGCACTCCGCATTGGTACCGCTGGAGCCGGTGTCGAAATAGCGATGCGGCGACAGGATGATGCGGTTCAGCGGGTCGATGAGGCCGCCCGAGCGATCGATCGCGCACGCAGCGCTCTCGCAGTCCCGGCTGGCCGGTTCGTTCTTGTCGAACCGGAATGACGCGGACCATTGTGGCCACTCGACGAGGATGCGGTGCTTGAACCCCGCCTTGCGAATGCCTGCGACGATCTGGTTGGTATCGCGAACCCATTGCATCCAGTCGTTCGTCACCACGGGATCGGTGAAGAAGCGCGGCTCGTTCATCAGGTCGATCATGACCATTTCGGAATTGTCGAGCTTGCGCAGGATCGGCAGCCAGAATGCGATCTGCTCCGCCGGCGTCGGCCATTTATAGTCATGGCGGTCGAGGATCACGGGCACGTTGCGCGCGCTGGCCGCCTTGACGACGTCGACCACCCGCTGGAGGACGACGGGGTCATTCATCTGGCTGCCGTTGAACGGCAGGCGGATGCTGCGAAACCCGGCCTTGTCGACGTACCAGGCGACGTCGGCCACGGTCGGGCACAGGGCGCCGTTCGCGACGAACGAACATCCCGCGAGATTGACGCCGAACCGCGGCGCGGCCTCGGCGGCCGTGGCGAAGGACAGCAGGGCCGTGGCAGCGGCGATGACACGAGGAAGAATCATCTTACTTCACCTACGAGGTTTGGATGGAATGCCGTGCTCTCGATGTGAAGCACAGTGCGATCCCTCAAATAGCCAGTTTGTGTTAAATTTTTCTTCCGCAACAAGACGTTGCCGTGGAATAATTATCGAGAGCGTCACAATTACTGACAGAGCTCGAGAGATGCCGTCGACTCGTGTGACACAGGTGGCGCGTGTCCGGCATGAACATGGCCGAGATCATCGCTAAAGTGAATCGTCCGGTAACCAGATGCTTCGATGCGACGACACGCCTGTCCGCCGCGGTCAGTGCCATTCCGGGTCGCGCCGACGCCGGGAATCCCGTGGAAGTCAGCGCCATTCTATGCCAGAAGCCCGCTCACGACACCGGATGGGGACCAGCGTGCGGTCAGATATGCCCTCTATCTATCTGATAACGCGGTTTTAAGCCCGTCGACATGGCGCTGAACCGCCGACGTGGTTCGACGAGCACCCTATGACTCTGAGGTTGTACCCCGTCAGATGCCCAATTCTGAGCGTATAATAGTTGAATATCCTGTCCTGCAGCACCGGTCGCGTGCCGCAGGGCTAGTAAACCTGTTTAAACTGTAAGGCGGACAATCAGTGACCTCCGTACCAAAATCCGGGATGCACCTGTCGTCCTTGCAATATCTGCGCGGTGTCGCTGCACTGGCCGTCGTCTATTTCCACGCGGTCGTACAAGTCGAGCAGGTGGCGAATATTCGCGAACTTCCGCTGTCCGGATCCTTCGGCGTCGACATATTCTTCGTCCTGAGCGGGTTCGTCATGTGGTGGACGACCAGGGACCGCAAGGTCGGCATTGGCGACTTCCTGGTCAAGCGCCTGATCCGGATCGCGCCGCTTTACTGGGTCCTGACGATATTTGCCGCGATGGTCGCGCTGTTCTTCGGCGATCTGTTGCGGTCGACCAAGTTCGACCTCCCGCATCTCGGCTTCTCGCTCCTGTTTCTCCCCTATTGGAACCCGGCCGTTGCCGCGACCAATGCGGAGGTCCTGACACCGGTCATCGTTCCAGGCTGGACGCTCAATACCGAGATGATGTTCTACGCGGTGTTTGCGTGCGCGCTGGCCGTCAGGCAGTCGCTCAGGCCCCTGTTCGTCGCCGTGCTGCTGGCGCTCGTGTACGTGTCGGCCAAGACGTGGCTCTCCGGGACGACCGCGGCCTTCTACGGTACGGACCGCCTCGCCGAATTTCTCGCGGGGATTGTTCTGGCGTGTACGATCCGCCGTCTTCCGCGCCTGTCGCCCGGCATCTGGGCGGTGGCAGGGCTTGGCGCGTTCGCCATGCTGTTCTGGATGGATCTCGAAAGGCCTTCCGTCTCGCAATTCATTGTCCTCGGCATACCCGCGGTCATTCTGCTGTGCGCGGCGCTCCAGATCGAGATCTCGGGCCATTTGCCCGACCTGCCGAAACTGTCCCTGCTCGGCGACGCGTCCTACAGCATCTATCTCAGCCATATCTTCGTGATCGCGGGCACCCGCGTCGCGGCCCATGTCGTCGGTCTCGATCTGGGCATGGCGAACGGTGCCGTCTTCGTTATCCTCGCGCTCGTCGTCAGCAGCGTCGCCGGGATCGTCGTCCACCGGACCATCGAACTCCCGCTGCTCAAGGGCATGAACAGGCTGCTGCGCGGTGGCCGCAAGCCGCCCGCCGCCGCCGAACTGGGCACATCCTGAGCCGGGATTTAGGGCTGGCCATCGACGCGCAGCCGTAGAATGTTCCTCGAGCGGCGCGTCGGCCTCGATTATCCGCACCAACCGCAAACGGTGACACCATGAAGACTTCACAACCTATCACCGGGGTCAGGGCGCGGCCCAAGACGGCGGCGCCACCCGGCGGCAAGGCGCTGATCAGCGATCAAAGGTTCGGGATCCTCGCGGTCACGCTCGTCGTCTCCGCGAGCCTGTACAATGCGATGCTCGCGATCATCAGCGCGCATGTGAAGGGCCTCACGTCCGCGGCGCCGATCGCGATGGAGGGGCTGCTGCTCGGCGGCGCGATGGGGCTGGCGCTGTTCAAGCGCCGTCCAGACGGCGAAGACGCTCCGGCGATCGGCTTGCTCTACCTGTTTGCGCTCCTTGCGGTGTTCACGTCGCTCGCGAGCGATGCGGTGTTCCCCGATGCCTTTCGCAACGTCGCGATCATCGCGTCCTTCTTCCTGCTCGGCCGTCGGTGCAGCTTTCCCCAGGTGCATCTCGCCTTTGCGCTGCTCACGATCATCACGCTGACGGTGCTGATCTTCGAGATCGCCTTCCCGACCGCCTATGTGTCGGTGTTCCAGCCGGGCAATTACTATGCGGCAACGCGCGGCATGGAGGTGAGCGAGTTCAACGAGACCGGCCTGTTCAACAATGCGGCGGGGTTCGAATCGCGCTTTTCCTTTGGCGTGTTTTCGGGCGCGCGGACCTCGTCGGTGTTCCTGGAGCAGGTTTCGAACGCGAACTTCGCCGGAATCCTCTGCGTCTTCCTCGTCGCCACATGGGGGCGGCTGAGCGTCGCCATCCGGACGACGATGGTGGCGACGATCCTGCTGATCCTGCTCTCGAACAACACGCGGACGTCATCGGCGCTGGCGGTGGTGACGATGATGGGATATTTCATATTTCCCCATCTGTCGCGGTGGTTCACCCTCCTAATTGCACCGGTCCTGGTCCTGCTGGCGTTTCTCGTCGTCGGTGACAATGTTGAGCATACCGACGATCTGATCGGCCGACTGGGCATCACCACCGAGGCGCTGCGTAAGCTCGACATTCCGACCATATTCGGTGCGAATGCGATGAAGGCGCGGCATCTGATGGATACCGGCTTCGGCTATGTCACCGCGTCGAGTTCGATCTTCGGGCTGATCGCGATCTGGCTGTTCTTCTCGCTCGGCCAGCGCGCGACGGACACCGCCTCGAAGCGCTGCGCCTGGGCGACCGCGGTCTATCTCTTCGCCAACATGATGATCGGCGGCACCGCGATCTTCTCGATGAAGGTCGCCGCCCCCTTGTGGATGCTGGTCGGCTATATGGCGGCCATCGCGCCCAAGCCCCAGCCGTCCCGATCGAATGGCCCTGCGCCACGAGGAACGGTCGCGGCCTGAAGCAGGACCCGGCCTGCCATCCGGGGAGTATTGGCGTCGGTGTGCTATGTCGGGACCGATTGGCTGCATAAAACCTAATTCAATCTGATACGTAGCTTTGCCATGGCAAGCAGCGAATCTCCCTCAACGGCAACCCGGTCTGCGGAAGCACTCCCCGACGATCCTCCCCTGCAACCGCCGGCCATCGAGCCGGCCGATCGAGAATATCTGGTCGCCGCGAGCACGATTCCGGGTTCGCACTACGGCGCGAGGATCGGGAGCAACGCGGCGCTCTGGGCGCTCGCGAACCAGCGTCAGGACATCGACAAGCGTTTGTCGGTCCTCACGGCCCGTAACCAACGAAGCATCCGTACGGCACGATATTCGGCGATCGCCGCGGTCGTTCTGGGGATCATGAGCACGGTTGGCGCAGCCTATTACACCCGCCAGGCAGATCCCCGCCCGGCTCTGGTCAAGGCTCCCGTCGCCCAAACCCCAAAAGCCCCCATCGCACCGCCTGTCAGACCGCAGACAGCCGCCATCTCGACCGCAGTTCCCGCTGACGGTGGCAACACTCCCGTGGCGCAGAAGGCCAATGCCGCACTGAGCCAGGCTCGAGCGTCAATGCTCAAAAAGGCACGGAGGCTTTCACCCGCGAGACGTAAGGCGCGGCCTGCGCGCGCGCGGTCGTCAAGGTGGATTGCACAGCCGCTGCACGGTGCAGCGCTTCGGCGGGCGTTGATCGCCGATCGCAAGCGGACCCGGGAACTCAATCAAGCCCAGCTGAGAAAATTGACACGCCGACGTCGCGACTGATCGCGAGCCGTTGCCCTCCATGGCGGAGACATCCTCCGCCGTGAGAAGCATGGCACGCTGGCGTCTGCGCCTGTTGTCGCCACGCTGCTCGATACCTTAGAGGATGATCTCCACCAGGCTGATTGGGCGCGCATCGCGGCAGCGGTCGACGCGGTCGATGAGGCGCGACTGCAGTGGTCGATCCCGCTCCCCATGGACCTTGAAAACATGCGGCCCCTCGATATCCAGACCATAGATCTGATCTATGGCTGTGGACGGCATACGGAGGTCAACCTCGAAGCCTACCGGGGGACCGAGGCTGACCCGGTTCTTCCGTTGCGGTGAGTGCGGCAAGCGGCCGAAGACCGCGCCGCCGGGGTGGCTGCACCGCGACGCGGCAAGGTCGTCGACAGTCCGGTCACTGGACCTGACCGAAGAGCGCTACCTGCCTGGGGACGAGGCGCTGCTGCAATATTAGCCCTTCTGCTATTCTGCACCATTCACGGCAGTTGCAGGTGCGCTTCTTGAAGGCCGCGTTCGCGCCATTGCCGGACCAGCAACTAGGTGCTGAGATAAGCGCAACACCGGCTTTTCGACAGCCATGTAGAATAGCGAACCGACGACGATGGCGGCCAATATCGCAATCGACGATGCCCCATAGACGGCGAGCGGTTCCAACCCGTGCTCTACGAAGATGGGCATGCGACGAGTGAACATATAGATCACGAGTATGTGCGTCAGGTAGATAGCGTATGAGGCATTTCCGATGAAGAGCAGCGCCGAGGGCCACCGGATGTTATCGCTTAGAGACAGAAACCCGACGAACAGCAGGGTCGCTGGGATGCCGTAGGTGAACACCCGGTATTGCAGGGGAATGTCAGCATATACTCCGACGAGCATGCCCATCATGCCAGCAGCGATCCACACGATCGGCAAACGCACCTTCTGATTTGTCTCCCTAAACCTGAAGCCGATGAGCGCACCGACGACGAACTCGAAAACGATAGGCTCGGCTAAGAATACGTGCATTACCTTATTGGTGCTAAAGACACCCAAAAGATATAGAGCGCCGATTAAAATGGAAAGCTTCAGTATGGCGTGCTTGCGGCCACTTGCGATTACGAGAGTAAAGCAGGCGTAGAACATCATCTCATAACATAGCGTCCACCCCGGCCCGATAATTGGCTGCAGGTTGCCTGATATGTCGAATGAGGGGATGAAAAAGATCGTCAATAGGCGTGGCATAGCGAGCTCCGGGCCGAAGCCAGACCTCGCAGCGATCAGGGCGCACGCCACCAAGGTGACCAATGCATATGGGGGCCAGACGCGCACGATCCGGTCGATCATGAAGTCAGCAGGCGAATTCCGGCCTAGGAAAAATTTCTGAGAAATGAATGCCATCAGAAAGCCGCTGATGACGAAGAAGACGTCTACGCCGGCAGCCCCGGCTTGGATAATCCAGCTTTGCGGTGCGTAAGCGCCCGGGGGCGCGTCATGCAGCGTCGTGGCGCGGAACGCATGATGCGCAACCACCGCGAGAGCCGCAAACGCCCGCAGGGCTTGTATTGCATCGATCTGGCCCGGTTTCCTTGCAGTGTCCTGCCTAAATTCTGTTCCGATGCCGCTGCTCGATGTCACTATACGCCCCCCGGCCTTTTCTTTGTTCTCCGGCCCATACGGTTCGATGGAGCATGATCGCAAAATAATTCTTACCTTAGGTTTCCCATTTTAGATCATGCGCGGCTATTAACATCGGGCATAACGCGAGCGCGTCTGCTGAATAGTGCCGTTCAAATTGATTGGAATGGCCCAAGCGTTTTCAGGGAACATGCGCAGGGCCGCCCCATGTAAAGCGCCCGGCTCTTTCGAACCGGGCACCTTGGTCACATCGCGTCATAATAGCCCGCGTACCGCTTCGTCAGGGAGGTGTTGAACGTGCCGCCATTGGCATCAGCGCCCTTTGCGCGATCGCGGCCGTAAGCGGTGCGGCCCTTGGCGTAGCGCTTCTTGTATGCGCGGTTTTCCCGGTCACCCATGGTGCGTTCTCTTGGTAAGAATGTCCAAGTCGACCATGGTTAGGCCCGCAAAGCATTCGGGTCCTAGGATCCCTATAAGCCTCCCGATGCGCTCTTCACGGCGCCGACCTCGAGCTATGATGAGCGGCTGACGGGGCGCTAATCGTCCACCATAAAGGCAGGTGATGCCCATGTCGGGCGTACCGAGTTTCGCCAGTCCGGCCCCCGCCTGATGGCATGGCAGGGGCCAACGCCCGTCGTAGCGGACCGTCGCAGACCATGGCGGACATTCAAGCACGATCGGGTGTCGGATGCGCTCGACAGGCGGCAACGAACCGAGCTCCGGCCGCAGGGATGTGAGACGGTTTGGCAAAACCTTGCGCTTGCCCATCAGCGACCGCGAACCACGATGCGGGTTGATCGCGGCTTGCTCGAACAGGCGCTCGTTGCGACCCTGGGGCCTGCCCGGCTCGCCACGTCCTCGGCCCTGGGTATCACGGCACCAAGCGCACTATGGTACTTTGGTTGCTCGCTAAATTTACCGGAATTTTCGGTCGGAACCAATGCGCCGCTCAATTCTTGGACTCTGACGAACTCAGTTACGTCGCAATTAACGCGAACGTGTAAAGAGTTAAACAATAGGGTTAATGGGAGTTCACGATGCGCGACAAGGCTTCGACACCACATGGCGCTGGATCGACAAACCAGGATCGTGGTTACTGCCAGCGGATGCCGAGCAGTATGAAGGCGGGCAACCGAGATCTCGGCATGTTCAATCGCAGCAGCGTGAAAGGCGAGAAATACCAGGGCCATGGTACGACGCCGGCCTATATCTAAGTCAGAGTCGAGCCCGGCTGTCACTGGCAACAGACGTCAGGTGCACAGCTGAGAGATCGGCAAGGTCAGCGATGGTGAGCCGTAGAAGCGGTTCAGCCATCGCAGTTGCCGAATATGAACGCATGCTTGCGACCACCCGCGAGGCGGGGCCGATGCGCGATGCGGACGAGCTATTACTCCACATCATCTGTCCCGTCATGGTCGGGACATTACCGAAGTCGATCCGTGCCGAGGTGCCACGGCCTTCGACCAGCGTCACCGTGCGTACAAACGGCGCTCCGGTCGAGGGCGTTAACCATTTCTTAACCACAAAGCCTCATCCGGCCGATGAGGCCTCGCCTCCCCGCAAGGGTTCCCTGCTCGTCACGATGCCGCCCCAGCTGGGACGGGCAGGGACTGCGACCCAATGACCTAGTCGGAGCGCCGCTGCCGGCGCGTCTGGGACGTATTCGGCTCCAAGGATGCCACAGGCGCAGGGTACCGCGCGATCGCGCGGGCAGGGGCTCAGCTAGGCGAGTAGGCCCCCTGATACAGTCGAAGACGGGCAACCCGGTCGTGCGGCCGATCTCCGGTCACGCGATGCTCAACGTCATGCGAACCTGCAGCGAGCCAATCGCGAACAAGGCGCGAAAGATCGCGGTCGCGCGGCAGGCGCATATCATTCAGTTGGGAGAGAAACTGTCGGAAGACAGATCAGACCATGTCGAACAGACATGACTCCGCCGCAGTGGAAAACATTTGTTTTCTGCGGTGGAGGATGGTGGACGCACTTGGGCTCGAACCAAGGACCCGCTGATTAAGAGTCAGCTGCTCTACCAACTGAGCTATGCGTCCATTCCGGGGCGGTTTTGAGTGGCGCCCTGGTGTGGCGCCCCGCTGCTGGAGGCGCGCTGTTAGCAGACTCATCGGGGGCCGCAACCCCCTTTCGTCCAAATTGCTGTCTTTTTCTGCTTACCAGCGGGTCGTCTTGCGATTTTCCCGGTCGATCGACATCAATATCCCCAGGCACAGCAGCACGGTCATCTGCGACGACCCGCCATAGCTGAACAGCGGCAGCGGGATGCCCACCACGGGGGCGAGGCCCATCACCATCATCAGGTTGATCGCGACATAGAAGAAGATCGTCGTGGCGAGCCCCGCAGCGGCCAGCCGCGCGAACCGCGACTGCGCGCGCTGCCCGACCTCAATCCCCCAGCGGATCACCAGCAGGAAGGCGAGGATCAGCAGGCAGCCGCCGACCAGCCCCCATTCCTCCGCCATCGTCGCGAAGACGAAGTCGGTATGCCCCTCGGGGAGATAGTCGAGATGGCTCTGCGTGCCGTTGAGGAACCCCTTGCCCCACAGCCCGCCCGATCCGATCGCGATCTTCGACTGGCTGATATGATAGCCGGTGCCCAGCGGATCGCTTTCGGGATCGAGGAAGATCAGGATGCGATTGCGCTGATAATCGTGCAGCGCGAAGTTGATCGCGAGCGGGATCGCGACCGACGCGGCCACCGCGCCGCCAACGAACAGCCTGAGTGGAATGCCCGCCAGGAACATCACCGTCGCGCCCCCCGCGCAGATCATCAGCGCGGTGCCCAGATCGGGCTGTTTCATCACGATCGCCGCGGGGATGCCGATCAGCACCGCGGCGGGCCAGACGGCCGCGAACCGCCGCGTCTCGTTGGGCGGCAGCATGTCGTAGAAGCGCGCACAGGCGAGCACGATCGCCGGCTTCATCAATTCGGACGGCTGCAGCCGGATGAAGCCGAGATCGAGCCAGCGCTGGCTGCCCCCGCGCACCGCGCCGAGCAGCTCGACGAGGACGAGCGCGAGGACGAGCGCACCATAGGTCGGCCACGCCGCCGCCTTCCAGACGCGCTCGGGGATGCGTGAGAGCACGACCGAGCCTGCCAGGAGGATGAAGAAGCGGATGCCCTGCGGCAGCGTCCAGGGGCGCAGCGAGCCGCCCGCCGCCGAATAGAGCACGACCAGCCCGAAGGTCCCGATCGCCGTGACCAGCAGCAACGTCCGCCAGGGCAGGGTGGCAAGCTGTTCGGGGATGATCCGCGATGTCATTGGCCGCGCTCCGTGGTTCCGTCTTCCGCGACCCCGCCGCCCGCGGTGGCCAGATCCGCCTGGGTCCGGTTGGCGACATCGGTGGCGTTCTCGACCGCCGGGGCGTCGCTCGGCACGGTCGCGTCGGTCTTGGTCGCGATCGCGGCGGGCGGGGCACTCTGCGCCGCGCGATAGCTCGCCGCGGTCGCCGCCATCCGCGTCCTGATGTCGCCGCCCCAGGTCGGTTCGACCTCGGCGAGCGACTTCAGCGCGCGCTCGCGGTCGAGCATATAGGTCATGATGTCGCGCCCGATCATCGGCGTGTCGAGGTTGCGCACCGTATGCCCGTTATGCTCGAGCACCACGGCAAGCGCGTAGCGCGGGTTGTCCGCGGGCGCGAAGCCGATGAACAGCGCATGGTCGCGCAGCTTGAACGGCAGCTGGCCGTTCTTGAGCACGCCCGAGCGCCGCTCCGCCATGGTGATGCGGCGGACCTGCGCGGTGCCGGTCTTGCCCGCGATCGCGACGCCCGGGATCAGCAGCTTGGCCGCGCCGCCGGTGCCGCCCTGGTTGATCACCCCGAACATCGCCTCGCGCACCCGCGCCAGATTTTCCGAATCGATCGCCAGCGCGGGCGCATCGCGGTGGACCTGGCTGGCGAGAATGCTTGGCTGCAGGTCGCGGCCCGACGCGATCCGCGCCGCCATAACCGCCAGCTGCAACGGGTTGGCGAGCACATAGCCCTGGCCGATCGACGCGTTGAGCGAATCCGCGACCGTCCAGGGCCGCTTGTATTTGTGCAGCTTCCAGTCGGGGTCGGGCATCGTCCCGAACCGCTGCGTCGAAAAGGGCAGGTCGAACTTCTGCCCCATGCCCAGCGTCCGCGCGATCGGCGCGATCGCGGCATAGCCGACCCGCCGCGCCATCTCGTAGAAATAGATGTCGCAGCTCTGCATGATCGCGTTCTTGAGGTCGAGCGGCCCGTGCCCGCCGCGCTTGTGGCAATGGAACACGCTGGTCCCCAGCCGCATCGCGCCCGAACAATTGACCCGCGCGTCGGCCGGGACGCCGGCATGGAGCAGCGCGAGCCCGTTCATCGGCTTGACCGTCGAGCCCGGCGGATACAGCCCCTGCGTGACCTTGTTCATCAGCGGCACGTGATCGTCGTCGCTCAGCATCTGCCATTCGAGATGGCTGATCCCGTCCGAAAAGCTGTTGGGGTCGTAGGCGGGCATCGACACCATCGCGAGCATCTCGCCGGTGCGACAGTCGATGACGACCACCGACCCCGAATTGGTGCCCAGCCGGCGCGCGGCATATTCCTGCAGTCCCGCGTCGATCGTCAGCCGCGCGGTCTTGCCCGGCACGTCGGGCTTGGTCGCGAGCTCGGCGACCAGCTTGCCGCGCGCGGTGACCTCGACCCGCTTGGCGCCCGCCTCGCCGCGCAGCGCGGGTTCGAGCATCTTCTCGAGCCCGTCCTTGCCGAGCTTGAAGCCGGGGGTGACGAGCAGCGGGTCGCGCGTCTTCTTGTATTGTTCGGCATTGGGCACGCCGACATAGCCGGTCAGATGCGCGACCGCAGCGCCCGCGGGATAGTTGCGCGCAAAGCCGCGCGTCGGCGCGACGCCGGGCAGCTCGGGCAGCCGCAGGCTGACGGCTGCGAACCGCTCCCAGTCGAGATTCTCCGCGACCTGGACCGGCTGGAACCCGGCGGCATGGTCGAGGTCGATCGCGATCCGCTCGATCTCCTCGGGCGGCAGCTGGAGGATGCGGCCGAGCAGCGGCAGTACGCGCTCCTTGTCGCGCAGCCGGTCGGGGATGATGTCGACGCGGAAATCGGTGCGGTTGTTCGCGATCGGCACGCCGTGGCGGTCGACGATCCAGCCGCGCCGCGGTGGCAACAGCGTCATGTTCACGCGGTTGCTCTCGGACAGCATCGTGTAGCGTTCGTTCTGCGCGATCGACAGCCAGGCCATCCGCCCGGCCAGCATCAGCCCGACGCCACCCTGCACCGCGCCCAGCATCCAGGCACGACGCGAGAAACTATAGGCTTGCGACATCTCGGTCACGACACGCGGCGGCCGTCTCATTCGGAAACCCGCTTCATTCCTGGACCCTGCGTCGTTCGATCGTCGCGACGATCCGTGCCGCCAACGGGAAGAGCATCATGGTGATCACGATCTGCGCCAATAGCACGGTGTCGACATGCGTGCCGACCCGTACGCCCAGAAATCGCCCGCCGATCACGCAGCACGCGATCCCGCCGCTCGCGATCAGCCAGTCCTGCCAGAAATCGCGGTACACCAGCCGCTGCTCGATCATGTCGATCGCCACGAACGCCAGCGACCAGAGCAGCACCGCGCTGCCCAGCGGCTGCCCGCTGAGCAGGTCGTCGAACAGCCCGAGCGGCGCCGCCGCCCAGGGGCGCAGCGCGTAGCGCGCAAGCAGCCGCCATGCGAGCAGCATGACGAACCCGAACGGCGGCAGGATCGGGATCGTCGCGATCAGCGGCACGATCGTCATCAGCGATCCCGCCATGACGGTCAGCCACGGGATCGCCCGCGCCCGGCCGCCTGCGACCTTCGGTTCGAATGGCTTATAGTCGACGCTGTTGCGGGTGGTCACGGCTGGTCGATCATCTGGGGGAAGACGGGATAGGGTGGTTTGGCAGTCACTTGGCGCTATTGTCGGACGGCGCAAGGGCGCGCGGCGGCGGCACCGGCATGAAGCCGGGCTCGACCACCGCGAAATCGAAGGTGTCGGGGTTGGCGAAGGTCCGCGCCATCACCGAATCCGCCCCCGCGGTCATCACCCGCGCGACCGGGATGCCGGGCGAATACAGCCCGCCGACGCCCGACGTGACGAACAGGTCGCCCGCATTGAACTTGACGTTGGTCGCGTTGACCGACCGGACGTCGAGCATGCCGTCGCCGCGCCCGACCGCGATCGCGGGCAGGCCGTCGCGCGTCCGGCGGATCGGCACGATGCTGTCGCCGTCGGTCAGCAGCATCACCCGCGCCGCATTCGGCCCGGTCTCGACGACGCGCCCGACCAGCCCGTCGGGGCCGCGCACCGCCATGCCCGGCCGCACGCCGCTCCAACGGCCCGCGTTGAGCAAGGCGAACCGGCGCCCGCTCGACGCGCTCGAACTCACCAGTCGCGCGGTGACGACCGGTTCGGCGATCCGGTCGCGGACCTTCAGCAGCGATCGCAGCCGGCGATTGTCATAGGCGATCGTCCGCGCGCGCATCAGCAAAGCGCGCGTCTGCTCACGCTCGCGGCGCAGTGCGACATTTTCCTGGCGGACGAAGAAATAGGTCCCGATTGCCTCGGGCACCGCGGCGACCCCGCCCACGACCCAGGCGAGCCCAGACGAGACCGGCGCGGTGAGGCCCGCCACGCCCATCCGCGCGCCGGCAAAGGCGGGCGGGTTGAAGGTCGAGACGACGAGCAACGCTGCGCCCACCACCGCACCGGCGATGGCGAGCACATAGCCTACGAACACCCCATATTGACGCCGTCGGGAAAACCCCGTCCGGCGGTCGCGGGCTGGCGCCATGCGCCTGTCCCCTCGTTCTCGGGCATCGCCGGGTCCGGGGCCCTATCCCCGCGACTCGGTCGATGCGATTTCCACTGACCCGTTTCCCACCTACACGCTTCTCAGCCGCTCATCAGCACGCCGCGGAACAGCGGGTCCTCGAGCGCGCGGCCGGTGCCCAGCGCGACGCAGGTCAGCGGGTCCTCGGCGACCGTCACCGGCAGCCCGGTCTCGTCGCGCAGCACCTCGTCCAGCCCCTGCAGCAGCGCGCCGCCGCCGGTCAGGACGATGCCCTGGTCGACGATGTCCGCGGCCAGCTCGGGTGCGGTGTTCTCCAGCGCGACGCGGACGCCCTCGACGATCGTCGCGACGGGCTCGCTCAGCGCCTCGGCGATCTGGCCCTGGTTGATCTGGATTTCCTTGGGCACGCCGTTGACCAGGTCGCGGCCCTTGATGTGGATGATCGTGCCGATGCCGTCGACCGGCGGCTTGGCGATGCCGACCTCCTGCTTGATCCGCTCGGCGGTCGCTTCACCGATCAGCAGATTGTGGTTGCGGCGGACATAGCTGACGATCGCCTCGTCCATCTTGTCGCCGCCGACGCGGACCGACGTCGTATAGGCCAGACCGCGCAGGCTCAGCACCGCGACCTCGGTCGTGCCGCCGCCGATGTCGACGACCATGCTGCCGATCGGCTCGGTCACGGGCATGTCGGCGCCGATCGCGGCCGCCATCGGCTCCTCGATCAGCCACACCGTGCTCGCGCCCGCGTTCGACGCGGCGTCGCGGATCGCGCGGCGCTCGACCTTGGTCGACCCCGACGGCACGCAGATCACGATTTCGGGCCAGCGGGCGAAGCGGCGCGGGCCGTGCACCTTCTGGATGAAATATTTGATCATCTGCTCGGCGACGTCGATGTCCGCGATCACACCGTCGCGCAGCGGGCGGATCGCCTCGATATTGCCCGGGGTCTTGCCCATCATCAGCTTCGCGTCGTCACCGACCGCCTTGACGCGCTTGATGCCGTTGATCGTCTCGACCGCGACCACCGACGGCTCGTTCAGGACGATGCCGCGGCCACGGACATAGACAACCGTGTTCGCGGTGCCGAGGTCGATCGCCATGTCGTGCGACATGAACTTGAAGAAACGCGAGTAGAAGGCCATTCAATCAGGGTCCCGTAATCCTGGCCGCCGGACGGGCGGCATTTCGCACATCATCTCGCGGGCCCCGCCGGTGTTTTCGAGCACCGGGTGCCTAATAAGCGGGCGTTTGCGGGTCGCGGGATGCCGTCGCTTGGTCTAGACGCAAACCCATGTCAATACGGCGTCTCCCCGAGCATCTCGTCAATCGTATCGCCGCCGGTGAAGTGGTGGAAAGACCCGCCAGCGCGTTGAAGGAGTTAGTCGAGAACGCCATCGACGCGGGCGCCGGACGCATCGCGATTCTCCTCGTCGAAGGCGGCACATCGCGCATCGAAGTCGCCGACGACGGATGCGGCATGACGCCCGCCGACATGATGCTCGCGCTCGAACGGCACGCGACCTCGAAGATGCCCGACGAGATCATCGAATCGGTCGTGACGCTCGGCTTTCGCGGCGAGGCGCTGCCCTCGATCGCCAGCGTCGCACGGCTGACGATCGAGAGCCGGGTGAGGGGGGCCGAAGGCTGGTCGCGGATCGTCGACAATGGCCGCGTCGAGCGCGAGGGGCCCGCCGCGCTGCCCCCCGGCACGCGCGTCGTCGTCGAGGATCTGTTCGCGCGCGTTCCCGCCCGCCGCAAGTTCCTCCGCTCGCCGCGCGCCGAATATGCCGCCTGTCTCGATGTCGTCCGCCGGCTCGCGATGGCGCGTCCCGATATCGGCTTCACGATCGAGCATGACGGCCGTCGCACGCTGGCGGCGACGCAGGTCGAGGACCGGCCGGGCCGCGTCGCGACGCTCACCGATCGCGCGCTCGCCGACAATGCGGTCACGATCGACCTCGAACGCCCGGTCGACTCGGGCATGCTCGTGCTCGGCGGGGTCGCGAGTCTGCCGACCTACAATCGCGGCATCGCCGACCACCAGTATCTGTTCGTCAACGGCCGGCCGGTGAAGGACCGGCTGCTGATGGGCGCGATCCGCGGCGCCTATGCCGAGATGCTCCCGCGCGACCGGCACGCGGTCGTCGCGCTGTTCCTCGACGTCCCCACCGACCAGGTCGACGTCAACGTCCACCCCGCCAAGACCGAGGTCCGCTTCCGCGACCCCGCGATGGTCCGCGGCCTCATCGTCTCGGGCCTGCGCCGCGCCCTCGACGCCGCCGGCCACCGCAGCCAGCGCGCATCCGAGTCCGCCCTGTCGATGTGGCAGCCAGAAACCTCCTCTCCCCCCGGGGGAGAGGAAGGGGCCCGCCCGCAAAGCGGGTGGGAAGGTGAGGGCACGCCGCAAAGACTGCCGCTCGAAAACCGCAGCTACGGCACGGTAAGCGACGCCCGCCCCACCTTCTTCGCCGCGCCCCCACAGGCAAGAGCCGAACCCGCCTGGACACCCCCGCCGCAAACCTCATCCTTCCCGATGGGTGTCGCCCGCGGCCAGGTCGCCAAGACCTATATCGTCGCCGAGGCGGAGGACGGTCTCGTGCTCGTCGACCAGCATGCCGCGCATGAACGCCTCGTCCTCGAACGGATGCGCGCCGCGCTCGCCGGCGGCACGGTCGCGAGCCAGGCGCTGCTGATCCCGGAGGTCGTCGAACTCGACGAACCCGCCTGCGACCGGCTCGAGGCGCGCGCCGCCGAGCTGTCCGAGTTCGGGCTCGACCTCGAACGCTTCGGCGCGCGCGCGATGCTGGTCCGCGCGACCCCCGCCTTGCTCGGCCAGAGCGATCCCAAAGGCCTCGTCACCGACCTTGCCGACGAGCTCGCCGCGTTCGACGAGGCGCTGTCGCTGAAGGAACGGCTCGACGCGGTCGCGGGCACGATGGCCTGCCACGGCTCGGTCCGCGCCGGCCGCATCCTCTCGGTCCCCGAGATGAACGCGCTGCTGCGCGAAATGGAGATCACCCCCCATTCGGGCCAATGCAACCACGGCCGCCCCACCTGGGTAAAGCTCGCGCATGGCGACATCGAGAAGCTGTTCGGCCGCAAGTAAACCGTGCGGCGTGGGGGTGGGCGCCGTCTCCCGCAGCCCCCCACACTCCCGTTCGTGATTATCGCAAATACAAGAGCTTTGACCAACGATGGTGTTCGACAGGCACTGCTCACGGTACCCCCCCCCCCCCAGCAGAACCGCCTGCCGAACGCATCGGCATGTAATAAAGCAGGCTGCTCAGGACTATTATTAAGTTTGATCCGAGGATCGACAATTAACTATTGATACTACGATTTATGGAAAATACGCCTTTCAGGTGTACTTCAAGGCTTATGCGGACATGGATAAAGCGCATAATGCATAACATAGGTTATGTTTTAGGATCGACTTCTTTGTGCTTCTGCATATTCTGATTTGACGAGATACTTCAACACTTTCGTGGCAGGAGTGCTATCTACTGCGAGCGTCGTCCATGGCCATTGCCAACGTTGTTCGCAACAGGTTAACTTGGCAGGTGGATTAAGCTGACACTTACACCTTCGCACAATTGCAGACATTCGAAGCTTAGCGGGGTTGGAAGCAAAGGAGCGTTCATGCCGGCGGCAAAACATCCGGCAATTACCGTGACGCGTATGCTTCCGCTCGCGGCATCGCTGCTGTCTGGCACTCTATTGGGTCGAGCGGCAATGCTCGCGTTAGTTTCGCCGATGGCGATGGACGGTGGACAGTCTGTCGGCGCGTGGGCGCTGGTATTGTTCTTGCTCGCTCAGCCTATCATGCTCGTCGCTGCTATGACGGCGGGCTTGCTCTGCTATCGCCGATTGACAAAATGGCGCTTCGTCACTGCGCTCGCACTGCCGGCTTTGCACCTTCTCGGCATGAGGATTCTCATGCTCGCTTTACAGGCTGAAAGTCGAGTTTCCACCAAGTTGAGCCGTTGACACCGGCTGCCCGGTGCCCGGCGATAACGCCCTAACATTCGCGTCGGTCACAAAAAAAAAGCCCCCACCGTCAGGTGAGGGCTCGTGACATCAGGCGAAGTCTTACTTCTCGCCATTGTCCTTGACGCCCACGGTGGGCACGTCGACCGTTTCGGTCTCGGTCTTGACCTTGGGGACCTCGACTTCGGTCTTCTTCGTGCCGACGACGACCGCCTTCGAGTCGAGATCGACGTTCGGCATGTCGCCGCCCTTGACGGAGACCTCCGGAAGCGAACCTTCCTTCACGTTGGCGCTCCAGAACCCGGTCGCAAAGAGGACACCGACGATGGCCGCAATGACGACAAGGACGATGACGATCGTCTTGCCTGCGCCGCTCTTCTGACGAATTGGCTCGCCGCCCCGATAATCTGACATTTAACTCTCCCTGTACTTACAACAGGTTCGAACACTCTCGACGCAGTCTTGTTCCGTTTGCGTCATGACGTCGAAATTGCCGGCGCCCGGCACGCGGAAATTCACGCGTCTTGAGGGCGGAGCGACGGACGGACGTCGCCGGCGCGCTTCCCAAAAAAAAGGGGCCCGTCGCGAACGACGAGCCCCCCGATACGCCCCGGTTCGATCAGAACCGCACGGTCGCCCCGACCGCGAGGTTGCGGCCCAGCGCGTCGTAGCGCGCGGGGATCGTGTTGCTGCGCGCCAGGCTGATGTCGTAGGAATTCGCCAGGATCGGCGGCGTCTTGTCGAGCAGGTTGTTCGCGATCAGCCGGAGCGAGAAGTCGCGCGACACGGCGAAGGTCAGCGCCAGGTCGAAATAGCTCACCGGCGCGATCCTGTAGAAGGTCGTCCGCGCGCGGTCGGGCGTGCCGCCGATCGCCGGATCGCCCGAATTGTCCGCACTCGTCAGCGACCCGACATAGCGCCAGTTGAACGAGGTGCTGAAGATGCCGTCGCTCGTCGTATAGGTCGTCCGCAGCCCGTGCGACCATTTCGGCAGCAGCTGCCCACAGCCATTGCCGTAATAGCCCGCGCAATTGCGCTTGGGCTGGAGCGGCGAATCCTGCCCGCCGGCAAAGGTGGTCAGCGACCCGTTAAAGTTCCAGTCGATCTTGCCGACCCCGCCCAGACCCAGCGTATACTGGCTCTGGAAGTCCCAGCCGCGCGCGATCGAGAAATAATAGTTGGTCGTGCCCGCGCGGATGAAGCCGCTGGTCGGGTTGTTCGCGGCGGCGGCGTAGAGGATGCCGGTGCCGGGCTGGCGGACGATCCCCGAGCAGAAGAACGGGTCGCCGTTCGAACGCTGGCAGCCATCGGTGTAATAGCTGTCGTCGTTATAGCCGAGCGAGTTGTTGATCTTGATCCGGTAGCGATCGACCGAGAAGACCAGCCCGCGCAGGAAGCTCGGCTTCACGACCAGGCCATAGGTCTGGGTATAGGCGGTTTCCGGATCGGCGGTGAACCCGCCCGATCGCACCGTGCACTGGTCGTTCGGGCACAACAGGGTCGCGCTGCCATAGAGTGCGTCAGACAGCCCGGTCGCCGCGCACACCTCGCGCGAGGCGATCGGCGTGGTCGTGGTGATCGTCCGGCCGGGATTGGCGGGGTCCGCGATCTGGCGCGGCACGGGGGCGCAGAAGTCGTTCTGCGATCCGCCCTGCCGGCTATAGTTGATCGCGGTCGCCTGGCGGATCTCGAATACCGTCGGTGCGCGCTGCGCCTTGTTGAACGATGCGCGGAACGTCAGGTCGCTGACCGGGGCATAGGTGCCCTCGAGCTTCCACGTGTTGAAGGTTTTGGGATTGCTGCTGTATTTCGACACACGGTAGCCGCCCGTGACCTGCAGCAGATGCGCGAAGCGGCGCTCCTCGATCAGCGGCGCCTGGACCTCGATGTTCGATTCCCACACGTCCTGGCTCAGGTTGAAATCCTCGCCGCCATTCTGCTCGCGGTAGATCGCATCCGCGGACGAGTCATAGCTGTCCTTGCGATATTCGCCGCCCAGCGCGATCGCGACGCCCTGGTTCGCAAAGGGCGAGGTGATCCCGTATTTGCCGAGGTCGCCGGTCACGGACGACACGATGTCCCACAATTTGGCGACGCCGGTCGAGGTGCCGCTGCGCGCGGTGAAGAGGTAATCGGCCAGCGGTCCGCCGAGCGTGCCCGCGCTGAACGCGTTGAACGGGACACAGGCCGGGTCGACCCCCGACACGGTCGCCGCGCAGGTCGGCGTGCCGTTGACGCTGACGACGTTGAGCGAGCGGTTCACCCGGTCGAAATCGGCGAAATTGCCGAAGGTTATGTCCTGCTGGTTGCGCGAGAACACGCCGCCCAGATCATAGGTCCACGCGTCGCCGACGGTGCCGCGGATCCCCGCGGTCGCGCGGATCCCCTTGTTCAGATAGACGTCGGGCGAGAAGGGCAGGTCGTTGAAGCGATAGCGCACGTCGAGCGGCGCGAGCGCCGACGTCCCCGCCTGCGCACCGCAGATCGTGCTGGCCTGCGACGTCGACAGGAACGGGTTGTTGCAGTTCACCTGATACGGCGTGTCGCCATAGTTGGTGTAGCTGTAGACGCGCGTCGGATAGGGGTTCACCGACCTGTCGCGGAACCAGATCCCCGAACCATAGAGCTCGAGCTCGGGCGCGATCTTCGCGCTGACGAAGCCGCCCGCCGTATAGCGTTCGAATTCGCGCTGGTAGGAATAGCCGTCATAGGGGTTGGCCGCGTTGCCCGCCCCTGCGCCGTAGGGCACGAAGCTGCGCGTGCCGGCGGGATCGTTGACATAGCCGACGCCGCTGTTCGCTCCGCTGCGCGGCGAGATATAGCCGCTCGGCGAATAGGTCGACAGCGAGCAGGACAGCGGGCCGTCCTTGCCGGTCTGGACCAGCTGGCATGCCGAGCTCGACCGCGCGTCATAGGGGACGTCATTGGCCTGGCGGTAATTGACGAAGCCCGACACGCGCAGCGCGCCGTCGAACAGCTTGGTGCCTGCGGTCAGCGTGACGTCGGACCGGCCGCCGTCATTAGTCAGCCCGCGCGGCGCCTCGAACGCGTTCGCGCGCGCCAGCGGCGACACGATCGTGTCCTTGTTCTCGTGATTGTAGAAGCTGTAATTGCCGTCGAGCTGGATCCCCTCGAAATCCTTCTTCAGGATGAAGTTCACCACGCCCGCGACCGCGTCCGATCCATAGACCGACGACGCGCCGCCGGTCAGCACGTCGACGCGTTCGAGCAGCGAGGGCGGGATGATGCCGACGTCCTGGCCGTTCTGCGTGCCCAGCCGCTTGCCGTCGACCAGCACCAGCGTCCGCTCGAAGCCCAGGCTGCGCAACTTGATCCGCTGGCGGCCGTCCGAATCCTGATAGGTCTGCTGGCTGTCGGGCGACACCTGCGGCAGGCGGTTGAGCACGTCCTCGACGGTGATCGCCGCCTGCGCGCGGATGTCCTGCGCGGTGACCGAGGTGATCGGCGCGGCCGATGTCATGTTGGGCCGCTGGATCCGTGATCCAGTGACGACGATCATGTCGTCGGACACGGTCTTGGCCGTATCGCCCGCGGCGAACGCGGTCTGCGCATCGGCCTCGACCTTGGCCTGGGCCGGCGTCGCCGGGCTGTCCGTCGCGGTCTGCGCGACAGCGGGGATCGCCGTCAGCAACAGCGATCCGGCAAGTGCAATATAGGACGTGGTATGTCTGAAGTTCATGAAGGCCCCCTTGTCCGGCTGCGCGATCGCGCTTGGTCCGGTTCCGGGGACATGAATTCTCCATTATGACTTATATGACAATACCCAAATATGACCTCTTCATACGAATGTTGCGAGGATGTTCAGAATAGGCACTATTTCGGTTATCGAGAGCCATCGCCGTTCACCGTGGCGCCGCCCATTGCCATGCCGCCCGCCGACGAATCGTCGTGGGTGGCATTTCGGCGGATTGTCATAGGGCTGTACCGCTACCGGTACGGCGGACAGGCTAGCGTTTGGCGTTCCGCTTGCACGCAAAGGACCGGCGCAGCGCGTCGCGGACCACGAAGATCGGCGCGGCCTTCGCCTTCTTCCCCTTGGTGCGCAGATATTTGCGCGTCGTCGCCACCGCGTCGATCGTCGAGCCCTTGGTTGCCGACGGGCAGATCTCGCGCGCCATCGACAGTGTGTCGAACGCGCCGAGGATATAGCCCGTGCAGAAGCTCGGCGCGGGGTCCGCATCCTTGCCGCGGCACTGCGCGATCAGCTCCTCGGTCGTCAGCGCGCTCACCACCACGGGGCGGTCGGCGCGAGCGGGGGTGCTGGGAGTGGGGGCAGGGGCAGCGGCCACGGCCACCGCGGCGAGCCAGAGCAGGATCATGTCGGTTCGCTTTCCGCACCAGGGGGCGCCGCGACCGGCGTCGGCTTCAGATAGGGCAGCAGCCGCGCCCGCGGAAACACGTCGTCGAGCGTCCGGCTCTCGGGCAGGATGTACACAACGCCGCCCTTGCGGCGGAACAGCGGGCTCAGCTGGCCGGTATAGAATTTGCTGCCGACATTGATGCAGCCAAAGCTGATCCGGTTATCCTCCGGGCTCGGCGACACCAGCCGCTCGACCCGGCGTTCCTTCTTGTGGGTCGTGATCACCGCATGGATCGCGACCGAATTGGCATAGTCGACCCACAGCACCGACTGGCGTCCGAACGCGCGGCCGAACTTCGTGACGAACCGGCCCGCGGGCGTGGTCCGCTCGGCGGGGCCGATCTCGGCCACATCCTTCGCGCCGACGCCCGGCGACGAATCGTCACCGATCCCGACGCCAAGCAGCACCGGCGTCTGCCCGACATATGCGCCCTTCGCATCGAACAGCAGCAGCGACGCCGCCTGCTTGTCGATCACCGCATAGGGCAGCCCGGCATTGTCCTTCGCCGCCGCGACCCAGGCGACGATCTGGTCCGCGGCCGGTGACAGCAGCGGCAGCGCGAGCGGCACGACCGGGGCGGCCACCGCCACCCCGCGCCGCGGCTTCGCGCGCGTCTTGCCAGCGGCCTTGCCACCCGCTTTGCCACCAGTCTTGGCGGCAACCTTGGCGCCGGCAGCGGCCGCCAGCGGCACCGGCGCGGCAACGAGCGCCAGCGCCAGGCCGGCAAGCGCCGCCGCCCGGTACCGTCCCGGTAACAGCCCTCTCACGCGCAAGATCCTCTCACGATGGCGATCCTGCGCGGCGAAAGCCGTCCCGGGTATTGGCATGGAGCAGGGTCAGGCTCAGCCGCGCGGCTTGCGCTGGCGCTGCTGCATCTGCTGCTGCATCTTCTGCTCCATGCCGTCGACGCGACCGTTGATCTGGTCGATCCGCTGGCCGTTCTGCTGTGCCTGGCCGGCTGCGGCCTGGGCCTGGGTCAGTGCCTCGCCCGACGTGCCCTCGACGGTCCGCAGGCGGCCGTCCATGCCGTCGATGCGCGTGTTGACGGTCGCGATCTGCTCGCGGACAAAGCCCTTGGTGGCGCAACCGCCCAGCCCGATCGACCCGATCAGCAGGAGGGCAACCGTCGGATATTTCTGGAGACTCGTACGCATTATCTTAACCTTTCCAAAAACTGGAACCTGCACTCAGCGATCACAATCGCGCGCTGACAATCGATTTTGGCCAGAATGTGCGTCTTCTGCGGTAGAGCAGGGGGCGGGGTGAATGCCGCCGGTTCGCCGCGCCGCGCGGTTCATCTGCCCGCAACCTTTCGCCCGGCTTGGGCATTATCGCCGCATCCCATTTCATAGAGTTCGCCGGCCATGAAACAGATCCTCCCCGTCATCTTCGCGCTCGTCCCCCTCGCCGCGATGGTCGGCGCCTGCGTCACCTGCCCCTGAGCCGCTGGCGTTCCTGCCGCGGACATGAAAAAGGCCCGCCCGGATCGCTCCGGACGGGCCTTTTTCGTGTCGGCCAGGAAAGGCGAGGGGGTTAGCCCTGTGCCTCTTCCTCCTGGTCGCGCGGGGCTTCGGCGGTCGCGCCGGGCTCTGCGTTCGGATCGTAATCCTCGACGAAGCCAGCCTCGTCACGCTCGAACATCGACGACATGACGTCGACGCCCTGAGCCTGCATCTCGGCTTCTTCCGGCGACCGGGCGACGTTGACCTTGACGGACACCGACACCTCGGGGTGGAGTGCAACCTTGACGGTGTACACGCCGATCGCCTTGATCGGCTTGTCGAGCACGATCGCCGACTTGCCGACCTTGTGACCATCGGCCACCAGCGCATCGACCAGATCGCGAACCGCGACCGAGCCGTAGAGCTGACCGGTGTTCGACGCCTGACGGATCAGGGTCACGCTCGCGTCGGTGAAGGTCTTCGCTTCGGTCTCGGCATCGGCACGGCGCGATGCGTTGTCCGACTCGATCCGCGCACGGTTCGCTTCGAAAACCTTGCGGTTGGCTTCGTTCGAACGAAGCGCCTTCTTGTTCGGGAGAAGGAAGTTACGGGCATAGCCGTCCTTGACCTTCACCACGTCGCCGATGGCGCCGAGCTTTTCGACGCGCTCAAGCAGAATGACGTCCATGGGGGCGCTCCTTACTTAACGATGTAGGGCAGCAGGCCCAGATGACGCGCACGCTTGATGGCCTGGGCCAGTTCGCGCTGCTTCTTTGCGGCCACCGAAGTGATACGCGACGGGACGATCTTGCCACGCTCGGACACGAAGCCCTGCAGCAACCGGACGTCCTTATAGTCAATCCGGGGAGCGTCTTTGGCAGAGAACGGGCAGCTCTTGCGGCGGCGGAAGAATGGACGTGCCATGATTATTCAGCTCCCTCTTCGCGGTCACGACGGGGACCACGGTCCGGACGATCGCCGCGGTCAGGACGGCCTTCACGGCCACCTTCGCGGTCGCCACGACGCTCACGGTCGCGGTCCGACTTGCGCATCATCACGGTCGGGCCCTCTTCGAGCGTGTCGACCTTGACCGTCATGTAACGGATGATGTCTTCGTTGATCTGCGTCTGGCGCTCCAGCTCTGCGATCACGTTGCCCGGGGCATCGATCTCGAGCATCACATAGTGCGCCTTGCGGTTCTTGGCGATCTTGTACGCCAGCGAACGCAGGCCCCAGTTCTCGGTCTTTACGACCCGACCTTCGTTGTCGTTCACGATCTTGGTGGCGATTTCCGCCAGAGCGTCCACCTGCGCCTGTGCCAGATCCTGGCGCGCAAGGAACACGTGCTCGTAAAGAGCCATGTCTTGTCCTTCGTCTTGGCCGATCGCTGATACACGCCCCATGCGTGCACCCCTCCGGCTGTCGTCTAGAATGCAAACCTGGGCAAGGGACGCGAATCCCTCACCCCGGTTGCGATGGCCCTTACCCGATTGACGGGGAAAGGCAAGGTGTCCGTCCGTCTTCCCAACCCCTTCCGTCATCCGCTCCCTCGTCCGTCATCCTGACGAAAGTCAGGATCCAGAGTAACGGAGCGCCGCCCTGTCTGACCCTGGATCCTGACTTTCGTCAGGATGACGGGGTATATCGAGGACGGCGCTCATCTCAGGATGACTATGTAGTGGAGGCCCGGACCTTACCGGAACGCGCCACCACGCACCTGGACCACATTGCCGCGGCCGTTGACCAGCAGCGCGTCACGACCCGAACGGACCCACTGGCTGCCACGCGGCGGGGCGGCGAGGCGATAGTTGCGGTACGTCGTGATCACCCGGTAGTTCTGCGCATAGCGGCGGTCGAACCGCTGGCCGGTGCGGAAATTGCGATACTGGTTCGGGCGGACGGTGGTCCGCTTGGTGACGACGGTGCGGCCATTGTTGTTCTGGCGCACGGTGGTCACTTCGCGGCGCTGCTGCGCCTCGGCCGGAGCGGCGGCCAGCAGCGGGCTGGCGACGAGGGTGGCGGCAAGCGCGCTGAGGATGAACGTCTTCATGATACTCTCCCGTTGAAACACGGCGCCGATGCTGCGGCGTCCTCCATAATCTGGGGGCCGCTTGTCGCAGGCGCTTGTCGCCGGCGTCGCGAATTGGTCGCATTTTGTCGCAAACCCGCCGGGTCCGTTCAGGTTCGCGCGGTTGCAACTCGGGCCACACCTTTCTAGTCCGCCCGCTTCAAAGAGGAGAGGTCATGCGCGCGTTCATCTTCCCCGGCCAGGGGAGCCAGTCTGTCGGCATGGGCAATGCGCTCGCCGACGCCAGCGCCACCGCGCGCGAGGTCTTCGCCGAAGTCGACGAGGCGCTCGGCCAGAATCTGTTCCGGCTGATGAGCGAGGGGCCCGCCGACGAGCTGCTCCTCACCGAGAATGCGCAGCCCGCGATCATGGCGAACGCGATCGCCACGCTGCGCGTCGCCGAGAAGGAGGGCGGTCTGCGCCTCGCCGACAAGGCCGACTATGTCGCCGGGCACAGCCTCGGCGAATATACCGCGCTGTGCGCCGCGGGCGCGCTCGACCTGTCGACCACCGCGCGGCTGCTGAAGCTGCGCGGCCGGGCGATGCAGGCGGCGGTGCCGGTGGGCGAGGGCGCGATGGCCGCGCTGCTCGGCACCGACCTCGAAAAGGCGCAGCTGATCGCGGGCGCCGCGGTCGATTCGATCCTCGCCGAGGGCGGGGCCGAGCTGGTCTGCACCGTCGCCAACGACAATGACCCGTCGCAGGTCGTGATCTCGGGCCACCGCCTCGCGATCGAGAAGGCGATCGCGCTCGCCAAGGATCTCGGTGCCAAGCGCGCGGTGCTGCTCCCGGTCTCCGCGCCGTTCCACTGCCCGCTGATGCAGCCCGCCGCCGAGGCGATGGAAGCCGCGCTCCTCGACGCCGACCTCCGCGCGCCGCTGGTGCCGGTGTTCGCCAATGTCGACGCGGTCGCCGTCGCCAACCCCGGCGCGATCCGCCACCTGCTCGTCCAGCAGGTCACCGGCATGGT
Source organism: Sphingomonas sp. CFBP 8765 (assembly GCF_014841445.1). Classification (NCBI taxonomy): domain Bacteria; kingdom Pseudomonadati; phylum Pseudomonadota; class Alphaproteobacteria; order Sphingomonadales; family Sphingomonadaceae; genus Sphingomonas; species Sphingomonas sp. CFBP 8765. The sequence continues at coordinate 45,438 of NZ_JACYTY010000001.1, read as the reverse complement.
CCGCTGGCGCGAATCGGTACTCGCGATGCACGCAGCCGGCGTCGGCCACTTCGTCGAATTCGGCGGCAAGGTCCTAGCCCCCATGGTAAAACGCACCGCCCCCGACGCCGAAACCACCAGCGTCATCACGATGGACGACATCGAGGATTTCGTGAAGAAGATGTAATTCACGCAAAGGCGCAAAGGCGCGAAGATGATGGATATCGAGGCTGCCGCTTCTGACGTCATTAACGTGTCTCTGCGCCTTCACCGCGAACTGGGCCCAGGCTTGCTCGAGAGCGTCTACGAAACTGTTCTGGCGTCCAAGCTCACCACTCTGGGCTATCAGGTCGAGCGGCAGCGACCTGTTTCGATCGAGTTCGAAGGCCTGCACTTCGATGCGGCATTTCGGATCGACCTCATCATCGGCAATCGACTGCTCGTCGAAATCAAATCCGTCGAGCGGCTGAACGCCGCTCATGCAAAGCAATTGCTGACCTATTTGCGACTTACCAGGCAGCCACTTGGGCTGCTGATCAACTTCGGAGGCGAAACGCTGAAGGAGGGGCTCCGTCGGATCGTCAACGGCTACACCCCCTTCGCGCCATCGCGCCTTCGCGTGAACCAAATTATTGGAGACTAGAATGTTCGACCTCACAGGCATGACCGCCCTCGTCACCGGCGCATCGGGCGGGATCGGGTCCGAGATCGCCCGAGCCCTAGCCGCACAGGGCGCGCGCCTCGCCATATCCGGCTCCAACGCCGCCAAGCTCGACGCCTTCCTCGCCACCCTCGGCGGCGACCATGTCGCGCTGCCCTGCGACCTGTCCGACCCCGCCGCGGTCGACGCGCTCGTCCCCCAGGCGGTGGAGAAGCTCGGCAAGATCGACATTCTCGTCAACAATGCCGGCGTCACCCGTGACAATCTCGCGATGCGGATGAAGGACGACGAGTGGGACAGCGTCATCCGCGTCAACCTCGAGGCCGCGTTCCGCCTGATGCGCGCCGCCGCCAAGCCGATGATGAAGGCGCGCTTCGGCCGGATGATCTCGGTCACATCGATCGTCGGCGTCACCGGCAATCCGGGCCAGGCCAATTACGCCGCGTCGAAGGCGGGGCTGATCGGCATGTCGAAATCGATGGCGCAGGAGCTCGCCAGCCGCGGCATCACCGTCAACTGCGTCGCCCCCGGCTTCATCACCTCGCCGATGACCGACGCGCTCCCCGACGCGCAGAAGACCGCGCTGACGACCAAGATTCCGGCCGGCCGGCTGGGCGAGGGCGCGGACATCGGCGCCGCGATCGTCTATCTCGCCAGCCGCGAGGCGGGCTATGTCACCGGGCAGACGCTCCACGTGAATGGCGGGATGGCGATGATCTGACGTCACGGATCCGCGGCATGAGCCGGGCTAACGCCCGGTTTTCGCCCGCAATCGCGCAAAGCGACCCGGCAAGGCGATGAACTGACCCTTGCCACGAAACGGACCCCGTTCTACGGGCGTTCAGGAACTGGTAAAAACCCCCAAAGATAGAGGGAACGAACATGAGCGAGACCGCAGACCGCGTGAAGAAGATCGTCGTCGAGCATCTCGGCGTCGAAGCCGACAAGGTGACCGAAGATGCGAGCTTCATCGACGATCTGGGTGCCGACAGCCTCGACATCGTCGAGCTGGTCATGGCGTTCGAAGAAGAATTCGGCGTCGAGATCCCTGACGACGCGGCCGAGAAGATCGCGACCGTCAAGGACGCGATCACCTATATCGACGAGCACAAGGCCTGATCAGGGCTTGAGGTCCGATCCGTCGGGCTTGCCCTGGTGGCTATGATCTGAGCGGCTCCCCGTCCTTGGGCTAAGAGGGCGGGGAGCCGTTTCGTTTTGGAAGCATGTGGAGTTTGAGGTCATGCGGCGTGTCGTCGTAACCGGGCTAGGCCTGGTCACCCCCCTGGGGGCCGATGTTGAAACGGCTTGGGCGAACATTCTCGCCGGCAAGTCGGGGGCGGGCCCGATCACCCGGTTCGATGCGTCGGACCAGGTCTGTCGCATCGCCTGCGAGGTGAAGCCCGCAGACCATGAATATGGCTTCGATCCCGCCAAGCGCGTCGACCACAAGGTCCAGCGCCAGGTCGATCCCTTCATCATCTACGGCATCGACGCCGCGGGCCAGGCGCTCGAAGACGCCGGCCTGACCGAGATGACGGTCGAGGAAAGCTGGCGCGCGGGCGTGTCGATCGGCTCGGGCATCGGCGGCCTGCCGGGCATCGAGAGCGAATCGATCGTCCTCCACACCAAGGGGCCGCGCCGCGTCTCGCCGCACTTCGTCCATGGCCGTCTGATCAACCTGATCTCGGGTCAGGTCTCGATCAAATATGGTCTGCGCGGACCCAACCATGCGGTCGTCACCGCCTGCTCGACCGGGGCGCATGCGATCGGCGACGCCGCGCGGATGATCGCGATGGACGATGCCGACGTGATGCTCGCGGGCGGCGCGGAGGGCACCGTCTGCCCGCTCGGCATCGCCGGCTTCGCCCAGGCGCGCGCACTGTCGACCAACTTCAACGATTCGCCCGAAAAGGCTTCGCGTCCCTATGACAAGGACCGCGACGGCTTCGTGATGGGCGAGGGCGCGGGCGTGCTCGTGCTCGAGGAATATGAACACGCCAAGGCGCGTGGCGCGAAGATCTATGCCGAGGTGATCGGCTATGGCCTGTCGGGCGACGCGTACCATGTCACCGCACCGCATCCCGAAGGCGACGGCGCGTTCCGTTCGATGCAGATGGCGATCAGGAAGTCGGGCCTCAAGCTCGAGGACATCGACTACATCAACGCGCACGGCACCTCGACGCCGATGGGCGACGAGCTCGAACTCGGCGCGGTCCGCCGGCTGTTCGGCGATGCGATCTCGGGCCTGTCGATGTCGTCGACCAAGTCGGCGATCGGGCATCTGCTCGGCGGCGCCGGCGCGGTCGAGAGCATTTTCTGCATCCTCGCGCTGCGCGACCAGATCGTGCCGCCGACGCTCAACCTCGACAATCCGAGCGACAGCTGCATCGGCGTCGACCTCGTGCCGCACGTCGCCAAGAAGCGCGAAGTCCGCGCGGTGCTGAACAACTCGTTCGGCTTCGGCGGCACCAACGCCTCGCTGGTGATGACGCTGGTCAAGTAACCTGTTCCCCGGCGAAGGCCGGGGTCCAGTTGGGTGAATGGTGCTTTTATCGGAGGGCCTGCCCAACTGGGCCCCGGCCTCCGCCGGGGAACGTTAATGCGCAAGGTCGGCTGTTTCGGAGTGATTCTCGCCCTCGTGGCGATCGTCGCGCTGTTCCTCGTCGTCCAGGGCTGGGGCGGCGCCGGCCCGGCCGCGCGCACGCTCACCGTCCAGGTCGCGCATGGGTCAAGCCTCGCCGCCGCCGCGACCGAGCTCGAAAAGGCCGGCGCGATCCGCTCCGCCAGCCGCTTCCGCCTCTACGCCCGCATCTTCGGCTCGGGCGATCCGATCAAGGCGGGCGAATACCGCATCCCCGCAAACGCCAGCCCGTCCGACATCCTGAAGCTGATGCAGGGCGGCAAGGTCGTCCAGCGGCTGGTCGCGGTCCCCGAGGGCTATCCCTCGGTCCTCGTCCACGACGCGCTGATGAAGGCCGACGGGCTGACCGGTACCGTGCCCGTCCCCGCCGAAGGCTCGATCCTGCCCGACAGCTATGCGTTCGAACGCGGCGACACGCGCGCCACGGTCGTCGCGCAGATGCAGTCGGCGATGACCGCCTATCTCGCCAAGGCCTGGGCGGCGCGCAAGCCGGGCATCGCGGTGGCGACCCCCGAACAGGCGATCATCCTCGCCTCGATCGTCGAGAAGGAAACCGGCAAGCCGTCCGAGCGTCGCATGGTCGCCGCGGTTTACGGCAACCGCCTGCGCGTCGGCATGCCGCTTCAGGCGGATCCGACCGTCATCTACCCGATCACCAAGGGTCGCCCGCTCGGCCGCCGCATCCTGCGTTCCGAACTGCAGGCGAAGAACGGCTACAACACCTATGCCAGCCCCGGCCTGCCGCTCGGCCCGATCGCCAATCCCGGCCGCGCCTCGATCGACGCGGTGCTCGACCCGGCGCAGACCCAGGCGCTGTATTTCGTCGCGGACGGCACCGGCGGCCATGTCTTCGCCGACACGCTCGACCAGCACAACGCCAACGTCCGCAAATGGTACGCAATCCGCAAGGCCCGCGGCGAGATGTAATCGCCCCCTCGGCGCCTGACACCATGGCGCCGGGTCGCTCAGCCACCCCGTTCGTCCCGAGTAGCTGCTGAGCGAAGTCGAAGCGGCGTATCGAGGGACAATTGGCGCACGGGCCCCCTCCGTCGATACCCCCTCTTCGGATAAGCGGTGCTTCGATACGAGCCCTCGATACGCCCCATCGGGGCTACTCGGTCTCTACTCGGCACGAACGGGGAGGGGGGACGTGGGCACCAGTGCCGCACGTCCGATCCTTACCCCCGCAGCGCGTTGGCCGCGCGCGCCTTCATCTCGATCTCGGCCATCGTGCCCCCGGTCACCCAGCTCCCGCCGACGCACAGCACCGGCTTGAACGCGAGCCACTCGGGTGCGCTGGCCTCGGTGATCCCGCCGGTCGGGCAGAACCGCGCCTGGTAGAACGGCGCCGCCAGCGCCTTCAGCGCCTTCAGCCCGCCGCTCGCCTCAGCCGGGAAGAACTTGAAATGCGTGAGGCCGAGGTCGAGCCCGGTCATGATGTCCGCCGCATTGGCGATGCCCGGCAGGAACGGCACGCCGCTCTCGATGATCGGCGTCGCGAGCCGCTCGGTCAGGCCGGGCGAGACGATGAACTCGGCGCCCGCGTCCATCACCTCGGCGAACTGGCGCGTGTTGACGACGGTGCCCGCACCGACGATCGCGCCCTCGACCTTCTTCATCTCGGCGATCGCCTCGAGCGCGGCGCCGGTGCGCAGCGTCACCTCGAGCACGCGCAGGCCGCCCGCGACCAGCGCCTCGGCGAGCGGACGGGCGAGCGCCGCGTCCTCGATCACCAGCACCGGGATGACGGCGCTGGTCTGCATGATGTTTGCAATAGTGGGCAAGGCTGTGGCGGTCATTGCGTGTGTTCCTGTGCGAAGGCAGCCGCGGCGCCGAACAGGCCGGGCTGGGGATGGGTGATCAGCTTGACGGGCATCGCCGCCATCATCGTCTGGAACCGGCCCTTGGCGACGAAGCGCTGGTCGAAGCCCGAGCGGACCAGACGGTCCTTGATCCGGAAGCCGAGCCCGCCCGCGATCACCACCGCCTTGGCGCCCTGCGCGAGCGCGAGATCGCCCGCCACCGCGCCGAGCGCGAGGCAGAAGCGGTCGAGCGCTGCGAGTGCGATCGAATCGGTGCCGTCGATCGCTTCGGTCCAGATCGTCCGGTCGTCGCGGCTGGGCACCGAACGCCCCTCCATCTCGGCGAGCGTCTCGTAGATCGCGACGATCCCCGGCCCGGCGACGACGCGCTCGGCCGACACGCGCGTGAAGGTCTTGCGCAGCCGCTTGAGCAGCGCGTCCTCGATCCCGTCGAGCGGCGCGAAGTCCATGTGACCGCCCTCGGTCTCCAGCACCTGGTACCGGTCACGGTGCCGCAGCAGCTGTGCGACGCCCAGGCCGGTGCCCGGTCCGCAGATCGTCGTGATCCCCTCGGACGGCAGCGGCGTGTCGGGGCCGCACAGATGGATGAAGTCGCTGTCGGGGACCTGCGCGACGGCATGGCCGACCGCGCCGAAATCATTGACGACGACCCACTGGTCCGCGTTGAGCCGCTCGGTGATCAGCGACTTGCGGATGATCCACGGGTTGTTGGTCAGGCGGATCACGTCGTTGGCGACCGGCGACGCGACTGCGATGCCCAGCGCGCGGGGCAGGGGCCGTCCCAGCCCCGCCTCGAACGCCTGATAGGCGGTCTGCAGCGACGCATGATCCGCGGTCTTCATCGTCACCGGCTCGCCCAGCTTGACGACGCGGCCATTCTCGACCTCGGCAATCGCAAAGCGCGCATGCGTCCCGCCGATATCTGCCGCTACGATTTCCATTGGTCTCTCCCGATCCTTGATCTCTTATCGCCGTTCGTCCTGGGCGACGTCGAAGGACATCGCCCGGAACGAACGGTAGGCGCGGGCTCTAGAGCCCCGCGCCCGCCAGCATCGCCGACGCGCCCTTTTCGGCCTCGTCGGCCAGCCCGCGGAACATGCCGAACAGCTCGCGGCCCATGCCGCTGACCGCGGGCGGCAGCGTCACCATCTCGCGCGTCGCCCACACGTCCGCATCGACCAGCGCTTCCAGCGTGCCGTTGACCGCATCGACGCGGATCATGTCGCCGTCGCGGATCAGCCCGATCGCGCCGTCGAGCAGCGCTTCCGGCGAGCAATGGATCGCGCACGGCACCTTGCCGCTCGCACCCGACATGCGGCCATCGGTGACCAGCGCCACCTTGAACCCGCGATTCTGCAGCACGCCCAGCGGCGGGGTCAATTTGTGCAGCTCGGGCATGCCGTTCGCGCGCGGCCCCTGGAAGCGGACGACGACGACGACGTCCTTTTCCAGCTCGCCGCGCTTGAACGCCTCGATCACGTCGAGCTGGTCGTCGAACACCATTGCGGGCGCCTCGACGATCCAGCGCTCGCGTTCGACCGCGGACACCTTGATGCACGCGCGGCCGATATTGCCCGCGAGGATCCGCATGCCGCCATCTGCCGCGAAGGGCGCGGTGGCCGGACGCAGGATCGTCTCGTCACCGCTGTCGGGCGTGTCGCGCCATTCGAGCGCACCGTCCGCGACGACCGCGGTCTTGGCATAGGCCGACAGGTCCTGCCCGCCGATCGTCATGATGTCGCCGTGGAGCAGCCCTTCGCCCAGCAGTTCGCGGATCACATAGGGCATGCCGCCCGCCGCCTCGAACGCGTTCACGTCCGCCGAGCCATTGGGATAGACACGCGCGATCAGCGGCACCGCCGCCGACAGGCGATCGAAATCCTCCCAGTCGATCACGATCCCCGCCGCACGCGCGATCGCGGGGACGTGGAGCAGATGGTTGGTCGAGCCGCCCGTCGCGAGCAGGCCGACCGCCGCGTTCACGATCGCGCGCTCGTCGACGCAGCGGCCGAGCGGCCGGTAATCGTCGCCGCGCGCCCCGATCTTCGCGAGCCTATGGACCGCCGCGCGCGTCAGTTCCTGGCGCAGCTTGGTACCCGGATTGACGAACGCCGCGCCCGGCATGTGGAGGCCCATGACCTCCATCATCATCTGGTTGGTGTTGGCGGTGCCATAGAAGGTGCAGGTGCCCTTCGAATGATAGGCGCCGATCTCCGCCTCGAGCAGTTCCTCGCGGCCGACCAGCCCTTCGGCGAACTTCTCGCGCACCGCGGCCTTGGCCTTGTTGGGCAGCCCGGTCGGCATCGGCCCGCCCGGGATCAGCACCATCGGCAGATGCCCGAAGCGCAGCGCGCCCATCAGCAGCCCCGGCACGATCTTGTCGCAGATGCCGAGCAGCGCCGCGCCCTCGAACGTGCCGTGGCTCAGCGCGATCGCGGTCGACAGCGCGATCGTGTCGCGGCTGAACAGCGACAGCTCCATCCCCGGATAGCCCTGCGTCACGCCGTCGCACATCGCCGGCACGCCGCCCGCGACCTGCGCGGTTGCGCCGGCCTCGCGCGCCCAGACCTTCATCAGTTCGGGATAGCGGTAATAGACCGCATGCGCCGACAGCATGTCGTTATACGCCGTCACGATGCCGATGTTCATGCCGGCATCGGCCTTCATCGCATCGCGGTCCTCCTCGGTCCCCGCATAGGCATGCGCGAGGTTCGCGCAGCCCAGCGACGGCCGGCGCACCTGCGCCTCGCCCTCGCGGTCGATCAGCGCGAGATAGGCGGCGCGGCTGTCGCGCGACCGTTCGATGATCCGGTCGGTGACCGCGGAGACGACGGCGTTCAGCATCTCAGGCGGCCCAGTGGATGTCGACGGGCAGCTCGACCTCGGCCAGCACGCGCCCGATCGGATATTTGGACGACGGACCCTGCTCGATCGCCTGTTCGAGCAGCGTCTTCTTCTCCTCGCCGGTGATCATGATCATCAGCGCCTTGGACGACGCGATCGCCGCGGCGGACAGGGTGACGCGCGCGACCGGGGCCTCGGGCGGCAGCGGCTCGGGCATCACGCCCACCGCGCGGCGTTCCTTGGGACCGCTCAGCGCCTCGTCGAAATCGGGGCCGGGGAAGATCGACGCGGTATGGCCGTCGGTGCCCATGCCCAGCAGGCAGAAGTCGAGCGGCCAGTGCAGGTCCTGCATCAGCGCATCCGCCGAGCGGCCAGCGGCCTTATAGTCGGAGATCGCATCGGGGACGATCGGCTTCACCCGCGCCCCCTTAGGCAGGAAGATCTTGGCGAGCGCGGTGACGTTCGACATCGGATCGCCCAGCTTCACGATCCGCTCGTCGCCGGGAATGATCGTGACCTTCTTCCAGTCGAGCTTGGCCTGGGCGAGCTTCTCATACGCCGCCATCGGCGTCTTGCCGCCCGCCAGCGCGATCACCGCCGAGCCGCGCGCGTCGAGCGCGCTCTCGATGACGAACTGGATGTCGCCGGCAACCGCGGCTGCGAGCTCCTCGGTGTCCTCGTAATCCCACCATTCGATCTCGGTCATATGCTCAAACTCACTTAGAAATTAGTGTTCGTGCCCAACAGTTCAGGTCGTGTCCGCCAGTCCCGTTCGCACCCAGCAGTCCCGTTCCTACTCAGCGGCCCGTTCGTACCGACCAGTCCCGTTCGTGCCGAGTAGGGATCGAGCGAAGCCGAGAGCCCGTATCGAGGTACAATGCCACAACCGGGCCGATCCCTCGATACGCCATCTCGACAAGCTCGACGGCTACTCGGGACGAACGGAGGAAAACATGCTCAGTCGTCCTGCCAGGTCACGCCGTCGCGCTCGGTCAGCGCGATCGCGGCGGACGGGCCCCAGCTGCCCGACGGATAGCTTTTGGGCTTCATTCCGTTCGCTTTCCAGCCCTCGCGGATCGCATCGATCCAGGTCCACTGCGCCTCGACCTCGTCACGCCGCACGAACAGCGTCTGGTCACCCTCGATCAGGTCGAGCAGCAGCCGCTCATAGGCGATCCGCCGGCGCGTGCCCGCAAACTCGGCGTCGAGGCTGAGGTTGAGCGGCACCTCGCGCAGCCGCACGCCCTCACGGTCGAGCCCCGGCTCCTTCGCCATCACCAGCAGCTGGACATGCTCTTCGGGCTGCAGGCGGATGATCAGCATGTTGGGCTGGAGCAGCCCGCCGCGGCCCGCGAACATCGAATGCGGCACCGCCTTGAACTGGATCGCGATCTCGCTGCCGCGTGCCGCCATCCGCTTGCCGGTGCGCAGGTAGAAGGGCACGCCCTGCCAGCGCCAGTTGTCGACATGCGCCTTGATCGCGACGAACGTCTCGGTGGTCGACGTCTGGCCGAGCTCCTCCGAATAGCTCTTCACGAACTTCCCGTTGACCGCGCCCTCGGCATATTGCCCGGTCACGGTGACGTGCGGCGCCTCCTCGGGCTTGATCAGCCGCAGCGATCGGAACACCTTCGACTTCTCGTCGCGCACGTCGGTGCCCTCGAACCGCGCGGGCGGCTCCATCGCGATCAGCGCGAGCAGCTGCAGGATATGGTTCTGCACCATGTCGCGCAGCGCGCCCGCGCTCTCGTAATAGCCCGCGCGTTCCTCCAGCCCGACCGTCTCGGAGATCGTGATCTGGACGTTGTCGATCCCTTGCGCATTCCACACCGGCTCGAAGAACGAGTTGCCGAAGCGCAGCGCGAGGATGTTCTGGACGGTTTCCTTGCCCAGATAATGATCGATCCGGTAAGTCCGGTTCTCGGGAAACGCCTTGGCGACCGCGTCGTTGATCTCGCGGCTCGTCGGCAGGTCGTAGCCCAGCGGCTTCTCGAGCCCGACGCGGACCGTCTCGCCCGCAAGCCCGACCTTGTGCAGCCCCTCGATCGCCGATTCGAACAGCGACGGCGCAGTCGACAGATAGATGGCGAGCCCGCCCGAAATGTCGCCGATCTTGTCCGCCAGCGGCTGGAAGCTCGCCGGATCGGACAGGTCGGTCGGCTGGTAATGCACGCGCTCGAGGAACGCGTCGATCGTCCCCGCATCCTTGCGATCGTCCTTCAGATACTCGTCGAGCGCGGCCCTCGCGAAGGTGCGATACGCCGCGTCGTCGTGATCGTGACGCGCCGCGCCGGTGATCGTCAGCCCCTCGGGCAGCAGCCCGTCGGCGTGCAGGCCATAGAGCGAGGGCAACAGCATCCGCTGCGCGAGATCGCCGGTGGCGCCGAACAGGAGCAGCTTGGCTACGGGATTACGGTGCATGAGAGCTCCTGGGTCAGTCGGTCTTACGAAACCAGACCGGCGACCGGGTCGACCCCGGCCATGATGTTGAGGTTCTGGACCGCGGCGCCGCCGGCGCCCTTGCCCAGATTGTCGAGTGTCGCGACCAGCCGCGCGTGACCGGTCGCATCGTTGCCGCAGACGCGCAACGTCAACCGGTCGGTTCCGGCATTTTCCTCGATCGCGATCGCCGCCGCATCGCCCGCCGCCACGGTCACGAGCGCCGCGCCGTCATAGGCCTGCCGCAGCACGTCCTCGACCGCCGCCAGCGTCGGCCGGCCGGGCAGGGCATGAAGGTGCAACGGCACCTCGACGACCATCCCGCGATAGGTGTTGGCGACCGCGGGCGCGAAGATCGGCGCATGCGTCAGCGCGGCATGCTGCGTCATCTCGGCGATGTGCTTGTGCGCAAGGCCCAGCGCATAGGCGCGGAACGCGGTCGGGGTGGCGCCGGCCCCCTCGAACTCCGCGATCATCGCCTTGCCGCCGCCCGAATAGCCCGACGTCGCGTTGACGCTCAGCGGATGGCCCGCCGGCAGCAGCCCGGCCGCGACCAGCGGCGCGACGAGCGCGAGGAAACCGGTCGGATAGCAGCCGGGGTTCGACACCCACGTCGCCGCGGCGATCCGCGCGGCCTGGCCCGGCAGCTCGGCGAACCCATAGGTCCAGCCCGGCGCGACGCGGTGTGCGCTCGACGCGTCGATCACCCGCGTGCGGTCATTGTCGATCAGCGCGACCGCTTCGCGCGCGGCATCGTCGGGCAGGCAGAGGATGACGAAATCGGCATCGTTGAGCGCCGCGCGCCGTGCCGCGGGATCCTTGCGGTTCGCCTCGTCGAGCAACGCGATCCGGATGTCGGACCGCCCGGCGAGCCGGTCGCGGATCTCGAGCCCGGTGGTGCCCGCCGCACCGTCGATGAAGACCGTCGCGGTCATGCCGCCACCGCCTTGCCGTCCGGCAGGTCGAGCGCGTCGATCTCGACATAGCCGACAAGGCCGTGCGGCTGCGCGACGCCCCAGGCGGACGATCCCGCAATCTCGAGCACTTCGATCGTGTCGCCGACTGCCAGCGCGGTGACCGGATCGCTGGCCGTGTCGCGGCCCGCGCGCAGCGTCGCGGTGCGCGCGACCAGCCGGATCATCGGCACCGCATAATGCGGCGCGAAGACATGCTCGGCGAGGCGGATGTCGGCAATGTCGCGGCGGACCGCGTGCGTGCGCAGGTCGAGATCGACCGAACGCCCGGTCAGCGCGAAACTCTGGCGACGCGAGTCGGCAGAATCACGCGGCTGAATGACGCCGTCAGGCTGTCGCGGCGCGGGGCGCGGCGTGGTTATCGCCGATGAACTGCCCGAATTCTTCAAGAAAATCTGCCCCTTCACTCGTCCGCGCGACGAAGATGTTGCGCTTGTCGCTATCGTCGCGTTGCCGGCGCAGATAGCCGAGGGCACCCAATCTGTTCAAGGCGCGCGTGACGACGGGCTTCGATACGTTCAGTGCACGCGCCAGACCGCGCACCGTATGCGGGCCGGGTTTGAGATAGACGAGCAGCAAAAGCGCCATCTGGCGATTGGTCAGATCCGGTTCACCCGAACGGACATAATCGACCAGAGCCGTCATCCACGTCGATAGAGTATTGACTGCCATTGATGCCACAGCGTTGATCCGCCATCTGAATTTCAGGGTCTACGTCCCGTTAAGGAACGTCATTACGCTGTCACAACGCCCGCCCGCACGGCTTGTTTCCGTGTGTTTCGGTGTCGTGTGCGATATCCGGAGCCCGGGATGCGGTTGATCGTTGCCGCCGGCTCGCCTATGTGCGCGGCTTCGTAAAGTTCCGGGGTTTTCCGCGCAATGTTCGCCTTCCTGCTTGTCATCCACGCGATCATCGCGGCCGCCCTCGTCACCGTGATCCTCATGCAGCGGTCGGAAGGCGGCGGTCTGGGCATGGGCGGCAGTCCCTCGGGGCTGATGTCGGCCCGCGGCGCCGCCGATTTCCTGACGCGCGCAACGGGCGTGCTCGGGACGATGTTCGTGCTGTTCTCGATCCTGCTCGCGATCCTCGCGGCGAATCACCGCAGCACCGACATCGACACGTCGCTCGCCCGCACGCCGGCGGCCGCCGCCACCGCGGTTCCGACCGCGGAGCCCAAGGGCGATGCGGCACCGTTCGCCGGTGGTGCAGAGAATGCTGGCGCCGCCGCACCGGCGCCCGCCGACAATGGCGCGGTCCCGCTCGCCCGCTAAACACTCCATTCGCCGACAAAAGCGCCCTGCGTGATCCGCGGGCGCTTGTCGTTCGTCCCCAACACACGCTACGAGACTCTTCCCATGGCTCGGTACATTTTCATCACCGGGGGCGTGGTATCGTCGCTCGGTAAAGGTCTCATGGCGGCATCGCTTGCCGCCCTCCTCCAGGCACGCGGCTACAGCGTCAGGATCCGGAAGTTCGATCCGTATCTGAACGTCGATCCCGGCACGATGTCGCCCTATCAGCACGGCGAGGTCTATGTGACCGACGACGGCGCCGAGACCGATCTCGACCTCGGTCACTATGAACGCTTCACCGGCGTGCCCTCGCGCCAGTCGGACAACGTCACTTCCGGCCGCATCTATCAGCAGATCATCGCGCGCGAACGCCGCGGCGACTATCTCGGCGCGACGGTGCAGGTCATCCCGCACGTCACCGACGCGATCAAGGCGTTCGCGCGCGCCGAGACCGACGATGTCGACTTCGTGCTCTGCGAGATCGGCGGCACCGTCGGCGACATCGAATCGCTCCCCTTCATCGAGGCGATTCGCCAGCTGAAGAACGAGGAAGGGCGCGGCAAGGCGATCAGCATCCACGTGACGCTCGTCCCCTATATCGCCGCCGCGGGCGAGCTGAAGACCAAGCCGACCCAGCATTCGGTCCGCGAACTCGCCGCCCTCGGCGTCCAGCCCGACGTGCTCGTCTGCCGCTGCGAACACCCGCTGCCGCCGTCGGAGCGCGCGAAGATCGCGCTGTTCTGCAATGTCCCCGCCAGTGCGGTCATCCCCGCGCTCGACGCGAAGAGCATCTATGCGGTGCCGCTCCAGTATCACGGCGAGGGCCTCGATATCGAAGTGCTGCGCGCGTTCGGGATCGAACCGGCCGCTGCGCCCGATTTGTCGCGCTGGACCGAGATCATGGACCGGCTGACCAATCCGCAGGGTGAGGTCACGATCGGCGTGGTCGGCAAATATGTCGGGCTGCAGGACGCCTACAAGTCGCTCAACGAGGCGCTGGTCCATGGCGGCATCGCCAACCGCGTCAAGGTCAACGTGCGCTGGATCGACGCCGAGCTGTTCGAGAATGCCGAAAGCGACATCGCCGGCCAGCTCGAGCCCTGCGACGCGATCCTCGTCCCCGGTGCGTTCGGCGAACGCGGCGCGGAGGGCAAGATCGCCTCGGTCAAGTTCGCGCGCGAACGCAAGATCCCCTATTTCGGGATCTGCTTCGGGATGCAGATGGCGTGCGTCGAGGGCGCACGCGGTCTCGGCGGCGTCCCCGATGCCTCGTCGACCGAATTCGGCCCGACCGACAAGCCGGTGGTCGGCATGATCACCGAATGGATGGGCCGCGAGGGTCTCGAGACGCGCGCGGCCGAGGGCGATCTCGGCGGCACGATGCGGCTCGGCGCCTATGACGCCAAGCTCGACGGCAACAGCGTCGTCGCGGCGATCTATGGCGGCACCGACATCTCGGAACGCCATCGTCACCGCTACGAGGTGAATACGGGCTACAAGGACGTGCTCGAACAGGGCGGTCTGGTCTTCTCGGGCATGTCGCCCGACGGCACGCTGCCCGAGATCGTCGAGCGTCCCGACCATCCCTGGTTCGTCGGCGTCCAGTTCCACCCCGAACTCAAAAGCAAACCCTTCGACCCGCACCCCCTGTTCGCCAGCTTCATCGAAGCCGCCGTCAAACAGAGCCGCCTCGTCTGACCCGACCGGGCGCCCTCACGGGCGCCCGCCAGAGCGAATATCGATCACGCGAAGGCGCAAAGGCGCAAAGGGACCCAGAATCTTAGCGCCTTCGCGCCTTCGCGCGAACAAAAACCCTCTCCGCACAGTCCGAACAGAAGAAGTGGTTCACGCGGAGACGCGAAGGCGCGGAGAGAAATCGTGGCCTACCGCAGTCGGCCTCACTCCGGTTCGCGCAGGAATTCATGAGGGCCGCGACGCGGCCAGGAAAATCTCCGCGCCTCCGCGCCTCCGCGCGAACAAATTCTTCTAAATCCGAACCCCAGACATCAAAAAGGCGCCCGGACCCCAAGGATCCGGACGCCCCGCAGCGCTGACCAAAAATCAGGCAGCCTGATCGACAGCAACCGTATCGACCGCAGCCAGCGGCGCGCCGGTCTTGATCGCGATGCTCTTCGGCTTCATCGCCTCGGGCACTTCGCGGACCAGGTCGATCACCAGCAGCCCGTCGTTCAGCCGCGCATCCTCCACCAGCACGAAGTCCGCCAGCTCGAACCGCCGCTCGAACGAGCGGTTGGCGATGCCGACATGGAGCAGCTGGCCCTCGGGCGCGCGCTCCTCCTTCTTGCCCGCGACCAGCAGCAGGTTCTGCTGCGCGGTGATCGCGATCTCGTCGCGCGAGAAGCCGGCGATCGCCAGCGTGATGCGGTAACGGTCCTGCGCGATCCGCTCGAGGTTGAACGGCGGGTAATTGTCGGACGTCGCGGCGCGCGCGTTCGTCTCGATCATGTCGAACAGCCGGTCGAACCCGACGGTCGAGCGGCGATAGGGGGTAAGGTCGAGTCGCATGGTCAAATCCTCGTCTTGAGCAATCCAACATCAGCCCTGGCCCGCCTGTGCGCGGCCCGGGCACACGGCCCATCAGGCGCCGTGCGGCAGTGATCTGGTCACCCCGCAAAAACCTTCAAGATCGCCCCGCCAAGATTTTTTAAAGGCCCTCGATAGCCCAGCTTTGCCCCCGCAAAGCCGTTCCCGATTGAACTCCCACCAAATCAATGGACTTTTAGCGCCAAGGTTCAAGGGAGACGATCATGGCCCATATTTTCGCGATGCTGGTCGCCGCACAGGCGGCCGCATCACCGCTGCCGGCACCCGCCGATCAGGCCGCACCCGCGCCGCAGGACGCACAGCGCGACACAGGCCGGCTGGGCGCGGCACAGCAGGGCGGGGGAGACATCGTCGTCACCGCGCGCCGCCGCGCCGAGACGATCCAGAGCGTGCCGATCGCGATGTCGGTGATCGGCGGCCAGGCGATCGCCGACACCGGCGCATACAACGTCAACCGCATCACGCAGCTTCAGCCGACGCTGCAATTCTACTCGACCAACCCGCGCAACTCCGCCGCCAACATCCGCGGGCTCGGCGCGCCGTTTGGGCTCACCAATGACGGCATCGAACAGGGCGTCGGCATCTATGTCGACCAGGTCTATTACAGCCGCATTGCGTCGGCGACGTTCGACTTCACCGACACCGAACGGATCGAGATCCTGCGCGGGCCGCAGGGCACGCTCTACGGCAAGAACACCACCGCGGGCGCGATCAACATCTACACGCGCAAGCCCAGCTTCACCCCCGAGGCACGGATCGAGCTCACCACCGGCAATCTCCGCTTCGTCCAGGCCAAGGCGTCGGTGTCGGGCCCGCTCGTCGACGACCGGCTCGCGATCCGCCTGTCCTCGTCGATCACCCGGCGCGACGGCACGATCCGCAATCTCCGCACCGGCAAGGACGTCAACGCGCAGGACAATCAGAGCTTGCGCGGCCAGCTGTTTTGGCACGCGACCGGCAATCTCGATCTCACGCTGTCGGGCGACTATAATCACCAGAACCCCGATTGTTGCGCGCAGATCTTCGCACGCGTCGGCACCACGCAGCGGCCCGTGTCGCGGCAATATGACGCGCTCGCCGCCGCACTCAAATACACCCCGCCGTCGCGCGACGCGTTCGACCGCGTGACCGATCTCGACACCCCGCTGCGCGCACGGCAGGAGCTGGGCGGCGCCGCGCTGCTCGCCGAATGGGATCTCGGACCAGTGTCGCTGACCTCGGTCTCGGCATGGCGCATCTGGGACTGGAAGCCGTCGAACGACCGCGACTTCATCGGCCTGCCGATCACCTCGGTCTCGGCCAACCCATCGCAGCAGGAACAGGTCAGTCAGGAGGTCCGCCTCTCGTCGAACGGCCGCAACACCGTCGATTACGTCGCCGGGCTGTTCTACTTCCACCAGACGATCGACACGCAGGGGCTCCAGGTCCAGGGCGCCGCCGCCAGCCGCTACCTGCTCAACCCGACCAGCGCGAACGCATCCAACCCCGCGGTGCTCGACGGCCTGACCGCGACCAACACGATCGGCTTCAAGAACACGTCCGCGGCCGGGTTCGGCAAGGTGACGTGGCACATTGCCGACAAGCTCTCCTTCGCCCCGGGCGTCCGCGTCAATTACGACAGGAAGACCGGCTCCTATGTGTCTGTCGTAACGACGGGGGCAGGGGCGGTGCTCAACTGCTCGACGACCGCGCAGGCAGCCAGCTCGGTCACCCGCGACCGGTGCAGCACGCTCGCGCCCCAGGTCTACACCCCCGCCTTCGACGACTGGAACGTGTCGGGCGACGCGACGCTCGCCTATGACGTCGCCCAGGACATCCACGCCTATGCGACCTATGCGCGCAGCTACAAATCGGGCGGCATCAACCTGTCGGGGCTCCCGCTCGACGGCGCGAACAACCCGATCCTCGCCTCCGCGACGGTCAAGCCCGAGACGGTCAACCATTACGAACTCGGCCTCAAGACCCAGTTTCTCGACCGCCGCGTGACGCTCAACATCGCGGGCTTCTGGACCGAGATCAACGATTACCAGGCGACCGTCACCAACGGGCAGCTGGGCGTGCTGCGCGGCTATCTGGCGAATGCGGGCAAGGTGCGGACGCGCGGGTTCGAATTCGACTCGGCGTTCCGCCCGACGTCGCGCTTCAACCTCTACGTCAACGGCGCCTATACCGACGCCAAATATGTCCGCTTCGTCGATGCGCCATGCCCGCCCGAGCTGTCGGGCGGCACCACCGCGACCGCGAGCCAGACGCCGAGCCCGGCAGGAACCCCGGGCGGGATCAGCCCCGCAAACTGCGACATTTCGGGCCAGCGCCTGCCGGGCATCTCCAAATGGGCCTTCTCCTACGGCGCGGAATACGACCTGCCCGCACGGATCGGCGGTCTCGATGGCCAGGTGTATCTGGGCTATGACGGCAGCTACCGCTCGACCTTCTCGTCCAACCCGTCCGCCTCGGCCTATACCGACATCAAGGGCTATGCGCTCGGCAATGTCCGGCTGGGGTTCCGCGGCGAGGACCGGCTGAACGTCTTCGCCTGGATCCGCAACGTCTTCGCGAAGGATTATTACGAATTGCTCGCGCTGCAATCGGGCAGCACGGGGCTGGTCGTCGGCCAGCCGGGCGATCCGCGCACGTACGGCGTCACGATCTCGCGCTCGTTCTGATACGGTTCACAAACGCTGCTCTACTCTATCTGCTATAAAGAGAGATCCGGGCGAAGGGTGAGAATTGGAAGCTCCCACTCTTCGTCCGGTGCCTGTTGCACTTCGGGGGTTCCAGGAACGGCGAATAGTGTATTCGTTGTAAGGAAAATGGCCCGGACAAGCAAACGCCCGGACCGTTTCCGATCCGGGCGCCTGCGTGACGATCGCTCGTCAGCCCCCATTTTGTCGCTTCCGCTCTGCACCTTCGGTGCGGCGTCAAAGCATTCCCCGAACCACGGCCGTTGCCTGTGTCTCAGCGAGGTTTTTGCTAAGTAATTGCGTGGTGTTTGTCACCCTGTTTGCGGGGCGCGCCACACGATTGGCCGGGCCCTGTGTCGAATCCGCAACAGACCAATCCAGACGCGGCCATGGTTGCCTCGCGCGGGGCCGCGTCCTAGAGCCGATGGACATCTCTTCTAACGATCGAACCCCCGCACCCATGATCCTGTCACGCTATGAACGGATGATCGCCCGGCGCTATCTGCTGCCGGGCAAGGGCGAGGCGTTCATCTTCCTCGTCGCCTCGATCAGCCTGGTCGCCGTCATGCTCGGCGTCGCCGCGCTCGTCATCGTGATGAGCGTGATGAACGGCTTCCGTGCCGAGCTGTTCGACAAGATCGTCGGGCTCAACGGCCATGCGGTGGTCCAGCCGCTCGGCGGCCGGATGCCCGACTGGCGCGAGATCGTCGCACAGGCGCGCGCCACTCCCGGCGTCACCAGCGCGGTGCCGCTGATCGAACAGCCGCTCGCCGCCACCTATAACGGCCGCGCGGAGGCGGTGCTGGTCCGCGGCATGCGCGTCGACGACATCCGCCGCAACTCGACGATCCAGGACAAGGTTCTGATGGGGTCGCTCCAGTCGATCACGCAAGGGTCCGGCCGGATCGCGATCGGCTCGCGGCTCGCCGAGTCGCTCGGCGCGCAGGTCGGCTCGGACATCTCGCTGTTCAGCCCGCAGGGCCAGACTACGCCGTTCGGCACCGTGCCGCGCATCGTCAGCTACAAGGTCGGCGCGATCTTCGAGATCGGCGTCTACGACTATGACAAAGCGTATATCATCATGCCGATCGAGGATGCGCAGACGCTCCTCCTGATGGGTGACGCCGCGGGCATGGTCGAGCTGAAGACCGTCGATGCGGACAAGGTCGGCGAGATCCTGCGGCCGCTCGCCGAGAAGATCGGCGGCCGCGCGGTCATCCAGGACTGGCGGACGATGAACGCGCAGCTGTTCGAGGCCTTGGCGGTCGAGCGCGTCGCGATGTTCACCGTGCTGTCGATCATCATCCTCGTCGCGGTGTTCAACATCCTGTCCTCGCTGATCATGCTGGTCCGCGCCAAGACTCGCGACATCGCGATCCTGCGGACGATGGGCGCGACGCGCGGCGGGCTGATGCGGATCTTCATCGTCGTCGGCACGACGATCGGCGCGCTCGGCACGCTCGCCGGGCTCGGGCTCGGCTTCGTCTTCCTGTTCTACCGGCAGGGCGTGGTGAACTTCGTCCAGCTCGTGACGGGGCAGAATCTCTGGGATCCCTCGATCCGCTATCTGACCGAACTCCCGTCGAAGACCGATCCGGTCGAGATCATCGTGATCGCGCTGATGGCGCTGATCTTCAGCTTCCTCGCCACGCTCTATCCGGCCTGGAAGGCGGCGAGTACTGACCCCGTGCAGGTGCTGCGTTATGAATAATGGCCTTCCGATCGAGCGGCGCAGCGCGCAGGCGTACGACTATGTCCTGCAGACCAGCGGTCTGACCAAAAGCTTCACGCAGGGCGGCGCGACGATCGACGTGCTGCGCGGCATCGACCTCGCAATCGCACCGGGCGAGATCGTCGCGCTGCTCGGCCCCTCGGGCTCGGGCAAGTCGACCCTGCTCCAGGCGGTCGGCCTGCTCGAAGGTGGCTTCCAGGGATCGATCAAGATCGCCGGTACCGAGGCGTCGAAGCTCAACGCGCATGACCGCACGGTGGTACGCCGCGACAGCCTCGGCTTCGTCTATCAGTTCCATCACCTCCTCCCCGATTTCAACGCGACCGAGAATGTCGTCCTGCCACAGCTCGTCCACGGCGCGACGCGCGCACAGGCGGATGCGCGTGCGGCCGAACTCCTGACCCAGCTCGGGCTCGGCCACCGCCTCACGCACCGCCCCAGTCAGCTCTCAGGGGGCGAGCAGCAGCGTGTCGCGGTAGCCCGCGCGCTCGCCAACAAGCCCGCGCTGGTGCTGGCGGACGAGCCGACCGGCAATCTCGACGAGCATACCGCCGACATCGTCTTTGCCGAATTCGTCCGGCTTGTCCGCGAACAGGGCACCGCGGCGCTGGTCGCGACCCACAACGAGCGGCTCGCTGCGCGGATGGACCGCGTGTTCCGGCTGCACGAGGGCCGGCTGGCTTGAGCTGGGACGCGACACCGACGCTCGTCGGGCGTCACGTCACGCTCCGCCCGCTGGTCGCGGCGGACAAGGACGCGCTCGTGGCCGCCGCGTCTGCGGATGATCTCTGGGACCTGTTCTACGCCAATGTCGCGCTGATGAAGGCGCCCGACCGCTGGCTCGCGGCGGCGTTCGAGCAGCAGGACTTTGGCCGCGCGCGGGTCTTCGCGGTGGTCGTCGACGGCATCGTCCGCGGCAGCACCCGCTTCATGCGGATTAGCGCGGCCAACAAGCGGCTCGAGATCGGCGGCACCTTCTACGCCACCGCGGTCCAGCGCACTGGCGTCAATACCGAGGCCAAGCGGATGCTGCTCGCCCACGCCTTCGACACGCTCGGCTGCGAATGCGTCCAGATCCGCACCGACAGCCTCAACAAGCGCTCACAGGCCGCGATCGAGCGGCTCGGCGCGAAACGCGACGGCGTGTTGCGCGGGCACCAGGTGATGGCGGACGGCCGCTTGCGCGACACCATCGTCTACAGCATCCTTCGCCACGAATGGCCGGGTGTCCGTCAGAACCTGACCTATCTGCTCGCCCGACACGAGGACCGCGCATGACCATCACCGACTTCACCGTGAAGGCCGCCAACGGCACCCCCGCGTCGCTCGCGGCCTATGCCGGCAAGGTGCTGCTGATCGTCAACACCGCCTCCAAATGCGGCTTCACCCCGCAATATGAGGGGCTCGAGGCGCTCCACCGCGACTATGCCGATCGCGGGTTCGAGGTTCTGGCCTTCCCCTGCAACCAGTTCGGCGCACAGGAACCCGGCGACGCGGCAGAGATCGCGAACTTCTGCACGCTCACCTACGACGTGACCTTCCCCGTCTTTGCGAAAGTCGACGTCAACGGCGGCGAGGCGGACCCGCTGTTCGACCGCCTGAAATCGGACGCCCCCGGCGTGCTCGGCTCGAAGGCGATCAAATGGAACTTCACCAAGTTCCTGATCGACCGCGCGGGCAAGGTCGTCGACCGCTACGCCCCCACCACCAAACCCGCCGACCTCCGCACCGACATCGAAAACCTGCTCTAGCGCGCCCTTACTACCACCCCGGCGAAGGCCGGGGCCCAGTTGGAAAGGCCACAGTAACGAAGCGCAGACCTCGGTCAGCAACGTCCCCCAACTGGACCCCGGCCTCCGCCGGGGTGGTAGTTTTGGGCAGCACCTGCACCACAAGACTGGTCCCCCGCGAAGGCAGGGACCCAGCCCGGAGTCCCACCTCCCTTCCGGACCACCCCGGCGAAGGCCGGGGCCCAGTTGGAAAGGCCACAGTAACGAAGCGCAGACCTCAGTTAGCAACGTCCCCCAACTGGGCCCCGGCCTCCGCCGGGGTGGTAGTTTTGGGCAGCACCCGCACCACAAGACTGTTCCCCCGCAAAGGCAGGAACCCAGCCCGGACTCCCACCTCCTTTCCTACCACCCCGGCGAAGGCCGGGGCCCAGTTGGAAAGGCCACAGTAACGCAGCGCAGACCTCAGTTGGCAACGTCCCCCACCCGGGCCCCGGCCTCCGCCGGGGTGGTCATTGTAGGCAGCACCCTCACCACAAGACTGTTCCCCCGCGAAGGCGGGGGCCCAGACTGGGCTCCCGCCTTCGCGGGAGAACAGCCTCGAACCAAAAGCCCACACACATAGACTCAACTCATCGCGTCCCACCCCGCACCCCCCGCCATCGCGTCTGGTCGAATCACGCCGCAACGCCTACCTCTCACCCATGCATTCCGGTTACGTCCCGCTCCGCGTCTTTTCCTGCTACACCATGCTCGACGGCGCGATCGATCCCAAGGCGATCGCCAAGCAGGCGCGCGCGCTCGGCTTCCCCGCCGCCGCGCTGACCGACCGCAACGGCCTCTACGCCGCGATGGCCTATTCGGACGCCGCCAAGAAGGACGGCGTCCAGCCCGTCATCGGCGTGATGCTCGGGCTCAGCCGCCCCGACATGCCCGACGGCATCGCCACCCCGTTCGACTGGATCGCGCTCTACGCACAGAACGCGAAGGGCTATGACAATCTCTGCGCGCTCGTCTCGATGGCGCATCTCGACCGCCCGATCGAGATGCCCGCGCATGTCGATTTCGCCGCGCTCGAGCGCCATGCCGACGGGCTGATCGCACTGACCGCGGGCGGCGAGGGCGGTCTCGCCCGGCTGTTCGCGGAGGGCCAGCCCGACCGCGCCCGCGCCTATCTAGACCGCCTCCAGGGCCTGTTCGGCGACCGCCTCTACATCGAACTGTCACGCCGCGGCGACGCGACCGAGATCGCCGCCGAGGACGCGCTGATCGACATCGCCTACGACCGCAACCTGCCGCTGGTCGCGACCAACCCGTGCTGCTTTACCGAAAGCGCGTTCGGCGACGCGCACGACGCCATGCTCTGCATCGCGCATTCGACCTATGTCGAGACCGAGGACCGCATCCGCAGCTGCCCCGAAGCGTGGATGAAGCCCGCGCCGGTGATGCACGAGATGTTCGCCGACCTGCCCGAGGCGATCGCCAACACTTTGGTCGTAGCCCAGCGCTGCGCGGTCATGGCGCCCTACCGCAAGCCGATCCTTCCCAGCCTCGCCGGCGATATCGAGGGCGAGGCGAAACTGCTCCGCGACGACGCCGAGGCCGGGCTCGAAAAGCGTCTGGCACGCATCACCGAGCTGCACGGAGAGGCCGAGGACGGCTGGCGCGACGTCTATCGCGCGCGGCTCGCCTTCGAGGTCGACGTGATCGTCCAGATGGGCTTTCCCGGCTATTTCCTGATCGTCGCCGACTTCATCAAATGGGCGAAGGATCACGACATTCCGGTCGGTCCGGGCCGTGGCTCGGGCGCAGGCTCGGTCGTCGCCTGGGCGCTGACGATCACCGATCTCGATCCGATCAAGCTCGGCCTGCTGTTCGAGCGCTTCCTGAACCCGGAACGCGTGTCGATGCCCGATTTCGACATCGACTTCTGCGAAACCCGCCGCGGCGAGGTGATCCGCTACGTCCAGGAGAAATACGGCCGCGATCAGGTCGCGCAGATCATCACCTTCGGTAAGCTGAAGGCACGCGCGGTGCTGAAGGACACCGGCCGCGTGCTGCAGATGAGCTATGGCCAGATCGACCGGCTGGCGAAGCTCGTCCCCAACCACCCGACCGATCCCTGGACGCTCGAGCGCGCGCTGAACGGCGTCGGCGAACTCGCCAAGGAATATGCCAACGACAATGGCGTGCGAAAGCTGCTCGATCTGGCGATGAAGCTGGAGGGGCTGCCGCGCCACTCGTCGACGCATGCCGCCGGCGTGGTGATCGGCGACCGCCCGCTCGCGCAGCTCGTCCCCCTCTATCGCGATCCGCGTTCGGACATGCCCGTCACGCAGTTCGACATGAAATATGTCGAGGGCGCAGGCCTCGTGAAGTTCGACTTTCTCGGGCTGAAGACGCTCTCGGTGCTCCAGAAGGGCGTGCAATTGCTCGCCAAGCGCGGGATCAAGGTCGATCTCGACGCGCTCGAATGGGATGACGCGGGCGTCTACGCGCTGCTCCAGAAGGGCGACACGGTCGGCGTGTTCCAGCTCGAATCGGAGGGGATGCGCCGCACGCTGTCCGCGGTCCGCCCGTCCAACTTCGGCGACATCATCGCGCTCGTCTCGCTCTACCGACCGGGCCCGATGGACAATATCCCGTCCTTCGGCCGCCGCAAGAACGGCACCGAGACGATCGAATATCCGCACCCTGCGCTCGAATCGATCCTGTCGGAGACCTACGGGATCTTCGTCTACCAGGAACAGGTCATGCAGGCCGCGCAGATCCTCGCGGGCTTCTCGCTCGGCGGCGCCGATCTGCTGCGCCGCGCGATGGGCAAGAAGATCAAGGCCGAGATGGACGCGCAGCGTGCGATCTTCGTCGAGGGCTGCGCCAAGGTGAACAATATCCCGAAGGCGAAGGCCAACGAGCTGTTCGACTTGATCGACAAGTTCGCAGGCTACGGCTTCAACAAGAGCCACGCCGCCGCCTATGCGCTGCTCGCCTATCAGACCGCGTGGCTGAAGGCGCATCACCCGCACGAATTCTTCGCTGCGTCGATGTGCTACGATCTGCACCAGACCGACAAGCTCGCGATCTTCACCGACGACATGCGCCGCCTAGGCATCGCCACGCTGCCGCCCTGCATCAACGCGAGCCAGGCCGAGTTCGACGTCGAGGTGAAGGACGGCGAACCCGCGGTCCGCTACGCCCTGGGCGCGCTGAAGAGCGTGGGCGAAGGCGCGATGGAGAAGCTCATCGTCGAGCGCGTTCAGAACGGCCCGTTTGCCGGGCTCGACGATCTCGCCAAGCGCGTCGACCCGCGCCTCCTCAACAAGCGCCAGCTTGAGACGCTCGCCGCCGCGGGCGCGTTCGACGGGTTCGAGCCCAATCGCGCCGGGATCCACGCCACCGCCGAGACGATCCTCGCGATCGCCGCCCGCACCCACGCCGCCAAGACCAGCGGGCAGGGCGGTCTGTTCGGCGATGCGGAACCCGCGGGCGACGCGATCAAGCTGCCGCCGTCAGTCCGCTGGACGCTCAGCCAGCGCATGGATCAGGAGAAGGAGGCGTTCGGCTTCTACTTCTCCGCGCACCCGGTCGACCGCCACCGCCACATCGCCAACAGCCACGGCGCGCGCGCCTATACCGCCTTGTCGGAGCTCAACATCCCCGACGACGGCAGCCGCGCCGGCGCGACGATGGCGGTGCTGGTCGAGGACGCGCGCTACCGCACGTCGGCGCGCGGCAAGCGCTTCATGATGGCACAATGCTCGGACGCCAGCGGCCAGTTCATGGCGACCTGTTTCGACGATCAGGTCTCGAAGGATCTCGAGGACGCCGCCAAGGCGGGCGGCTGCGGCCTCATCACCGTCGAGCTCGACCGCAAGCCCGGCGAGGACACGCCGCGCGTCAGCATCAAGCGGATCCAGCCGTTCGAGGGGCTCGCCAACATCGCGCGCTTCCAGGTCGTCGTGACGATCTCGGACATGGCCGCCTTCGCCGGGCTCGCGTCCTTGCTCGCCGATCACCGCGGTGCGCGCGGCGAGGTGCGCGTCCGCGCGATGCTCCCCGACGGCGAGGTCAGCATCCTGCTCGGCCGCGATTTCCTGCTCGACGGCGAGCTTGCAGAGCACATCGAGTCGTTGCACGGTGTGACAAAGGTGGAGCTCAAGACCTCGGAAACGCGGCTGGCTCTCGTCGGATAATTGCTTGGGAGAGCGAGAATGCTGGGTGGAATGCAGGACTTCGAGCTTCGCGTCCCCCGGCTGATCGACCATGCCGCGCGCGAACATGGCCGGCGCGAGATCGTCAGCTACTGGGCGGACGGCCGCGAGACCCGCACCGACTGGTCCGGGATCGCACGCGACGCGAAGAAACTCGCCCAAGCGCTTGAAAAGCTTGGCGTCCGTCCGGGTGACCGGGTCGCGACGCTGGCCATGAACCACGCGCACCACCTGATCGCCTGGTATGGCACGATCGGGATGGGCGGGGTGATCCACACGATCAACCCGCGGCTGTTCGACGAACAGCTCGTCTATATCGCCAACCACGCCGAAGACCGCGTGATGCTCTACGACAAGGCGTTCCAGCCGATCGTCGACCGGCTGCGCGGGCAATGGTCGAGCATCCGCCATTATGTCTGTTTCGACGATCTCGGCCCCGACGGCTTTCGCGCGATGCTCGACGAGCAGGATGGCGACTATGCCTGGGTCGAGGGGCCCGAGCGCGATCCGTGCATGCTCTGCTATACCAGCGGCACCACCGGCAATCCCAAGGGCGTGCTCTACACGCACCGCTCGACGCTGATCCACGCGATGGCGGAGGTCGCGCCCTGGGTGTTCGATCTGTCCCCCAGCGCGGTCGTGCTACCCGTCGTGCCGATGTTCCACGCCGCCGCCTGGGGGCTGCCCTTCGCCTGCGCGCTGTCGGGGGCAAAGGTCGTCTATTCGGCGATCAACGATCCGGGCGTGCTGTGCCGGCTGATGAACCAGGAGCATGTCACGCATTCGGCGGGCGTGCCGACCGTCTGGCTCGCGCTGTTCGGGCATATCGACGCGACCGGCGAGGCGCCCGAGCATCTGAAGCTCGTCACGATCGGCGGCGCGGCGGCCCCGCGCGCGATGATCGACCGGATCATGACCCTGGGCGCGTCGGTCAAGCACCTCTGGGGCATGACCGAGACCTCGCCGATCGGCACCGCGGGCTTCGCACCGCCGCACTGGGACATGATGACGCATGACGAGAAGCTTGATCTCGTCACCAAGCAGGGCAGCGTCCCCTTCGGCATCGAACTGCGCATCATCGACGATCAGGGGCAGGTGCTGCCGCGCGACGGCTCGATCGCTGGCTCGCTCCAGGTCCGCGGCCCCTGGGTGGTGCAGCGCTATTTCGGCGCGGACACCGACGCGGTCGATGCGGAGGGCTGGTTCGACACCGGCGACGTGGCGATGCTCCACACCGACGGCACGATGCAGATCACCGACCGGTCGAAGGACGTCATCAAGTCGGGGGGCGAATGGATCAGCTCGGTCGATCTCGAAAACGCCGCGATCGGCTGCCCCGGCGTCGCGGAGGCCGCGGCGATCGGCATCCACCACCCCAAATGGGACGAGAGGCCATTGCTGATCGTCGTCCGCAAACCC
Organism: Sphingomonas sp. CFBP 8765; assembly: GCF_014841445.1. Lineage (NCBI taxonomy): Bacteria > Pseudomonadati > Pseudomonadota > Alphaproteobacteria > Sphingomonadales > Sphingomonadaceae > Sphingomonas > Sphingomonas sp. CFBP 8765. The sequence continues at coordinate 18,446 of NZ_JACYTY010000001.1, read as the reverse complement.
GGCAGCACCGTCACCGACACCGCGATCCGCGATCACCTGGCCCGGCACGTCGCCAAATGGTGGCTCCCCGACGCGATCGTGTTCGTCGACGAACTGCCCCACACCGCGACGGGAAAACTCCTGAAAACCGCGCTGCGCAAACGGTTCAGGGACTTCACCCTCACCGACGCCTGACGCCCCCTTAAACCTTCCGCGGCGTCCGCTTGGCCTTGCGGACCCGCGGCTCGACCAGCATGTCCGCCGCCGCCTTGATCTCCTGCCGCAGCTCGTCGCGCTTCTCGTGGATCGACGCGATCACCGGCCCCATCGCGACGCCCAGGTCGACCAGCACTGCCTCCGCCAGCTGCAGCGAGCTCTCCAAGGTCTCCGGCACCGCATCGGTCACGCCTGCACGGTACAGCTCGGCGGCATGCGCGGTGTCGCGCGCGCGCGCGACGATCGGCAAATTGGGCGCCAGCAACCGCACCCGCCGCGCCAGCCGCACCGTCAGCACCGGGTCGTCCATCGTCAGGATCAGCGCCTTGGCGGTATCCAGCTTCAGCCGGTCGACCAGCTCGAGCCGCGCCACGTCGCCGAACAGCACCGGATGCCCCTGCGCCCGCGCGGCCTCGACCGAATCGATATCCGCCTCGACCGCGACATAGCGCTGACCGTGCACCGCGAGCATGTCCGCGACCATCCGCCCGACCCGGCCGAAGCCGATCACCACCGTCCCCGGACCCTCCTCGTCGATCTCGATATCGCCCGTATCCGCGGTCGACCGGCTTTCCAGCTGACGCGACACGGTACGCCCGAGCTTGGCGAGCAGCGGCGTGATCGTCAGCCCGATCGCGGTCACCGTCTGCCAGAAGCTCGCGGTCGACGGCAGGATCAGCTGCGCCTGCGCCGCGGTCGCCAGCACGATCAGCGTCGTCTCGGACGGGCTGCCCATCAGCAGCCCGGTCTCCGCCGCCACCCCGCGCCGCGAATTGGCGACGCGCAGGAACAGGAACGTCACGACCGCCTTGGTCGCCACCACCCCCGTCACCGCAAGCAGCAGCGACGGCCAGTTCTGCGCGATCAGCCGCAGGTCCAGGCTCATCCCCACCGTGATCAGGAACACGCCCAGCGCCAGCCCCTTGAACGGCGCGGTGATCACCTCGACCTCGCTGTGATATTCGGTCTCCGCGATCAGCAGCCCGGCGAGCAGCGCGCCGACGATCGGCGACAGCCCCGCCGCGGTCGTCGCCACGCTTGCGACGATCACCACCAGCAGCGACGCCGCCAGGAACAGCTCGGGGCTCTTGGTCCGCGCCGCTTGCCCGAACAGCCGCGGCAGGATCAGCCGCCCGCCGACATACATCGCCACCACCGTGGCCGCGCCGCGGAGCGCCACGCCCGCCAGGTTGCTCCACCCGTCCGCGGTCGCGGTCGGGGCGAGCGCCCCCAGCACGAAGATCAGCGGCACCAGCGCCAGATCCTCGAACAGCAGCATCGCGAACGCCCCGCGCCCGACCGCGCCGGTCGTCCCGACCAGCGGCAGCACCAGCGCGGTCGACGACAGCGCCAGCGCAAAGCCCAGCCCGATCGCCCCCGCCCAGCCTTGCCCGATGAAATGCAGCGCGACCGCGATGATCATCGCCGACCCGATCAGCTCGGCCGCCCCGGTCCCGAACACCAGCCGCTTCATCGACCAGAGCCGTCGGAAGGACAATTCGAGCCCGATCGAGAACAGCAGCAGGATGATCCCGAACTCGGCGAACGGCTCGATCGCCTCGGGGTTGGAGATCGTCAGGTAATAAAGCCAAGGCACCGCCCCGGTGAGCGAACCCAGCCCCGCCGGCCCGACCAGCAGCCCGACCAGGATGAACCCGATCACCGGACTGACCCTGAAGCGCGCAAACGCCGGAATCACCAGCCCCGCCGCCCCTAGAATGACGAGTGTGTCGCTGAAACCCTGATTGTCGAGCCGTAATGCCATCCCCCGACCTTAGGCGACGCCTCCCCGATTCGTCAGGGAATAATACCGCCCCACCGCCGCGCGGTTCGTGCTCCTGGGAGCGGCGGGCGCGGGGGGGCGAGCCGGGCTAGGCTGAGGCGGGCCGAGCCGAGCCGAGCCGGGCAGCGCAATGCCGTTCCGAGTAATGCCGGGCATCGAACACCGACACCCACCTCCACCCGTCATCCTGACGAAAGTCAGGACTCAGAGCCAAACAGCGCACCGCCCGTAACCCTGGATCCTGACTTCCGTCAGGATGACGGCGGCGGCGGGGCACAGGGCGGGGCGGGGCGGGAGCAGGCAGCGATTGACCAGCGCAAACCGAAGCTGCGCAAAGCCGAGCCCCGCTACTGGGCAAAAACCCACGCCTCGTCCCCCAACCGTCATCCTGACGAAAGTCAGGATCCAGAGCCAAGCAGCGCGGCGCGCGTAACCCTGGGTCCTGACTTCCGTCAGGCTGACGGCGGAGAGGGCCAGGACCGGAAAGCTAAAGCAGGGGAGTCGGAGAGCCGGGAGGGCCCTGGACGCCGGGCCGGCCGAGCCTCGCAGAGCCGCGAGCGCGCGGCGTCACGGAAGGCCGACACCGCAACCCGCACCCAAAAAAAGGCCCCTCCCGTTTCCGGGAGGGGCCGTCCGTCACGCCCAGTTGGCCATTTCGGCTTCGAGGTTCGAGCGGACCTGCTCGAAGAACTGCTCGGTCGTCATCCAGGGCTGGTCCGGCCCGATCAGGATCGCGAGATCCTTGGTCATGTGGCCGTTCTCGACCGTCTGGACGCAGACGCGCTCGAGCGTCTCGGCGAACTTCGTCACGTCGGGCGTGTCGTCGAACTTGCCGCGATACTTCAGGCCACCGGTCCAGGCGAAGATCGACGCGATCGGGTTGGTCGAGGTCGCCTTGCCCTGCTCGTGCATGCGGAAGTGACGCGTGACCGTGCCGTGCGCGGCTTCGGCCTCGACGGTCTTGCCGTCCGGGGTCAGCAGGATCGAGGTCATCAGGCCCAGCGAGCCGAAGCCCTGTGCGACCTGGTCCGACTGGACGTCGCCGTCATAGTTCTTGCACGCCCACACGAACTCGCCGTTCCACTTCAGCGCCGACGCGACCATGTCGTCGATCAGGCGATGCTCGTAGACGATGCCCGCTTCCTTGAACTTGTCCTTGAATTCGCTCTCGAAAACCTCTGCGAAGAGGTCCTTGAAGCGGCCGTCATAGGCCTTCAGGATCGTGTTCTTGGTCGACAGATACACCGGCCATTTCAGGTTCAGGCCGTAATGCATCGACGCGCGCGCGAAGTCGCGGATCGAGTCGTCGAGATTGTACATCGCCATCGCGACGCCCGCCGACGGGAACTGGAACACTTCGCGGTCGATCGTCGCGCCGTCATCGCCTTCGAACACCAGGCGCAGCTTGCCCGGGCCGGGGACGAGGAAATCGGTCGCGCGATACTGGTCGCCGAACGCATGGCGGCCGACGACGATCGGGTGGGTCCAGCCCGGGATCAGGCGGGGGACGTTCTTGATCACGATCGGCTCGCGGAAGATCGTCCCGCCCAGGATGTTGCGGATCGTGCCGTTGGGCGACTTCCACATCTTCTTCAGGCCGAATTCGGTCACGCGCTGCTCGTCGGGCGTGATCGTCGCGCACTTGACCGCGACGCCGTGCTTCTGCGTGGCGAGCGCGCTGTCGATGGTCACCTGGTCGTCGGTCGCGTCGCGATGCTCGACGCCGAGATCGTAATAATCGAGCTGGATGTCGAGATACGGCTTGATCAGGCGCTCGCGGATCCATTCCCAGATGATCCGGGTCATCTCGTCGCCGTCGATCTCCACGATCGGATTCTTAACCTTGATCTTCGCCATATATCGTCCTTCGGGGGAGGGGGTTGGGGGAGCGTCTAGGGGAGCCGGCCCCGCCGATCAACCGTCGGGCGCGCCCCGATCGACTGCCGAATGTCGCGCGAAGCAACCTCGAGCAACCTCGCGCAACCCCCGGTCCTGTCGCGAAAAGGCTGTTCATCGTTGTATCGCGCGTCCGGCACGGATAGACCCGCACGCTATGGCATCGCTCGACAAGCCGCCCGTCACGACCTCCACGGTCAAATGGCGATTTCCCGCAGTCCATCCGGAAGGCTATAAATACGTCGCCATCGCGACCGGCATCACATTGCTGCTGACGATGCTCAGCCATGTGCTGTTCTGGCCGATGGTCGGCGTCGTGATCTGGGTCGCGACCTTTTTCCGTGACCCCGTTCGCACCACGCCGCAGGGCGAGGGGCTGATCGTCGCCCCCGCCGACGGGCTGATCACGATGATCCAGCGCGTCCCCATCCCGCGCGAACTCGCCGGCGAGAATGGTCTCGGCGATGCACCGCTGGTGCGCGTGTCGATCTTCATGTCGGTGTTCGACGTGCACATCAACCGCACGCCGATCGCGGGCACGATCCGCCAGGTCGTCTATATCTCGGGCAAGTTCCTCAACGCCGATCTCGACAAGGCGTCCGAGGAAAATGAGCGCCAGCATTTCGTGGTCGAGGATCGCAACGGCATGCGGATCGGCTTCACCCAGATCGCCGGGCTCGTCGCGCGTCGCATCCTGGGCTTCGTCAAGGCGGGCGACATGGTCGCGGTCGGCCAGCGGATCGGGCTCATCCGATTCGGCAGCCGCGTCGACGTCTATCTCCCCGATCATGTCGTCCCCCAGGTCTGTCTCGGCCAGCGCAGCATCGCCGGCGAGACCGTGCTCGGCCGTGTCGGCGGCGTGCCCGTCGGCGGCATTGCCCAGTGATCGATGGTCCTGCGATCGATGGTCCTTCGAATGATCGACCAGAGCATGATGGTCCTTTGAATGATGGTCCGGTGAACGATCGGGACGGGACGTCTTACGGATCCGTCAGCCGCGCGGACGAGTCGCAGGCGGCGGGACGTGCGATGCGGGCGCGCCGGCCGCGCCGCGGCCTGCCGCTCCGCGCGGTCGCACCCAATGCGGTCACCGCACTTGCCCTGTGTTCGGGTCTCAGCGGCGTCCGGTTCGCGATCGGCGGCCAATGGGAAAGCGCGGTCGCGATGATCATGGTCGCGGGTGTGCTCGACGGGCTCGACGGCCGGATCGCGCGCATGCTCCACGGCGAGAGCCGGTTCGGCGCAGAACTCGATTCGCTGTCCGATGCGATCTCCTTCGGCGTCGCGCCTGCACTGATCGTCTATCTCTGGTCGCTCGCCGCGCTGCCCCGAATGGGCTGGATCTGCGCGCTGATCTTCGCCGTGTTCTGCGCGCTCCGCCTCGCGCGCTTCAACGCCAAGATCGACGAGAGCCATCAGCCGCACAAATCCGCGGGCTTCCTGACCGGTGTGCCCGCGCCGGCCGGGGCAGGGCTCGCGCTCATGCCGATGTTCTTCTGGTTCTGGACCGACGAACCGTTCTTCGCCTCGCCCTATATCGTCGCACCCTGGATCGCGTTCGTCGCGCTGCTGATGGTGTCGAGTATCGCGACCTGGTCGTGGAGTTCGCTCAAGCTGCGTCGTAACGTCCGGTTCGAGGCGATCGCGCTCGTCGTCCTGCTCGGTGCCGCGCTCGTCAGCGCCCCCTGGCACACGCTCAGCGTCATCTGCCTTCTCTATATCGTCTCGATGCCGTTCAGCATCGCCAGCTATGCCCGGGTCCGCCGCCAGCGCGCCGGCGTCCGTAGCGGCGAGACGTCCGCCAAACCGGGTCTCTGATCCGGCCTATCGAGCCCCGGGCCCGCCGGCCCGGGGCAGACCCGGAAAGTTCGATCCCCATGTAATCCACAAGCCGGCCACGCCCGTGGATCAGTAAAGGCGCCTGTCGATCAGGCGCCCAGGTCAAACCGCCAAAGTTCAGGCGGCGGCATTCCAGCGCTGCGACGGCTGCGGCATGCCGGTCGAAGACCAGCGGCGGACCGCGATGCGGCGCTCGGCGCGCGCTAGCGTCTGCAACGGGGCGAAGGCCGGCTCGACATTGCCCGATGCCAGGCTGACGATGCGCGACCATTGCGGTGCGATCGACGTCAGGATCACCGCGGTCGCGACTGCGAACGACCCCGAGAACACCATGAAGCTCACTATCATCATCCCGCTCATCTTCCCGCTCGCCTTCCCTGCAAATGCGAACATTGTGTTAAGGTTCGCAACACCCGGTCGAAAACATCGTTCCGTTCGTCGCATTTGGATCACCGCCGTTCCGGGGTGATTCTACGCCGAGTCGAACCTCTGTTCTGTTCTGACCCCGTTATGTTCTTATTGCGTTCTTTTGTCAAGTCGGACGTAAGCCGTTGCATTTGGCGCGGTCCCCGGCTAAGGGCCGCGCCTCTAACCCCGCATGGGAGGCATCATAGCCCGGTGCGTTTCGGTCATTCGGCCGGCACGTCATCCGCTTCCCAGAGGCACAACCGGAAGGACATATCCTATGGCGGCACCAGTCGTCTCGATGCAGCAGCTCATTGAAACGGGCGCACATTTTGGTCACCAGACGCATCGCTGGAACCCCAAGATGAAGCCTTACATCTTCGGTGACCGCAACGGCGTCCACATCCTCGACCTCTCGCAGACCGTGCCGCTCTTCGCGCGCGCGCTCGAATTCGTCTCGTCGGCCGTCGCCGGCGGTGGCAAGGTCCTGTTCGTCGGCACCAAGCGCCAGGCGCAGGAGCCCGTCGCCGACGCCGCACGTCGCGCAGGTCAGCACTTCGTCAACCATCGCTGGCTGGGCGGCATGCTCACCAACTGGAAGACCATCTCGGGTTCGATCAAGCGTCTGAAGACGCTCGAGGAAATGCTGTCGGGTGACACCGTCGGCCTGACCAAGAAGGAAGTGCTCCAGCTCACCCGCGAGAAGGACAAGCTCGAGCTTTCGCTCGGCGGCATCCGCGACATGGGCGGCATTCCCGACGTGATGTTCGTGATCGACGCGAACAAGGAAGAGCTGGCGATCAAGGAAGCCAACACGCTGGGTATTCCCGTCGTCGCGATCCTCGATTCGAACGTCTCGCCGGACGGCATCGCCTTCCCGGTGCCCGCGAACGACGACGCCGCGCGCGCCATCCGCCTCTACTGCGAAGCCATTGCAATCGCAGCGACTCGTGGTGGCCAGGAGCAGCAGCGCCGGACCGGTGCCGACATCGGTGCGATGGTCGAGCCGCCGAAGGAAGAGGCGATCGCCGAGCCGACCGTCGAGCCGACCGCCGACACGACGCAGGTTGCGGCGAACGCCGAGACCGCCGCAGAGTTCGCGGCCGAGGGTGAGCGCCAGATCGACGCATAAGCGTCGTCGCCGAACCGTCATGCGGGCGGGGTAGGGCATCTGGCCTTACCTCGCCCGCAACTACATTCAGACTAAAGAGGATTTACGGACATGGCTGATATCACGGCAGCAATGGTCAAGGATCTGCGCGAAAAGAGCGGCGCGGGCATGATGGACTGCAAGAAGGCGCTCAGCGAGAATGCCGGCGACATGGAGCAGGCGATGGACTGGCTGCGGACCAAGGGTCTCGCCGCCGCCGCCAAGAAGTCCAGCCGCACCGCGGCCGAGGGTCTGGTCGGCGTCGCCGTTTCGGGCACCAAGGGTGCTGCGGTCGAGGTCAACTCGGAAACCGATTTCGTCGCAAAGAACGATCAGTTCCAGTCGTTTGTCCGTGACGTGACGCAGATCGCGCTCGCCACCGGCGGTGACATCGACTCGCTCAAGACGCAGGCGATGCCATCGGGCAAGACCGTCGAGGAAGTCCTGACGAACAACGTCGCGACGATCGGCGAGAACCAGTCGCTGCGCCGTTCGCGCACGCTCGAAGTCAGCAAGGGTGCGGTCGTTCCGTACATTCACAACGCGGCATCGCCGGGCCTCGGCAAGATCGGCGTGCTCGTCGCGCTCGAGTCGGAGGCGTCGGACGAGGTGCTCCAGACGCTCGGCAAGCAGCTCGCGATGCACATCGCAGCGGCGTTCCCGAAGGCGCTGAACGAGGCCGATCTCGACGAAGCCGAGATCGAGCGTGAGCGCGCGATCGCGACCGAAAAGGCCGCCGATTCGGGCAAGCCTGCTGATATCATTGCAAAGATGGTCGAAGGCGGCATCGCCAAGTACCGCAAGGAGCACGCCCTGGTCAGCCAGCTGTTCGTGATGGACGGCAAGACCAAGATCTCGGACGTCGTCGCCAAGGCCGGCAAGGACGCGGGCGCCGAGATCAAGCTGGTGGACTATGTCCGCTTCCAGCTCGGCGAAGGCATCGAGAAGGAGCAGTCCGACTTCGCCGCCGAAGTCGCTGCCGCCTCGGGCGTCCCCCAGGCGTAACAACGCCCTCCCTCTCCCGTCCGGGGAGAGGGAAGGGGCCCACGGCCACTCGGCCGTGGGAAGGGTGAGGGGAGTGGCGAGGTCTCGAACCTCACGCCCCTCATCCGGCTCCGCTGGTCTACCGTCTCCCCGAGGGGAGAAAGATCACGGAGTAGCCGTGCGCTACTCCGTGATCCCCGCGCAGGCGGGGATCCAGACCCTAGGCGGTCGGTGTCGCTCGCGACGCCAGCCCCTCCATCTCCGCGGAAATGACGGCATTTCCCCTCGCGCGCCCTCCTGCGGTCGACGATTTTCCGTCTCCTGACCGCTCAGAGTCCACACAGGCACGTCGCAGCGCTTCACATCCCCGGCCTCGCCGCCTAAGGTCCGCGCCGCCCCGCCAATCACAATTCGAGATTTATGACGCCTCCGCGCTTCAAACGCATTTTGCTCAAACTGTCGGGCGAAGTCCTGATGGGACCCGCCGGTCTTTCGATCGATCCCACCGTCACTGCACGCGTCGCCGGCGAGATCGCCGACGTCCGCGCCAAGGGCTATGAGATCTGCATCGTCGTCGGGGGTGGCAACATCTTCCGTGGCCTCGCCGCCGCCGCCAAGGGCTTCGAGCGCGCGACCGCCGATTATATGGGTATGCTCGCGACCGTGATGAACGCGCTCGCGGTGCAGAACGCGCTCGAGCAGATCGGCATCGACACGCGCGTCCAGTCGGCGATCCCGATGGCGAGCGTCTGCGAACCCTTCATCCGGCGTCGCGCCGAACGGCACCTCGAAAAGGGCCGCGTCGTGATCTTCGCGGCCGGTGTCGGCAGCCCCTATTTCACCACCGATTCGGGCGCCGCGCTGCGTGCTGCCGAAATGAAGTGCGACGCGCTGTTCAAGGGCACGTCGGTCGACGGCGTCTACAGCGCCGATCCGAAAAAGGACCCGGACGCAACGCGCTACGAGACGATCTCGTACAGCACGGTGCTGTCCGAGGACCTCAAGGTCATGGACGCGAGCGCGATCGCTTTGTGCCGCGACAATGATATCCCGATCGTCGTCTTCAACATCCGCGAACCCGGCAATCTTGCCGCGGTGCTGGCGGGTGATGGCGTGTCGACGATCGTCCAGAACGAGCAGGAGAGTTAAGATGGCAGCGTATGACAAGAGCGACCTGGAACGCCGCATGGCGGGTGCCGTCGAAGCGCTGAAGCACGATCTGGCCGGGCTTCGCACCGGCCGCGCGTCGACCGCGCTGCTCGATCCGGTGATGGTCACGGTCTACGGCTCATCGATGCCGCTCAACCAGGTCGCGACCGTGTCGGCGCCCGAGCCGCGGATGCTGTCGGTGCAGGTCTGGGACAAGTCGAATGTCGGCCCGACCGACAAGGCGATCCGCTCCGCCGGGCTGGGTCTCAACCCGATCGTCGACGGTCAGACGCTGCGTCTGCCGATTCCCGATCTGACCGAGGAGCGTCGCAAGGAACTCGCCAAGCTCGCCGGCCAATATGCTGAAAAGGCCCGCATTGCGGTCCGTAACGTCCGTCGCGACGGGATGGATTCGCTGAAGGTCGACGAGAAGAAGGGCGTGTTCGGCGAGGACGAGCGCAAGCGTCACGAAGTCGAGGTGCAGAAGCTCACCGACAGCACGATCGCCGATCTCGACGCGACCGCGGGCGCCAAGGAAAAGGAAATCCTGGGCAAGTGAGGCCGCTTGGCGCTGCTTCGGCCGGAGCCTCCCAGGCTGCGTCGCTCGTCGCCGTTCCTGGGGGCGGCGCGGTGCCGCGTCATGTCGCGATCATCATGGACGGCAATGGGCGGTGGGCGAAGAAGCGCTTCCTCCCCCGCTTTGCCGGCCACAAGGCGGGCGTCGACGCGGTGCGCAATGTCACCCGCGCGGCGCGGGCGATGGGGATCGAGGCGCTCACGCTTTATGCGTTCTCCTCCGAGAACTGGCGCCGCCCCGCGGAAGAGGTCAGCGATCTCATGGGGTTGCTGCGGCATTTCATCCGCAGCGATCTCGACGAACTGACGCGCGAGAATGTCCGTTTGTGCGTCATCGGCGACTACCACGCCTTCTCGCCCGATCTGGTCGCGATGGTCGATGATGCGATTGCGCGGACCGCGGCCAATACGGGTCCGCTGCTCGCGATCGCACTCAACTATGGCGCCCATGCCGAACTCGTGCTCGCCGCCCGCCGCCTGGCGGAACGCGCGCGCGACGGGGTGCTGGATCCGGCAAGCATCGACGCGGCGATGGTCGAGGGCGAACTCGACACGCGTGATCTTCCCCCGCTGGACCTGATGATCCGCACCTCGGGCGAACAACGCCTGTCGAATTTCCTGTTGTGGCAGGCGGCCTATGCCGAACTGCTGTTCGTCGACACGCTCTGGCCCGATTTCGACGGCGACGCGCTCGCCGAGGCCGTTGCGGCCTTTGGCGTGCGGCAACGCCGCTATGGTGGGCTGTGACGCTTACCGATCCCGAACGGGCCCCCGATCAGGCGCTTCGCACACCATCCAACCTCAAGCTCCGGATGATCGCGAGCGTCGGCATGATCGTCGTCGCGAGCATCGCCCTGACGCTGGGCGGCATTGCTTTCTGGCTGTTGGGCGTGGTGGCCGCGCTGTTCATGATGGCCGAATGGGCGATGCTGCAGGGGGCCGACGCGAAAACCAGGCGCATGACGCAGTTCGCGTTGTCCGTGCCGCTCGCGCTGATGGCGCCGGCCTCGCTGATCCTCGTCGTGCACGATTTCTTCACGCTGGGCCTGCTTGCCGGGGCGGCGTTCTTCGTCGTCATCACCACGCGTAGGCCTCCGCTGGCGCTCGGAATCATCTATTGCGGGCTGCCCGTGCTCGCGCTGATGATCATCCGGCGTCAGGAGGACGGCGTGCTTCTGACCCTCTGGGCGCTGTCGCTGGTCTGGGCGTGCGATATCGGCGCGTTCTTCACCGGGCGGTCGCTCGGCGGACCCAAGCTTGCACCCGTGATCAGTCCGAACAAGACTTGGTCGGGCCTGATTGGCGGCGTGGCGCTCGCGGGCATCGTCGCCGCGATCCTCCACGTCGAATATGCGCTGCCGTTCCACCTTGCGCTCGCCACGCCGTTTCTCGCGGCGCTGGCGCAGATGGGGGACCTGTACGAAAGCTGGTTGAAGCGCGTCGCAGGCGTCAAGGACAGCGGCAATACGCTGCCCGGTCATGGCGGCGTGATGGACCGTCTCGACGGGCTTGTCCCGGTCGCCCCGGTCGCGGCGTTACTCATCATGTTGCCGAGCTTATACTCATGAAAAGCGTCACGATTCTCGGTGCGACCGGGTCGGTCGGTACGTCGACGCTTGATCTCGTCGAACGCGAGCCCGATCGTTTTCGCGTCGTCGCGCTGACCGCAAATTGTGACGTCGCGCGGCTCGCCGCGGCCGCGATCCGGACCCGCGCCGAATTCGCGGTGGTTGCCGACGAGCAATGCCTGCCAGAGTTGCGGACGGCGCTGGCGGGCACCGGTGTCCGGGCCGGCGGCGGCCCTGACGCGATCGCCGAGGCCGCCGCATCGGGCGCCGACTGGACGATGGGCGCGATCGTCGGCTGTGCGGGCCTCAAGCCCGTCCTGGCGGCCATCGAGCAGGGCGGCACGGTCGTCATCGCGAACAAGGAACCGCTGGTCTCCGCGGGCGACGTCATTCTTCGTGCGGCGGCGCGGTCCGGGGCGACCCTGCTTCCGGCGGATTCCGAGCATAACGCGATTTTTCAGTGCTTTGATGCCGCGCGGCCCGAAGGCATAAGGCGGATCATCCTGACGTGCAGCGGCGGGCCCTTTCGCGACTGGACGACCGATAAGATGCGCGGCGTGACGCTCGAACAGGCTGTCAAGCATCCCAACTGGTCGATGGGCGCGAAGATATCGGTCGATTCGGCGACGATGATGAACAAGGGGCTCGAACTGATCGAGGCCGCCCGGCTGTTCCCGATCGCTCCCGACCGGATCGAGATCGTCATCCATGCGCAGTCGGTGATTCACAGCCTGGTCGACTATGTCGATGGCTCGGTTCTCGCGCAGCTCGGCCCGCCTGACATGCGCACGCCGATCGCACATACCCTGGCCTGGCCCGACCGGATGGCGACACCGATGGCGCCGCTCGATCTCGTCGGCATCGGCCGACTCGATTTTGCGGCGCCCGATCCGGTCCGGTTTCCCGCACTGCGGCTGGCCCGCGAAGCACTGGACGCGGGCGGGGGGCGCCCGGCGATCCTCAACGCGGCGAACGAGGTCGCGGTCGACGCCTTTCTCAACCGCCGGATCGGCTTCCTCGAAATTGCCGCAATCGTGGAGGATACGCTGATACGCTACGATCCGGCCGCACCGGATAGCGTCGATGCCGTTCTGGCCATCGACGCCGAGGCGCGGCGCCTTGCGAGCGAGCGTGTGAAGGATTGCGTGGTTTGATCGAAACGCCCGGTATCCTGCTGACGATCCTGTCCTTTATGCTCGGCATCGGACCGCTCGTGTTTGTTCACGAGATGGGCCATTATCTCGCTGGACGGATATTCGGGATCAAGGCCGATGCCTTTGCGATCGGGTTCGGACGCGAGATCGCGGGCTTTACCGATCGTCGCGGCACACGCTGGAAATTCGGCTGGCTGCCGCTTGGCGGTTATGTGAAATTCGCCGGGGACATGACCCCGGCAAGCCAGCCTTCCGCCGAATGGCTCGCCTTGCCTGCCGACGAACGTCAGCGGACATTCCAGTCGAAACCGGTTTGGCAGCGCGCGATTGTCGTTGCCGCAGGTCCGGTGGTCAATTTCGTCGTCGCAATCGTCATCCTCGCCGGATTCGCGCTCGCTTATGGCGACGTCCGGATGCCGCCGGTGATCGGGGCCACCGTTTCGGGCAGTGCGGCGGCACTCGCCGGTCTGCAACAGGGCGACCGGGTCACCGCGCTGGGCGGGCGTTCGGTCGAAACCTTCGACGACATGGCACGCTATGCCCGCATCCGTGCGGGAGAACGCACTCGCATTGATGTACTGCGTGATGGACGACTGGTATCGCGCGATGTCGTGATCGGTACCGAGCTCCAGCGCGACCGGTTCGGGAATGAATATCGGATCGGCCGGCTCGGGATCGCCGGTGGCAAACCCATCGTCGTTCGCGTCGGCTTGCTCGAAGCACCGGCCGTCGCGGTGAAGCGGACCGGCGAGATCGTCTCGATGATGGTCGAGACGCTAGGCCAGGTGATTTCGGGCCGTCGCTCCGTCAAGGAACTCGGCGGACCGCTCAGTATCGCCAAGGTCTCGGGCGAGCAGATGTCGCTCGGCCTCGATGCCTATGTCTTTCTGATTGCGCTGGTGTCCATCAATCTGGGGTTCATCAACCTGCTGCCAGTGCCGATGCTTGATGGCGGACATTTGCTATTTTATGCGATAGAGGCAGTCCGGCGAAAGCCCGTCGGTCCCGACGTTCAGGAATGGGCGTATCGCGGCGGTCTTGCGGCGATCCTCGCATTGATGCTTCTCGTGACCTTCAACGATCTCGGCAATTTCGGGTTGTGGAAGAATCTGGCCGGCTTGATCGGCTGACGCGGTTAGGGCAGGGCGGGCGCGCCCTTGCGTATGCAAGTTTCTTGGGGTGGGTTTGGTGACAGCAATCAACGGTTACACTTTGGCGCGTAACGGCGCCCTGCTCCTGGCAGGTACGATGCTGTCCGGCGTGCCGGTCTGGGCACAGGTTGCGCCTACCGGCGCCGCGCCCGCGGCTCAGGCACGATCCGGTCCGCCGCGTGCACAGGCGGCTTCCCCTGCATCTGCTCCTACAACGCCCGTAGCGGCGCCTGTATCCCAGACTCTGATCAAGACTTTGCGTGTCGAAGGCTCGCAGCGCATCGAGCCCGAGACCGTGTTGAGCTACACCAAGCTCCGCGTCGGCATTCCGTACACGGCCGAGACGCTCGATCAGGCGCTCAAGGACCTGCAGGCAAGCGACCTGTTCGCGGATTATTCGATCGCCGGGGTCGAGGACGGCAATATCGTCCTGCGTATCCGCGAGAATCCGATCATCAACCGCGTGATCCTAGAGGGCAACAAGGCGCTCAAGGCGGACAAGATCACCAAGGAGATCAAGCTCGCGCCGCGGCAGATCTTCACGCGCACCGCGGTCCGACAGGACATCGCGCGGATCATCGAGCTCTATCGCCGGCAGGGCCGCTTTGCCGCGGTCGTCGATCCGAAGATGGTCAATCTCGACCAGAACCGCGTCGACGTCGTGTTCGAGATCAGCGAAGGCCCGAAGTCCAAGGTCCGCCAGATCAACATTCTTGGCAACGAGGTGTTCTCGGACGACAAGATCCGCGGCCAGATGGCGACCAAGCAGGCGCGGCTCTTCCGCCTCCTGTCCTCGGCGACCAGCTATGACCAGGATCGCCTGAGCTACGACCAGCAGAAGCTGCGCCAGTTCTACCTGACCGAGGGCTATGCCGATTTCCGCGTCACGTCCGCGGTCGCCGAGCTGACGCCGGACAAGAAGGACTTCATCATCACGTACGTGGTGGAGGAGGGCAAGCGCTACAAATTCGGTGACGTCACCGTCGACAGCCAGATCCGCGACTTCGACAACAAGAAGCTCGCCTCGACGCTGCCGCTCAAGAAGGGCGAGTGGTATAACGCGAAGCTCGTCGAGGATTCGGTCGACAATTTGAGCCAGACCGCGGGCCTCTTCGGCTATGCGTTCACCGAGGTGAACCCGGAGTTCCAGAAGGACGTCGATACTCTGACCATGGGTATCAACTTCAACATCGCCGAAGCCAAGCGCACCTATGTCGAGCGGGTCGAGATCAACGGCAATTCGCAGACGCAGGACAAGGTTGTGCGTCGCGAGATCCGCCTGGCGGAGGGCGACGCGTTCAACAGCTTCCAGGTGAAGCGCTCGCAGGATCGCATCAACTCGCTCGGCTATTTCCAGGACAAGATGGAAATCAAGCAGACGCCAGGCTCCGCGCCTGACCGCGTGATCCTTGAAACCAATCTGGAAGAGCGCTCGACGGGCGAATTGCAGCTGTCGGCGGGCTATTCGAGCCTCGAGCGGTTCATCATCCAGGCGAACATCACGCAACGCAATTTCCGCGGCAAGGGCCAGGAACTGCGCGCCGGCGTGAACTATTCGAGCTATTCCAAGTCGATCGAGCTTGGCTTCACCGAGCCGTATCTGTTCGACAAGAACATCGCGCTCGGTGGCGACATATTCCGGCGCGATTACAATTCTTTCAACTATGTCGGGAACGACCGCCAGACGACCTATTCACAGGTCTCGACGGGCTTCCAGATCCGTGCCGGTGTGCCGCTGACCGAGTTCTGGTCGCTGTCGGGCCGCTACGGCCTGTCCTATGACGAGGTCGGCCTCGATCAGGCCTCCTATTTCACCAACGGCGTCTGCGACCCGCTCAAGGCCGGGCGCTACCTCTGTGAGGCACTCGGCAATCGCTGGACGTCGTCGATCGGCTATTCGCTGATCTACGATACGCTGAACAGCCGTTTGCGCCCGACCGCCGGGCAGCGCTTCTCGTTCAGCCAGGACTTTGCCGGTCTGGGCGGCGACGTGAAGTATATCCGTACGCGCGCCGAAGGATCGAAGTTCTGGAACCTCGGCAGCGGCTTTATCGGCTCGATCATCGCCGAGGGCGGCTATATCCACTCGCTCGAGAAGAGCCGTGGCGAGGGTGTCGACCGCGTCCGCATCACCGACCGCTTCTATCTCGGCGAGCCGCAATTCCGCGGCTTTGACATTCGGGGCGTCGGTCCGCGGGTCCTGCGCCAGCAATATGTCACTGCGGCCGATGGCACGCAGACGGTAGTGACCGATCGCAATCAGATCGTCGACGACGCGCTCGGCGGCCGGGCTTATTATCTGGCTCGTGCCGAAATCGAGATTCCGCTGGGCTCTGGCGCGCGCGAACTGGGGCTTCGGCCGACCATCTATGCACAGATCGGCAGCCTGTTCGGCATCACCAAGCCGTTGCCAACCGCGGTCTTCCCAACGTCGGTCGACGCGGCCGGCAATGTCACCGTGTTGCCGATCAACACGCCGCTGTTCGACAGCGCAGGCCGCCAGCTCTATTTCAACACCTACACGCCGACCGGCGCGACCGAAACGGCGCAGCGGGCGACGACGTGTCAGACGGGCTATTCCGATACGCTCGGCGGCGCCTGCGCAGGCGCCGAGGCCAATGTCATTGCGACCAGCGCGATCGCGCCGTTCAAGGAGACCTTCCTTGGCAATTCGCCGCGACCGCGTCTGTCGGTGGGTATCGGCGTGAACTGGAATTCGCCGTTCGGCCCGCTGCGTATCGATCTTGCCAAGGCGATCCTGACGCAGCCGGGTGATGACCCCAAGCTTATTACTTTCAACGTAGGGACACAGTTCTGATGACGACGTTCAAGACGCTTCTTCTCGCCGCAGCCGTGCTCGCACCGGCGGCGATCGTCGCACCGGCGCAGGCCCAGGTTTCGGGTATCGCGGTCGCCGACCCGCAGGGCGCGATCGCAGGCTCCAAGGCCTGGACCACCGCGCGTGGCCAGATCGAGACGACCTACAAGGCACAGCTCGACCAGGCCGAGACCCGCCGCCAGGCGATCGCCCGCGAACTCCAGCCGCTCGTGACCGCCTTCCAGACCGCACAGCGCGCGCCGACCCCGAATGCGGCGTCGCTCCAGAGCCAGGCTCAGGCGATCCAGGCACGCGAGACCGCGGCAAACCAGGAACTCGCGCGTCTGACCCAGCCGGCACAGCGCGCCCAGCAATATGTCATCGAACAGATCCAGGCGAAGCTCGGCGATGCGGTCAGCAATGCGGTTCGCGCCAAGAACGTGACCCTGCTGCTTCGTCCCGATGCCGCATTGTTCGCACAGCCGGCTGCCGATATCACGGCGTCGATCACGGCCGAGCTCGACCGTCTCGTCCCGACCGTCGGCATCACGCCGCCTGCCGGCTGGCAGCCGAACCAGCAGGGCCAGCAGGGTGGGGCAGCCGCACCTGCTGCAGCGGCACCCGCCCGCGCGACGCCTGCGCGCACGACGCCGCAGGGCCGCTGAGAACTTCGTCGGTGAGCACGGATAACGTGAACGTCGACGTGGCTGACGCCGCGCCCGGTCGATCGAGCGGACCGCTCGATATCGGCCGGGTGATGGCGGCATTGCCCCACCGCTATCCGATGTTGCTGGTTGATCGTGTCGTGGATCTCGTCCCCGACACATCGATCAGCGCCATCAAGGCGGTGTCGATGAACGAGCAGTTCTTTCAGGGGCATTTCCCCGGCAGGCCGATCATGCCCGGCGTGCTGATCGTCGAGGCGATGGCGCAAGCCGCCGGCATATTGGCGGTCGAATCGCTCGGTCTCGCGGGTTCGGGAAAGCTCGTCTATTTCATGGCGATCGACGGTGCGAAGTTTCGCAAGCCGGTCGAGCCCGGGGTTCTGCTTCAGCTCGACGTGACGTTCGTGCAGAAGCGCGCAAGCGTCTGTAAATTCGCAGGGCGCGCCCTGGTCGACGGTCAGCTGGTCGCAGAAGCGAATTTCACCGCGATGATCGCCGATCCGCCAAAGGTGTGATCGGCGAAACGGGGGCTCGCTTGCATCATGGCGCCGCTGTGTGTACGGGCCCGCCGTGCTTTAGGCTGGTCGGAACCAGCCGTTTATACCGGAGACATACGATGAAGGCCGATACGCATCCCGACTATCACATGATCACGATCCAGATGACCGATGGTACCAAGTACCAGACCCGGTCGACCTGGGGTAAGGAAGGTGATGTGATGACGCTCGAAATCGACCCGCTCGCGCATCCGGCGTGGACCGGCGGTCGTGGCACGATGCTCGACACCGGTGGCCAGGTCGCTCGCTTCAACAAGCGCTTCGGTGGCGGTCTCACGCTCCGCAAGTAATTCCTGTCCGACTGATGTCGGGCTGGCGAAAGACAGAACCGGCGTACGCAAGCAGCGTGCGCCGGTTTTTTCGTATTTTCCTCTTTAGCATCTGAATACGATGAGACCGTTGGTACGGCAGTACCGGGCCGCGCATTCGGACGACCCCACGAACGGGAGGGGCGGGAAGCAGGACGGGAGCGTTATAGGAGCGCCGCAGCCGCCAGTTCGCAAAAATTGCCATAAAAGTGAAATTTGCGTTTGACGGGATTGGGGAGTGGGCCTAG